>JADZEX010000017.1 GCA_020850355.1 Fimbriimonadaceae bacterium | reverse complement strand
TGTAGGTCCCGTCGCCGTGGTCGGTGACGGTCGGGGTGGCGGTGTTGGCGCCGCTCACCGCGACCACGACGGTGTCGCCGCCGGTCGTCCGATTGTTGCCGTAGGCGTCCTTGGCCTGGATGGTGATGGTGGTGGCGACGCCGGCCGTACCGTTCGGCACGGTGGCCGTCGACTGCGCGGCCGACGCGCCGCCGGCGCCGACGACCGAGGCGTACGGCGAGCCGCCGATGGCGGTCCCACCGAGCGTGATGGCGACCTGGTCAGTGCCCGTGACGGTCGGCGTGTAGCTAGCGCTGTAGGTCCCGTCGCCGTTGTCCGTGACGGTCGGCGTGGCAGTGTTGGCGCCGGTCACCGCGACCACGACGGTGTCGCCGCCGGTCGTCCGGTTGTTGCCGTAGGCGTCCTTGGCCTGGATGGTGATCGTCGTCGCGACGCCGGCCGTGCCGTTCGGCACGATGGCCGTTGATTGCGCCGCGGCAGCCGCGGCCTGCGAGACCAGGAAGGTGCTGGAGGTGATGGTCGGCAACCCCCCAGCATCGGCGGAAAGCGTCTTGGAGCCGACGACCTGCACGTTGACCGCAGCGAACGTCGCCGCGCCGTTGTCGGCGGCAACCGTGGTGCTTCCCAGCAGGCTTCCGCCAACTGGGGTTGCGATGCCCAGGCTAACACTGGCACTACTCTGAACCCGATGGTTCAGCGCATCTCGCAGCTCGACCACGACGGCCGGCGAGATCGACACGCCTGCCACCACCGCACTGGGTTGCGTGGTGAACGCCAACTGCGTCGCGACGCCGGCTACGCTCGCCAGACCGCCGAACTCGCTGGTGCTGCCGGCCGCGTTCGTCGCGGTGGCAGTCAGTCGGGTTCCCACTGCCACGCCCGGCGCCGAGATTGTGACCCGGAACCGGCTGGCATTGGTGTCATTACCCTGCGACAGCCCGTTGATGGTGCCGCTGTAATCAGCTACCGCGGCATCAGAGTCAGCACCTGTGCCCTCCACAAAGGACCCAAGATAACTGGCACCTTGGCCGAACCCACTTGGGTCGGCCGATGCGGTGAAGAGGTCGACGGTGTCGCCGGACCGGCAATACCCGGTTGCCGTCAGATTGCCACCAGAGATGGCCGCCGAAGTCAGCACTGCGTAGGGATACTGGCGGTTACCCCCAGTACTGCGGTGGCTGGCATCGTTGAGCGTGACGCCATCCTCATCCAGGTCGATACCAAGGCTGCCATTGTCGTGGATAAGATTACAGCGGATGGCGTTGTCCTCGCACGATGCCTCTACGCCGATGCCAGCGCCAATGTTGTACGCAATGAGATTTCCGTCGGCGGCGGTCGGGCCACCGATCACGTTGTCGTGTGTCGTCTCGTACATCCTGACGCCAGTGCCGCCATTGGGAAGCGGGCCTGTGCCTGATGCGTCGACGCCGATATAGTTGCCGTTGACGGTGTTGGAGTGGGCGCCTTCATTGCCCTGGATCACCACGCCATCGCCGCCATTGCCGGACACTACGTTGCGGGCAGCCGGCACGCTGCCGCCGATGGTGTGGTGGTGCGCTCCGCGTCGAATCGTGATGCCCGCTCCGGTCGGTGACAGAGCTGTGGTGCCCGTGCGGTCGGGTCCAATGGTGTTACCCTGAACGGTGTAGTGATGGCCGGTGAGTGACAGAATCAACTGCCCTGTGGTATTGCCGCTGATCAGATTGCCAGCGCCGGCTGCGGTACCGCCGATCGTCGAGCTGTCGCCGTTGACTACCATGCCCCACAGATTCGGCAGCGCCGCCGTGCCTGCCTGATTGGTGCCGATGGTGTTGCCCTGAATCAAGGAGTGCGCAACGAGCGTAGAGTCCTCGCGGATCCCATAGCTGCCATTGCCAGAGATCAGATTGCCCTCGCCTGCGGTGGTACCGCCAATCACTGTGGCGTCGCCCCAGATGGTTTGGATCCCGTCGACAGTGTTGGGGATCGCCACAGCCCCCGTCGCATCGGTGCCAATGCGGTTGCCCTGGATGACATTGCGGTCGCTTCCAGGGCCGGCCACATAAGCGGTCATGCGAATGCCGCAGTCGCCGGATCCGGAGATCAAGTTGCCGCGGCCGGCCTGGCCAATGGTGTTGTCCGATGAACTGACCAAGACCACATTGCCCGTGGCATTTGGCAATGCCAGCGAACCGGAGGCGTTCACGCCAAGGTAGTTATTGGTGATGGTGGTGTGGTGTGTTGCGGCGTTCCAGAGCTGCAGGCCGGCTGAGGTGCTCCCGGAGATGAGATTGCCGTCTGGAGCAGTTGGTCCGCCAACGACGTTATTCGCACCGCCAGTGATCAGGACTCCCTGGTAGTTGGCGATGGCCGCGGAGCCAGTGGCATTGGTGCCGATTCGGTTTCCGCTGATTGTGTTGTTATTGGAACCAGCCGAGCCGGATAGAAGGATGGCAGCGGCATTGGTGCCGTCATTGGTGTTGCCGGAGATCAAGTTGCCCTGGCCGGCCTGGTTGCCGCCGATGGTGTTGTTGGATGTATCGACGAGCATGACACCAATGCGGTTTGGCAATGCCGTGGCGCCGCTCGCGTCGGTGCCGATGCGGTTGCCGACGACGCTGGTGCCACTGACGTTGGTGGTCCAGAGCTCCAGGCCGTCATGGATGTTCCCGGAGATGAGGTTGCCGCCGGTGGCCGTCGCGACGCCCACGCTGTTGCCGGTGCCCCGGTCGATTGAGATGCCCTTGAAGTTCGGGATCGCCGTGGTGCCGTTGACGTCGGCCCCGATGGTGTTGCCCGCGATGCTGTTGTTGTTACTGCCGCTGAGGCCCGTGAGCCAGATGCCTAGCCCGTCGGTATTGCCGTTGAAGGTGTTGCCGGAGATCAGGTTGCCTTCACCGGTTGCGCTGCCGCCAATGGTGTTGGCCGAGCTGTCGTACAGGTAGATGCCGTATTGGTTGGGCAGGGCGGCCGTTCCGGCCTTGTTGGTGCCGATCTTGTTGCCTTGGATGATCGTCCCGGTGACGTTGGCGGTGCGCAGGTAGACGCCGGCGTTCCCATTACCCGAGATCACGTTTCCGGCGCCAGCGGCCGGTCCGCCGATCCGGTTGCCAGTGCCTTCGTCGAACCGGATTCCGTTGGAGCCGTTGCCGACCGCGGTGGTGCCGGTTGGGTCGGTGCCGACGTAGTTGCCGAGAATCGTGTTGTTGTCGCAGCCGGCATAGCCGCCCCAGATGCCGTAGTGGGAGTTGCCTGAGAAGACGTTGGCCTCGCCAGCCAGCGTCCCGCCAATCGTGTTGCTGACGCAGCCACACAACGCGAGGCCAGACTTGCCGTTCGGTAGCGCGGCGGTGCCCGTGGCGGTGGTTCCGAAGTAGTTGCCGCGTATCATGTTGTGGTTGGTGGCGCCCGTCCAGACCTGCATGCCGTCGTCCAGGTTGCCCGAGACTACGTTGCGATTCGCTGCGCCAGTCAGGCCGAAGTTGTTGCCGGTTCCGCGGTCGATGGAGACGCCTTTCCAGTTCGGAATGGCGGCGCTGCCCGTCGCATCGGTGCCGATCAGGTTGCCGGCGATCAGGTTGTTGCTGGACGCTGTGGCACCGCTCAACCAGAGGCCCAGACCGTCCGTGCCGGCGTTGAAGGTGTTTCCGGAGATCAGGTTACCGAGGATTGAGTTGTCGGAGGAGTCGTACAAGTAGATGCCGTGGTGGTTTGCGAGCGCGGCGGCGCCGAGGGCGTTGGTCCCGATGCGATTGCCCTGGATGGTCGTCGAAGAGACGCTGCTAGACCGCAGGTAGACGCCGACGCTTCCGTTCCCGGAGATCAGGTTTCCCGCCCCGGCCGCTGCTCCGCCGATCACGTTGCCAGTCCCGGCATCGAGCCGGATCCCATGGCTAGCGTTGCCGACGGCGGTGGAACCCGTCGGGTCGGTGCCGATCAGGTTGCCGCTCACCGTGTTGCCGTTGGCGCCACTGTTGCCAATCCAGATGCCGTAGGCGGTGTTGCCGGAGATCACGTTGGCGGCGCCCGCGGCGCTGCCGCCGACGGTGTTGCCTGGTGAGCCCCAGATGGCCAGGCCGCTCTGCCCGTTGGGCAACGCCGCCGTGCCGGCTGCCGAGGTGCCGAGGTAGTTGCCCTGCACATTGGTCGACTGCGACGGCGTCTCCAGCCGGATGCCGTCAAAGGTGTTGCCGCTGACCAGGTTGCCGGCCCCTGCGGCCGTGCCGCCGATCTGGTTGCCGTTGCCACTGGCGACCCACACGCCGATCCCGTTGGGTACGGCGCCTGCGCCGCTGAGGTTGGTGCCGAGGTAGTTGCCTTGCACCGTGCTCGCACCAGCGCCGAGCTCAATCCCGTGGTTGGTGTTACCGCTGATGGTGTTCCGGGCGCCAGCCAGCGTCCCACCGACCGTATGGCCCGAGCTGAGCAGCCGCAGGCCGGCGCCGTTCGGGATGGCTGCGGTGCCAGCCGCGTTCAGTCCGATCAGGTTGCCCGCGATGGTCGCCGTGCCACTGCCGATGCGGATCCCCGCCTGGGTGTTACCGGAGATCAGGTTGCCATCGCCCACGCCGGTGCCGCCCACCTGCAGGACGCTCGCGCCGCCGAGGATGCCGTAGCCGTTCGCCGCCGCTGCCGTCCCGGTGGCGTCGGTGCCCAGGAAGCACCGCAAGATGTGCGCTGCGCTGGTGCCACTCTGGATGTTGATGGCAGCCGTAGAGCCGGCAAAGCCATTGATGCACAAGGCGGTGACCGTCGCGTCCGTCGCCAGGATGTCGAGGCCATGAATGCTGCCGGCTGCCCCCTTCTGCAGCGTGATCACCGGCACTGTGGAGTAGCTGACTGCGGTGTCACCGCGGATCTCCAAAGTGCCTGTGATCACCGGCAGCGCTGAGCTCAACGTAATGGTGTGGCTGCCAGCGCCGAGTGCCGCGAACGAGATAACATCGGCCGCACCTGTGGCGTTGGCTTGAGTGATGCAGTACCGCAAGTCGCCCGCCAGGGCCGCACCGCTCCCAGTGTCGGTGGTTGCATCAACATTGTAGGTGGCTGCGCTGGCAGGCGCGGCACCAAACAGCAGAAACGTGATCATCCACAGGCCGCCGAGCGGCCAGCGATGGGCCAGTCCGAGCATCGATTGCGCTCCCCTCTGTGCGGCCCACCCTGAGGTCTGCACGGGCGCCTTTGAGGTCACCGGCAACCTACCACCGCACGGCTCGGCCTAACATGAACGGTGGGTGAACAGACTCTGCCGCAGTAGTGAATGTGGATGGCCGGTGTTTCGCTCGCCTCCGCGGAGCGCGACGGCGTTGGCCTGGGTCAGGCAGTACCGCAGATCGCCCGTGGTGCCCGAACCGTTGCCGGTGTCGGTCAGGACGTTGACCGTATAGGTCGCCGCTTTCGCCGGACCAGCCGCCAGGCTGGCCACCACCACCACTGCCCACCACGAAGTCGCCCAGCGCACCGTGCATCTTCCAGTCCAAGGGAGCACGCCCGCGCCGCCACGCTCCCCCACGGGCCGCAGTGGGTTGGTGTCTCGCTGCCACGCCATGTCGCGGGCAGCGATCTCCCCTCAAGTCGAAACCACGACAACCGGACCAGATGGGCGTCAGGTGGTTAGTGCGACTGTAATGGGTTCGTTGCCTGGGGTCTGGAGTCCGGCAGGACCTGGACTTGCGCGACCTGGCCGAAGGGGGTGCCGGCGACCTGCCAGACGACGCGCTTGTCGGGGGTCACCTCGAACAGGTGGGCGCCGATCTTGCCGCCGCCGTCGCGGGCGTTCCAGTTGCAGACCAGCAGGTTGCCATGCGGCAGGCGTTGGCAGCCCGCCAGGAACGAGAGGTTCAGGTCGGGCACGTCGTTGGCGGTCAGTTCCCAGACGACGCGACCGTGGCGGTCATAGTCGAGGATGCTGTGTGAGGCGGTCAGCAGCGTGTGGCCATCGGGTTCGCGCCAGGCTGAGACGGGGCGGGGCGGGCAGGCGTAGCTGTGCAACACCTGGCCGGTGGCGTCGACCTCGCGCACGACCCCCTCGGCGGTGAACGGCACCAGGTAGGTGCCCTCGCCGGTGGCGCGGCAGAAGCGGAACTGCTCGTGCGGGTTGGCGACCGGTGTGCTCAGCTTGACTTGCCGCACGATCTCCTTGGCGCGGTTGACTTCGATCAGCCGGCACTCGCCGACGATGCCGATCAGCACATTGCCGTTCGGCAGCGGCTGGCAGTTGGGAATCTCATTGGGCGGGCCGGTGGTGTACTCCCAGACGGTCTCCTTGGCCATCGTGACTTCCCGCACGCCGTGCGTCCAGGCGACCAGCACGTTGCCGTTAGGGAGCAGCCAGCAGTCCTGGGGGTGGCGGATCGAGTACTCCCAACTGATCCGCCCGTCGCGCTCGCGGATCAGCACCTTGTCGGCGGTGTGGCTGCTGAGCAGGACGCGGTAGGGGCCTTGCTGATTCTCGTGCCAGAAGTTGCCGGCCAGGCCGGGCCCGGTGTCGCGTTCGCCGCGGGGGTTGGCAGGGTCGACGTCGAGTTCGGGCCAGACCAACTCGCCGCGTTCCTGGGCTTCGACGCGGGTGAAGGCCCCGAGCCGCAGCGAGTTGCTGTCGAGCCAGAGGATCAGCGCCCGGCGGTCGGCCGGACTGACCACCCCGCGGTGCGTCACATCCAGCAGCGCCTGACCGATCTTCGAGGCGTGGGCCCCAAAGCGGCCGGGGATGGTCCGCGAGCCGCCATGCACGCCGCTGTAGTCGGTGGTCATCTGCCCGAACATGGCGCCCGAGAACCAGAAGGTGTAGCCCTCTTTGAGTGCGGCGTAGCTCAGGTCGACCGGCCCGGCGCGGTGCTCCTGATGGCACGGCAGGCAGCGCTGGAGCAGGATCGGTTCGATCTGACGCTCGTAGCTGATCGGCTCGACGGCTCCCAGTTCGGGCTGCAATCGGGATGGCCCGCGGCGCAGGGCCAGCGGGGTGCCGCGGCCACGGGGGGCACTCTGCGGACGCTCGTGGCAGCCGCGGCAGGTGAGCTGCTCGCCGGGCTGCAAGAAGGCCGTCGAGCGCATCGACTGCACCGCCATGTAGTGCTCGTCGAGCACCTGGAAGATCAGTTCCTTGGCCGGCGGCGCCTCGAAGTAGACGCTGCCATCGGCTTCGACCGGGACGATGCCCAGCGGGATCCGGGGGGTGTTCTCGCGTTCGTAGCCGATCAGCGGTTCGCCCATCGCGTGGTTGAACTTGAGGATGTTCTGAGTCACCCGCAGCCACTTGATCGGCCGGTTGGCGGGCAGCGGCAGATCGGCGTCGTTGACGTTGATCACGGCGACGGTGGCGGGGCTGCCGTCGCGGCGGATCCGCGACGGGATCACCGGCGGGCGGGTCCGTGGTCGGAGCGGGATGGGGTCGCTCAGGCGCAGCCGCTCGTCGGGCGTGCCGGGCAGCTCGCGCAGGCTCAGCAGCAGTTCCTGATTGCCCCAGCGGTCGACCCGCACGAGGTCCTCCCAGCGGTTGCTGAGGTAGACCTCCTCGCTGAGCGGCCAGGGGGTGCCGTACTTGTAGTGCCGCCGACCCGGCAGCTCGGTTTCGGGGAACAGCTCATCGGGCGTGACGCGCTGGATCTGCCCCAGGTGCCCATCGTCAGGCCGTTGCAGGTCGAGCATCGCCAGACTGCCGTAGATCTCGCCATGGTGCGGCGCGGCGGTGAACAGGAAGCGGTGCGACCCGGGGATCTGGCGGAGCCCCATCTCGACCAGCGGAGCGCCGAAGCGGCTGTCCAGCTCGCGCCCGTCGGGCCCACGGCCCCAGACGGCGTGGCCGACGAAGGTGTCGTAGGGCAGCGGGTAGTTGCCGTGCGGCGCCCGCGGATCGGTGCCGTCCGGGCCGGCGAACCAGGCCCGCGAGCCGAGGCAGTTCTCGCGGTCGGTGTAGTCCCAGCGGGTGTAGACCAGCCGCCCGTCGGCGGTGACGTTGGGGTTCCACTCACTGGTCTCGTAGTAGCTCAACGGCCGCAGGTCGCTACCATCGGCGGCGCAGCCAAAGAGGGTGTAGTTGCGCACCTTGAGCGTCGCCGCGAAGCACCGGATGTGCCCGCCGCGGCGCTCGCTGACGAAGGCGATCCGCCCGTCGGGCAGCCAACAAGGGTCGAAGTCGTTGTAGGCCCCGTCGGTCAACTGCCGCAGCGCCGTGCCGTCGGCGTTGACGCAGAAGAGGTGCCAGCAGGTGTCGCGGCTGTAGGTCCACTGGTGCTGCCGATTCGGGCTCCAGGCGAAGACGATGCGGCGCCCGTCGAAGTCCAGGTCGGGGGTGGTGAAGGCGCCGAAGTCGAGCTTCCGCCCGGCGAAGCGGCCGTTCTCGACCACGCTGTTGGCCAGCAGGTTGACAACCTGCGGGTCGCGGCGCCAGTTGCGGACGAGGTACAGCCCGCCGCCGGGAAGGGCGTTGAAGCCGAAGTACTGCGTCACGAAGTGGCCGCCCTGGTAGTCCTGGTTGACCGGATTGCTGCGCACCGAGCCGGCGAAGCTGCCGCGGGCGACGCACAGCAGGTCGTCGAAGGCCAGCAGCGGGTCGGCCAGGGCCAGTGTCCGGCGCACGGCGCAGGTCGCCACAAAGAGGCCTCGCTCAGCGGCGCTGTCTCGCGCCGCCTGGCCCGCGGCGGCTTGCAGAGCGGCCAGGTCGGCCGCCGCCCCGGGCGGATCGACACCGCGGGCGCGGAGCCCGGCGGCCAGCGCCGCGGCCCGCCGCAAGGCCGTTCCGAGCGGTCCGCCATCGCGCTCCCAGACCAGTGCCTGCGGATCGAAGGCCTGCGCCCGGAGCTTCGCCGGGTCGACGCTGCCGGGGCGCGACTCCGGGTAGTCCCGGCGGTTCCAGCCTGTGTACTCGCTGCTCCACGACCGCAGCACGGCATCGCGCGGCGAGCCAACCAAACGCAGGCCGATGGCGGCGGCGGTCTGCTGCAGCGCGGTCCGCCAGGGCTCCACCGGCTCGGCCGCCGGCAGCGGCTGCAGCGCGGTCGGCATCCCGCCTGGAATCGTCTGGGTCCCGCTGACGACCCGCCCGCTGGGCTGGCAGGTCAGGCTGAGCGGGCGCGGGCCGGCGGCCAGGTAGGTCTTGACGCCTGGTTCGTTGAAGCGCCAGAGCGCCACGGTGGTGGCGTCGAGCGGCAACTCCGCGGCAGGCACCACGGGCGGGCGCGCGCCCGTCGACAGGCGCACTTCGTCGAGCTCACCGGAGCAACCCAACTCGCCGCTCACCAGCCCGCCGACGGCCAACGCACCGGGCTCCCCGGGCCCGCGCGCCGGGCTGTGCGCCTGGTCGGCGACGAGCGTCCCATCGACCCACAGCCGGGCCCGCTGGGGCTCGAGTTGGGCCGCCACGAAGTGCCACTGCTGGTCGGTCAGCCGGCAGCTCGAGCGGGCATGGTCGGGCTGGTGACCCGGCAGGTAGACCTGCAACAGCCCGTCGCCGGGCGTCGTGAACAGCTCCCAGTGCGTCGCGCTGCTCTTGGCCTCGTTGGCGATCAGGATGTTGTACTGCTGCGCGCTGGTCAGCTTGACCCACAGCTCGACGGTCAGCGGGCGATTGCTGAATGCTGGCTGCGCCGCGGTCAGGGCGTAGCCCGCGGTGGCGTTGAAGGCGCCGCCACAGGCCGCGGGGCGCTCGGCGGCAGTGAGCGGTAGGGCGAGCAGGACTACCAGCGGCAGCCAACGCATGGCGGTCTCCAGACGGCGTGCCCCCTTATTCGCCGCGGCCGGCGAAGACCTGCCGCTGGCGGTGGGTTACGGCGCGATCTCGCGCAGTGCCAACGCGTCGAACCAGAGGGCCCAGGCCTGGTCGGGTGTGTCGCGCGGAGCGGTCAGCCGCAGCCGGAAGGTGTGCGGGCCGGCCGCCAGGGCCAGTTGCCCCAGGACCGCCAGCGCCTCGGGAACCGCGGTGACGTCGGTCAGCAGAGGCAGGGCGTCGTCGCAGATCGTTTCGGGCCCGCCGTCGCAGCTCCAGGCCAGGGGTGACAGACTCCGCGGCGGCTTCAGCCGGCCCAGGCTGTTGCCGGCGAAGATCACCTCGTAGCGCCCGGCCCGCGGGACCTCGATGGTCACCTCGGCCCAGTAACCGGCTGGCCCCGGCGCCGTGGTGCTCCACAGTTCGAGGATCTTGCCGCCCGAGAAGCCGGGCCGTTCGTGGCGGCCCCAACCCTCGCTGCAGCGGCCATCCTCGGCTTCGGCGACCAGCCCGCCGCCTGGGTTGGAGATCTCCTCCAGCACCATCCCGGTGGCCCCGGTGAGGTACAGCAGTGGCGAGTCCAGCGGCACCTCGGCGCGCCCGGCGACCACCGGCACCTGCCGGCTGCGCCCCACCCGGTTGGTGACCTCCAGGGGCCCTGCCCCGCCGACCCGCACCCGGGCCATCGCCGGCGTCGTCGCGAACAGGCCGCGCATCGGGTTGCCCGCGAGCACCGCCACCTCCTGCCCGGGGCGCCGGAAGGTGCACAGGCGCCGGCCGGCGATCGGCGCGGAGACCGCGACGAACTGCGCGCCGGCCAGGAAATGCGCCCCGGTGGCCTGCCACAGCGCCTGCGGCCGGCAGGTGTAGTCGGCGTTGCAGAGCAGGCGATAGTCGTCGTAGCCGACGTGCAGGTGCATGAACTTGAAGTTGCGCTCGATGCCGTCGGCGAGGTTCTGCAGCGGCACCTCGCTGCGCTCCTCGGTGTTCCAAAGAGGCAGGTTGAGCTGGTGCTTCGCCAAGACCTGGCGCCAGGCGGCGGTCTCGCCCGGCCGTTCGTCGGTGTAATGCACACTGAGGATGTCAAGATGCCGGCCCAACCCCATCGCCAACACCCGGTCGACGTAGTCATGGCCATGCACGAAGCCGCAGCCGAGGATCTTGGCGCGGGGGTTGCCGCGGCGCAGGGCGGCGCTGGTGTGGGCCACCAGTTCCACCAACTCGGCGGGTGTACCGGCCCAGTAGACCCCGTCCAGGTTGGCCTCGTTCCAGATCTCCCAGTAGTCGATCTCGTCGCGGAAGTCGCGTGCCAGGTTCTCGATCAGTGATTCCCACTGGGCCCAGTCGCGCGGCTTGACCCGGCACCACCGCGGACCGGCGTCGCCCCGCGTGTCGCCGGCCGCGGGCTGTGATGAGAGCGCCCGCGGGCACTGCGCAATCTCGCCCAGGATGCTGATCCCCTCGGCGCGCAACGTCCGCGCGTACCGTTTCCACTCGCCCCAGTCGCCGCGGACGTCCGGTTGGCCGTCGCGCTGACCCATGGTGATCGCACCGAAGCTATGCTCCCAGAGGTTAAGGCGCGACCAGGAGGCGCCGAGCAGCCGGTGACTGCGCGCCGCCGCCGCGGCGTCGTCGCCAGTGTACGGCGGCTGGATCCAGCGGCGCGGTGTGTAGAACAATCCCCAGGCCGATTCTGGGTCCGTCGGACGGGCCACAAAGACGACGCTGACCGCCGTCTCGAGGCGCGCCGTCGCCGGGCCGTCGGTGGCTACCAGTCGCAGTGGGAAATGGCCGCGGCCGGGCACCTCGAGCGGCAGGCCGGCCTGGCCGCGGCCGGCGGCGACTGGGACGAGCAGTTGACCGCTGGCCTGCCACGGCCCTTCGGTCTCGCTGACCTGCCACTCCACCCGCACCGGCCCGGCCGCAGCGGCGACCTGCACCGTGAGTTGGCGCGGCTCGCCGTCCTCGAACAGCAGGCCGGCCTGCGGCGAGGTCACCTCGACCGTCAGGGCCACCGCGACGCTGGGCAGCAGAGGGAGGAGGCAGGACCACTTCATACCGGCTCCTTAGGGCACCGCCACCAGCCGCAGATCATCGAACCAGACCGTCCCGACGCCCTCGATCTGGACCACCGCGTAGAGGTCGCCGGAGGTGTTGGGTGTGGTGCTCACCGGCACCGTGAAGCGCTGCCAGGTCGCGGTGGGGCTGGTCCACGGCAGGATCCCGCCGTAGTAGTGCCCGTCGCTGACCCACTCGACGTAGAACCGCGCCTTGACCCCTGGCGTGTCGCTGCGTAGCCAGCCAGTCAGCTCGTACTTCGCGTCGCGCTGGACGGCGATGCCGGTCTGCACCAGCAGCGGCCGGAAGTCGGCCGCGTCGGAGGTCAGCTTCAGGCTGGCGCCGCCGTGGTGGGTCACGGTGCGGTCGAGCTCGGAGGTGAACGGGAAGCGGGCCTGCCAGCCGTCGGGCTGACCGGGCTCCTGGTCGTCCTGCTCAAACGACCCGTTCGGCAGCAGATTGCCAGGCTCCAGCGGCAGCGGGCGGAGCGTCTTGGCGATCTGCCCCTCGGCGCGGTAGTCCGGCCGGCGCGGGGTCCAGGTGGGGTGCGTCGTCAGCGCCAGCGTGCCCCAGGGCGGCAGGCTGACCTGCAGCGCGCCACCGGTCTGGGGTGGGGCGGCGTCATCAGACAGCGCCCGCCAGGCGGTCGTGGCGCCCGGCAGGCGGACCTTCGCCTGCGCCGGCTGGCCGCTGCGGTTGGCCAGCAAGAGCACCGGCTGGGCCTCGTAGGTGCGCGCCGCCACCGCAATCGGGCTGTCGGCGGGCGCGACCTCCACCGGGCCGCCAGCGGGCGGCAAGCTGGCCAGGGCTGGGGCCAGCGCCCGCAGCTCGCTGACCAGCGCTTTCAGATCACTCCAGAACGGCGACGGCCGCGGCGTGTAGTGGCAGCCCCAGTAGAGGATGCCGTTGGCTCCGGCGGTGATGGCGTCGTAAGCCATGAAGCGCGATTCGGCGAAGGTCGGGTAGACCGCCTGAGGGTCATCGCGCTGGCTGAGCGTGGCCCAGGCGAAGCCCTGCAGCACCATCAGGATCGGCTTCTGCCCACTGACCGTGGCGACCGACTTGCGGGCCTCGTCGCCAACCACGCTGAGCGTCGGGTTGGGCAGGTTGGACTGCGTCTGCGGCATCGGCACCGGGTAGACGTCGCAGCCGGCCAGGTCGGTCGCCTGGTTGTACCACTGCAAGGTCTGCACACTGTTGCGGGGCGCGTGGTTCGTCCAGATCGGTCGCTGCGGGTCAAGCGCACGCAGGAACTGGTACCCCTCGCGCAACCCCCAGGCGGGCTGCCCGCCCCAGGCCGGCTCGTCGATCGACTCCCAGAGCGCCAGCGCCGGGTGACCGCCGACCGCCGCCACCAGCTCCGTCAACTCGGCTTTCTTCCGGCCGACGTCGCCCTCGGCAAACTGCAGGCTCCAAGACAGCGGCGTCCAGACCTTGAGGTCCCAGGACTGCATCAGATCGAGGTACTTGCGCGTGGCGACCGGCGGCATCTGGCCGAGGCTGACCAGATCAAACCCCGCCGCGGCCAGCTCCTTGGCCCCGCGCTCGGTGGTCGGCGTGAGGTAGATGCCAATCGGGACCCAGGGCTGCCCGCGGTGGATCAGCCGGTTCTGGGGATCGACGCCGGTGACCACCGCGCCCGCCGGCCGCGGTGGCACGGCGCCCTGCTGGCGGTAGTAGTTGGCCACCGGCAGCTGGGCAGTCGCCAGCCCGACTGGCGTCACGCTGCCCTGCCAGACGCCCGCCTCACCGGCGGCGGTGACCACCCGGACGGTGACCGGGTGGGCGCCCTCTTCGTACAGCTCGAACGGCAGCCGCACCTCGACGGTCGCGCCGGCCGCCAGATCGAGGCCGACCCGGGCGGTCCGCGCCACCTCGACCGGCGGCTTGAGAGTCAGCTCGACCCGCCCTTGGACCCGCTCGGCGCCGGCGTTGCGCAGGCTGACCAGCGCCTCCTGCCGCACCAACGGCGCGGTCGGCAGCGGCGCCACCGAGACGACCACCTCACCCCCGGCGGCCAACGCCGTCAACGGCAACCAGAGCCAGGCCCGCATCAGCATCTCCGCCCACGCCTTCGGCGCCCGCTGGCGGCTACCTGCCGGCCTGCAACTCGTTGATCAGCGCCTCGACCCGCTGCGCGTCGGCCTCGCGCTG
>JADZEX010000016.1 GCA_020850355.1 Fimbriimonadaceae bacterium | reverse complement strand
CGCCCGGGCCGCCCCCGCCGCCGCGCCAGTCCATCATTTTGACTTTCAGCGCCGCGTCACTGATCTCTTCGAGCGTGCCACTGACGCCGAAGCCGCCCATCATGCCGCGGCCCTGGCCGCCGCCGGGACGACCACCGCCGCCGCCGCCGCCACCACCACCGGGCCCCTGAGCCGCCAGCGGGAGGGTCAGACCGAGGGCCAGCAGAGCTGCACCCCATCGCTTCACGCGCATTGTACTCACCTCGAGTGGTTCACTGGTCCGCCTAGACGTCCCCACTGCGTCGACTGTTCAGTGCCATTTGGGAGCCGGTTGCACCCCAACCCGACAGCGCGGCGCGCGCGCCGCAGACTAGCAACCGGAGAGCACCAGACCATGGCCGATGCTGCCGCCTATCATGACGTCAACCGCGACCTCTTCCGCCGCCAGTGGGAGCAGGCCCGCCCCTACGACGCCTACCTCGCCACCGGCGACGCGGTCCACCGCACGCGTTGGGAGCAGGCCCTCGAACGGACGCAGCTCACCGCGGCGCAGCAGCAGTTGCTCGGTTCGTTCACCCGCCGGCTGCACCTGCTCGTGCTCTCGGGCATCTGGTGCGGCGACTGCGTGCGCCAGGGGCCGATCTTCCGGCGGCTCGAGGCGGCCGTGCCTCACCTCGAACTGCGGCTGGCCGACCGCGACGAGCAGCCCGAGCTGACCGAGTTGCTGCGGATCAACGGCGCCAAGAAGGTGCCCGTGGCGGTCTACCTGTCCGAGGACTTCTACGAGGTCGGGCGGTTCGGCGACCGGCCGCTGTCCGTCTACCGCGCCAAGGCCGCCCGGGAACTGGGCGCCGCCTGCGAGACCGGCATTGTGCCGCCGAGTCCGGAGGCGCTGGCGGTCGAGATTCAGGAGTGGGTCGACCTGACCGAGTGGATGCACCTGATCCTGCGGACGGCGCCGCTCTTGCGCGCACGCTACCAGGACTGACACCGCGCCGGGCGTGCTACACTGGGCGATTGCAGGATACCGCTCTTGTTGTTGCCCCGCTCCCCCGCGCACCGTCTGGTCCTGGCTGCCTTCCTGATGGACTTCGCCATTGGGCTGGCGGGTCTGGCCTTCATCGAGCTGGCCATCCACCTGGGCGCCACCCCCACCGTGCTGGGGCTGATCGGCACCGTCGGCGCGGGGGCTTACACACTCGGCTGCCTGGTCAGCGGGCCGCTCTCCGACCGTTGCGGCCGGCGGCGCGCGGTGGTCGCCTCGTGTCTCGTGGTGGCCGCTGCCTGGGCCTGCTACGGGCTGGTCCGGCAGCCGTGGCAGATCCTGCTGATCCTGCCCTTCTCCGGCGGCGGCATGGCCTTCTTCTGGCCGCCGTTGCAGGCCTGGCTGGCGGAGCTGGCTGCCGCGGAAGGCGGCGGCGCGCTGAACCGCCGGATCGGGCAGTTCAACGTCGCCTGGTGCCTCGGACTGCTGGTCGGGCCGGTGGTCTGTGGGCATCTCTGGGGCCACAGCCAGCAGGCTCCCTTTCTGCTGGCGGTTGGCACCAGCCTGGCCCTGGCCTTTCTGACCGGCGGTACTCCACGCGGTCGGGCGCTGCGCCAGCCGGAGGAGCCGGCGACCAGCGCCGGGCATCCCGACGCGGCGCTATTCCTGACCCTGGCGCGGCTGGGCAACTTCGCGGGGTTCGTCGGCCTGGCGCTGGTGAAGACCTTCTTCCCCGACCTGGCCGAGACCCTCGGCCTCGGGCCGGCGCTGGTGGGCTGGCTGATCGCCGCCTTGCACGGCGGGCAGTTGGCGCTGTTCTGGCTCGGCGGCCGCACCAGCCGCTGGCACTACCGCGTGGCGCCGCTGCTGCTGGCTCCACTGCTGGCGGCGGCCGGGCTGCTGGTGGCCTGGGTCGCCAGCAGCCCCTGGCTGTTCGCCCTCGGTTTCGCCGCGGCGGGGGTCTGCGCTGGCGTCACCTACCTGGGCAGTCTCTACTACAGCCTGCACGGCAACACCGCCGACCCGGGTGGCAAGGCTGGCCTGCACGAGGCGATTCTCGGCAGCGGCGGCCTGCTTGGTCCGCTGTTCGGCGGCGCGCTGGCCCACGCCAGCAGCCTGCGGGCGCCGTACCTGCTGGGCGTCGGGACCTACCTCGCGGCGCTGCTGGTGATGGGTCTGATCTGGCGCCGCGGCCGGCGGCGATAGTCCCGACGCACCACCGGCCGAGCCTGGCGGCTCGGCCGGTGGTCAGGATCTGCGCGTCCTGGCGGTCGAATCAGTCGGACTGGTAGGTGTGCTCCTGCTGCGCCGTGTCCTTGACCCACTTCACGTGGCCGTCGTAGTAGGCGTAGTTGCCACCGTCGTTGTGGATCCGACACTGGTTGGCCGCGGCCTGCCCACTGGTGAACACGGCGTTGTCGGCGCAGCCCCAGTAGCCGTAGCCGCCACAGCCGGTCGGGTTGCCGCCGGCGTACTGGTTGGCGGCGTTCGGCAGCTCCGCGAAGTAGATGGTCGTCGCCGGTTCGGCGAAGATGGCATCGGAGTACATGCTGCCGATGCGGCCCTTGCCAGCGTAGGCGCTCATCAGCGGGCCGTAGCTCCAGGTCACGACGTACTCACCGGTGCCGGGGCCACAGGCCGGGTTGGTGTAGACCGGGCCGCGGTTGTTGCTGGGGCACTTGTAGAGCTGCCAGTTCTTGACGTACGGCTGAATCACATCCAGGGTGAGCTGCGCGCCAATCGCCTGGCCGGTGTTCGGATGGGTGATGGTCCCGCCGAGCAGCGTCTTGTAGGCGGGGGTCATCTCGTCATAGTCCTGCACGTACTGCCGCAGTGCCAGACCGAGTTGCTTCAGGTTGGCGCTGCAGCTCGACTGCCGCGCCTTCTCCCGGGCCTTCGCGAAGACCGGGAACAAGATCGCCGCGAGAATCGCGATGATCGCAATCACCACCAGCAGCTCGATCAGGGTGAACGCCCTTCGTCGCATCTTGCTACTCCCGACCGAGCCCCCGGCGGCAGACCACCTCCGGCGACCGCTCTGGTCAGGCGGTCTCGGTCTGTTCGGCTGATACCCCGTTGGCCGCCGTGTTAACCACTTCGTTGCGCCAGAGTCAGGAGTTGGCAACACGCCGGCCGGGGCGGCAGGACGTCGCAAGGAGCCCCAGCGCCCGCGGCGAAGGCCTGGCGGGCTCGCCGCGGGCGGGTGGAGACATCGATGCAGTCGGAGCGGCTGGTTCTGACGGGGGTCGGTCAGGTCGAGTTGCAGACCTACCAGGTTGGCGAACCCGGCGCCGGGCAGGTGCTCTACCGCACGCTGGTGACGCTGATCAGCCCCGGTACCGAGAGCGCGCGGTTCACTGGGTTGCAGCCGACGCCCTATCCGATGGCGCTGGGCAATGCCGCGGTGGGCGAGGTGCTGGCGGTCGGACCGGAGGTCACGGACGTCGTCGCCGGCGACCGCATCTTCACCTACGGCCAGCACGCCCGGTTCGCCCTCAGCAATCTGCTCTACGCCAAGCTGCCGAGCGGACTCGCGCCGGAGCGGGCGGTCTTTGTGCGGCTGGCTGGCGTCGGCATCGCCGCCCTGCGGGTCGCCGACATCACTCTCGGCGAGACGGCTGCGGTGATCGGACTCGGCCCGGTCGGCAACTTCGCGGCCCAGCTCTACCAGTTGGCCGGCGCCACCGTCTGGGGTCTCGATCTGAGCGCTCGTCGGCGCGCCCTGGGCACGGCCTGCGGGCTGCGGCAGGTACTCGATCCCGGCCCCGACGGCGGCCTGGCGGCCGTCAAGACGGCAACGGGCGGGCACGGCGTGAAGGTCACCGTCGAAGCGGTCGGCAATCCCCGGCTGGTGCCCCTGGCCTGCCAGATGACGGCGCCGCGCGGCGAGGTGGTGCTGGCTGGTTCGCCCCGCGGCGAGTGGCAGACCGACGCCACCGAGCTGCTGAATCTGGTGCACCTCTGGGGCAACGGCTGCATCACCCTCAAGGGCGCCCACGAGTGGCGGCTGCCCGCGCGGCCGGCCGATGGGGTGCGCCACAGCCTGCTGGGCGATCTGCGCCTGCTCTTGGAGCTGGTCGCGGGCGACCGCCTGCTGGTGGCACCGCTGCACACCGACACGGTCCAGCCGTCCGACGCCGCCGCGGTCTACCAGCGCCTCAGCGACAAGGACGCGGCGGTCGGCGTGCTGTTCGACTGGCGCTGACTCTCACGGCGCGGCCACCGCGACGGTCGCCTCGGCCGCAATCTCCGCCGGCGTCAACGCCCGGTTGCGCAGTTGGACCTCGTCCAGCGTGCCCTGGAAGAACGCCCGCGGGTGCCCGGCGCCGTAGTTGCCGATGGTCAGCGCCGCGGTCGACGGCTGCAGCGGCCCGCCGCGTTCCAGGTGGGCGACCTCGCGGCCGTCCTGGAAGAGCCGCATCGTCTGCCCATCGTAGGTCGCCGCGACGTGCACCCACTGCCCCAGTGGCAGTGGCGCGGGCGCGGCCAGGCCGTGGCTCCAACTGGTCTTCGGCACCTGGAAGGTCAGCCGACCGTCGCCCAGGCCGAGCCGGTAGCCAGTGCTGGCGTCGCCGACGCAGTTGAGCATCCAGCGGTCCTGCTGCCCGGGCTGCTCGGCCCGGCACCAGAGGCTGATGGTCAGGCCGTCGGTCGGCTGCAGCAGGGGGTGCGGCGCCACCGTCACGCTGCCGCCGCGGCAGACGAAACCCGCGCCGCGGTGGCCGGGTCCGGTCACGAAGTCCTGTTTCAGCCCGTGGAAGCCCGCGCTGCCGGCGTCACGGGCCAGGCTGGCGTCCTCGCGGTCGAACGTCCAAAGGGCGATCTGGTCGCCGCTGACCACCCGCGGCCGCTCGTCCCAGCCGCCGAGCAGCTCGCGCCGCGCCAGGTAGACCTGCTCGGGGGCCGGCAGGCCGACATCCTCGGGCACGATGTGGTCGGGCGGCGGCGCCGGCTTGCCGAACACCCGGCGAATCACGTCGAGGTACTGGAACCCCCAGCCGACGGTCGGCTCGAGGTAATGCCCCTCGCCGAACTCGCACCAGTTGTCGAACACGACGACGCGCTTGTCGAGTCCGTTGCCGGGCGTCTGCCGGAGCATCGTCAACGCCGCACGGCAGGCGACTTCGAAGCTGGCCGGGGTGGCGCCGGCGAGGTAGCTGCTGGTCCGCGGCCCGTGCCACGGGCGCGGGTCCCAGCCCTGCATCACGTCGATGATGTCCGGGATCGCCCCGACGGCCCGCTTGCCGCGCCAGAGGTCTTCCTGCCGCGGCACGCTTTCGGTGGCATCACTGGTCTGCACGCCTTCGATGTCGTACCCCGGCGGCTTGCTGGTGGGCCCCACCAGCCCGTAGGCCGAGCTGGCGTCCCAGCCCTCGTCGCGCATCCGCTCCAAGGTGGCGCGGTCGGCGCTGCCGACACAGCCGACGATCCAGAGGCCGTCGAACCCAGCCCGGCGGCAGGCGGCGCGCATCGCCTCGAAGGTGGCGCGGACCTCGGCGGGCTTGCCGAGGTCCCGGCTGACGTTGCCGGGGACCCAGATGTAGAGCAACGGCTTGTTGTCGATCTTGACGTAGGAGGGGTGCTTGAAGTAGTTCTCCATCCAGTACGGCAGCAGGTTGTTGAGCAGGTCGTCGCGCCCACTGCAGCCCTCGGCGCAGCCGTTCTCCCACATGATGCTGAACTTGAACCGGTCGACGTAGCGCGCCTTGAGCAGCCCATCGTGGATGGCGTGGCCGAGCTGGTGCTTGATCTGCGGCGACTTGTCGGCCCGGTACCAGCAGTAGATGAACCCCTGAATCGCGTGCTCCAGCGCGTACTTGATGTGCCAGTCGGCGACCACCGGGGTGCCCTCGTCGTAGTAGCCGATGGCGGGGCGCCGCTCCGGCCAGGGCTCGATGCGCTGCCAGCCGTAGTGGGTGCCCTCCTTCCAAAGCGGGCAGTAGTGCATCAGCGTCAGGAAGTCGCTGGGCACCGGCTTCGGGGCGGGCACATAGGTCGCCGGCGGACCGGCCAGGGGCGCGTCGAACTTCAGCAGCGCCGCCTTGGTGGCTGGCGCAGCGCCGCCATAGGCCAGCTCGACGGTCGCCGTGCCCGTGACCGGCCGCGCCGCGCGGAGGCGCCAGCGGAGCGGGGTGGTCGAACCGGCGGGCAGATCGGGCAGGTTCTGCGTCGCCGGGTCGAGCAGCTCGACGCCGGCCGGCACGCGGAGCGTCGCCCGCGGCGTCGCGGCCGTCGCCCCGAGGCTGCGCACCGCGGCGATCAACTGCTCCTCGCGCCCGCTCCGCAGCACCGCGCGGCCCGGGGCCAGGTTACGGACATAGCAGAACGGCGTGCCGCGCGGCTCGGCGGCCAGCTCCAGCGCGGTCATGGTGATGGTCCGGGCTTGCCCCGGAAACGAGATCGCCAGCCGGCGGAGGGTGCCGTTCCAGGTCGGGTGCTCGGCTGGTGTGACGTGGCTGGTGCGGCCGTCGGGCCAGAGCCGGACGCCAGCGCTGCCGGCACCCTGGTCGGTGACCCAGCTCAGCAGCGCCTGGCCCTGGCCCGGTCCCAGTTCCAGCGAGACCGTCCGCCGCCCGGTCAGCGGCACGGCCAGCGGACCGCTGACCACCGCGCCGCCATCGGGCAGATCGGCCGACAGCCGGCCGGCGGTGGCCCGGGCGCGGGCTCCCAGCAGGCCGCTCCAGCCGTCCCAGCCCGCTTTGCCGCCGAACTTGGTCTGGGCGACCGCCGGCTCGGCCGGCAACGCTCGCAGCGTCCGCTCGGTGACCAAGGTCGGGTTGAGCAGCCGCACCTCGTCCAGCCGGCCGGCCAGGCGACCCAGTTGCAGCGGGTTGGTGGTCGGCAGGGCAACCCCGCCGCGCGGCGCCACCGAGCGCTTGCCATCCACTTCGAGCATGGTCTCGGAGCCGGTCCAGCGCGCCACGACATGGTGCCACTTGCCCGGCTCGGGCACCGGCCCGGTGACCCGTGGCTCCCAGCCTTCGAGGTAGACGAAGAAGGCGAAGCGGCCACCTTCGCCGGGCGGATTGACGCGGAGCTGGTACTCCTGGTCCTTCAACAGCAAGACCTCGCAGGCGGTCGGCCGTTGCGCGAAGTAGACCCAGCAGTCCAGCACCAGGCCCGGCGCCAGGCGGAGGTCGGCGTGATCCGGCACCGTCAGGACCGCCCCATCGCGCAGCGCCTGGCCGACCCGACCGGTCTCCCAGGCCGCCGTGCCGGCGGCGTCGTGGCCCTGCCCGCTGGCGTCTGCCGCGGCGCCGTTCAGCGGCCAGTAGCCCAGCAAGCCGGGCTCCCCAGCGGTCAGCAGCAGCAGCGTCAGCGTGGTCAACACCGTCGTTCTCCGACTGCCACGGCCTTCGGCGCGGCGGGCCACAGTCCTGCCGCCCAACCTCAGCCGCGCGGCGGCAGGGCTCGGTCAGGGGCTGGCGTACCCGCCGGCGGGAGAGCGCGTCGTGGCCGATCCGACGACGGTGACTGGCTGGCGCCGCTGGCGACCGGTTCGCAAAGCGCAGATCTGCCTCAGTGGATTCCTCTACGCGGCACGGGTGGATCGCAGCGTGACCTTCAAGACCGCTCT
The DNA here is from genome assembly GCA_020850355.1 of Fimbriimonadaceae bacterium. Classification (GTDB taxonomy): domain Bacteria; phylum Armatimonadota; class UBA10988; order UBA10988; family UBA10988; genus JADZEX01. The sequence continues at coordinate 63,532 of JADZEX010000016.1, read as the reverse complement.
CTCGCTGCTGACCGTCGCCTTCGCCATCGTCTGTCACGAGTGGGTCGACGTGATGCTGCTGCTGACCGTCACCGGCCTGATGCTGGTCGCCGAGATGTTCAACACCAGCCTCGAGCAGCTCTGCGACCACGTCGAGTCGCGGCACCACGAGCAGATCGGGCGAATCAAGGACGTCGCCGCGGCCGCCGCCGGAGTGGCCGGACTGGTCTGGGGCGTCGTACTGGCGGGCGAGGCGATCCGCCTGGGGACCGGCCGCTGAGCAGGACGCCGGCCGGCGATGCGGAACGCTCGGGCCGGAGCGCGCCATGACCGCCACCCTCGCCGCCCTGCTGCTGCTGGCCCCGATGCCGCACCCCAACCTGTTCTACGATGCCGGCGACATCGCCCGCATGAAGGCCAGGCTGGACCGCTTCGAGTGGGCCCGCGAGGCCTTCGCCAGCGTCCAGCAGACGGCCGACGCGTGGGTCAACACGACCGCCGAGCCGCCGCTGCAGCAGGGCGGCTGGAGCCACGACTACGCCTGCCCGGCCGACGGCGCGCGGCTGACCTTCCGGCTCGATTCCCCCCACCGCCACCGCTGCCCGGCCTGCGGCCAGGAGTGGGAGGGCCCGACGTTCGACGCGACCTGGGTCAGCCACCGCCACGGCGACTTCCTCGACGCCGCGCGCAACCTGGCGCTGACCTGGCAGATCGGCGGCGAGCGGCGGTACGGCCTGGCCGCAGCGCGGATCGTCGACTGGTACGCGCAGCACTACGCCGAGTTCCCCGAAGGTCGCGGCCCGGTCGGCAAAGGCCGGGTGCAGAGCCAATCGCTGACCGAAGCGAGCTGGTTGATCGGCATCCTGGACGCGGCCGACCTGGCCTGGGACTGCTTCACGCCAGCCCAGCAGCAGCGCCTGGAGCAGCAGTTGCTGCGGCCCGGCGAGGCGCAGTGCTGGAAGTACTACCAGGGCGGCATCCACAACATCACCTGTTGGCACAACGCGATGAGCTCCTGCGTCGGCTACTTCCTGGGCGACCCCGCGCTGATCGCCAAGGGCCGCGCGGGCAAGATCGGGTTGGAGCAGCAACTGGCCCAGGGCGTGTTGCCCGACGGGATGTGGTTCGAGCGGTCACTGGGCTACCACAACTACACGCTCAGCGCGCTGAGCTCTCACGTCGAAGCCGCCCGCCGCCACGGCGATCCGCTGCACCAGGATCCGCGGCTGCTGCGGATGGTCACCCTCCCCTTGCGGCTGGCCTTCCCGAACCTGGTGGCGCCCAGCCTGAACGACATGGGCTACAGCAACGGCCTGCCGGCGGCCGCGCCGCTGGAGCGTGCGCTGGCCTGGACCGGCGACCCGCAACTGGCCGCGGCGCTGCGGTTGCTCTATGCCTCCGGAGTCAAGCGCGGTGGGCAGGTCACCTGGCAGTACGGCGAGGACCTGCCGGCCGGCGACGCGTGGCAGCCGCCGGGCTCCGAGAACCTCAGCGGCACCGGCCTGGCGGTGCTGCGTCAGGGCCAGGGTGCGGCCGCGCTCTGCGCGATGCTGGAGTACGGTGAACACGGCGGCGGGCACGGCCATCCCGACAAGCTGCAACTGCTGCTCTACGGTCACGGCCAGGTGCTGCTGCCCGACCCCGGCACCGCCGGCTACGGCAGTCCGATACACAGCGAGTGGTTCAAGACCACCGCGGCGCACAACACCGTGGTCGTCAACCACGCCTCGCAGAAAGCCACCACTGGCAAGCTGCGCCACTTCGACCCGGCCGCCGGCCGCGCCGTGGCCGTCAGCGACGCGGCCTATCCGGGTTTCCACCTGGAGCGCGCCGTGCAACTGCTGCCCGACGGCCTGCAGGACGACTTCACCGTCAGCGGCCAGACCGTGGTCGACCTCGACTGGTTCGCCCGCGCCCCCGGCAAGTTGACCGTCAACCTGCCGCTGGAGCCGCTTTCGGAGCAGCCGGCCAACAAGACCTACGCCCGGCTGGCCGACCTGCGCGGCGCGCTCAGCGACCAGCCGATCGTCGCCACCTGGACACTGGCCAAGCCCGCCGGCGCGCGGCTGGAGGTGACCATGCGGGCAGAGCCTGGGACGCAGGTGGCGGTGGCCCGCGCGCCGGGCGTGCCGGGCCAGGCCTGGGACACCCTGCGCCTCCGCCGGACCACCGCGGCGACCGTCTTCAGCGCCACCTGGCGCCGGCTGCCAGCAGCCCCGTAGGTCAGTCCAGCCCGGCGGGCGGGTCATCTGGATGGGCCGGCGGCGGCAGCACCGGCCGCGGGCCGTCCGGCTTCGGCGGTTCCACTTTCGGGGGCTCCACTTTCGGTGGCTCGACCTTCGGCGGCTCGACTTTGGGCGGTAGCACGGTCGGCGTGACGGGCGGCGTCGCTGCCAGCAACTCGGGCCGCGCACGGCGCTCGGGCAGCGGGCCGCCGCCGCCGAGGTTCTGGCGGAGCAGCAGCACCCGCCCCTCGCGCAGGACCGCGCTGCCGGCCAGCGCCCGGACCTGGGCGGCGTCGCCATCGTCCAGCAGCAGCGCGCTGTCGCCCGGCGCCAGCGCCCAGGCGCGGACCACCAGCGGGCGCTCGCCGAGCCGGGCGGCCAGGTTGCCGAGCTGCAGGTCGGCGAGTCCCTGGCCGGTGTTGGTGGTCGCGGTGGCGACATCCCACCACCAGGCCGGCGGCTGCTCACGCGTCGCGGTGGCCGGGGGCAGCAGCTCCAGCACGGTCTGCCGCCGCCGGTCGACCAGCCGCGGCCGCAGCGACGGGCTGACCGCCTCGTCGGGCGGCAGGGGGCGGGCATCGATCACCAGGCTGGTCACCTCGGCGGCCCCGTCGGGCGCCGGCGGGCCGGCCGGGGGCAGCACGCCGGTCAGGCCGCGGTCGCCGTAGAGCGGTGCGAGCATCGTCACCACCAACTCCTGCGGCGGCCCCGGTTCGGTCCGTTCGTTGACCACCTGCATCCCGGAAATGAAGCCGTCAACGCGCAGTTGGACGGTGCGGTTCTCGGCCGCCGCGGCGCCGACGGTCTGCTGGCCACTGACCTGCACCCCGCGCACCGCCTCGGCCAGGTTGCGGTAAGCGTCCAGGATGGCGACCCGCCGCGCCAGCGCCAGCGACGGCCGGTCGGGGCTGACAATCCCACGGCCGGTGACCTGAATCGTGCCGGCCGACCAGTCGATCACGGTGGCGCCCTGCTGCAGCCGCACCGGTTCGAGCCGGGCCTGACCCAGGGCGCTGCCCAGCAGGAGCAGCCAGCTAGCCAACACGGGGTGCGTGCACATCGCAGAACTCCTTCAGGCCGTCGGCGCCGGGGCAGCCGGCTTGGCGGGCGGCGCCGGCCGGGGCGCGGTACTGACGCAACAGATCCGGCGGAACGGTGACACGGGGGTGATGGTGCGGATCCAGCCCCCCAGCCAGAGCACCGGCTGGACGACCGCCGGCGGCGCCAGCATCTGGCCGACGGCCTCGCTGACCACCAGGTCGCCCTCGACGGTGGCCGCCACCGCCAGCACCAGCGGCCGCTCGCCGGCCCGACTGGTGCGCCGGGCTTCGTCCAGATCGTTGAGGTACTGCACCGCCCCGGCGGCGATCGCCAGCTCGCGGTCGGCGCACTCGACGTGCCAGACGACCCGGCCGGTGGTGTCGCGCACCACGGGAGCCAGGGACCCGTCGGCCGCCAGCTCCCGCGCGTCGAGCACCACGCCGGTCGGACCGTCGGCCAACGGCGGCGCGGCGAGTACCTCGTGGGCCCAGACGTCGTCGCGCTGGTACAGCTCGCTGCCCAGGTAGCGGGTCTCGCCGCCGGCGCTGATGCCGAACAGCGGCACGCTGGCGTCGAGGTAGGCGAAGCCACCCTCGCGGCGCAGGGTGCCGAACTGGGCGTAGCGGATGTAAGCCTCGAGGTGCGTGGCGACCGCGGGCTCGGCGGCGATTTGCTGGACTCGCCGCGCCGCGTCGACCCGCACCCGCCGCGCCAGCAGGGCCAGGTTGGCATAGGCGTCGCCGCGGGCAGCGCGCTCCAGCAGCGCGGTCGGCCGGCCCAGCCGGGCCTTACCGGTGGCGGTCAACTGCCGCGTCGTCCAGTCCAGGCGGGCCAGCAGCCGACCGTCGGCGTCGCGCAGCTCTTCGGCCAGCGGCGCCGCGGCGACCGCGGTGGCTGCCAGGAGCAGCAGGATCCAGACGCCCCCCAGCCGCGATGCTGCAGACATGGCCTCTCCTGCCCTCCGAACGTCGCCCGGCCGACCGGCATTCCGCGGCAGGACCTGCCGCGCCGGCGGGCGTATTGTAGAATGACGCCGTGGGGCGGTCAAAAGTTGAAGGAGCCGCGGTGTGCCACGATACGAGCGGTGGATCGACGACGACCTGGCGCTGGCCTTCCGGGCGGGCGACCTGGCCGCGGGCGAAGCTCTGCTGACGCGCTACGCGCGCTTCGTCTACGCCGTCTGCAGCCAGTTCGGAGTCGATGACCAGGACGCCGGCGACATCTTCAGCGAGGTCTGGCTGAAGCTCCAGCGGCAGATCGTCAGCTACGAGTACCGCACCGGGTTTCGCGCCTACCTGCGAGTCGTGGTGAAGTCGGTGATCATCGACCAGGCGCGCCGCCGCAGGCGGCACGACGGCCACCTGTCGTTCGATTGCGCCGCCGAAGAGGGCGAACCCGAGCTCGGCGAGCTGCTGCCGGCCGAGGTCGATGTGGAGCAGGCGCTGCTGGACAAGGAGCTGCTGGACCTGGTGCAGCGCGCCGTGCGGCTACTGCCCGACCGCTTCCGCGAACCGCTGGAGCTGTACTACCGCGACGGCCTGGGGCACCAGACCATCGCGGAGCGGCTGCAGATGCCGAAGAACACCGTCACCACGCGGATCCACCGCGGGCGCGAACAGGTCCGGCGGCAGGTCCTGGAGTGGCTGCACGAAGATCCTCGCAGCATTGGGAATGCCGAGCTGGGAGTGGGCGTTGGGAGGGCCAGACCGTGAATCGGGCGGAGCGCAATCCGATGGCGATGTTGTTCGAAGAGCGCTTGGATGCCTATCTGGCGGCCGATCCTCTGCCGCCGCCGCCGGCGGCCGTGCTGGACCAGGCGACGCGGTTGCTGCGGGAGCACCACCGCCCGTCGGCCGACGCCCGCCAGAGCTGGCTGGCGCGCCTGGCACAAGTCCGTGAGGACTTCCTGGCGGCGCTGCAACAGCCCTCGCTGGCCACCTTCGCGCTGGCTTCGCGCGCCGGCTCCGCCGCCACCGTCGAGCTGCCGGGCGCCGTCAGCGGCGACGCCGATGCCGCGCTCGGACACGCCGTGCAAGGCCTCAATGTGCGGGGGCAGGTCTTCCTGACCGCCCTCGAGTCCCCGGCCGACCTGGAGGTCGAACTGCGCTTCGTGGACGGAGAGTTGCTCGAACAGAGCCACACCGACCCGCTCGGACGGTTCCGCTTCCTGGGCCTCGCGCCAGGCCGGTATGAGCTGCTGGTGCCGACGCTCGGGCTGGTGCAGCCGGTCGAGATCCCGGCCTGATGCCGGAGTCCGCCGACACCTGGTCCGACCGCGGCCGGCGAGTCCTCGACCTCGCCCGCGCCGGTGACCGCCACGCGGCGCAGGAGCTGCTGTCCGCGGCGCCGCCGCCCGCCACCGCCCAAGAACGGGCCTGGCGGGAGCTGGCCGACGCAGCGCTGGCCCGGGCCGCCGGCGAGGTCGGTGCCGCACTGACCGCGGTCGAGCGCGCCGTCACCTTGATGCCCGCCGGACCCGACCTGGCCGAGGCAACCCGCGAACTGGCCGTGACGCGGCTGATGGCGGGCGACGCCGCCGGGGCCGAGGTCGCCCTCGACCGGGCCGCCGCGCTCTACGAAGCCGCCGGGCTTGACCGCGAAGTCACCGCCTGTCGCGCCAACCAGGCCCTGGTGCTGCGGGCCCGCGGGCGTTACACCGCGGCTCTGGGAATGCTCGACGCTGTCCGCGGCCGGCTGCGCAGCAGCGGCGACCAGCGCGAGCTGGCACGGCTCGACCTGAACCGCGCCGCGCTGCTGACCGAGGTCGGCCGCTGCGAGGCGGCGCTGCAGGCCGCGCAGGCCGCGGAGCAGGCCTTCAGCGCGCTGGGCGAGTCGCTGGAAGTGGCCCGCGCCCGCTGGGCGGCGGCCGCCGCGGCCGAGGGGCTGCGGCTCTACCGCGAAGCGTTGGCCGGTTACCGCTCCGCCATCGAACTGCTCGAAGAGCTGGGCGCGGTGGCCGAAGCGGCGCAGGTGAAGGTGAATCTGGCGGAGGTCTACCGCCGGCTGGGCGATCCGCAACTGGCGCTGCAGACACTCGACGAAGCGGCCGCGCCGCTGGCGGCTGGGGCCCCGGCGCACCGCGCCACCCTGCTGCTGAACCGCGCCGCGGTGCTGGCCGGTGGCGGTCGCTCCGCGGCGGCGCTGGCCGCGCTCGACGAAGCGGCCGAGATCTTCCGGCGGCTCGACCTGCGTCTGGAGGGCGCCGAGGCGGAGCTCTGGCGGGCGCGCCTGCAGATGGCCGGCGGCGACTTCGCCGCCGCGCGCACCACCTTGCAGGGCGCGCGGCTGGCCTTGGCCACCAGCGGCCTGCCCCACGAGGCGGCCGCCGCCGACCTGCTGCGGGCCGAGCTGGCCTGGCGCGAGGGCCGCCTGGACGAGGCGGCCGAAACCTGTTGGAGCGTCTTGGGCGTGGTCCCCGAGGCGCTCAGCGACCTGCGCTGGCGCGCCTGGTGGGGTCTGCTGCGGGCCACCGCCGCCGCCGGGGATGCGCGCCAGGCGCTCGAGTACGGCCTGCTGGCGGCCGACGCCCTGGAGCAACTCGGCGCCGGGCTGCGCCACGACCTGCTCCGGGCTGCCTTCGACGAAGCCCCCGACCATGGCGCGCTGTACGCCGCGTTGTTGCAGCTCTGCCACACGCTGCACGATGCCGAGACCGCCCTGGCCGTGATGCAGCGCGCCAAGGCGCGGAGTCTGGTGGACGCCGTCAGCCTGGCCGAACTGCCGAGCGCCGACGCCGACGCGAGCTGGCTGCAACGCGAGCGCGACCTGGCGGCGCGGCTGCACGAACTGCTCACCGACGACGCCCCCCGCGCGGGCGCAGCGGCCTACCAGACCTGGGTCGCCGACCTGGCCGCGGCGCGCCAGGAGCTGCTCGACCTGCACCTCGGCCTGGCCGTGGCGGCGCCCGAGGAGGCCGCGCTGCGCGGTCTCGCGCCCACTGCCCTGGACGCCGCCGCGCTGCGCCGCTTGCTGCCGCGCGACGCCCTGCTGCTGGAGACCTTCACCGAGGGCGACGACCTGACGCTGTTGGCGCTCGGTCAAGAGGTGCTGCAACTGGTCCATCTGCCGGGCCGGCTGCCGCAGGTGCGCGAGGCTTTGGCGCGTTACGAAAGCAACCTGGTGCTGCTCTGTCAGGCCGGCACCGAACGGCTGGCGCAGGTTGGACCGGGCCTGGTGACCGGCGCCGAAGCCGACCTGGCGGAACTCTACGACCTGCTGCTGGCCCCCCTGGCCGACATCGTCGACAGCGTCGAGCGGCTGGTGATTGCCCCCCACGGCCCGCTCTGGGGGATCCCCTGGGCGGCGCTGCACGACGGGTTGGACCTGCTCGTCGAGACCCATGCCCTCGGTCTGGTGCCGTCGGCGGCGGTGCTGGCGCGGCTGGCCACCCGGCCCGCCGCCAGCGTCGGCGGCGGCCTGGCGGTGGGCGGCGCCCGCGAGCACCTGGCCGCGGTTGAGGCCGAACTGCGGGCGGTCAGCGGCGTGCTCGACACCGTGCTGCTACGCGGCGCCGCGGCCACCCGCGAGGCGGTCCTGGCCGCCAGCCAGCAGGTTGGCCTGGTCCACTTCTGCGGACACGCCGTGTTCCGGCCCGAGAGCCCGCTGTTCAGCGCCCTGCGCCTCGAGAACGGCGAGCTGATCACCGCCGCCGACCTCTACCGCTGTCGGCTGCCGGGCAGCCTGGTGACCCTGGCCGCCTGCGAGACCGGTCGGCAAGGCACGGCGACCGCCGAACTGGTCGGCCTGGCGCGCGCCTTTCTGCACGCCGGCGCTCGCCAGGTGATCGCCTCGTTGTGGTGGGCCCCCGACGCGGCCACCGGCCACCTGATGGCCAGCTTCTACGAGCACTGGCGCGCCACCCGCGACCCCGCCGCGGCGCTCGCCGCGGCCCAGCGCGAGGTGCGGCGCAGTACGCTGCACCCCTTCTTCTGGGCCGGCTTCGCGGTGATCGGCTGGCCCTGGGCAGCCCCCGGCAGCTAGCCTGGGGGCGGCGCGTCATGCTTTCGTAGCACCGCCGACTTGACGACGTCGCCGCGGAGGGCGTCCCGGACGGTACACTTGAAGAGAGCGCCCTGGCCGGGCGTTGGAGTCAGCGCCCGCGGCGGGCGGTGGGAAGCATGAGGAGAAGCCGGATGCGACGGCAGGCAGTCTGGTGGGGAACGGTTCTGAGCCTGGCCACCTTCGGGTTGGCCGGCTGCAGTGGGGGCGGCAGCACGACAGGCGGCGGGTTGGTGGTCGACACGACCTACAACTTCACCACCGCCGGCGTCCTGCCTGGCGTCGATACCCGCTCGGCGGGCCGCGGCAAGCTGGCTGGGCGGCTGCTCAACAGCAGCCTGGTGGGCGTCAGCGGGGTGACCGTGACGCTCTACCGGCTGACCGAGAACCGCAGCCGGCAGATCGGCAGCACGACCACCGTCAGCAACACCAGCGGCGACTACGTTTTTGGCAATGTCGAGCCGGGGCAGTACCGCCTGAGCTGTCAGGGTCAGTCCGCCGACGCCACGGCGGTGGCCAATAGCGACACCACCGCCAACTTCTCGAACGTCGTCGGCGGTGGCGGCGGTGGCGGCGGCGGCGACGCGGAGTTCAAGTGGACTCTGATCATGTTCATGAACGCCGACAACGACCTCGAAGAGTACGCCATCGAGGACATCAACGAGATGGAGGCGCTGGCCAACCACGACGATGTCGCCATCGTCGTGATGCTGGACCGCACCCGCGGCTTCGACACCTCGAACGGCAACTGGACGGACACCCGCCGCTTCCGCGTGCGGCACGACAGTGACCCGACGGTGATGACCTCGGCCCTCTCGGCTGGCGAGGGCGGCCAGGCCGAGGTGCTGGGCGAGGTCGACACCGGCGACAAGGACGTCTTGAAGGCGTTCGTCCAGTACGCCATGGCCGAGTACCCCGCCGAGCGCTATCTGGTCAACATCTGGAACCACGGCGCCGGCTGGCGGCACCGCGCGGCGGGCGGCACCCGCGGCGTGCTGTTCGATGACACCCAGAACACCTTCGTCACCACGCCCGAGCTGTCCGACGCGCTGAACGTCGGGACCAACCTCGACATCGTGAGCTTCGACAGCTCGCTGATGCAGATGATGGAAGTGGCCTATCAGATTCGCGGCCTCTGCTCCTTTGTGGTCGGCAGCGAGGAATCGCCGCCTGGGGAGGGCTATCCCTACACCGACATCCTGGCGCCGCTGATCAGCAACCCCGACACCGCGGCGGAGACCTTGGCCGCGCACATCGTCAACGAGACGGTCGACGTGATGGGCGGCAGCTTCGAGCTGACCCAGTCGGCGCTGCGGTCGGCGCAGCTCGGGGCGCTGCAGACCGCCATCAGCAACTACGCCGATCTGCTGCGCGCCAAGGACGGCACCTTCCACTCCCAGATCGTCGCGGCCCGGGCGGCCGCCCAGCGCTATGGGTCGGGCAGCTCGCTCTACGAGGGCAACCGCGACCTGCTCGACTTCTGCGACGAGGTCGCCTCGCGGACCAACGACGCGCAGTTGATCGCCGGTCGCGAAGCGGTCCGGGCCGCGTTGACCGCGGCACTGGTCGCCGAGCGCCATAGCGGCAGCAGCAAGGCCGATTCGACCGGCGTGGCGATCTTCAATCCCAGCCAGACCGACTGGCAGGACCTGCGGACGCGCTACCGCCAGCAGTCCTTCGCCACCGACGGCCGCTGGGACGAGTGGCTGGACGACTTCTACAACATCGGCGGCTAATCCCCGGCCTCGTGACCGGCCGGCCCGAGCCCGCCCGCGGGGCGCGGGCCGGCGTTTGGGGAGGAGCGCCGCCAGCCGGCTCCGAATGGTGTGGCCGGAGCAACCGATGCGCGGCTTCTCACGGCGAGCATTCCTCGGCGGCAGCTTGGCGGCGCTGGCCGCCCGACCGACCCGGGCGGCGACCCGGCCGAACGTCGTCTTCGTGCTGTGTGACGACCTCGGCTGGCGCGATACCGAGCCGTACGGCAGCCGGTTCTTTCAGACCCCGGCCGTGCAGCGCCTGGCCGCCCGCGGGCTGCGCTTCACCAACGCCTACAGCGCCAGCCCGTTCTGCTCGCCAACTCGCGCCAGCATCCTGACCGGCCAGTGGCCGGCCCGGCTGCGCATCACCGTGCCCGGCTGCCATCTCCAGGAGGAGCTGCTCGACCCGGTGACTCCCGCCAGTGGCCCGCCCGGCCAACGGCTGGTGCAGCCGCAATCGGCGACGCGGCTGAAGTTGGAGCAGACCACGCTCGCCGAGACGCTGCGCACTGCCGGTTACCGCACCGCGCACCTCGGCAAGTGGCACCTCGGCTGGCCGCCCTACGGTCCCAGCGCGCAGGGCTTCGAGCTGGTCAGCCCTGGCGGCAGCTACCCGGGCCCGCCCAGCTACCTGGCCCCGCACCGTATCAAGGAGTGGCAGGACGGCCCGCCCGGCGAGCACATCGAAGACCGGATGGGCCGTACGGCGGTCGACTTCATCCGGGCCCACCGCGCCGAGCCGTTCTTCCTGAACTACTGGATGTGGTCGGTCCACGCCCCGTACCAGGCCAAGGCCGCCGACATCGCGCAGTCCCGCCCGCGCGTGCGTCCCGACGATCCGCAGAACTGCCCCACGATGGGCGGCATGATGACCGCGTTGGACCAGAACCTCGGCCGCCTGCTGGACACGCTGGACGAACTGCGCCTGTGGGACAACACCATCTTCGTCTTCACCAGCGACAACGGTGGCAACATGTACGACACCGTCGAGGGCACCACGCCGACCAGCAACGCGCCGTTGCGCAACGGCAAGGGCACCATCTACGAAGGCGGCATCCGCGTCCCGCTGATCGTCGCCGCACCCCAACTCACGCGGGCCGGCGCCAGCAGCGACGAGGTGGTCTGCAGCGTCGACTGGTACCCCACCTTCCTCGACCTGCTGGGCCTGCCCCGCCCGACCGGGCAGCAGCTCGATGGGGTCAGCCTGCAGGGCGTCCTGGCGGGCGGCAAGCTGCCCCGCGAAGCGATCTTCGTCCACTTTCCGCACACCGGCGCGAAGGGTGCCAACCCGCCGGCCACGGCGGTCCGCAGCGGCGACTGGAAGCTGATCCGTTACCACCTCGACAACCCCGACGGCAGCGACCGCTGCGAGCTCTACAACCTGCGCGACGACCTCGGCGAGACCCGCGACCTGGCCGCCGCGCAGCCGGAGCGGGTGCGCCACCTGAACGCTTTGGTCACCGCCCACCTGGCCGCCACCGCCGGGCTGGTGCCGCGCCTCAACCCGAACTACGACCCGGCGCGGCAGCCGGTCGACGGCTGGCAGCCTTCGGGCGACACCCGCCTGACGAAGGCGGCCGGGCTGCTGGAGATCGAGAGCACCGGCGCCGACCCAGGAATCTGGACCAGCAACCTGAAGGCGCCGGCCGGAGAGTACCGGCTACGGCTACGGATCCGCTCGGCGAGTGCGGGACCGGCGCACTTCTACTGGGGCACGGCGCAGGTGCCGCAGTTCAACCGCGAGGTCCGCCTGGACGTGCCGCTGCAGCACGACAACCAATGGCAGGAACTGAGCATTCCGTTCCGAGCCGCCGCGGCGTTGCAGAGCATCCGGCTGGACCCCAGCTCGGCGCCGGGCAAGCTGACCGTTGACTGGCTGCGCTTGGAGCGAGCCGACGGCGCCCTGCTGCAGGGCTGGGAGTTCTGACGCGAACGCGCGGCTAATCCGCCGCGCGCTCCTCGCCACGGTCAAGCAGGCCGCGCAAGAGCCGGCCGAGCGGCGAGATGCTGCGGGCCTGGTGGTACTTCTCGTGGCGAATCTTGCGCTGCAACTGCAGCACGCCGTGCAGCAGCGACTCCGGGCGGGGCGGGCAGAACGGGATGTAGACGTCGACCGGGATCACCTGGTCGGCGCCCATCAGCACGCTGTAGCTGTCCTGGAACGGACCACCCATCGTGGCGCAGGTCCCCATCGCGATGGCGTAGCGCGGCTCGGCCATCTGGTCGTAGAGCCGCTTCACCCGGGGGGCCATCTTCTTGACGACCGTCCCGGCGACAATCATCAGGTCGCTCTGCCGCGGGGTGGCGCGGGGAATCATGCCGAAGCGGTCGAGATCGTAGCGCGGGCCGGCGGTGGCCATCATCTCGATGGCGCAGCAGGCCAGGCCGAAGGTCATGTACCACAACGAGTTGGCGCGGGCGGTGTTGATCAGGTCGTCGAGGTGATTGGTGTGCATCATCATCACCCCGCCGTCGGGGAAGGCCTCGGCCATGCCAAAGCTGGGGGGATACTGCGGCGGGGCACCGGCGCCGTTCTGGTGGTCGGCCATTGAACCCTCCGTCAAACCGCGGCGCCGGCCGCGGCGGCCAGGGCCGTCTCACGCGCGCTCTCGCCCCGACCGATCTTTTCTTGCAGCAAGAAGATGCCGTTCAGCAGCAGCTCCGGCCGCGGGGGGCAACCGGGGACGTAGACATCGACCGGCACGATGCGGTCGACGCCCTGCACGATCGCGTAGTTGTTGAAGACGCCGCCGCTGCTGGCGCAGGCGCCCATCGCGATGACCCACTTCGGCTCGGCCATCTGGTCGTAGATCTGCCGCAGCACCGGGGCCATCTTCCAGCTCACGCGGCCCGCCACGATCATCAGGTCGGCCTGCCGCGGCGAGGCGCGGAAGACCTCGCTGCCGAAGCGCGAGATGTCGAAGTGCGAGCCGCCCGCGGCCATCATCTCGATGGCGCAGCAGGCCAGACCGAAGAGGGCCGGGAAGACCGAGTTGCGCTGCGCCCAGCGCTCGACGGCGGTGACGGTGTTCCCGACGATGTTGTCGGCGGTGATCAACCCGTCGACCGAGTGCTTCAGCTTGGCGTGCTGCTGTTCGGCCCACTTGATCATCGTGCTCAGCCGGGTGGTGAGCACCTGGTCATCGATGTTGTAGTCGTCCGGCATAGTCGGCGCCTCACGGCGGTAGTATAGCCCGGCGAGCCGCCAGCGTCACCACCACCGGCTCATTGTGCGCGCGGCGCGGCGCGGCTGTCAGGGCGCCCGGGGCTTGCCGCGGCACGGTGGGTGTGGCAGGATGGGCGCCGCGGAGGACGCCATGGTCTGGTCGCTGGCCACGTTGTTGACGGTCGCGCCGCCCGTGACGCTGCTGGAAGAGCAGTTCGACACCGGTCTGGGAACCTGGCGCACGCAGGGCGGCGCCGAGTTCAGCCACGACCCCACGGGCGGCCGCCGCGGCGGCGGTGCCCGACTGCGAATCGCGCCTGGCGGGGCGCTGAACTGGCCGCAACTGCAGTGGGAGCACCGCCCGGTGCAGCGGGGCGACCAGTTCCAGGCCGTCGCCTGGGTGCGCACCCAAGGCCTCACCGCGGGCAGCGGCGCCTACGCCTGCCTGGAGTTCCTCGGCGCCCAGGGCGAGCGCGTTGGGATCGAGCACAGCGCCATTCACCTCAACCTCGGCGCCCAGCAGTGGGACCGCCTGAGCATCCACGCCCGCACGCCGGTCGGCGCGGTGGCGCTGCGCTGCAGCCTCATCCTCAACTCGGTCGGCACCGCCTGGTTCGACGATGTGCAGGTGGTTCAGACCGCCAGCGGCGCCGTCTGGGCCGACCGTGGCGACGCCGAGCGGCAGGTCACCGTGCATCCCGACCAGATCACGCAGCCCAACTTCGCCGGCGTCGGCTTCCACGTATTCGACCACGTCTTCCCGGCCACCGACGACGAACTGCAGACCGTGATCTTCAAGCGCTGGCGCGAGCTGCGACCGAGCTTCGCGCGACTCAACCACACCTGGAACTGGACGCCGGAGCAGATGGATGCGATGGCGCCTTGGTTCGACACCTTCCGAGCCACCGCCACCGAGCTCTACCTGGCGACCTGGGGCCCGCGCGAGGTGGCGGCCGGGGCACCGCGGCGGGAGTACGCCGAAGCCGTCGTCGACACTCTGGAGTACCTGATCCGTCGCCGCGGCGCCAGCAACCTGAAGTGGTTCTGCCTCACCAACGAGCTGTCGCTGGGCGAGTGGGGCGCGCTTTATCACGATCTGCCGAAGTTCAAGGATTACCACCAGGAGCTCTTCGCCGCCCTGCAACGGCGCCAACTGCCGGTCGGCCTGCTGGCAAGCGATGCCTCCCCGGTCGGCCGCTGGGACAGCGTCGAGTGGGCCACGCAGCAAATGAACGACATCACCGCCATCTATGGCGGGCACGAGTACTTCAACAACTGGCATCCCCGCGACGAGCAGTTCTACGGCTGGTTCGCCGAACGGTTGCAGTGGGCCGCCGACCTGGCGCGGACCAAGGGCAAGGGCTTCGTGCTGGGCGAGTTCGGTCCGAAGCAGGACGGCCGCACGGTCAACGGCGTCAAGCTCGATACCTCGGTCTGGTGGGACACGCCCGACGAGCCGCTGGTGGCCCTGCAACTCGCGGACACGGTGATCGCCTGCCTCAACGCTGGGGTCTACGCTGCCGGCTACTGGACCTTCATGGATTTCCCGGACGGCTACTCGCGCAGCTACCTCAACAAGTGGGGCCTGTTCAAGCGCACCGCCGACGGCGGCTTCGCGACCCGAGCCACCTACTATGGCTACGGCCTGCTGGCCAAGTACTGCGCCGGGCCGGCGGCGGCCGTGCGGGTCGAGACCGACGACCCCTGGCTGCGCGCCGGCGCGCTGCGCCGCCCTGACGGCGCCTGGACCATCGTGCTGCTGAACCGCGCCGCACGGGCCCTGCCGGTGGCCATCAAGCTGCCGGGCGTCGCCACCGCCCAGCCGTTCCGGCGCTTCGTCTACGACCCGGCGGCGGTGCCGCAACACCCGTTCGGCGATCTGCAGCCGCCCAGTGGCACCGTGCCGCTGACGGCGGGAGTGCTCCGCGACCGGATCGGCGCGAACCAGTTGGTGGTCTACACCACGGCCTACGAGGCCACCCCGCCGCCGGCGGTGACGGGTCTCGTCGCCACTCGCGGCGACGGCGGAACGCGGGTCACCTGGCAGGCCAGCCCGGCCCCCGATCTGGTCTACTACCGCGTCTTCGCTGGCGGGCAGCAGATCGGCTCGACCATCGCGACGCACTTCGTCGATCCTGCCAGCCGCGGTGACTACCACATCGTGGCGGTCGACCAGTCGCAGAACGTCAGTCCTTAGGAGCGCCCGATGCAACTGAGTCTGTTCACCGTCAGCTACGCCGGCTTCTGGGGGCAGGCGCGCCTGAGCACCGCCGAGTGCATCGCCAAGGCCGCCGAGTTGGGCTACGACGCCGTGATGCTGATGGGCAAGCGCCCGCACGGCTCACCGCTGGACGCCGCGGCGGAGGTGCCGGCGATGCAGGCAGCGCTGGCGCAGCACGGCGTGACCTGTCCCGTGGTGGCAGCCTACACCGACTTCGTCGGCGGCAACGCCGGCGAGGTGCCCTGGCTGGAACTCCAGATCGGCTACGTTGAGGCCCTGGCGCGGTGCGGAGCGAAGGTGGGCGCCAAAGTAGTGCGGGTCTTCACCGCCTACGAGCCGGCCGCCGGCGGGCTGACCGCAGTCTGGGACCGCACCGTGGTCGGCCTGCGCGAGTGCGCCGACCGGGCCGCGGCCTACGGCCTCAGCCTGGCGATTCAGAACCACCACGACCTGGGCGTGCAGACCGCAGTGCTGCTGGAGCTGCTGGCCGACATCGACCGTCCGAACGCCAAGCTCGGGTTCGACGCCTGGTCGCCTTTTCTGCGCGGCGAAGACGTCTACCACGCCGCTTACCTGGCGGCGCCGCACACGCTGATCACCACCAACGCCGACTATGTGCGGCTGCCCCGCTGGCGCTACCGCCCGGACCTGGTCAACTACGAACCGGCGGGCGCGCCGTTGGTGCGGGCCGTGCCGTTCGGCAGCGGCGACATCCCCTACGCCGAGTTCTTCGCCGGTCTCACCGACGGCGGATTCGACGGCGTCGCCAGCTACGAAGCCTGCTCCCCACTCCGCGGCGGCGGCAACCTCGCCAACGTCGACCGCTGCGCCCGGCAGTACATCACCTGGATGCACGAGCACGTCCTCCCCGCCTGAACCGCAGCCGCCAAAGGGGTCAGGACCATTTATGGGGTACCATAACCCCTCTTGACCCGAGTGGAAGTAACACCCGCGGCTGGCGGGGGCGCCGTTGGCCTGGATGGATGCTGGCGCGAAGCGTCATCAAAGGGGTCAGGACCATTTATGGAGTACCTTAAATGGTCCTGACCCCTTTGATTCGCGAGCGCGTGCTGTCCTGCTGAACCACCCGCAGGCACAGAAAGGGGTCAGGACCATTTATGGGGTACCATAAATGGTCCTGACCCCTTTCTGTGCCTCAGCGCTCTAGCTTGAGGCCCTCCAAGCCGCCTTCGGCGCGGGCCAGGCGGGCGGTGAGGAGCCAGTCGCCGGCGCCTTGGAGGACTTTGACCAGCAGGCGGTTGGGGCCGGGCTGGAGGTTGATGGTGACCCGCTCGTCGTCGACCACCAGGCCGCGGAAGGCCTTGCGGTTGTAGATCAGTTGGCCGTTCAGCCAGGCCTTGGCGCCGTCGTCGCTGCCAATCCGGAGTTCGCAGGTCAGCGCGGCGGGGGCCACGATGGTGCAGGCAGCGTAGCCGGCGAAGTTGTCGCCGTTGGCGATGGCCTGGCGCAGGTTGAGGCGACCGTTCGGGGCGTCGGCGTCTTTCCAGGTCACCTTGCCTTTGGCGCCATCGAACTCCGCCGTCGGGTCGGTGCTGGTCTCCGGGCCGTAGGCGGTGTCGTGGGCGTCCTGGCCGTTCGGGTTGGCGAACGGACCGATCACCTTCCAGGCCCTGACGTGCGGCGTCAGTTTGCCGCCCAGGGTGCCCAACTCGACGCCGGTCAGCGCGGCGATGGCGGCGCGCCGGAGGTTGTCGTCGGTGGCGAACAGCGCCCTGGTCAGCAACTCGCCCGCCTCGGGTCGGCCCGACCGCGCCACGGCGCGCAGCGCCGCCTGCTTGGTGGCGCCGCTGGCGGCGCTGCCCAGCAAGCCGGCCAGCACCTCGTAGACGGCGGTTTCGCCCGCCTGGGCGGCCAGTTTGTCGACCATTGCCGCGCCGCTGTCGCCGAGTGTCTGGGGCGTGGTGCGCAGCAACTCCAGCAGGGCGCCGCGCGTCGCCGGGTCGGTCGCCGTGAGGGCGCTCAGGGCGGCGCGGCGCTGGTTCTCGTCGGGCGCCCGCAAGGCCGCGAGCAGGGCCGTCTTGGCGCCTGGCGTGGCCAGCTTGCCGAGGGCCTGGACGGCCGCCAGGCGAACCTCGGCGACGGCGTCTTGGGTAGCCTTGACCAGCGCCGGTTCAGCGGCCGCGGCGCGCTGCTGGCCGAGTGCGGTGCAGACCGCGGCACGCACCAACGGGTCGGGATCGCCAGCCAACACCAGCAGCGGCGCGGGATCACCGCCGGCGGGCCTGGCGAGCGCCGCAATCGCGGCGAGGCGAACGTTGAGCGGCCGGCCGGCCTGGCCGAGCTGCGCCAACTTGGCCGCGGCAGCCGGCGTGCCCAGGCTGCCGAGGGCCTTCACAGGCTCGTCCTGCCAGGCCGCGCGGCTGGCGCCGACCGCGGCGACCAGGCCGTCGACATCGGCGGCCTTGACCAGGGCCTGCAAGGCGGGGTCGCTGCGCCAATCGGACTTGGTCAGCCACTTCACGGCGCCGAGCAGCATCTGGTGGACCCGCGGGTCGCGCCAGGCGCCGTCGTGGTGGCCCAGCCCGCTGACGAACACCCGGCCGGCGCCCTCGTCGTCCTTGCACCAGGTGATCCCGAAGTCCTTGTCGGCCCGCTTGACGCCCGCAGCGTTGACGTCGACGCTGGCGTTGTCAAGCGTCATCAGCACGTGGACCTTGTCACGCGACCAGTTGCGGTACTGGTAGACCTCTTCCAGGATCTGGAACTCGGCGCCGAGGTGTTCGACCGCCGGGTGCTGCGGGTCGTCGATCTTGACATTGACGACCTGATTCCAAGGGTGCCCGTCGAAGTAGCCGCCGACCAGCTCGCCGTACTCGGGCCAGCGGTAGAAGGTGTCGGTCGAGCTGTGCATCCCCAGGAAGCCACCGCCGCGCTTCACCCAGGCCAGCAGATTGGCTTTGGCGGCGTCGCTCATTGGCAGCTCGCCGGTGGTGAAGAAGAGCACCACCTGGTACTGGTTCAGCGAGTCCGGCTCCAAGTCCGCCACGTCTTCGGTGACCTTGGCCTCGAACAGGCCGCTGCGCTGGCCGAGCGCCGGCACCTCAATCTTCGCGACATCGCACGAGCCGTGCCGGAACCCGGCAGTCTTGGTGACCAGCAGCAACTTCACGGGAGCGGTCGGCGCCGCCAGTGACAGGCTGCTGACCCCCAGCAGTCCCAGTAGCATCCAGCGCATCAGCGTCTCCTCGGGCTCACTCCGCCGGCAACTCGCGAATCTTCAGACTGCGGTACCAGACCTCGTTGCCGTGCTCCTGCAGCACCAGGTGCCCGCGCGGCGTGGTGCCGAAGCGCGGCGCATCCTTGAACTTGCTGGCGGCGACCTTCTCCGTCCAGAGCGGCCCGCCGATTTCGTACTCGATCACCTTCACACCATTGACCCAATGCTCGGCGTGGTTGCCGCGCAGGACGAAGCGCAGGCTGTTCCACTCGCCGGCCGGCTGCAGGCTGCGGCCGACCGCCGGCAGCAGATCGTACAACGAGCCCGCGGCGTGGACGCCCTGGTCGTCGTCCGGGGAGTCGAACACCTGGATCTCCGGCCCGCTCATGAAGCTTGGGCTGACCTCCTCGGTGACGCGGTACATCACGCCGCTGTTCCCACCGGCGACGATCTTCCACTCCAGGGCGAACTCGTAGTTGCTGAACGCGTCGGCCGTGATCAGGTCGCCCCCGGAGCCGCTGCAGTGCAGCGTGCCGCCATCGACCGCCCAGCCGCTGGCCGGGAAGGCCTGCCGCTGGAAGCCGCGCCAGCCCTTGGTTGTCTCGCCATCGAACAACAGCCGCCAGCCGGCGGCGATCTCGGCGCTGGTGAGGGTGTTCGGCTGGACTCCCTCCGGTGGCGCGAGCACCACGCCGGCGGTGGTCGGCAGGGCGTTGACGGTGTACCAGGCCTCGGTCGCCCAGAGCTGCCGCCCGGCGGCGCTGCGCAGACTGCGCGGCAGGCGGACCTGGACCAGCTCGCCCGGCTGCCAGCCAGCGACCTCCAGGAAGACGCTGTCGCCCGCGACGCTGGCACTGGCCACCGGCAGCCGGCGGACGTTGCGCCGCGGCTCGCGCTGGGTTGGATCCGGCCGCCAGCAGGTCACCGTGTACTCGGCCGGGTCCCAGCCGGCGCGCGGCGGCAGGGCTTCGCTGAAGCGCAGCGTCAGGCCGTTGGCCTGACCACGGACGCCGACCAGTTCGTAGACCGGCCGGGCCGCCGGGCTGAGTTGCTCCAGGCCGTAGCCCGGCTTGCCGAGCTCACCCCAGGCCGCCGAACCACCGTCGCCGCCGACCAGCAGACCGCCGTCGGGCTGCGCCAGCAGCCGGGCCGCCCCGGCGGCGAGGCCCTGGCTGTACTGCAGCACCGCCGCATTCGGCCCGTCCGGGATCACCCGCCGGAGGCCTCCGCCGGCCATGTCGCCGACCACCAGTTGCGTCGCCAGCGGGCCGCTGCCCAGGCCCACCGCCTGGGTCGGCTGCTGGCAGACCGGCGCCGGCAGCCAGGCCAGGCGGCGCGGCTGCCATTGGCCGGCAGCGTCGGCCGCCAGCAGCTCGCCGCCCGGCGCGTCGACGCCGGGGTCGATGGTCAATAGGAGCGTCTCGCCGGCGACCCCGAGGGCCGTCGGCAGCGGCAGGTCGGCCGCCAGGCGGCGGGCCTCGGGCCAGACCTGCCAGAGCTCGCCGCGCGGCGCGCCGGCCGTGTCGGCTGGCGCGCTGACCGCCAACACCGCACCGCCGAGGCGGACCGGGCCAGCCACCCAGAGCCACCGCTCGCGAGCTTCTTTGGCCGCCACCTGCCCGGCGGGGGTGGTCGTCACATCGAGCAACTCACGCGGCGTCAGCAGCAGGATTCGACCATCCAAGGCCACCGCCCCCAACGCTTCGGCGGTCGGCGCGACGGTGCTCAGACTGCCGTCGACAGCCGCCCCCAACGCTTCGGCGGTCGGCGCGACGGTGCTCAGACTGCCGTCGACGGCCAGCTTGAGGACCCTGCCGGGCGTGCCGCGGGTGACCAGCAGCAGACCGCCATCGGGCAACGTCTCGAGACTGACGATCCCACTGGTCAACTCGGCCGGCCGCCGGTCGCGGCGTTGCCAGCCGGGGTGCAGCCCCGCCACCGGCGCGGCATCGCCCGGACTGCTGGCGACCCGCGGCACGAGCTGCTTGCGGCCCGGCACGGCCTCCAGCCGCAGGTCGGCCGGCACACTCAGCACATTGCCCCCGAGCGTCGTCCAATCGGCCGCCTCGGGCGCCCGCCAACTCACCTTCACGGCGGCATCACCGCCGGCCTCGAACTGCTGCACCCGCAGGTTGTAGAAGCCTTCGTAGAGGTACAGGCTGGTCTCTTTGGGCGTCGCGCCGTGCAGTCCGTCGTGATCGATCACGAGGCGGTCGTTGAGGAACAGCAACCCGCCGTCGTCGCTGTTCAGGCGCAGGCCGTAGGTGCCGCTGCGGGGCACGCTCAGCCGGGCGACGATCACGGTCAGGAAGTTCTCTTTGAGCCCGCCGAAGTCGTCGCCACGATCGGACAGGTCGACGGTCTGGATCACGCGGTGGACGCTGGGCAACTGCCCCGGCGCCGGATCGGCGACTCGCGCCAGCCCGACGCCCAGGTCGTAGACCCGCAGCTCGGCCCCGGGCCGGGTCTCCTGCGCTGCCAGCGGCAGCGACGTCAGCAGCAGGCAGATCAACGTGCGCATCAGCAACTCCCGGTCACTCCGCTTGATAGACGACCTCGCCCCCGACGACGGTCTGCCAGACCCGGACCGTCGGCAGCTCCTGCGGGTCGAGCTGCCAGGGATCGGCGCTGAGGACGACCCAGTCAGCGAGGTAGCCCGGCTCCAGACGCCCCAGCTCGTGGCCTCGCCCGCAGGCCGCCGCGGCCCCGTGGGTGAAGCCGGCGAGGGCCTCGTCGAGCGTCAGGCGCTGCTCCGGGTACCAGCCCTGCGGCCCGGGCTGGCCGCCGACCCGGCGCCGGGTGACCGCGGCGTGCAGGCCCAGCAGCGGGTTGAGGTCCTCGACCGGCGCATCCGACCCGCAGGCCAGCGCCGTACCGGCGTCGAGTAGACTGCGGAAGGCGTACGCCCCGGCCCCGCGGGCGCCCCACCAGCGGTCGACCAGCAGCATGTCCTGCGTGGCGTGGATGGGTTGCATCGACGCCACCACGCCGAGGGCGGCCAGGCGCGGCAGGTCGTCCGAGTGCAGCACCTGGGCGTGTTCGATCCGATGCGGCCGCTCGGCCGGGGTGAGGCCCCAACTCGCCTCGTCCCGCCGCAGGGCCGCGAAGGCGTCGAGCACCTCGCGGCAGGCGCGGTCACCGATGGCGTGGACCGCCGACGGGAAGCCGTGGCGGCTGGCGCGGGTGGTCCACTCGCGCAGCTCCTCACAGCCGATGGTAGCCACGCCGACCTGGTCGGGCGTCCCTTCGTAGGGTTCCAGCATCCAAGCCGTGACCGACCCCAACGCTCCGTCGGCGAACAGCTTGAGGTACCCCAACTGCAGCCAGGCACTGCCGAAACCAGAGCGCAGCCCCGCGGCGATCAGGCCGTCGAGCTGGTCAGGGTAGAGGTGCGCGGTAGCCCGCAGCCGCAACTGGTCGGCCGCCTCGAGCGCCGCGAAGGCGAGCAGGGAGCGACGGCCGTCGAAGCACTGCACCGCGGTGACGCCGAGCGCGTGGGCGTGGGTCTGGGCGGCACGGGCGGCGGCCAGGTTGTCGGCGGCGGTCGGCGCCGGGACGTGGCGACCGACCAGCTCGCAGGCGTTCTCGTAGAGCATCCCGTCGGGCTGCCCCGCCGCGTCGCGGCCGATCACCCCACCCTCGGGATCCGGCGTGGCCGCGGTGATGTCAGCCAGTCGCAGCGCGGCGCTGTTGACCCAGGCGGCGTGACCGCTCTTGTGTCGCAAGATCGCCGGCCGTTGCGGCACCGCCGCATCCAGGTCGGCGGCCGTCGGGAACTGGCCGCCCGGCCCGAGATCTTGCAACCAGCCGCGGCCGGTCAGCCAACGGCCCGCGGGCAGTTCGGCCGACCGCGTGGCGAGCCGGTGCTGCGCCTCGGCCAGACTCGGCACCTCGAACAGATCGACGGCGCTGAGGTTGTGGCCCAGCATCTGAAAGTGCAGGTGGGCGTCGTGGAAGCCCGGCACCACGCGCCGGCCGCCCGCGCTGAGCCGGCGCGTCGCCGGCCCGGCCAGGGCCCGCAGGGTGGCGTCGTCGCCGACCGCGACGATGCGGCCGTCCAGCACGGCCAGCCCGTGGGGCTGGGCCTCCAGCAGAATCAGGTCGGGACAGAGCGCCACGGCCACACACTCCGCGGCGAGTCTTCGCCAGCCGGCCCGCCTCCCCTGCCGCTCAGCGCTGGCCCTGCTGCTGCGCGCCGTCGCCCGCCGCCGCCGGCTGGTACCGCTCCGCCGTCGCCTGCCGCCCAACCACCTCGCCGAGGTGCTGCTCAATCGGCGCCGTGACCGCCTCGCAATCCGCCCCCAGCAGCCCACTGGTGGTCTCCTCGACCGTCCCATCGGACCGGATCACAAACACAATCTCCTGCTTGCTCACAGCGCTCTCCGCCCCTAAAGGGGTCAGGACCCTTTTTCTGGTGGGGCGGCGCCTAGGCGTAGCGCTGCACGACCAGCTTCAGCGAGCCGTCGAGCTGCTCTTCGGTGGCGACCACCTGGAAGCCCTGCGCCGCGGCCTGCTGCAAGCAGACGTGGTAGGCGTAGCGCTGGGTGATCCGCTCCAGCAGCCGGGGCACCTCGTCGCGGAAGCCCCACTCGTCGAGAATCATCACCAGTTCGTCGCCGTCGCGTCGGAAGCCGAAGTCGTAGCGGTTGCTGCACTGCACGACGAGGTCGGCGGCGCGGCTCTCGCCGTCCCAGCCCCGCACGCGGACCCGGCCGAGCGACGGCTGGTAGCCCAGATCGCGCAGCGCGCGGTCGAGCAGTTGCAGGTCGCGGAGCTTTGTTCGGACGCGGGTGAAGTGGGACATCAGCGCCGGGATTGTACCACAGCTCAGCCCAGGCCCTGCACCGCCTGCAGCACCGCGGCGACGTGGCCCTTGACCGACACCTTGGCCCACTTCGCGCGGATCACGCCGGCGCCGTCGATCAGGTAGGTGGTGCGCTCGATCCCGAGCGACTTGCGGCCGTACATGGTCTTCTCACGGATCACGTCGTAGGCCTGACAGACGGCCTCGTCGGGATCGCTGAGCAGCGCAAACGGCAGCTCGAACTTGGCGCTGAACTTCTGATGCGAGGCCACTGAGTCGCGACTGACGCCGACCACCGCGGCGTTGACGGCGCCGAAGTCGGGCAGCGTGTCACGGAACTCGCAGGCCTCGGTGGTGCAGCCGGGGGTGTCGTCCTTCGGGTAGAAGTAGAGCACCAGCGGGCGACCGGCGAAGTCGCTCAGCCGCAGCGGCTGCCCCTGCGTGTCCAGCGCGTCGAAGGCCGGGGCCTTGTCACCCACCTCAGGCATCGTCTCGTGTCCTCTGACAGTCAGCATGGCCCGGACCGCGCACGCTGTTCGGAGCGCCGCGTAAAGGCCGGGTCACGGCGCGGTCCAGTGGCCGACCGTGGTCAGCTCCACCTGGTCGCCGACGCCGACGTCGAGCACCCGCCAGGTACCGCCTGGCTGGAACGCCGCGAACTGCTCCAACGGCCGGAAGGCGAGCGGCGTGGCGGCCTTCAGGCGGGTCGTGAGGTGGCCGCCGGTCTGCACCACCTTGCCGTCGAAGAGGCCGGGGTTGACCGCCAGCTTGCTGACCGGCGTGCGGCTGGCGAAGCTCTGCGTGGCTGGCTGCACCTCGCCGATGCTGCCAGCCGCCAGGAGGAAGGGCAGGTTGAGCGCCAGCCGCCAGTGGCCTGGTCCGCTGGCAGCGACCTGGGTGACGGTATAGACCGCCGGGCAGACGTAGCGCGGGTCCGAGACCAACAGCGGCCGCCCCGCAGCGTCGGCCGGCGGCGGGGTGGCGGCAGTGACTTCGAGCGCCTGCCCGGCTTCGTCGACGGCGTCGACCTGCCCGCGCCAGGTGCCCGGCAGCCGCAGCGCCTGGCCGCCGCAGCTCAACTCGCTGCCGACCAGGCTCAGCCCGCGGAGCGCCCCGTGGCGCCAGCGCAGCAGACCACCGCGGCCGCGGAAGCGGACGGCCTGGCCCTGCCAGGTCAGCTCGACGAGCGTCGTCTCGTCGGTGGCGGTGAGTAGCAGGTCTTCGCGGTCGGCGGTCCGCACGGTCAGCGCGGTGGCCCCCGGCGGGGCTGGCAGCGGCCTGATCTGCGGCTCGCCGGTGGTCGCCAGGACGGCCTGGAAGAGGCTCTCCGCGTTTGGATCAGCCGGCGTGTCGCGCAGGATCAGGTGCCCCTCGAGGGGGCTCTGGCCGCGGACGCCGTAGCCCTCGGCGACGCCCTGCAGCACGCTGCGCGCGGGCGCCCCGACGGCGGCCAGGGTGAGCCGCAGTTGCTCGGCGCTGCTGGCTCGTAGCACAGCTTCGCCGGTCGCGTCGCGCTCCAGGCGGTAGGTCGGGTCGATGCGCTGCCAGAACGCCGGATCGAGCGGCTGGCTGAAATCGACCGCCTGCGGTGCCTGACCCGGCACGGTCAGCGTCAGCTTGCGGTAGAGCCAGTCGTAGTCGTAGTAGTGCAGCAGCCCGACACTGCCTTCGTCACCGGCCTGGCCCGTCACATCGACCCGCGTCAGGCGCTGTCCGGCACAGCTCACCTCGGCCTGTTCGCCCCGGACGCGGACCGTGACCGGGGTCCACTGGCCGACCGGCAAGCTGTCGGCCGGCAGCATCACTACGCGCCGCCGGGCCGGGTTGGCAGCGTCGGCCGCGAACACCAGCACGGCGCGCTCGCGCGGCCCGCCGGCCTGCCCGGTGCGTTGCAGCTCGAAGCTGAGGTCGACCTCGCGGTAGCGCTGCCGCGTCAGCAGCCAGCGGTCCGGCTGGGCGGCGCCGGTGGCGCTCTGCCAGCGGGCGGTCAGCAGTCCCTCCCCCGGCCAGCGCTGCGTCAGCTTGATGAAAGCGGCGCCCCCCTGACTCATCCACTCGACGTCGGGCCCGGCCAAGGTGCCGCTGGCGGGCTGTGGCGCGCTGGCCGGCGCCGTGGTCACGGTCAGCGCGTCGGGGGTGCCCAGCGAGTGGAAGAGGTACTCGCGCCGCTGACCGCCCCGGACTCGGAAGAGGTCGGCGACGTAGAGCGGGTCGCCCTGTTCGTCACGGACCTGCGCCAGCAGGCGGCGGTACTCGGAACACTGCGGATAGGCCGGCGCGCTGGCCTCGACGAAGCCGACCGCGGGCAGCTCGGCGTAGGTCAGCAGCCGGCCGATCACGTTGCCGCGCTGCGGCTGCGCGTCGACCATCACCGTGCAGTGGCTGGCGGTGTGAGTCTCCCAGCCGTGGTACTTGCGGTCGGTCCAGGTGGTTGGATACCCCAGGTCGGCGGTCAGGTCCCAGCCACGTTCGAAGAGGTTGATGGCCAGCTTGTCGCCGTGGCCGTGGGCGTAGTTGCCTTTGCTGAAGGTGAAGGCCAGATGCTGCCGCCGCTCCGCGTCGCGGCCGGCGCGCAGGATGGCCAGGCCGCCATCCTCGAACAGCCGCGAACTGGGGGTCGGCGCGGGCGGCACCGGCTGCGGCGGCAGCGGCTCGGCGTGGAACAGCAGCCACCAGTCGTGGTGCCCGCTCCGCAGGGTGCTCAGGTCACCGCCGCTGGCGGCCAGGAGGCGTTGCTCGTAGAGGCTGCGCAACGCCGGCAGGCGCAGCCGGGCCCGCTCCTCGTCGGTTGAGTAGGGCGGGTTCGGCCGCCAGGTCGGCTGCCGTGGCCCGGCGACATCGCCGATCTGCGGCGGTCGGCCATCGCAGTCGATGTCGCGCAGGAAGTCGTAGAGCATCGCCAGCCGGTACCGCGGGTCGCTGTGCAGGTCGAGTGGCTGGCCACCGGGCGGGGTGTAGCCGTGCAGCCACTCGGCGATCAGCAGCGGCGTCTTGGCATTGCCGACGTTGTAGCCGGTGCTGTCGTAGATGAACTTGCCGTCGCGGAA
Organism: Fimbriimonadaceae bacterium; assembly: GCA_020850355.1. Classification (GTDB taxonomy): domain Bacteria; phylum Armatimonadota; class UBA10988; order UBA10988; family UBA10988; genus JADZEX01. The sequence continues at coordinate 37,116 of JADZEX010000016.1, read as the reverse complement.
CCAGGAGTTGCGCAGCATCACGCCGGTGCCGACGTCGCTGTCGAGGGCCTCGGCGACCAGTGTCGGGTTGTCGAGCACCTTGGCGAGCGCCGCCAGGGCGGTCTGCTCGTACATCACGAAGTCGCCGTCGAAGTACGGCAGCAGCCGGTGCAGGTACTCGTAGATGCGGCCCAGCAGGTTGCGCTGCAGGTGCTGCCCAAGCTGCTGGGCGGGGTGGCCCTGGGCGGTCAGCAGGCGGTGCAGCTCGGGGTCGTCGAGTTCGTCCCAGACCAGGTCCGCGGCGAGGATCACGGTCTGCACCAGGAACCGCTCGAAGGTCTGCCCGAGGTAGCCATCCTGCCGCTGCGTCGGGCCTTCGATGCAGCCGTCCCAGGTGCCGTAGAGGTCGGCCAGGCGGACCAGCAAGAGGTTGGCGACCCGGGCGTAGCGGCGGTCGCCGGTCAGGGCGTAGGCCAGCGCAAGCTGTTGCAGCGGCGGTCCGCCGCGGTAGACCGACCCGCCGTCGGGCTCGTAGGGGCTGCCGCAGAGCTTGGCGACTAGGAAGTAACGATAGGCGGCGGTGAAGTAGTAGCGCCGGCCGGCCTCGGCGAAGCCTGGTGGGCCCAGCCAGCCGCTGCCGTCGTCGCGGATCGTAAGCTGGGCGCCGTTGCCGGGGTTGGTGAACGCCAGGCCATCGCCCCAGACCTCGCCGCCCTGGCGACACTTCCAGCGGTACGGCGCCTCGAGCGTGGCGGTGAAGCTCAGCCGCGCGCCGCCGTGGAGCGGGCAGCCCTTCTCGAAGCTGGGACAGATCGCCCGCGGGTTGCCCGCCGGCAGCAGTCCCCAGACCCACTGCGGCGGCTGCGCGACCCACCAGTCGGCGTCCGCCAGGATCGCCTTGACATAGCTCTGGGCCCACGGCTGCGCGGCGTTGCGGCGCCCGCGGGCCAGGTCGTCGCGGTCGATGATGCCCTGAAACCCACGCGTCTTGCGCGGCTGCTCGGCGACCGCCAGGACCGGCGCGACACGGGCCTCATCCTCGCGCTGCCGCAGCTCGCGCAGCTCCCGCTCGCAACGGGTCTGCAGCGCCGCCAGCGCCACCGCGGTGACCGGCTGCGCCGGCTCTCCCAGGAGCTGCACGTCAGCCACCTGCAGCCGCCGATCGGCCTCTGGGTGCGCGCCGTCGGGTGGCTGCGACAGCCGCACGGCCTCCACCCCACGGGCCGCGACCAGCAGCTCACTGACCGCTTCGTCGCGCTCCTGGCGGCGCTCGACCAGGACGCGCCAGGCGCCCTCGGCGAGGGCCTCGAGGCGCCACCGCCGCGGCGTCTGGTGGGCCCACCAGGTGACCCGCACGGCGCTCAGGTCGGCCCGCTGCGGCAGCAGCAGGACCAGGCTGTGGGTGACCTCCCAGTTGTCGGAGACCCAACAATCGAGCCGGCGGTCGGCGCTGCGGCCGTCGAGGGCCTGGGCGGCGTGGTAGCCATCCAGGCCCCACCGGTCGCGGTGCGCGCTGTCGGCCAGTGCCAGCGCCACCGGCAACGGTTCGGCAGCGGTCAGCAGTGCCAAGGTCAGAGCCAACATGCGCGTCTCTGCCGGCGAGTCTGCCCGCCACCGGGAGGCTTGTCAATCGGCCGCCCGGCCCGCCGTCAGGTCGCCGGCCAGCGGTAGGTGGGGATCTTCAGCAGCTCGCCATCGCGCAGCGCCGACTGGTGCGCCACGATGCCGCCGACGGTCATGTTGAGCGCCCAGGCGATGTCAACCAGCGGCTGGCGGTCGAGCAGACAGGCCATCACGAACTCGTTGCCGAGATGACCGTGCGAACCGCCGTGACCACCGGCTTCGACCCCCGGCGGCAGCGCCGGCTTGCGGAGGTCCAGGCCGTCGGGCAGGTTGGCCGACCAGGTCCCCTCGTAGGTGCCTTTGGTGCAGCGGATCCGCCCCTTTTCGCCCTCATGGCCAGGCGTCGCCCAGCTCACCGCCATCCGCGCCGCCCCACCCCCGGAGGTCTGGAACAGCGCGATCTCGGTGGCGAAGGGGTTGCGGTAGGGGTTGGCGGCCGGCTGGAACTGGTCGATGCCGCACTTCATGCCGAGGCACGAGACGGCCTTGAAGTGGCCGCCACCGACGCAGACGTGGTAGGCGTTGGAGTGCGTCGGATACCACTGCGGCGGCAGCCCCACCCGCCAGCCGCGGTAACTGTCAATCGGCGTGCTCATGTAGTGGTAATACTCACCCTCGGCGTAGACCAGCTCCCCGAGAGCGCCGGCGCCGTAGAGCGTCCGCATCGCGTGCAGGTCGTCGTGGAAGGCCGAGGTTTCGAACAGCATGTACTTCAGGCCGGAGGTCTTGACCGCCTGGTACAGCGCGTCGGCCTCTTCGAGGCTGCCGAAGACCGCCGGCACGGCGCAGGCGACATGCTTGCCGTGGCGCAACACCTCCAGCACATGTTGGCCGTGGCTGGGGGCGTCGGTGGCCACGAAGACGGCCTCGATCCGGTCGTCGGTGACCAGCTCGGCGAGCGAGGGGTAGGTCTGCGCACAGCGACAGACCTTGGCCAACTCGGCGCAACGGTCGGGGAGCAGGTCGCTGACGGCGACGACCTCGACACTGGGGTGGTCTTGAAAGCCGAACTGCGCGCCGAACCGGCAGACCCCGTAGCCGACGATGCCGACCTTCAGCTTGCGGTCGGAGAACGGCACCCAGACGCGGGCCTTGGTGGGGTCCTCCTTGACCTTCTCGAAGCCCGCAATCGCCGGCGCCTGCCCGGCGGCGGCGGTGGCTGCGCCGAGACCGGCGGCAACCAGGAAATCGCGACGTTGCAGTGAGCTGGACATGGTGGCTGGCTCCCGGCCTGCTGGCCCGCGGTAGGGAGGTCGGTTGGCCAGGTGACGCCGGAACCCTTCTCGCGGCTGCGGTCAGTCCAGCGGCTGCAGCGTCACAGCTCCGCGGCGGTCAACCAGCCGGAGCTGCAGGGGGCCGGGCGGTCGCGCGGGCAGGTCCAGGGTGGCGGCCAGACCAGCCCGGCGCTGGCGGACCACGGCGTGCAGCACCGCGGGCGGGTCGCCGGCCTGCAGCAGTTGCCACATCGCCAGCCACTCCAGCCCGTCGCCGGAGCCGTCGCTGGCACGGTAGCCGGTCAACTCGAGCCGCCAGCCGCCGAGGTGATCGCCGACCCGGCAGCTCGCCCGGCCAGCGCCGGGTGGTGGTGTCACGGCGCGCAGCCGGTAGCCCTGCCCCGCTCGCGCCAGGCGCTGCTCGGCGATGGCGATCGCCAGCGGGCTGGCGTCGATCCCGAGGCTGTGCCGCCCGCCCGCGGCCGCCGCCAGCAGAGTCGTGCCGCTGCCGCAGCACGGGTCCAGCACCAGGTCGCCGGGCTGCGTCAGGGCGTCCACCAGCCGCCGCAGCAGCGGCAGCGGCTTCTGGGTCGGGTAGCCGGTCCGTTCGGCCGCCTGGCTGTTGACGTAGGGGATGTCCCAGACCGAGTTCGGCAACATCCCCTGGTCGGGGTAGTAGGTTCGCCACTTGCCGCAGTCGAGGCGCTGCCGGCAACGGCGTCCGGCGGCGTCGGTGTGGGTGAAGTGCGACTCGAGGTAGGCCTGACTGTAGGGCACCCGCGCCTGTTCGGCAAAGAAGCGCGGCGGGTCGGCCAGGCAGTACCAGTAGAGGTTGTCGTGTTTGTGCGGCCAGGCGCGCTGCGAGCGACCCGAGGTGCTGTAGGTCCAGATGATCTCGTTGACGAACCGCTCGGCGCCCAGCAACTCGTCGAGCAGCAGGCGCACCCAATGCTGGGCGCGGCGGTCGACATGAACCACCAGGCTGCCGCTCGGAGTCAGCAACTCGCGCCAGAGGGCCAGCCGCTCGGCCAGCATCGCGACGTACTGCCCCGGTCCCTGCGGCCAGCGGTCGTCGTAACCCGGCAGCCGCACCGCCGAGCCGTCGTCGAGGGTGGCCTGTGCCGCCAGGTGACTGCCAATCGCAAACGGCGGATCGACGTAGATCAGGTCGACCTGCCCGCGGCAACTGGCCAGCAGACTCGCGCTGATGGTGAGGTTGTCGCCCAGCAGCAACTCGGCCTCCACGGCGGTCCGTCCGGGCGACGTCAGGAGCGGCCGCAACGGCCGTGCCAGGTCGGCGGCGGCGGGCTGCCGCCGCTGCCCGGCCGGGTCGTACTTGCCGGGCCAGATCAGCTCCAAGCCTGGTTGTGGATCACCGCTGGCGCTCATCGCCTGGCCCTGTTCAGCGGCCCGTTACGCGCGCCGCGTTGACGCTCGCCGAGTCCGGCACTAACCTACGGAAGAGACGAAACTGCCGGTTGGCTCTGGCGTCGGAAGCAGGAGGACCGTCCTGGCTGGACCGATGCGCTATCTTGTCTTCACCGCCATCTGTGCCCTCACCTTCACCCTCGGCGCCGCCGGCGGGCTGCTGCACGACGACGCCCGGATCGCCGAGGGCGTCTGGATCGAACGCGTCTACGTCGGCGGGCTGACTCAAGAGGCCGCGCTCCAGAAGGTCCGCAGCGAGCTGGCGCCGCGCTGTCCCGAACGGGTCGAGCTGACCGTCGACATCCGCCGCTGGAGCATCGCCAACACCAAGTTCGCCCGGGTCTACCATTTCGACCAGGCGGTCCAGGCGGCCTACCAGGCGACTCGGCAGGGTGGCCCCCTGGCGCGGGCGCGGGCGCGGCTGCGAAGTGCCGAAAAGGGCCTCGCGGTGGCCGTGCCCAGCAGCGCCGACCAGGCCCGGCTGGAGGGCCTGATCGGCGAACTCGCCCAGGCGGTCGACCGGCCGCCGCGCGACGCCCGGGTGACCGACGTGATCGGCACGCAGCTCTACTTTGAGCCCGAAGCCGACGGACTCACTGTGAATGTCGTGCAGACCGCCGCCAAGGTCACCGCGACCGGGGTCTTCCCGCCGCCAGCCAGCGTGCCGCTGGTAGTCCAGACGGCGGCCCCGAAGGTCCGCATGGCGCAGTTGCAGGAGTCGCTCAACGCGGTTCTGGCCAGCTTCACCACCAGCATGTCCGACGGCTACTACGGCGTGATGCGCGCCAACCGGGCGCACAACGTGGGGCTGCTGGTCGAGCGCTTCAACGGGCGTCTGCTGCTGCCGGGTGAAGAGTGGAGCTTCAACAACGACCTGGGCGAACGGCGCGCCGAGGACGGCTTCAAGGAGTCGGTGATCTTCTTGCGCCAGCCCGATGGCACCATCGAAGAGCGCTGGAGCACCGCCGGTGGGATCTGCCAGCTCGCCACGACCGTCTTCAACGCCGCGCTGAAGGCCAACTTGCAGATCACGCAGCGGGGCAACCACTCGAAGACGGTGCATTACGTGCAGCCGGCGCGCGACGCGACCGTCTACTACGGCGTGCAGGATCTGAAGTTCCGCAACTCCTTGACGCATCCCGTGCTATTGTGGGGTGAGCTGCGCGACAACCTCGACCTGGTGATCAGCATCATCGGCGACCGCAGCGACGACTACGAGGTCGACCTCGACAGTGACTTCTGGTACGGCCGGGCTGGCAAGGGGGGCTCGCTGTGGCGGACCGTCAAGACCCTCGACGGGCAGGTCCTCAAAGAGCGCGAGCACATCTGTGACAGCTTCTACCCCTACGAGAAGGAAAAGACCTCGACGACACCGGATTAGCGTCCGGCAAGGCTCGCCCCGGCCCAGGACGAGATCGGTGAGTTGGTGATGAACCTCTTCGTCCGCTTCCTGCGTTTCGTGCGTCCCTACCGCTGGCAAATCGCCCAGATCATGGGCTACCTGATGCTGGTCACGGCGGTCTCGCTGTGGCGTCCGGTGATCTTCCGCTACATCATGGACGACGCCCTGGGGGCCAAGTCCCTGGGCACCCGCAACCCGATCCAGCCGGACCAGGCGAAGCTGCTGATCGGCGTCGGGCTGATGATCGCCAACACCTTCCTGATGGCCGGGATCGGCTACCTGCGCTCCTGGAAGGTCACCAAGGTCGGCCAACGGATCATCTTCGACATCCGCCGCGCGTTGCACAAGCATCTGCAGAAGCTCTCGATGGCCTACTTCGAGTCGCGCCAAACCGGGCGGATCATGTCGCGCGTGATGTACGACGTCGACGCCATCGGCAACCTCGCCAGCGGGACGATGGTGCAGTTGCTCAGCGACATCATCCTGATCGTCTTCCTGGTCTGCTACATGTTCATCCTGAACTGGATCATGGGCCTCGTCTCGGTGCTCCTGATCCCGCTCTACATCATCAACTTCATGATGATGCGGAAGCGCATCCAGCGGGCCTACCGCAAAGTCCGCGAGAAGGTCAGCGAGATCTCCGGCAACCTCCATGAGAAGATCGCCGCCACCAAGGTCGTCAAGTCGTTCACCCGCGAGCGCAGCGAGACGCGGCTGTTCATGCACCAACTGCGGGAGAACTACGGCCTGACCATCGAGTCCGCGAAGATGTCGCTCTACCTCGGCCGCAGCGCCGCGGTGCTCTCCGGCGCCGGCACCGCCGCGATGTACCTGATCGGCGGCTACTTCATCGTCCATGGCATGTACGGCTTCACCATCGGGACGCTGGTGCAGTTCAACACCTACCTCGGCATGCTCTACGGACCGGTCGAGCGGCTGATCCAGTCGAACGACGTGGTGATCCGCGCGATGGTCGCCCTGGAGCGGATCTTCGACGTGCTCGACACCCGGCCCGAGGTCGAGGACCGCCCCGACGCGGTCGATCTGGAGACGATCGACGGCGCCGTCGAGTTTCGCAATGTCAACTTCGGCTATATCCCCGACGAGCTGGTGCTGCAGAGCATCAACATGGAGGTCAACCCCGGCCAGATGATCGCCTTCGTCGGGCCATCGGGGTCGGGCAAGACCACCCTCGCCAACCTGATCGCCCGGTTCTACGACCCGACCACCGGCGACCTGTTCCTCGACGGCCACAACCTGAAGGACATCCGGCTGCGCTGCCTGCGGCGCAACATCGGGATGGTGCTGCAGGAGACCCACCTCTTCACCGGCTCGATTCGCGACAACATCCGGTACGGCAACCGGCACGCCAGCAACGACCTGATCGTCCGCGCGGCGATGGCGGCCAACGCGCACGACTTCATCATGGAGCTGCCCGAGGACTACGACACCGAGCTGGGTGAGCGCGGGCTGAAGCTGTCGGGCGGCCAACGTCAGCGCGTCGCCATCGCGCGCGCCATCTTGCGCGATCCGCGGATCCTGATCCTCGACGAAGCCACCTCGGCGCTCGACAGCACCTCCGAGGCGTTGATCCAGGCCGCCCTCGACCGGCTGATGGAGGGTCGCACCTCGTTCGTGATTGCGCACCGCCTGTCGACCATCATGAAGGCCGACCGGATCGTGGTCCTCGAGAACGGCATCATCGTCGATGCCGGGACGCACGAGGAGCTGCTGGAGCGGGGCGGGCTGTATGCCAAGCTCTACAACATGCAGTTCCGCAAGCAGGAGCAGCAGGACGAGGACGACGACGAGGAGACCACCACCACGACGCAGCAGGTGGTCACGCCCGGCCGCGACCGGGCCGGCACTGCCAAGAAGTGATCGCCGTCGGCCTGCTCGCGGGCTGGGTCGGCGAGCCGGCAACGCCCGTCGAGCGGTTCCGCGGCCAGCACCTCGGTGACGCCTGGCTGGCGACGCTCAACGGCCGGCTCGCACAGCCCGCCGGGCTCCTCGTGGCGTGCGTCGGGACCCTCGATCCGGCCGCCGTCGGCGCCGCCTACCTGGCCGATCCCGATGGCTTCCAGCCGCTGCTGGCTGAACCGGCCGCCCTGGCGCTGTGGGACCGCGACCGCCGCCGGCTGCTGCTGGCGCGGGACGCCCTGGGGTGGATCCCGCTGTGCTACGCGGCAACCCCGCTCGGCTGCGTTTGGGCCGACCTGCCACCACGGCTGCGCGCCGCGGGCGCGGGCGGCGCGGAGTTCGATCTGGCCGCGCTGGCTGACGCCCTGGTGACCGGGCAGCCGGCGGCCCCTGACACGCTGTGGCGGGGGATCCGACAGGTCGAGCCCGGCACGCTGGTCACCTGGGCCGCGGGCCGCCAACGGATCGTCCGACTGCCGGCGCCCCGCCCGGTCACCGTGGCCGCCCCGCGCGAGGTGCTGCGCGCGGCGCTGGATTCCGCCGAGCGGCCCACCGTGCTGCTCTCGGGCGGGCTCGACAGCGCCTGGCTGGCGGCCTTGGCGCCGCGGCCGGCGACGAGCGTGCATACCACGATGGCCCCCTGGCTGGCGCAGGCCGACCACGCCACGCCGCTGGCGGGCCAACTCCACCTGCCGCATCGCCGCGTCGGCCTGACCGCCGCCGCGGCGCAGACCTGGGCCAGCCTGGTCCGCAGCACCGGCCTGCCGCTCGACAGCCTCGGCCCGATCGCCCTGGCCACGGCCGTCGCGGCCGCCGCCGCCGCGGGCGCAACCATTCTGCTGAGCGGCCTGGGCGCCGATGAGCTGACCGGCGGGCGCGGCCTGTCGCGAGCGCTGCGGTGGACGTCCTGGCGCCACGGCGCACGCGGTCAGGTGGCCGCTGCGGCCACCGCGTTGTACGGCGCGCGGCCCTGGCACTTCGCGAGCTGGCACCTGCGCTGGCACTTGCGTGCCGAGCTCTGGGCGGCTGAGCGGCTGGCGGCGCAGCCGTTGTTGGGCACGCTGCCGCCGCGCCCGCCCCGCCCGCCGCAGGAACTGGCCGGGCTGCCCGCGGGCCGCGCCGCCGCGGCGCAGGAGCTGGCCGGCCGGATCGCCGGGGGACACCTGCCGGTCTTGAGCCGGCTGGCCTGGCAGCATGATCTGAGTCTGCGAGCGCCCTACCTGGAACCAGGCCCCCGCGCGGGGCTGGCGGCCTGGCCCTGGCCAGCACGGCTGGGCGGCAAGCCCCGCCTGCGGCAGGCGGCCGCAGCCGACCTGCCCGACGATGTCGTCAGCCGCCCCAAGCTGGACCGGCGCCTGGCGGAGGTGGAGCTGTTGCTGAGCGACCCGCTGCCAGCGCCCTTCGATCAGGCGCTCTCGCCAGCGGCGTTGGGGGCGCGGGGCTGGTTCGATCCGGTGACGGTGCACCTCTGGCTGCGGCTGGTCCGGCGCCGCCCGCTGGAGCCCCTCAACCGGCTGCGCACCGCGCTGCTGCTGCAGGTGGCCGCCGCCGAGCTGCTGGCCAGCGACTACTCCTGAAACTCGACCAGGTCGTCGTCGGCCAGGTCACCGGCCGGGTCGAGCCAGCGGTCCACCACGGCCCGGACCTGCCGCAACGCCAGCCGCCGCCCGTCGAGCTGCGCGCGGAGGTCGGCCAGGCGCCGCGTTGCGGCCGGCTGGTCGGTGAGCAGTTGGTTGACCAGATCGACCACCGCGAAACTGGTCGCCGCGGCCAGCTCGGCCACGGGGCTGGCGGGATCGAGCAGTCGCCGCGCCGCCGCCACGCGGGGGTCTTGGCGGTCCAGGGTCCGCAGCCCGCGCTCCAGTTCGGCGGCCGGGGCCGGCGCCCGCAGCCGCGCCAACGTGTCGGCGATGCCGCGCTCGACCATCGCGACCAGTTCCGCGGCCGGCGGCAGGGCGAGCTCGGCGCCGAGGGGCAGGCGGCACTCCGGGCAGACCGGTTGCGCGGCCAGCAGCAGCGTCAGGTCGGCCCGCCGGCATTGCCGGCCGCGCGCCTCACGCAACGCGGCATCGACGCTCACGGCGCTCTCGGGCACGTCCACCGCCAGGCGCGAGAGGTTGCCCAGCAGCCGCAGCAACGGTCCGCTGCGCAACGCATCGTAGGCCGCGTAGCGCTGATCGGCGTGGACCGCCGCGTGATGCTCGCGGTAGGCCGCGGCGTAGGCCTCGCGCCAGGCGGTCAGGTCGGTCAGCAACGGATCGATGTCGAAGGCGGCGGCGTCACCGGCCTGCAGCCGCGCCAGCAGCGCCTCACGGGCGGCCGCCAGGGGATGCTCGGACGGCAGCTCGACCGCCCGCAGCTCGGCCACAGCGTGCAGCAGTCGGTCGGGATCCAGCGCGAAACGACGCAGCGCCTGCTGCCGCTCGAAGAGCTGCTGCAAACTGGCCGCGTCGACGCCGTGCAGCGCCCGCGCCAGCCGCTGCAACTGCTGCGCCGGCAGCATCTGCGGGTCGAGCAGCCCGCTCAAGGCCGCCAACTGCGCGGCCACCGTCTCGGCGGCGCGCCACTGCAGCGGCTCCTGGTTCAACGCCGCACGGACCTTGGCGACCGCCGCCGCGAGGTTCTGCTGCTCGGCGGCGACCGCGGCGCGCCAGTGGACCAGGCGGTCCAGCAGCCCCTGCTGCGCGGCCGGCGTCAGGGCCGGCAGGTCGCGACCCAGCAGCGTCGTCACCAACGGTCGCAAGGTCTCCCAGGCGGTAGCCTCGACCAGCGTCACTGACTCGACGGCGGCCAGGTGCGCCCGCAGCGGCAGGCGCAGCGGTGCCGGGCGACCGGCATCGTCGACCGCCTGCAGGAAGCCCCGCCGCAGCAACGCCGCCAGCACCAGCGGCGTCAACTCGGCCGGCAGGCCCCACGGGCCGCGGCCCCAGAGCAGCTCGAGGTCGGCCAGCCCCAGCCGCCGCACCGGCAGCTCCCGGAGCAAGGCCAGCGTCGGGCCGTCGGCCGCCAGCCGCAGGCGGTACTCGCCGTCGGCACCGTCGAGCAAGCCCAGCGGTCGGGCGATCGCCTCGAGCTGCAGGGCCCGCACCGAGCTCGGGGCGACGGTCAGCTCGCCCGGCAGCACCAACGCCTCGACCAGCTCCGCGGCCACCCCCGCGGCGGGCAGGCGTCCGCGCGGCGCGAGTTCGGCATAGCGCGGGAAGACGCCGTCCAGGCAACGGCCGACCGCCTGCTCCAACAACTCGGCCCAACTGTTGCCGGCCAGCGGCAGCGCGCCGTCGGCAGTCAGCAACTGGCCCTCGGCCAGCAGTCTCCCGAGCAGCTCGCGGAGGCGTTCCAGCCGCTCCGGGGCGTCCTCGTCGAGCCGCGCCAGCAGCGCCTCACCGCTGGGCCCGGCGCGCGCGCTGGGGTCGGCCCGGAGCAGTTCGGCAGCCGCATCATCGACCCACTGGCGGCGCTCCGCGGCGCTCGCCTCGCGCGGGATCCAGGCGGCCAGGGCGCGCCGCCAGCGTTGCTCGGGCACCTCGGCCAGCGCCGCCTCGAACGCCGCCGCCTGCACCGCAGTGGCCTGCGGCTCGGCGATGAACAGGTAGCAGCACTCGGAGACCTCGGGGCCGGCCAGCAGCGCGGCGTGGTTGGCCAGCTCATGGCCCGAAAGCTGGCTGAGGTCGCGCAGCACCAGGAAGAGCTGCCGCCGGCTGTGGCGCCAGACGACCTCCGCCCGGCGCGCGTGGAGGGCGGCCGCCAGCGGGAAGTCTGGCCGGTCGCAAGCCCCGACCGCCACTTGCGTCAGGCGCACGTCGCCCGGCCGCAACGTCGCGGCCAGACTGCGCTGCCGGCGGCGCAGGACCTCGTTGGCGTCCCACTCCAGGTCGACCAGGTAACAGTCCTGCGCCTCGCCAGCTCGCCGCTCGACGGTCAGCCAGTTGCCCCCGGTACGCAGCTGTTCGAGCAACTCGCGCAGCCGCTCCTCGCGCCCCGCCGGCCGCGGCTCCAGGGCGGCCGCCAGGTCGCGCAGACTGCGCTGCAGGCCAGCCAGTCGCAACAGCACCAGCGTCTTCACCGCCCGCAGCGCCAACTCGCGGTCGGCCGGGGCGCTGACCAGGCTGGCCAGGTGCTCTTCGTACCAGCGCACGACTTGCTCGTGATAGCGCCGCAGGTCAGGATGTTGCACCATGTCGCGAGCGAAGTGGTCCCACAGCTCGTCCGGCGTCAGCAGCGCAGTCGCCGGCCGGTCGAGGATGCCCGGCGCCAGTTCATCGCCGCGGACCCGCGTCGTGGCGAACTCGATCACGCTGCGCGTGCGCGCCAGGAAGCGTTCGGCACAGTTCTCCAGAATGCTCAGCGTCAGCGGGTGCAGCGGGTAGCTCTCGCGCAGCAGCGCCACGCTGAGGTCGGTCAGGCGCGCGCCGCCACCCCAGGCCCGCTGGCAGGCCTCGACCGCGGCTTGGAGCGTCGCCCCGTCGTGCCGCGGCAGCGCCTTGCGGGCGAGCACTTGGCGCGCCGCGGCCAGTGGCAGGGCCAGTCGAGTTTCGAAGCGGTCCTTGATCTGCCGCAGCGTGTAATGCTCAATCTCGCCAACGTCTTCGATCTGCTTCTGCAACGCGGCCAGCACCCACAGCGGGCTGTGCTGGCTGCGCTGCCCCAGAAACTGCAGGAACGACGCGTCGGCGTGCAGCCCAGCGCGGTCGCGGGCCGCCAGGAAGACGGCCAGCTCGTCGAGCACCAGCAGCACGCCGTGGCGACCGACCTCGGCGGCCAGCTCCTGCAAGCGGCCCAGCCGCTCCACACGGGACTGCGCGAAGGTGATGGGCAGGCGCTGCGCGACTACCAGTTCCTGCGCCAGCAGCGCCGCAGCCGCCGGCCGGGCGGCTGCCAACTGGCGCCACGAACCGCCAGCCGCGGCGTCGAGCTGGGGCTCCCAACGCGGCAGCAGATGCTCCGCGGTCTGGGCGCACACCCAGTCGGGCTCGGCCAGCGGCGCGCCGCAACCGAGCTCGGCCAGCGCCAGGCCGGCGGCCGCGAAGACCGCGTCCTCGAGGCTGCCGCCCGGCGACTGCTGATCCAGCGCCACCGCCACCACGAGGCGGTCGCCGGCGGCCAGCAGCCCGGCGCGCAGGTCGGCCAGGGCGGGCTGCGCCGCCAGTAGTTCCTGCCGCGCCAGCGCGCTGCCAGCGGTCAGGGCGGTCGCCGCCAAGAGGTGCGACTTGCCGGCGCCGTACAGCCCGGTGACGAACCAGCCGGCCCCCGGCGTCGGGCGCGCCAGGCCGCCGAGCACCGTCCGCGCCACTTGCAGCGTGCGCCGGTCGTCGAGGTACCAGCGGGCCACGTAGTCGCGCAGCAGCTCCCGGCTGCTGGCCGCGGGATCGGGCTGCCGGAGCTGCGCCGCCAGCTCCACGGCCGCCGCCAACTGCACGACCGTGGGCACCTCGGCCACGCGGATCACGTCGCCGATCCGGAGCGGCGGTGCCGCCAGCGACGCGGCTCGCGGCCCGCTGGTCGGCACCTGGCGGACCCAGGAGGCGTGTTCGACAGCGGCACTGCAGGCCGGGCAGGCAGCGGCCGTCAGCGCCAGGCCGGCCGCCACGACGCGCTCCTCGATGGCCTCGGCCAGGGCGACCCAGTCGGCGTCGGTGGCCTGCACCAGAGCCGGGCCGAGCAGGCTGCCTTTGCGGCCAAGCGCCCGGTTGACCTGACGGCTGAGCCGGTTGCGGAGGTTGTCGGCCAGCTCGTCGCCGTCGCCGCCCGAGAGCAGCAGGTCGAGTTCGGCCGGCAGCAGGGCGAAGGCCAGGATCACTGCCTCGCCGGTCGCCGCGTAGGAGGCCAGGGCCTGCAGCGCGGCCGCCCGGCCAACGCCCTCGGCGAACGGCTCGGTGCCGCTGGTAGCGCGGAAGACCAGATGCCAGGTGCGCGGCGCGACGTCGCTCATGGTAACGACGGCTTTCGCCCCGCTGGCGGTCATCCCTTCACGGGGAACTCCGCGGAGTCGCGGCGGGCGCTCGCCAGCAGTCGGGTCAAGGCCGCGGTGATGGCCGGCTGGGCCGCCGCCAGGTCGTGCGCCTCGGCTGGATCGTTGACCAGGTCGTACAGCTCGACGGAGGCCTGGCGGCTCTTGCGACGGACCGCCTTCCAGGCGCCGTGGCGGACGGCCTGGCTGAACCCGCCCTCGTGGAACTCCCAGTAGAACGGCGGATGCTGCGGTGGCGGGCCGCCGATCCAGAGGCTGCCGAGGTCGATGCCATCGAGCCCGTCCGGCGCCATCGTCCCGGCCAGCGCGGCACAGGTTGGGAGCAGGTCCCAGTGCGCCCAGGGCTCGCCACAGACGCGGCCGGCGGGCACCTGACCGCGCCAGGCGACGAGGCCGGGGACCCGGATGCCACCCTCGTAGAGGTCGCGCTTGATCCCGCGCAGCGGGCCGTTGCTGTCCAGGAACTCGGGGTCCGCCCCACCCTCGCGGTGCGGGCCGTTGTCGCTGCTGAAGACGATCAACGTATCCTCGAGCAGCCGGTGCTCCGCCAGCCTGGCGACCAGCCGGCCGACGTACCAGTCCAGCCGGCCGATGGCCGCCGCCTTGTCGCGCTGCACCTTCGGCCACGGCAGGTCGGCATAGCGGCCCTGGTCAGGCACCTCCATCCCATCCTGGCCCGCCTCGTTGTTGGCATGTGGCAGGGTCGGCGTGAAGCACAGCCAGAAGGGCCGGTGGCGCTGGCGGTCGACGAAACCGAGGGCCTCGTCGCAGATCAGGTCGTTGGCAAAGGCCACCCTGCGGCTGGCCACGCCGCCGCCGTCGGGCCGTTCGCGGGGCACGACGTTGGGCAGCGGCACGCGCTGCTCGTGACGCCAGAGGTGGGTCGGCCAGCCGTTGTGGGCGTGGACCTGGTTGAGGTAGCCGAAGAACTCGTCGCAGCCCTGCCGGCTGGGCACCCCGCTGCTGCCCGGCTCGCCGAGGCCCCACTTGCCGAACAGCCCGGTGGCGTAGCCCGCCTGTTGCAGCAGCCGCGGCAGGGTTACCTCGTCGGGCCGCAGCGGCACCAGGGCGTTGCCGCGGACGCGGGCATGGCCAGTGTGCAGACCCGTCAGCAGACAACAGCGTGACGGCGCGCAGACCGTGCTGCCGGCGTAGCAGGCGGTGTACCGGGTGCCCGCCGCGGCGAGGGCGTCGAGGTGCGGCGTGGCGACGAGTCGCTGACCGTAGCAGCCGAGGTCGCCCCAGCCCAGGTCGTCGGCCAGGATCAGCACGATGTTTGGCTGACTTCGGCGGCGCGGCGCCGCCTGCCCCAGGGCGGCCGCCCCGGCCAGCGCGGCCAGCGCCTGGCGGCGGTTGAGGTGCGCCACGGTCTGCTCCTAAGGTCGCGGCTGCCGCGAACAGAACTCGTCGAGGTAGTTGTCCCAGTTCGTGTCGCGGCTCAGTTCGAGCGCTTCGTACGCGTCCTGCCGCGGCGTTTCGCCGCTGACGCCGGGGCCGAGGTAGTCGTCGCGGTCGGGCAGGTAGATGCTCAGGCCGTGCGACCCGGCGACGCTGCCACCGGTGCTGTCCCGCGCCACCAGCGCGGCCGTCACCGCGGTCTCCAGCGCTGCCGCGGCGTTGCTCAGGGTGACGTCGCTCAAGCCGCTGCCCAGCCGCGTCGCCAGGTCCACCAGGTCGCGGTAACCGTGGAACCGCTCGTCGCCACCGCCGTAGCCCTGGGCGGCGTCGCGGGCAGCCTGCTGCGCGGCCTGGTTGGTGTCGTCGCCGATCTGCCGCAAGCGGGTGGCGAGGTCGTCCAAGCGGTCGGCGACGGTATCCAGCCGGTCGGTGCGGACCGCGGCCCAGGTCGCCGTGGCGCTGCCAGCGTAGAAGTCGACGCTGCCGGTGACGAGCGCCGCGGCCAGCTCCGCCGGCGTTTGGGTGGCGTCGCCGGTCAGCGCCGTGAGCAGCGCCGCGTAGGGCAGGCCGCCGCTGGGGACCAGCTCCTGGCTGCCCACCACGTAGCCGCAGCGGTTGCGGATCTGGTAGACCGTCTCCAGCATCTGCGCCAGATCGCTGTCGAAGGCGACGACATCCAGGGCGGGCGAAGTCTGCAACGCGCTGGGCAGCTCGGCGACGGTCAGCGGCGTGCCCGTCAGGTCGCTGCTGACCGCTCGCGCACGCCAGCCGCCGCCGCGGCCCCAGACCACCAGCAGGTACCGATTGGCCGGCCAGCGGGCCTGGCTGCTCTGGATGAAGGCCCGCAGCACGGCCGGGTCACCCATGTCGGGCTCGCCCTCGGCGGTGGCACTGCCGCCTTCCGATTCCAGTCGCGACGACAGCACGCGGGTCGGATCGCTGCTGCGCTGCACCGTGAAGCGCCGCGCGCCCGTCCAGTCGCCGTTGGAGGTGTCGTAGCCGACGGCCCGGTCGCAGAGCACATCGACCGTCACCGCACTGGTGCTGCCGACCCGCTCCAGTTCCAGCAGATCCGCCAGCGCCGCGCTCTCGCGCTGGTTGTCGGCATCGAGATAGACCATCACGGTCCACTGCCGCGTGCTGCTGCCCGGCTGACCCAACAGGTTGGTCGTGCCGGCGGTCACCGTGCCGGTCAGCACGACACTGCTGTAGCCGGTCTTCGAAATCGTCACGGTCTGCTCGCCCGGCTGCAGGCCGACCAGGTCGAAGCGGCCGGTGGTGTCGGTCAGGTCGAGGCCGCCAGGGCAGGTGACCACGGCGCTCTGCACCGGCACCTCGCCGCCCGCCGGGCCGGCCGAGCTGCGGATCACCAGCGCGCCGCCGGCAGCGTAGACGTACCCGGCGAGGTTACCGGTCAGCGCGTTGGTGCCGCCGCCACCGCTACAGCCGGTCAGCAGCAGCACGCCCCACAGCCAACCTCGCCGGGTTCGTCGCATCGTGAACTCCTCGCCGCGGCGCTACTTCGCCTTGGCCAGCTCGTCGGTGGTCGCCTGGAACCACGCCACGCACTTCTTCAGATTCTCGAACTGCTCGGCGTTCCAGACCTCGTACTCGATGCTGAAGAGGCCCTGGAAGCCCTGTCGCTGGAGCTCGCTGAGCATCCCCTTGGCATCGCAGGCCCCGCTGCCCCAAGGAACATCGTGGCCACCCTTCTCGGCCTTGTTGAGGTCCTTGAAGTGCAGCGACATGATCCGGCCTTCAAGCTTCTTCAGCGCCTCGACCGAGTTGACCTCGCTGCGCGGCCAGTGGCCGGTGTCGGCGCAGGCGCCGACCAGCGGGCCGCAGTCCTTGACGGTCTCGAGGACAGTCTGTGGGTCCCAATAGCGGCTCGGCTTCGGGTGGTTGTGGATGGCGATCCGGATCTGGTACTCGTCGGACAGCTTGCTCAGCAGGGGCATGTTCCGCGGATCTGGCTCGGTCGAGATCCCCGTGATCCCCATCTCCTTGCACCAGTCGAAGAACCGCCGCGCGCCGGGCTCGTCGCCCGGAATACCCGCCACGCCAAACTGCACCAGCTTGACGCCGGTCTCGGCCAGCTTCGCCTTGACCCGTGCCTTGGCCTCGTCGGAGCAGCCCGGCGCGAAGCCCGTCGCCAGGTCGGGGGCCACCTTCTGACCTGGGAAGCACTCCAGGTACTCGATCCCGAGCTGCTTGCATTGGTCGATAACTTCCACGACGGTCAGTTTGTTCATCGTCCAGGCCTGCAGCCCCAGCCGCCAGCCCGGCACCGCACAGGGCTTGAAGCCGGCCGGCTCCTGGGCCTGGGCGCAGGCGCTCACCAGCAGGGCCACTCCCAGCATCCAACATCGCCGCATCACGATCTCCTTGCGCCGCGAGCGCTCTGGCTCAGGCGGTCTCGTCTTCGAACAACTGCGCCGCGAAGGCTCGCGGCCGGAACGGTTGCAGGTCGACCGGTCGCTCGCCGGTGCCGAGGTACTTCACCGGCACCCCCAGCTCGGCGGCGACGGTGATGACCACCCCGCCTTTGGCCGTGCCGTCGGTCTTGGCGACCACCAGTCCAGTAATCGGCACCGCCTGCGCAAACAGCTTGGCCTGCCGCACCGCGTTCTGGCCGGTGGTGCCGTCGATCACCAGCAGCACCTCCTCGGCCGGCCCGCCATGCGCCCGCTCGACCACCCGGCCAACCTTCTTCAGCTCTTCCATCAGGTTGGCCTTGGTGTGCAGCCGGCCGGCGGTGTCGACGATCACATAGTCCTTGCCCCGCGCCGCGGCCGCGTTGATGGCGTCGAAGACCACGGCGCCCGGGTCACCGCCGGGCTGCTGCCGGACAATCTCGCACTGGATCCGGCAGGCCCAGATCTCCAACTGCTCGATCGCCGCGGCGCGGAAGGTGTCGCCGGCCGCCAACAGCACATCGTGCCCGTCGCGGTCCAGGAGGTGCGCCAGCTTGGCACAGAAGGTCGTCTTGCCGGTGCCGTTGACCCCCACCACCAGCACCACGGTCGGCCCCTCGGCCGCCTTCGCCAGGTCGGCGGTGTGGTGTTCGAGAATCTCGACCACCGCGTCACGCAGCAGGCCGCGGACCACCTCGGGATCGCCGGTCGCCGCCGTCGCGGCCTGTTCGCGGACTTTGGCGACCAGGCCGACCGCCGTCTCGGCCCCGACATCGGCCTGGATCAGCATCGCTTCGAGGTCGTCGTAGAAGTCGTCGTCGAGCAGTTCGACCTGCGTCACGACCTCTTTGGCGCGGCGGAAGAAGTTCCGGAACATCCAGCGGCCCTCCGGCGGCAGTGTAGCGACGGGTCGACCGACCGTCAACGCGCGCTGCTCAGCTCGTACGCCACCACGGTCTGGGCCGCCACGCTGACCGGCTGCGGCTGCGCCAGATTCCAGACCCCAGCCGCGGTCACGCCGGTGACGGTGCGCAGCCGGGCGGTGGCCCGCTGGCCGAGGCCGGCGTCGGCCGCGTCGAGCTGAATCTTGACACTCAGCGGCTGCTCGCCGAAGTTGGCCAGGATCACTGCCACGCGGCCATCGGCGGCGCGCCAGGCACCGGTCTGCAGCGCCGGCAGCGTCACCGGCCAGACGTCGACCCAGGCCCAGTCGGCGGTGAGCTGCGGCACCTCGCCCTGGACCTGCGGCACACGCAGCATTTTGGCGGTCGGGAACCACTCCCCCAGCCCGTGCCGCAGCCGCGCGCAGTCGCGCAGGAAGGGGCCGCTCTCCTGCTGGATCACCCCGGTGTCCAGCCAGCCGATCTGCTCGCCGAAGACCAGCGACTGCGCGGCCTTCATGCGGTTCGCCAACTGCATCGTCGGCGACTGCTTGTAGGCCCGGCTGAACAGCACCACCTGGTCGCCGTAGACCGCGCTGAAGGCCGGGACCTGCCGCGCGAACTGCCAGTGCCAGGTCAGGTAGCCGTCGATGTAGCCCATGAACGGCTCGCTGTTGCACTCGCTCGTGAGGTATTTGCCGGGCCGCATCTCCCGGCGGATGGCGGCCAGCATCTGCCAGTAACCCTGGCACCACCAGGCGCCGCCCCCGACCGGGTGGCCGTGCTGCGGGTTCATGCAGAGGTGCGGCGAGGCGGCGGCGATCTGGTCCATGTAGACCCCATCGACGCCGATCTCGTTCTGCAGCCAGAGCACGATCTGCTTCTGCTTCTGCTGCCAAAACGCCGTCGCCGGGCACATCGCGGCCTGCTTCACGCCGTTGCCATAGGTCTCGGTGTAGGGCACCTGCTGCTCATCGACACACGACCAGGGCCGGGCGACGGTCTCGAAATCCGGCAGTCCCTGGTCCCACAGCCGGCCGTTGATGTAAGGCATCACCTTCACGCCGGCCCGCTGCAACTCGGCGACACCCTCGGGCACCCGCGGCTTCGGCGGGTCGTAGCGCGGGTAGTTGGTGTCGAACGGAATGGTGTGCCAGTTGTACCAGTGGATCGCCGTCGGCACGCCCATGAACTTGGCGAACTCGACACTGCGGCGCACCGTGTGGTCGGGCTCGTAGGGCGTCGCGCCAGAACAGATCCAGACCGCCGTGTCGCTGAGCGTCGCCGGCCGCTGCGGCCGGGTCTTCGTGCGGGCGACCCACCACGGCGCCGCGCGAGCCGCCCACCGACGGTAGATCTGCGCCGCGTCGTACCAGTCCCCGCGGAACAGCTCCAGGCACCAGGGCAGCGGACCGACGTCGTTGCCCGGCACGTTCAGGTCGGGCGCCGGCCAGCGCACGCCGTAGCGCACCGTCCCAGTGCCCTCGGGGCCGTGCGCGTAGGGCGCCTTGGTGCAGGCCTGCGGGTCCTCGGCCGCGAGGTACAGCCCGCCGGCCGCGTCGTAGACCGCCTCGTACTGCATCGAGCCCCAGCCGCTGGGGTAGCGGGTCTCCCAATCGACGCCGGCGCCGACCGGGTCGCGCTGCAACTCGCCCGCGCCGCGTGAAAAGAAGAAGGTGTCGTCGGCATGGTCATCGCCCAGCGCCCCGACCGCCACCACCGCGGTCTCGAGGCTGCTGACCGCGAAGGCCGAGTCGTTGCGCACCTGCAGCGTGCCACCGAGGCGCTTGCCGCTCAGCAGCAGCCGCAGCTCGACCGCCGGGCCGAGGTCCGGCCGTTGCCACTCCACCGGCTGCGGCGCAAACAGCAGTTGCAGCCCGCCGGGAATGGCCTTGGTCTGTACCGCCGGCGGGCCCTGCCGCTCGGACCATGTTCCGGGGCCGTAGGCATAGGTCTTGGTGCCCTGACGCAGCTCCAGCTCCCACAACGGTGAGCGGCCGCCGAGCAGCTCGCGGCCGGCACCCAGGTCGAACAGGCTGGTCAGTTGCCCGGCCTCGAGCACCACGCCCAGGTCGGCGCTGCCCAACACGGTGACCTTCTCGCGGGCGGCGTACCAGCGGTCCAGCTCGGCGCTGCTGCGCGGCAGCTTCGGCAGCGCCGCCAACAGCGCGGCGAGCTGCGTCTGGCGGGCACTCAGCGAGCCGTGGCGTTGCCCGATGCGGCTGACCCACCAGGCCACCCGCGGCGCCACGGCCGCCGGTCGGGCCCGCGCCGCCGCCGTCAGGCGCTCCATCACGTCCAGCGTCGCCGCGGGCGTCAGCCGGGCCGGCAGCGTCCAGGCCGGGCTCTGCGACAGCTTGGCGACCTCGTCGACCGCACCGGGGGCACCGCTCAGGTAGAGCACGTCGCGCAGCGTCGCGGCGGTGCTCGACCAGGCGGTCCAGGTGCCGTGCAGGTAGGTCCCGTAGCGGCCGCGACCATCGTAGATCCGCGCCTCGCCGGGCCCCACCAGGCCAATCACGCTGTCGCCATCCCGCAGCGCCGCCCAGTTCTTGACCGCCGTGGCTTCCTTCGCCTCGAAGGTCGTCGCCGTCAGCGGGTCGCCGCCGACCCAGCCGGGGAAGCTGTCGTCAGCGAAGAAGATCTCGAGCTGGTGCAGCTCCGCCCAGTCGAACCGCCGCTCCTGGCGAATCTGCGCGGTCACCTCGACCAACGGCGAACCGGGGCGGTAGGCGAAGCGGTAGACCGCGCTGGGGCGCGAAGCGGGCGCGGCGCCGGCTTCGTTGAGGTACCGCGCGCGCACCTCGACCACCGTGCGCAGCGGCCCATGGGCGGCCAGGCTGACCTGCGGC
This sequence comes from Fimbriimonadaceae bacterium, assembly GCA_020850355.1. Classification (GTDB taxonomy): domain Bacteria; phylum Armatimonadota; class UBA10988; order UBA10988; family UBA10988; genus JADZEX01. The sequence continues at coordinate 16,037 of JADZEX010000016.1, read as the reverse complement.
TGCCGGTCGAAGCGCAGCGCGTAGCCGCCGATCTCTTTCTGGTAGACGCGGTCGTTGAGGCTGTAACCGGCGAACACCTTGCCGCTCGGTTGGAGCACGATCCGGCTGGGCAGCCCGGCCAGCTTGCTCGGATCGTGGGTCACCTCGTAGGTCGCGCCACGGATCGTCAGCACGCCGTCCTTTTGTGCGACCGCCATAGCGGTCTCCCGGGCGGGGGCCGGGCCGCCGCTCAAGGCCACCCAGACCGTGCGCACGGCCGGCGGCGCCAGCAACGTCAGCTCGCCCCGGACGACGCCGGCTGGCGCGTCGGGGGCGGGGTCGAACTGCAGCGGCACCACCGCTGCCGCCAGGTCCGGCGTGACCCGTGCCGCGAGTTGGTCCGGCAAGACCCGTGCCGCGAGTTGGTCCGGCTGGGGCACCACCGCCGGCTGCCAGCAGCGCCCGGCGTCGGTCAGGTCGACCGGCAGCGTGACCAGCCCGCCGGGCGAGCTGGCCGGCAGATCGACCCGCAGCCAGCCCGTCGGCGGAGCGTTGACGGCGCAGGCGGTCAACCAAAGGCTCAACCAGACGCTCATCACGAACCCTCCCGGCTTCAGCGCCGCCGACACAGCAGAATCCGGCGCGGCAGTTGCGGCGAGACCGGCCCGCCGCGGTAGGCTCCCTGCTGGGACTCCACCACGAACCCGCTGGCGGCCAGCAGACCCTCGATCTCGGCGCCCTCAAACAGTCGCACCGAGCTCTCGTACTGCTCGGCGCGGCCGTCGTCGAAGGTGGCCCAGCGGCGGGTCACGGCACGCCGGGTGGCCTCACTCCAAAGGTACTCGCTGCGGACGGTGACGCCGTCCTTCGACCACTCGGCGCGCGGCGCCTGCTGCCGCACAAAGTCGATGTTGGCGAGGTCCAGCACAAACCGCCCGCCGGGCCGCGTGACACGCCAAAACTCGCGCAAGACCCGGGCGTTCTCGGCCACCTCGTCGAAGTAGCCGAGACTCGTGAACATGCAGATGCTGACCTCGAAGGTCGCGCTGGCCAGCGGGAAGCAGCGCATGTCGCCGCGAACCAGCCGCACGGGCCGGCCGGCCGCCCCGGCGGCCTGGGCGGCGACCTGCAGGAACGGCGGCGAGAGGTCCAGGCCGGTCACCTGCCAGCCCCAGCCGGCGATCTCGACGGCGTGGCGGCCGTGGCCGCAGGGCAGGTCAAGCAGCCGCCCCGGGGGGCCGCTGTGCCGCAGCAGGTCGCGCAAGAAAGCGATCTGCTCGGCGGTGTCGGCGAGCCGGTAGATCCGCAGATAATCCGACCCGAAGTAGCGCTGGTACCAGGGACCGGCGGTCATCCTTAGTGCGTCGCGCGCTTCGTCTCGGTGGCGTCGAGACGCTCCTTGACGTAGTCGATCAGCACCCCACGCGGTGCCGCCGCGCGGTACCGGCGGTAGACGTCGCGCGCCTTGTCGACCTGGTTGAGCCGCTCGTAGAGCACGCCCAGCATCACCAGGGCGGTTGGTTGCGCGGTGGTCTTGGTGGCCCCTTGGAGTACCCGCACCGCCTCGTCGCGGGTCCGCGCGTCAAGCCCCTCAAGGGCGGCCACGAAGTCCTCCCAGGCGCCGGCCTCGTCGGCCTGGTAGAGCCGCACGAGGGCTCGCAGCAGCTTTGTCTCGGCGAGCCCCGGCTCGGCATCCTCGGCGACTCGCAGCAGCTCGATGGCGCGCGGGTTGTCGCCAGCGTAGAAGGCCGTCCGGGCGAGGTCGCGGCAGGTCGCCGGGAGGTCCTCCGGGGTCGCCAGCGCCAGGGCCTCTTCGAGCAGCTTGCCGGCCACCTCGAGCTGGTCGCCGAGCAGCCGCGCCTGCGCCAGGAAGCGGCGCGGCCGGTTCCAGCCGGGCTGCAAGTTGCTGGCCTGCTGGAACGACCCCGCCGCCGCGTCGAGCGCGCCGAGCTGCAACTGCACCTCACCCAGCTTCTGATGCGCCTGCGGCGACTGCCCGTCGAGCTGCACCGCCTTCTGCGCCGAGACCTGGGCGGCGCTGGCGCGGCCGAGGGCCAACTGGGTGTCGGCCAGCAACAGCCAGGCGGCAGCGTCGCCAGCGGCCCGTTCGGTCGCCGTGCGGGCGACCGTGATGGCCCGCGTGGCGTGCTTCTGTTGCAGCCAGACCTTCGTCAACTGCTCGTAGCCGTCGACCTCGACCGGGTTCATCGCGACCGCCATCTGCAGCGGCGGCACCGCCTCTTTGTACTTCCGCGTCTGCAGCAGCGCCTCCCCCAGCACGAGGTGCCCTTCGCGGATGAACGGGTACTTCTCGGTGGCTTCCCGCGCGGCCACCGCGGCTTCGTCCCAACGGTCGTCGCCGGCGTAGAGCACGGCAATCAGCAACTGGTCGATGGCGATCGGCCCGTCCTTGGCCGCCAGCGACTTGCGGAGCGCGGCGACCGCCTCGTCGGTCCGCTCGGCCGCGGCCAGCACCACGCCGAGGTTGTGCCAGTCAGCGGCCCGGTCGTCCTGCGCCTCGGTCCAGGCCCGCTGCACGGCGATCCCCCGCTCCGGCTCGCCGACGGCAATCGAGGCCAGGGCCAGGGCGCTGTAGCCGAGGTTGAAGAGCGGCTCGACGGTGATCTGCTTCTCAAAGAACCGCAGGGCGGCCTCGAGGTCGCCCCGGTGCGCCTGCCGCGGCGACGAGAACGGCCAGGCATGAATCCCACGCGCCCACTGCTCGATATCGAGGTCGGCGACGACCACTTCCGGCGCGGGCGCCGGCCCACCGCCCTCGCCAGCCGGCAGGCCATCGGGAGCGGCACCCGGCATTCCCGGCATCCCCGGCGCGCCCGGTGCCCCGGGCGCCCCCGGCGGCATCGCCGGACCACCCGGCGCGCCCGACCCGGCCGGCGGCGGGGGCGCGCCCGGCATCCCCGGCATCGCCGGCATCCCCGGCATCCCGGCGCCGCCCGACGGGTTGAGATCGCCGTCCGGCGCGCCGGGCGCGCCCGGCGCGCCACCCGGCCCGGCGGTGCTCTGGGCGGCGGCCAGGCCGATCTGGGTGCTGAGGGCGGCCGCCAGCTTGTGCAAGGCCTGGTACCCGCCGCTGCCGCTGACATCGGCACTGCCGACGGCCTTGCCGTTGAGATCGGTGGCGTCGAAGGCCTCCGCCCGAATCTTGAAGCTGTCGGCGCCGGCGGTGTAATAGCCGACCAGCACCGTGTCGCCGCCGAGCGCTGCCAGCGCCAGCCGGCGGTCGGCCTCGTTGCGCGCCGAGCGGCGCCCCGCCATGAAGGCCTCGAGCAGGTCCGGGGCCCGCTCGGCCGTGTGCGAGTTCATCTGGGCTTCGGGCGTGCCCTGCAGCAACTCCGCCAGCGGCTGCGCCCAGAAGTCCTTGGCGGCGTCGCCAGTCTCGTTGACAAACGGCAGAATCAGGATGTCGCGGACCTTCTTGACGGCCTGCTGCCCACCCAGGGCGTCGCCGCTGGTGGCCTCTCCGCCCTCGCCGGCTGGCGCGGCCGGGCCGCCCGGACCGCCACCGCCCGAACCCGTTGGGGGCGGCGGCGCCTGACCCCAGGCCAGGCCCAGCCAGGCGACTAACAGCAGCAGGGTCCAGCGCGTCCGCTCCATGGTCATCTCCCCGCCGCAGCGGTCAGTCCGCGGCGAGCTGTGCGAGTTGCTCTTTGGCCCACTCCGCCAACGCGGCGTTGGGAGCCTTGAGGTAGTCGGTGTATTGCCGCCGCGCGTCGCGATTCCTGCCGGCCACCTGGTAGAAGTATGCCAGCACCAGCTTGAGGTTGTCGAATCCGCGGCCGGCGGCGTCCTCGCCCTCGTAATAGGCCAGCTCCGGCGGCCCCGCGCCGGCGGCCTTGGGGTCCAGTTCGAAGGCTTTCATCAGCGCTTCGACCGTCGCCTTCGGGTCGCCCTTGTAGAGCTGCAGCCGCGCTTCCAGGTAGAGCGGCGCGGGGTCCATCGGCAACAGCGCCGCCGCCTCGCGGGCCGTCTTGACGCCGGCCTCGTACTGCTGGCCATAGAGCTGCGCGGCGGCCATTTCCAGCAGCAGGCTGGGCCGCTCGACATCCGGCGCAGCCTTGATGGCAGCCTGGTAGGTCGCCACGATCGCGGCGTAGTCAGGCTTCGCGGCGTAGAGCTGCGCGGTCGCCAGGTTGCGGTAGTTCTGCAGCTCCTTGGGGTTCAACTTGATGGCCGCCGTGCAGGCGGTCTGGGCGGTTGGCCAGTCCTCGCAGGCCACCGCCACCTGCCCCAGCAGCCCTTGCGCCAGCGGGTCCTGCGGCGCCGCCTTGGCCACCTCGGCCGCCAGCTCCCGGACCGCCGCCGCCTGCTGCGCGGCCACGCCGGCCCGCACCACCAGCAGCTTGTCGCCGACTTCGGTGGCCAGCGGCAGCAGCGCCTGGGCCGCCGTCCAGGCCTCCCCCGGGCGCTTCGCGTCGAGGCTCGCGGCGACCAGCCCGCGGTGCCCGTCGATCTTCTTCGGAGCCAGGTTGACCGCCGCCCGGAAGGCCGTCACGGCGACCTCCGGCTGATGCAGCTCCAGCGCGGTCTGGCCCAGCTTGAGGCGGAACGGGCGCACGTTCGGGCAGAGCCCCGCGGCGCTCTGGTACTGCGCTAGAGCGTTCTCGGGCTGGCCGGCGCGACGGTAGAAGTGGACCAGCGCGTCGACCGCCGGAATGGCGCCCTTCGAGAGCTTCGCCGCGGCGATCAGCTTGTCTTTGGCGTCGGTGTCCTTGCCGGTCGCCAGCAGGCACTGCCCGAAGACCAGCGCCACGCGCGCGTCGCGTTGCCACAGCGTGCCGGCCCAGCGGCGGATCACCCCGTCGGCCTCGGCCGGCTTCTTGGCGGCCTGACAGACTTCCAGGTACCGCGCGTAGGTCAGCCAGAAAGCCCCCGGCCGGGCCGCCGCCTTGCCGAGCAGGTCGACCGCCTGGTCGAGCTTGCCCTTGGCCGCCGCGTCGACGCCACTGTAGGGCCACAGATAGATGCTGTAGCCGAGCGTCTGCAGCTCGCTGCTGCTGATCACGGGCGTCGCCGGGTAGGCCGGCAGGGGCACGTCGGCGAGCTTCAGGATCACCTTCAAAGCGCCCTCGGCGAGCTGGTCCTGGACCGCCGTCAGGACCGAGCCGCTGGCCAGCGCGACCTCGCCGATCGGCCGCGGGCCGGTCGCCGGCTGCAGCACATCGGCCCGCAGTTCCCACAGATCCTGCCCCGCCCCGTCGGGACCCTTGAGGATCACTGGCGCGATCAGGATGTCGGCCTCCAGCGCCTCGGCAATCTGGGTGCGCGCGGCGATCGACGAGACGTCCAACTTGCCGGCGAGGTAAGCATCCAACAGGTCCGGCGCCTCGGCCAGGCGGGCGACGGCCAGACCGTTTAGCTCGCGGATCCGCTCCTGCACCAGGTACTGCAGCCCGAGTCCCCAGAAGCCGAGACGCTTGTTCTCGGACTGGTTGACCGCCGGCAACACGGCGATGGTGTGGAACGGCACATCGACCTGCGCGCCGCTCGGCCGCAGCAGGGCCAGCGCGCAGAGCAACGGCAGCAGCAGACGAGGCAGGCGCTCAGTCATGATACTCATCCCTCGCGTCGAACGGCGGCTGGACGACGTTCAGCAGCTCCAGCCCCTGATCCCCCGGCACCGCGCGGTGCCGCGTCAACGGCGGAATCAACACCACCGTCCCCGGCTCCAGCCGGTGGCGCTGCCCATCCAACTCAATCTCGCCATGGCCCGCGATCACCACATAGACCTCGGTGCTGCGGCGGTGGTAATGCCGCGCGCTGTCGTGGCGGATGCTCACGAAATGCACGCTGCAGCCAGCGCCGTCCGCGGCGGTCAGCACCCGCTGCGCCACGCCGCAGGGGCACTCGACCCCGCTCACCTCGGCGCGGTGACGGATCAGCCAGCCCGGCATCAGCGACTCCCGGCTCGTCGCAGCCGCAACGCCTGGCCGCTCCGAACACCCAGCTTGGCGCCCGCGTGGCCGTAGTTGATGGCCACCTCCACCCCGCGCTCGGCGTTGTGGGTGGTCACCAGCCACTGCCCCCGGGGCACGTCGCCGTACGTTCGGACCCATGGCGCGGCGATCCAGTTCCCTTGGGCCACCCGGAACTCCAGCTTGGCCCCGGCCGGCCACCCCACTTCGACGAGCAACTCGTGCGGGATGTTCGTCAGCAGGTTGCCGTAGTGGTCGACATAGACCACCGTCCCGACGACCTCGCCACCCTCCCGCCGCGCCGCCACCCGCGGCAGGCGGTGCAGACCGCTGATCACCGGACCGACCTCGCTGAAGGCCAGCCCGCCACTGAGATGGCCGGTCACCGGGCCGAACCAGTCCCGGCCGTGGAAGGTGTCGCTGTCGCTGCCGGGCCGCTTCAGCTTCGGGTTGGTCAGCTCCCGCGCCTCGAAGCTGGCGGCCTTCGCCAGGACATCGGTCAGCACCCCGTTGTCGGGGCAGACATAGACCTTGCCATCAGGCAGCGTGCGGACCGCGATCCGCCGCCGCACGGTGCCCACGCCAGGGTCGACCACGATGCAGAAGACCGTGCCGTCCGGCCACTCCGGCGCGATCCGGCCAAGCATGTAAGCGGCCGCCGCGATGTCGAAGTTCGGCACATCGTGGGTCGCGTCGTGGATCCGCACCACCGGGTTCTGGCGGGCGATGACGCCCTTCAGAATGCCCGGATAGGCGTCGTTGCTGCCGTAGTCGGTAAGCAGCACGGCGCACCCGTTGGCCGGCGGGCCGGCGTCGGCCGGCAGCCGCCGCAGAGGCCACCCGACCAGGGTCGCCAAGACCACCAGCCCGCCCATCCAGCGTTTCATACCCGCTCTCCCGCCGCGACACCCAGCAAGGCCGCGACCACCTCGGCTGCGGCCACCACGTCGGCCAGCGCACAGCTCTCCCGCAGCGTGTGCGGGTCGCGCTCGCCACAGGCCAGCAGAATGCACCGCTTGCCGCCGGCGTTGAAGACGTTGGCGTCGCTGCCGCCACCGCCCTCGGCCCACGAGGGCTGCAGTCCAGCGGCCCTGACCGCCGCGGCCGCCAGTCGCGCCACCGGTTCGGCGAGGTCGATCCGGAAGCCCCGATAGGCCTCGCGGCTGCTGAACTCCAGCGCGCAGCCAAACTCGTCGGCGACCCGCTGGAAGGTCTCCTGGAAGTGCGCCACCTGCGCTTCCAGCTTGCCCTGGTCGCGGCTGCGCACCTCGCTGCGCAGGCGGCAGACCTCGGGCACGATATTGGTCGCCTGGCCGCCTTCGATGACGCCGATGTTGGCGGTCGTCTCGGCATCGAGCCGGCCCTGGCGGCACGCTGCGATGGCCGCGGCGGCGCAGGCGATAGCGTTGATTCCAAGCTCCGGCTCGACCCCGGCGTGGGCCGCGCGACCGGTCAGGACGATCCGCTGACTGGCCTGCGTCGGCGCCGAGATAGTCAGCTCGCCGATGGGCGTGCCGCTGTCGAAAACGAAGCCACAGGTCGCCTGCAGCGCACTGAGGTCGAGGGCCCGCGCGCCGTGCAGGCCGGTCTCTTCGCCGACGGTGAAGACGATCTCCAGTGGCGGCCGGGGCGTGCCGGCGGCGACCACGGCGGCGACGCCCTCCAGAATCGCGGTCACCCCGGCCTTGTCATCGGCTCCCAGAATCGTGTCGCCGCCGCTGACCACGAGGCCGTCAACCACCTGCGGTTCGAGACCGGTGGTCGGCTGCACCGTGTCGAGGTGGGCGTTGAGGAAGATGGGCGCCGCGGCGACGGTGCCCGGCAGCCGGGCGATCACGTTGCCGCACTCGCCTCCGAAGGTCGCCCCGGCGGCGTCCCGCTCGACGGTGCAACCGAGCTCTTCCAGGCGGGCGGTGACCCAGGCGGCGATGGCGCCCTCCTGGCCGCTGAAGGACGGCGTCCGCAGCAGGTGCAGCAGGGTCTCACGGACCCGGTCAGCGTCAAGCGGCATCGTTCTCGGCTCCGACGACGCGGATTCGGCAGCGCGGTGGGGGATCCTGCGGCAGGGCTGCGGCCGGTCGGCGGGAAGTAGGCCCGGCAGGAGCCGCTGTGGACCCGCCGCTGGTCGATGTGATCATCGCCGCCCACCAGGCCGCCGCCACGCTGCCGCGGGCGGTGGCGTCGGTGCAGGCCCAGAGCTGCCCCGCCTGGCGGATCTGGCTGGTCGACGACGCCTCAACCGACGCCACGCCGCGGGTGGCGGCCGCCCTGGCCCGCCAGGAGCCGCGGCTGACGGCGGTCCGACTCGTCACCAATCGCGGCGCCGGCGCGGCGCGCAACACCGCGGTGCGGCTCGGCCGGGCGCCCTGGCTGGCGGTCCTCGACGCCGACGACACCTGGGAGCCGGACAAGCTGACCCGGCAGTTGGCCGGCCTCGGCGCGGCGGCCTGGGGCTGCACCGGACTCTGGCGCCAGCGACCCGGCGCCGCGGCCGAGCGAGTCGTGCCGCCGGCGAACCTGTCACGGGCCCTGGCCCAGACCGATGACGCCGTGGTCCACAGCACCGTGATTTACCGCCGCGCCGCCTTCGAGGCCCTCGGGGGTTTCGACGAGCGGCTCCGCCGCAGCCAGGACTGGGACCTCTTCTTGCGGCTGCTCCGCCGCTACGGTGCCCCGGCGGTGGAGCCGGCCCCGTTGACTCATTACACGCTGCGCGCGGGCGGGCTGCCGGCCCACCTGGTGCCGCACGGGCGGCGCTGCCAGGCACAGATTCTGCGGCGCGAGCTGCTGCGGCACGGCCCGCTGGGGCTGGCCGACCTGCTCGATGGGTATGTCGACCGGCAGCACGAGTGGGCCGCGGCGACCGGCGACCGCGCGGCGGCGGCCACTGCGGCGGCCTGGGCCGTGCTGCTGCAGCCCTGGCGCCGCTGGCGCTGGCGGCGGTGGTGGCGAGCCAGCCTGGCGCGCTGAGCAGGACTCCACGCCGTCACGGCGTATTGGCAGATCGTGCCGACCCTTCGGGAGAGCCCCATGCCCGCGCTGACCTGCTGTCTGCTGGCGACCGCCCTGGCCGCACCGCCGCTGCTGCGGAACGGTTCGTTTGAAGCTGGCAACTTCCCGCTGGCGGGCGTCGGGTACGTCAGCCAGGGCAACCGCATCGACGCCTGGGAGGCCCTCGGTGAGGTCGCCCGCAATCCGCAGGGCTTCGCCTTCCACGACAACGGCGCGACGCCCGACGGACGCTTCGTGGTGGCCCTGCAGAACCTCGCCACCTTGCGCCAGGAGGTCGGGCCGTTCGAGCGCGACGGCTGCTACCGGTTGCGGCTGCGGGCCAACGGCCGGGCTTCCGATCTGGCCGGTCCCGGCAACTTCGGGCAACTCGAGGTGCGCCTCAACGGCACCCCGCTGCTCGGCCCGCAGCGCGTGCCGGCGGTGGACGCGGGCGGCCAGTTCCAGCAGCCCTGGCGAACCTTCGAGGTGCCCTTCGTGACCGGCGACGGCCAGCTCTGGCTGGAGCTGCGGCAGGTCGACCCGGCCGATGGCGTCTCGGTCCTGATCGACCAGGTCGAACTCGAACCGCTCGCCGTTGCCCCGGCCGACGCGGTGCGCGTCAACCGCTCCCGCGCCCGGCCAGCCGGGCGACCGGTCACCGAGTTCGACTTCCGGCAGGTGCAGTGGATCTGGTCCGCCGACCTGGTCAACGGCCAGGCGCCGGTCGGCACGCGCTGGTTCCGGCGGACCTTCGACGTGCCCGACCTGGCGGCGGTGCGGCAGGCGGTGGTGATCGCCTCGGCCGACAACAGCGCCAACCTGTACCTCAACGGCACCTACCTCGGCACCGCGCCGAGCTTTGGCGACTGGTACGAAATGGACGGCACGCCCTACCTGCAGCCAGGCCGCAACGTGCTGGCGGTGGAGGCGGTCAACGCCGGGCAGCAGGCCAATCCGGCCGGCCTGGCGGCGGCGCTGATGCTGCTCGATGCCGGTGGCCGGGCCCTGCAGGCGTTGCCGACCGGGCCGACCTGGCGGGTTAGCGCGCAGGCCAGCGTGGGCTGGCAGCAGCCGCAGGGGGATGAGGCCGGCTGGGCCCCGGCCGCGGCGCAGGGCGCCGTCGGCTGCCCCCCGTGGAACACGCAGGGCTTTCTGACCTGGCTGGTGCCGCCCGACTTCCCGCGAGCCGTGGTGCCCGGGCAGGAGCGTTACACCGAGCTGCTGAGCCAACTGCACTGGCTGCATTACGGCGGCAGCGGCCCGAAGGCGACGATGTGGGACACTTGGCTGAGCACCTGCTCGCTGTGGCCCGCGACGGGCGCTGCACCGGGGCAGAGCGGTTTCCGCGAGATCTGGCGCGACAGCCTGCTGCAACGGCCGATCGACCGCGAGGGCTACGTCAGCACCATCCAGCACCACGGCTTCGGTCACGGCGAGGGCTGGCCGTTCCCCACCGCGCCACAAGCTGGCGGTGTGATGTGGCAGTTCGCCAGCGAACACACCGCCTACCGCGTCGGCGCCGCCAAGCTGGAGGGCTGGCAACTCGACGGGCTGGAGGTGGTCAGTCTCGACAAGGTCCAGGGCCTCGTGCTGCGGGTCACCGCGCCGACCGCCAATCTGACCACCCCACCCTTCGACATCGACCGCCAGGTGGCGCCCTTCGTGCGGTTGGAGTGGAACCCGGAGCTGCCTGCCGGGAGCCGCGCGACGCTGCACTGGCGGACGCCGCAGGAGACCGGCTTCACAGCGCCCCGCAGCCTGCCACTGCCGCTGGTCAGCGACACGCCGGGCCGACCCTACACGCACGTCCCGCTCTACCGCCAGGTCGACCCGGCGACCCGGATCGGCGGGCTGCGCCTCAGCTTCGCAGGCGCCGTCGGCGGGCAGATCCGGCTGCTCGGCCTGCTCACTGCCTGCGACACGCGGCACCCGGTCAACAACCCGACCTACCTCGCCGGTTGCACCGAGTACTTCCGCTGGACCGGTGACCTGCCGTTCCTGCAACAGAACCTGGCCCGGATGCGGACCGCCCTGGAGTTTGCCCTGACCGAGTTCGGCGTCCCGCAGCACGGCTTCGTGCGCCTGCCGTGGGTCGGCCATGACGGCAGCAGCGGCCTGCACCTGGCGGCCGACGGCAGCAAGACCGTCCGTCCCGGCTACGGCATCGGCGCCAACTACTGGGATCTCCTGCCGTTCAGCGGCGACGACTCCCTGGCGACGATCTACACCTACGATGCCCTCCGCCGGATGGCCGAGCTGGAAGCGGCCGTGGCGCGGCAGCCGGCCTGGGGGTTGCCCGCCCCCACGCGCGACGCGGCCGCCCTGGCGGCGCTGGCGGCCACCGTCCGCGAGCGGTTCCAGCAGCACTTCTGGAATCCCACCGCCGGCCGCTTCGTGGCCTGCGTCGACCGGGCCGGGACGGCTCACGATTACGGCTACACCTTCGTCAATGCCGAGGCGATCCATTACGGCCTGGCCAGCCCGGCGCAGGCGCGCGAGGTCATCGCCTGGCTGGATGGCCAGCGGACCGTGGCTGGCGACACCGCCACCGGCGCCGACATCTACCACTGGCGGTTCGGCCCGCGCGCCAGCACGCGGCGCAACCTCGACTGGTACACCTTCGTCTGGTCCAACCCTGAGACGATCCCCTGGGGAGGCCAGGTCCAAGACGGCGGGGCCGTGCTGGGCTTTGCCTATCACGACCAGTCGGCCCGCCTGGCCACCGCCGGGCCTGACAACGCCTGGCAGGCGCTGCGCCGGACGCTCGACTGGTTTGCCGACATCCGCGCCGCCGGCGGGTACCGCGCCTACTACGCGGTCGGCGGTCGCGGCACCTTGCAGGGCGGTGGCCCGCCCGGCGGTCTGGGCATGGACCAGGAGTTCTTCGAGAGCGCGCTGGTGCCGCAGCTTGTGCTCTACGGTTTCCTCGGCCTGGAGGCCCGCGCCGACGGCCTGGCACTGAACCCGCGCCTGCCGCGCGATTGGCCGAGCCTGACGCTGGACCGGATCCACTTCCGCGACACGGTGCTGACGATTACCGCCACCGCCACGACCCTGACGATCCGCTGTCAGGGCGGCGCGCCGCGGCCCTACCGGCTCGACCTGGGCCCCGGCTGGGGCGGCCTGCCGGCGACGGTGACCCTCGGCGACGGCCTCACCCTGGAGGCGCGACGCGGTTGATCGCAGGCGCGAACTAGCCACTCTGAGCCGTTGACGCCCGGCGGCAGCGTCTCGTAGACTGTGCCCTGGGAGGCGCACCGCATGGCGAAGAAGATCCTGGTGGCTGACGACGAGCCGCACATCGTCCGCCTGCTGAAAGACGTCCTCTCGCGCCGCGGCTATGAGGTGATCACCGCCGAAGCCGGCGACCGCGCGGTGGCGCTGGCCAAATCGGAGGTGCCAGCGTTGATCTTCCTGGACGTGATGATGCCGAACCTCAGCGGCTTCGAGGCCTGCCAGCAGATCCGCTCCGAGCCGGCCCTGGCGGGCGTGCCGATCTTTCTGCTGACCGCCCGCGGGCAGGAGCGGGACGTCGAGCAGGGCAAGCAGGTCGGTGCCGACCGCTACCTCACCAAACCCTTCAGCCCTCGCCAACTGGCCGATCTGGTCGACGCTGCGCTCGGCGGCGCGACGTGAGTTGCGGCGCGGCGCTGCTGGCCAGCCTGCCGCCACCGTGGCCGCAGCGCCTGCGTCGGATCGCCGCCTGCGCCGGCGGGGCCTGGTTGGTCGGCGGCGCGGTCCGCGACTTGCTGGCGGGCCGCCCACCGGGGGATCTCGACGTCGTCGTGCGGGGCGACGTCGGCGCCGTGGCGAGCGGCCTGCGGGTGCAGGTGGTCAAGGCCACCCGCTTCGGCACCGCCACGGTCGCCTGGCCCGACGGCCAGGAGCTCGACCTGGTGCAAGCCCGCCGCGAGTGGTACGACGCGCCGGCCGCCCTGCCGCGCGTTGAGCCGGCCGACCTGGCCGCCGACCTGGCGCGGCGCGACTTCACGGTCAACGCCCTGGCGCTGGCGCTGCACGCAGCCGAGTGGGGCGAGCTAATCGATCCCCGGGGCGGCCTGGCCGACCTCCGCGCTGGGCGCCTGCGGGTGCTCCACGACGGCTCCTTCGACGACGATCCAACCCGCCTCTACCGCGCCGCGCGCTACGCCACGCGGCTTGGGCTGCGGCCGACCGACCGCACCGCCCGGCTGATCCGGACGGCCGTCTCCGCCGGACGGATCGATCTGTTGACGCCCGACCGGCTGCGCCACGAGCTGCAGCGCTGCCTCAGCGAGCCTGCCGCGGGCGCGCAACTGCAGTGTCTGCGGCGCTGGGGGCTGCTGGCAGCGGTGCAGCCCGGCCTCCGGGCGCCGACTGCGCGCGAGGTGGCCGCGGCGCTGCGGCTGGCCGCCCTGGCAGGCGTCGCGCCGTGGCGGGTGCTGCTGCTGCTGGGCCTGCCGCCCGACGGCGACGGCGCGGCGTTGGCGGCTCGCCTGACGCCGGATCTGACGCTGACGGCGGCGCTGCAGCAGGCCGCCGCGTGGCGCCGCCGAGCGCTGCCGACCGCGCCGCGCAGCGCGCTGCTGCGCTGGATCGAGGGCCTGCCCGCCGAGTTGGCGGTCGCCCTGGCAGTCTGGCAACCGGCGCTGCGGCGACCGCTGGCCGCCTGGTGGCGTGGCGGCTGGCCGAGTCGGGCGGAGCTGGATGGGCACGCGCTGCAGGCGCTGGGCGTCCCGTCCGGTCCGCGGCTGGGACGGCTGCTGGCCGGATTGCGCGACGCGCGGATTGATCGTAAAGTGAGGTGCCGCGAGGAGGAGCGGGCCTGGGTGCTGGCCCGCCTGGCGGCCGGGGACGACGCCGATGCCTGCTGACCCGTTCGACACCATCCTGCGGCTGCTCTTCATCCTGCCGCTGTTCCTGTTCGCGCTGACGGTGCACGAGTGCGCCCACGCCTGGATGGCCAGGCGCGAGGGCGACCCGACCGCGGAGCAGGAAGGGCGCCTGTCGCTCAACCCGCTGGTGCACCTCGACCCGGCGGGCGTGCTGATGTTCGTGCTCGCGGCGCTCTCAGGGGTTGGCTTCGGCTGGGCCAAACCGGTGCCCGTGCGGCTCGGCAACTGCCCGCGTCCGCTCACCGCGATGTGGCGGATCGCGCTGGCCGGGCCGGTCAGCAACCTGCTGCAGGCCGCCCTGGCGCTGCCTCTGCTACTGGCCTGCGGCTTCGCCGGCGCCCCGCTGTTGGACTGCCTGTTGGGCGGCGCAGCGACCATCTTCGAACGCGGCGATCTGGGCCTGGCGGGCACCTTCGGGTGCATCCTGGCGGAGTACTTCCGGATCAATGTCGTCTTGGCGCTGTTCAACCTGATCCCGATTCCACCCCTCGATGGCGGCCGGATCCTGGTCAGTGTGCTACCCTATCGAGCGGCGCGGTTCGTGGCCTCGTTGGAGCAGTATGGGTTCCTGATCCTGCTGCTGACCGCCCGCTGGCTGGCGCCGGTGTTCATCAGTGGACCGCTGGCCTGGATCTACCTGGCGGTGGCGAAGCTGGCGTTGGCCCTCGGACTTGGCTGAACGGAGACTCCTGCGGTGGCGAAGCGGATCCTCTCGGGCGTCAAGCCCTCGGCGGACATGATGCACCTCGGCAACTGGTTCGGCGCGGTGCGGCAGTTCGTCGAGTTGCAGGAGACCGAGGACAACTACATCTTCATTGCCGACTTTCACGCCCTCACGACGGTCCACGACGCGGGCCTGCTGCGGTCGTACGCGCGCGAGATTGCGCTGGAGTACCTGGCCTGCGGGCTCGATCCACAGCGCACCGTGCTGTGGCGGCAGAGCGACGTGCCGGAAGTCTGCGAGCTGACCTGGCTGCTCAGTTGCGCCACACCGATGGCGCTGTTGGAGCGCGCCCATGCTTACAAGGCGGCGTCCGCCGAGGGCGCCGAGGTGAGCATGGGCCTGTTCTGCTACCCGGTTCTGATGGCCGCTGACATCCTGGCCTACCAGGCCGATCTGGTGCCGGTTGGCGAAGACCAGGTGCAGCACATCGAGATGACTCGCGACATGGCCGAGAAGTTCAACCGGCAGTGTGGCAGCGAGGTCCTGAAGCTGCCGGCGCATCGCGTCAATCAGGCGGTGGCGCGAGTGCCCGGGCTCGACGGCCGGAAGATGTCGAAGAGCTACGGCAACACCTTGGGCCTGTTCGAGCCCGACGGCGCGCTGAAGAAGAAGGTGATGCGAATCGTCACCGATTCGACCCCGCTCGGCACGCCGCTGGATCCCGAGACCTGCCACGTCTTTGCGCTGCACAAACTGTTTGGCGGCGCGGCGCTGGACGAACTGCGCGACGACTACGTCCACGGCCGGATCGGCTACGGCGAGAGCAAGAAGCGTCTGCTGCCGCGGATCCTGGAGGGTCTGGCACCGATCCGCGAGCGCTACGAGCAGTTGCGGCAGGATCTGGACTACGTCGAGGATGTGCTCCGCGACGGCGCCGCGCGGGCGCGGCTGGTGGCTCGGGCGACGCTCGACGCCTGCCGGCTGGCGGCCGGGTTCGCCGACCCGCCGCGCCGCTGACGGTGGCGGTCGAGCGCGAGTTCGGGGGGTTCGTGGTCGACCTGGCGACCTTCGCCGGTCCGCTCGACCTGCTGCTGCACCTGATTCGGCGTGAGGAGGTCGACATCCTCGACATTCCGATCGCGGCGATCACCGACCAGTTCCTGGCCGCCCTGGCGGGGCTGCGCGAACACCAGATCGACGTCACCGGCGAGTTTCTGGTGGTCGCCGCGACGCTCCTGCAGATCAAGTCGCGGATGGTCCTGCCGCGGCCCCCGACGGTTGGCGACGACGAGGCCGAGGATCCGCGCCGGGAGCTGGTCGAGCTGTTGCTGGAGTACCAGCAGTACAAGGAGGCCGCCGGGCTGCTTGACGACCTGGCGCTGGTCCGCCGACAGCAGTTTGCGGTGCCGGCTGAAGGGCTGCCCAGCGGGCCGCCACCGCTGGCTGCGGTCAGCTTGACGGCGCTGTTGCAGGCGTACAGTGTGCTACTCTCGAAGCGCGTGCCGCCGCCAGCGCCGCGGCTGCGCGAGGAGCGCTTCAACCTGCAGCAGCAGGCCGCCCGGATCTTGGACCGGCTGGCCAGCGGGCCGCTGGAGT
>JADZEX010000015.1 GCA_020850355.1 Fimbriimonadaceae bacterium | reverse complement strand
GTCGCGGGCGGGTCCCCCGGCCCGCGACGGCCTGGCGCTACGGTGCGACGTTCGGCAGCACCGTGACGCCGAGCGAGGTGACGGCGCCGTCGGTCAGGCTCCTGGTCTGTAGCCACTTGACATGGCCGTCGGCCAGCAGCAGGTTGTCCCCGTCGTGATGCCGCCCGGCGAAGACCTCGGTGTCGAGGCTGTCGAACCAGTCGGGGCTGTCGAGGGTGTTGAACCGCCCACCGTACCCCGCGGCCAACCAATCGCTGCTGTCGTCGCCGAAGATCAGAAACTGCGCCGGCGCCACCACCGTGCCGAGGCTGAGCTGGTTGAAGTAGCCCCAGGCCGGGATGTCGATCCCGGCGTAGCGGTTCCAGGCGTAGCTCTGCTTCAGTGGCCGGCACCCCGCGAAGTCGACGTGCGGCGCCCGACCATCGGAGGGACAGGCGTAGAGCTGGGTGTTCTTGATGTAGGTCTGGATGCGGTTCGGCCAGGTCAGCGGAATCTGCGCGGCGCTGCCGACGCCGCTGGCGACGTCCTGGTACGAGATGGGGTAGACCTCATCGTAGTCCTGAGCATACTGCAGCACGGCCAGGCCGAGCTGTTTGACATTGGAGAGGCACGACGACTGGCGGGCCTTCTCGCGGGCTTTGGCGAACACGGGGAACAGGATCGCGGCCAGGATGGCGATGATGGCGATCACCACCAGCAGCTCGATCAACGTGAAGCCACGGGCCGTGGCATGACGGGCGCGCATGGAGCATCTCCACGCGGTGTACCGAAGCGGGAAACGCGGCCGGCGCCGGGCGACGTGCCCAAGGCGCCGTGGAAGGGGTGCGTTACTAGCTTCCCTACGGCGGTACGAACCGCATCAGGTTCGGTGGGTTGGGCTCGACGCCCTCTCAGCCGCGTGCGCGGCACCCCAAGCCTTCAGTCCAATAGTGCTAGGGTAGGGCGCCGCGGAGGAGCTGTCAAGGGTTGACCAACGCTGCGGCCGGCCGTAAGATCGGCCCTTCGACTGTCGGTAAGGAGCCCCTGATGAACGCCTTCGACGTGCTCAGCGAGCGCGGATTCGTGTTTCAATCGACCGACCCCGCCGGGGTGCGGCAGATGCTCACGAGCCCGACGACGGCGTATACCGGCTTCGACCCGACCGCGGCCAGCCTGCACTGCGGGCATCTCGTGCCGTTGATGCAGTTGGCCTGGTTGCAGCGCTGCGGCAACCGCCCGATCCTGCTCTGCGGCGGCGGCACCGCGCTGGTGGGCGACCCGTCGGGCAAGACCAGCTCGCGGCCGATCCTGACCCGGGACGAGATCAACGCCAACCTCGCCAGTCAACGCCAGCAGGCGATGCGCTTCATGGACTTCGAAGCCGATCGCGCCCTCGTCGCCAACAACGCCGACTGGCTCTGTGAGCTGAACTACATCGACTTCCTGCGCGACATCGGAGCGCACTTCAGCGTCAACCAGATGCTCACCGCCGAGATCTACCGCACTCGACTCGACGCGGATGAGCACTTGTCGTTCCTGGAGTTCAACTATCAGTTGCTTCAAGCCTACGACTGGCTGCATCTCTACCGGACGGTCGGCTGCACGATGCAGTGCGCCGGGTCGGACCAGTGGGCCAACTGCCTGGCGGGCATGGACCTGATCCGGCGGCTGGAAGGCGCCGAGGCCCATGTGCTCTGTACGCCGCTGCTGGTGACCGCCAGCGGTCAGAAGATGGGCAAGACCGAGAAGGGCGCGGTCTGGCTGGATCCGGAGCTGACGCCGCCGTACGAGTTCTTCCAGTACTGGGTCAATGTCGACGACCGCGATGTCGAACGGCTGCTGAAGCTGTTGACGTTCTTGTCGTTGGCGCAGATCGGCGAGTTGTGCTCGGCCGACGGCGCCGCGCTGCGTGACGCCAAACGGGTGCTGGCCTACGAAGTGACCGGCATCGTGCATGGGCAGCCGGCCGCCGAGGAAGCGCAGGCCGCCGCGCAGGCGCTGTTCGGCGGTGGCGGCGGCGACCGCTCGGCGATGCCCTCGACGGGCGTGGCGCTGGTCGAGCTGGCGGGCTGGTCGTTGCTCGACGCCCTGGTCCACGCTGGCCTCTGCGCCAGCCGCGGCGAAGCGCGGCGGCTGACTGCGCAGGGCGGCGCCTACGTCAACGAAGCGCGGGTCGCCGATCCGGAAGCGCCGCTGGGCGAAGGCGTGGTGCAGGACGGCGAAGTACTCCTGCGCGCCGGCAAGAAGCGTTATCACCGGTTGGTGGTCACCGGCTGAGCGAGTCGGCCTCCCCCGCTGGCAGCGCCCGCCAACTGTCATAATCAGCGTTATGATAACTGGCTGCAGCGAGCTCAGCGGGGCTGGCCGAACCGGCTCCCCGTGCGGCCCAGACGGCCCTCTCACGGCGGCGTTCAACGCTGGACGCGGCAGCCGTGGTGCGTGACCTGGACGGGGTCGCCCAACCGCGCTCGCCGCGGGCCGCTGCTGGTCGGCCCGCGGCGGGCGCGGTCGAGGCTCAGTCGGCCGTGATGGTCCAGGCCTGCGGCAGCGTCTCGGCGAGGCGCACAAACTTCGTGTGCCCGTCGGCGTAGCCCGCGACGACCGCCAGATTGGTCCATTCGAGCGCGGCCGACGCGGTGTGCCGGAAGCCGTCCAGACTGCCCGCCAGCGACTGCAACGTGTCGCTGGCAGTGACCACGATGCGGCCGCTCGGCGGACCGGGCTGCGTCCCGGTGTCGGCGAACATGATCGTCCCGGCGGTGTCCACCAACTCGGCCAGCGACCGGCCGGCGACCCCGTAGGCCGCGTCCGGGCCGGTCGCCGCCGGCGGCGTGGTATAGCCGTAGGAATACGTCAACACATCCAAGTACTGGCCGCCGGGGAAGGTCGTCACATGAACGCCCCGGCTGGGACAGGCCATCACCTGGATGCTCTTCATGTACGGCTGGATCATGTCGCCCCACCGCACGCCGTCGCCGCCAAACCAGCCCGTGGCGCCTTTGTAGCCGAGGCCGTGGCTGTAGACTGGCAGCATCTCGTCGTAGTCCTGGGCGTACATCAGCGCGGCGGTGCCGAGCTGCTTGACGTTCGCCGTGCAAGAGGCCTGCCGGGCCTTCTCGCGAGCCCGGGCGAAGACCGGGAAGAGGATCGCCGCGAGGATGGCGAGGATCGCGATCACCACCAGCAACTCGACCATCGTGAAGGCCCGCCCGCGACGCCTGGTGAGCGTTCCGAACATCGTAGGTCTCCCTCAGTTGCCGGCCGGCGGAGCGGCTGGTGCCGCACCCGGGACCGCCGGGGCGCGGGCCGGAGGTCCGCCCGGACCGCCCGGACCGCGCCCTCCGGGCCCGCCTTCACCGCCGCGGCCACGCCCGCCGGGGCGCATTACGGCTGGCATCTTGGCCTGCTGCTCTGGCGTTAGGATCGTCTTGAGCTGCTTCGCCTGCTCCGAGCGGACCTTGCGGAACTCCTCCCGGCGTTGCTCGGGCGAGAGCGACTGGTTGTCGCGAATCGCCTTCATCTGCGGTTCCAGCTTGGCGCGCATCGCCTCGAACTGCTTCTTCTGCTCTGCCGTCAGGCCCAGCTCCTTCTGCATCCGCTCCATCATCTGCTGCCGCCGGGCCGGGTCGGGCGGACCAAATCCACCGGGACCACCCGGTCCGCCGGGGCCCTTCCCGCGTTCGCCCGGCGCACCGCGGCCGGGCTCTCCCCCACCCTGCGCCCCACGCTTGCCCCGCTCGCCCGCGGGCCGACCGCTGGCCGCACCGCTCGCTGCGCCGCCCACGCCGTCGCGGCCCTGACCCCCCTGGGCCATCGCCGCCGGGCCACCGGGTCCGCCCGGTCCGCCGGGCCCAAATCCAGGCCGCCCGCCGCGGACCATCTCACGCATCGTGGCCTGCCGGGCATGGCTCTGCCAGGCGCGCCAGCCCACCAACAGGCCGGCCAGCAGCAACACGCCGAGCGCCGCGCCGGTTCGGCGGTCGATCTGCCACCAGCGGCGGCCGCCCTCAGCGCCGCCCTGGCTCAACTTGATTCGCATCAGCCGTCTCCTGTTCGTCAGTCAAACCGACTGCCGCGAGCTGCGGCAGCCACAAGGTCGCGGTGGTTCCCTGGCCCAACTCACTGGCCAGCTCGAGCCGCCCGCCGTGCGCCTGGGCGATGCTCTCGCCAATCGCCAGACCGAGACCGCTGCCTCCGGCCTGGCGGCTGCGCGCCGCGTCGACCCGGTAGAAGCGCTGCGTCAGCCGCGGCAGGTGCTGCCGCGCAATGCCCTCACCGCTGTCGGCGACGACCACCGCCCACTCGCGTCCGGCCTCGCCAAGGTGCAGCGCCACCGGCTGGTCGGTTGGCGTGTGTCGCAAGGCGTTGCTCAGCAGGTTGCCGACCACCCGTTGCAGCGCCTCGGCATCGCCCTGGACCAGCCTCGCCGCGTCCGGCGGCTGCCAGCCGATCCGCGCGGCCTGCTCCGGCGGCAGCGCCTCGACGGCGGCGGTCGCCACGTGGCGCAGGTCGACGGGCCGGGCCGCCAGCGCCAGCTCGCCCGCATCGGCCCGCGCCAGCAGCAGCAACTGCTCGATCAGCCGACCCATCGCGTCGCAGGCGCGGTCGGCGACCTCCAGAGCGCGGCCGTACTCTTCCAGGTCCGGGTCACCCGACAGCGCCAGGCTGCTCGCCACCTTGGCCCGCGAGAGCGGGGTCCGAAGTTCGTGCGAGGCATCGGCCGTGAACCGCCGCTGTTGCTCGAAGGCGGTCTGCAGCCGGGCCAACATGCCGTTGAAGGTCCGCGCCAGCTCGCTCAGCTCGTCGGCGCCGCGGACTGGCAGTCGCCGCGCCAGGTCGTCGGCACTGAGGTCGGCGGCGGCCGCCGTGATCTCACGCAACGGCCGCAGCGCGCGGTCGGTGAGGTAGAGACCGCCCGCACCGGCCACCAGCAGCCCCAACGGCAGCAGCGCCAGGAGGGTCAGCAGCTGCCCCCGCGCGAGGCGCTGGTAGTCGCCCAGGTTGCGGGCAAACTGCACCACCGCCGCCTCGCGCCCCGCGTCGCGCAGCGTCACCGACAAGACCCGCAGCGGCTCGCCGTCCAGCCACACGGTGCTGAAGTGCCGTCCGTGCTGCAAGGTGGCCTCGACCGCGGTCGGGTCCCACAAGTCGGCGCGGCGGATCGGCCCCTCGGTGGCCGGCGGCAGGAAGTAGATTCGCGGCCGCCAGGTCATCGCGACGCGCTCGGCCTCTTCGTTCGGATCACGCTCCGGTCCGCCCCGCCGCGGCGGCTCCGGGCGGCCCCGCGCCCAGTCCGGCGGCCGTCCGCCGCCCGGCCGCGGGCCGTGACCGACGCGCTCCGCACGCTCCCGCAGTTCACGGTCCACCAGCCGCGCCGCGGTCTGCCGAAAGGCAGCCTGCAGCAACACCGCAAAGGCCACCACGACCACCGCCAGCACGCCGACGTACCACAGCGCCAGCCGCACGCGGAACGACCGCCAGGGGCTCATCGCCGCACCTCCGCTGGCCGCCGCAGCACGTAGCCGACGCCATGCACGGTGTGGATCAGCTTGGCGTCCGGCTCCGTGTCGACCTTTTTGCGCAGCGAGGTGACGTGGAAGCTGACGATGTCCGACAAGCTGTCTTCCTCACGCCAGACGCGCTCCAGGATCATCTCGCGCGAGACCGTGCGGCCCTCCTGGGCGGCGAGCGCTTCGAGCAGCGAATACTCGCGCTGCGTCAGGTGGATCTCCCGCCCGCCACGGGTGACCTGGCGGGCGACGGTGTCGATTTCGAGGTCGGCGACGCGGATCAGCGGGGTCTTGTGGACCCGGTCGCGGCGCACCAGGGCTCGCACGCGGGCCAGCAGCTCGCGGAAGTCGAAGGGCTTCGGCAGGTAGTCGTCGGCCCCGGCGTCGAGCCCACGGACTCGGTCGTCAACCGCGTCCAGTGCGGTCAGCATCAGGATCGGCACGGTTCGCCGCTGCGCCCGCAGCCGCTCGCAGACCACCCAGCCGTCGCAGCCCGGCAGCAGGAGGTCGAGGACGACGAGATCGTAGTCGGTGGCTTGCGCTGCCGCCAGGCCGGTCGGGCCGTCGGGCGCCAGGTCCACCTGATAGCCGCCGCGAACCAGGCCGCGTTGGACCTGCTCGGCGATGATCTCGTCGTCCTCAACCACCAGGATGCGCATCGCTCCACTCCCACTCCGGGCGGGCTGGTTACTGCGCTGGCGCGTTGCCGCCGGGCTGCGCCTCGGGCCGCCCGCCGCGACCGGCCAACTGCGGCATCTCCGGCGTTTCCAGCGTCGCCTTATTGAGCAGTTTCAGGTCCAGGGCACTGTACTGGTACAGCATGTTGCCACGGATGATGTAGACGAAGTCGTCGGTCGCGCAGATCTGCGTCTGCAGCATCATCCCGCGCATCGGACCGCCATCGCCGCCCCACGGGCGCCCGCCGGCCGCGGGGCCGCCTGGCTCACCACCGTTGTTGTTGCCGCCCTGGGCCAGCACCCCGCTAACCGTCGCCAGACCGACCAGCACCGCCGCCACCAGCAGGCCCCGTCGTTGCTGCCAAATCGTCCGCATCGCAGTCTCCTTCCGTCGCTCCGCCCCTGCCACTGCCAGTGTGCCACGCAAAGCCGAGGGATTCCTTAGCGCGCCGGATCCACCGCCGCGCGCCGCTCCCCCTCGCCGCCCGGGCGTGGTCCGCGCGGACCGTGGTGCTGCTCACCCTGGTCGGTGGCCAGCAGGACCGTCGTCAGCAGCACGGCCACGACCGTGGCGAGCACCGCCGAGCGGTGGGTGAAGTGTCCCAGGAACTGCCGCCAGTTGACCAGCAGGTGCCAGAGGCCGGCCAGCACCAGCACCACGCCCATCCACTCGTGGACGCCGCGCAGCGGCAGGCCCCGCACCTCGCAGAGCATCAGCAGCCCCGTCAACCCCACCGCCACGAAGGCCACCGCCACCAGGGGAGTCGTCCAGCGCCGCGTGCCACTCAGTCCTTGCATCACCGTCTCCTACCGACGTCCCAATGTCGATAGTTGCATGATGCACCGGATTCCAGAGGGATTCCTTGGGATCGCCGGCGGAACAGAGAAACTAGCTCGCCGGGCGTCGCGCCGCGGCCAGCAGAGCGCAGCCGGGCCAGGGGCAATGGGCGTCGAGGCCACGCCCGGTGGCCAGCAGGAGGTTGATCAGCTTCAGCTCCAACGTGCTCAGCCGGCTGCGGCCGGCGCGGGCGGCGAGCCGCCAGAGCGGTGTGCTGAGGCGGTTCAGCTCCCAGGTCTGCACCGCCTCGAAGCCGTGGCGCTGCAGCAGGTCGCGCAGCTCGCCAGCGCTCCAGCGACGTTGGGCGGTGGCAGCATCGAGCTGGCTCGCCCGCACCGCGGCGTGGGGCACCTGCAGCAGCAGCGTGCCACCGGGTTCGAGACACGCCTGCAGCCGCGCCAGCAAGGCGTCCGGGTCGTTGCTCAGCGCCAAATGCCGCAGGCAGATTACGGTGTCGAAGGTGGCGGCGAGCGGCTCCCAGCCGGCCGGCAGGTCCGGATCCAGCGGCAGCACTTCCAGGTAAGGTTTGCCGATCGCGAAGTTGCGGAGGTAGTCAAGGTAGACGGGGTTTCGCTCGGTCAGCAGATAGCGCTGGCGCGGCAGCAAACGGGCGGTGGCCTGCCCCACCCCGCCGCCGACTTCGAGCACCCGGTCGCCGACGCGCGGGGTCAGCGCTTCGGCCAGCCAGCGCACCAGGCGGCCCTGGCGGTCGAGCTGGTGCAGTTGGTGCGAGCCGAACTCATCTTCGCGGTAGAGGTCGTCGAGCACCCAGAAGCGGACGATGGTGGCCAGCGCCTGCCAGGCGTCCTGGAGGCCGATCTTCTTGCCCTCCTGGTAGGTCCGCCCGAGGTAGTTGATGGGTACCTCGAAGATCCGGCAGCCCCGACGCGCCACCTTGGCGGTGATCTCCGGTTCGATCGCGAAGCCGCGCGAGCGGATCGGGATGGACTTCAGGAGCGGCGCGCGGAACGCCTTGTAGCAGGTCTCCATGTCGGTCAGCGCCAAATCGGTGAACAGGTTGCTCAGCGCGGTGAGCGCCCGGTTGCCGAGCGTGTGGCGGAACCCGGGCACCTGCCGCCGGTCCCACGGCAGGTAGCGCGAGCCGTAGACGACGTCGGCGCCCTCCTCCAGAAACGGCCGCAGGAGCCGGCCATAGTCGCGCGGGTCGTACTCCAGGTCGGCGTCCTGGAACAGGATCACGTCGCCGCTGGCCGCCGCGATGCCCGTCTGCAGCGCCGCGCTCTTGCCCTGGTTGCGGGTGTGGCTGAGCAGCCGGATGGTCTCCGGATGCGCCGCCGCGGTGGCTTCGAGGATCACCCGCGTGCCGTCGCTGGAGCAGTCGTCGACGACGATCACCTCCAGCTCGGCGACCTCGGCGGGCTGCGCCGCCAGGACCCGCTGGAGCAGTTCGCGGACCAGGAAGCGTTCGTTGTAGACCGGCACGATCACCGACAGCCGGCCGATCCGAGCCGTCGTCAACGCCCCTTCTCCGGCGTGTCGCCGCCGCCCGAGAGCCGGTCCTTGACGCCCTTGACCAGCTCGTCGCGGGCCTCCTTGACCTTCTCGCGACCGCGCTCTTTGATCTTGTCGATCTCTTCCTTGGCGCGCTCCTTGGCCTTGTCGCCGATCTCGTCAATCGCCTCGCCAGCGCGCTTCTTGGCCGCGTCGACGGCCTCATCGACCACCCCCTCAACCGGTCCGCCGGTCGCTTCGGACGGGCCGCTGTCGGGAGTCGGTTCCGCGGTCGAGCTGTCCGGCGGCAGCACCGACTCCTTCGGCAGCTTGTTGACCTGGATCCGCACTAGCCCACCTTTGTCGGCCTTCTGGCCCGCCTGCGGCGCCTGGGCGATCACGGTTCCATCAGGCTGCGACGGATCTTCCGACATCTGCACCGCCACCCGCAGGCCGTACTTCGGCAGGGTCTTCTTGGCTTCGGCCGCGGTCATGCCAACCACCGTCGGGACCGTTACAAAGCGCGGCCCGAGGCTCAGCACGAGTTTGATCACTTTGTCTTCGGGAAGCGGCTCCCCGGCGGCCGGGGCCTGCTCCAGCACCTGCCCCCCCGGGACGGTGTCGCTGTTCGCCCGGCTGGCGACCTGCACCTGCAGCCCGGCCGCGCGGGCCTCGGTGAGTGCCTCACCCTCCGTCTTGTTGATCAGCGCTGGGACCAGCGGTTGGTCGGCGGGCCGGGCGTTGGGGTTGCGCAACGCGAAGTAGAGACCCGCCACGACCGCCAGCACCACCACCAGACTGAGCCAAGGCAGCACGCCGCCCGACGGTTCGGGTTCGGGAGCCGGTCGCGCGCGGCGCGGTGCTGGAGCCGTCTGGGGCGGCAGCGCCTGGTAGCCGGTGGCGCTCAGATCGCGGGCCGGCAACACCTGCGTCGGCTGCAAGACCTGCGTGGCGTCCAGCGCGGCGGTCGGCGCGGTCACCGCTGCGGGCAGTCCCGCCGCGGCCACCGCCGCCAAGTCCAACAGATCGCGGAAGGCGCCACCGTGGGCCGGGCGGTCCGCCGGGTTGGTTGCCAGCGACTGCTCGACCGCCCGCAGCAGCGGCCGCGGCAGGTCCGGCGCGACGCTCTCGAGCGGGCGCGGCCGGTTGCTGATCTTGGCGAGGTTGACGGCGGCCGGGTCGGCACCGTCAAAGGGCGGCTGCCCGTCGATCAGGTGATAGAGCACGGCGCCCAGCGCAAAGACGTCACTGCGCGGGTCGGCCGGGCTGCCGAGCACCTGCTCGGGGGCCTGGTACCGCACCACGGCGACCGCCGGGTTGGCGAGCGGCGGCCGCGTGAAGTCGGCGATCCGCAGGTCGCCGTTCTCGTCGAGCAGCAGGCACTCCGGCGAAATGGTGCCATGCACCACCCCGCCGCCATGGGCAGCGGCCAGCGCCGCCGCCGCCTGCTGGGCCAACCGCACCACGGCCCGCGGCGCCAGGCGCTCGCCGCTCGCCAGCAGGTCGGCCAGGCTTGGCCCGTCGACATGCCCCTCCACCACGAAGGGCTGTTGCCCGGACAGGTTGCTGTCGTAGACCGGCACAACATGCGGGTGGTTGAGCGCCGCAGCGCGAGCCACCGCGGTGCGGTAGCGTTCGAGATAGGCCGGGTCACCCGAGCGTTCGGCCTTCACCAGGCGCAGTGTGACCGGCCGGCCGAGCCGCTCGTCGACGGCATCGTAGGTCACCAGATCGGCGTCCCGCCGCAACTCGGCCCGCAGGCGATAGCGACCGTCGATCAGCGTTCCACTCATGCTGGTACCTCGTCCGCCACGGCGGTCTCGTCAGCTTTGGACTCGCCATCGTCCGCGGCGGTTTCCGCGGCGGTGACCGGCGCCGCGGCGATCCAGCGGGCGTGACAAAAGGCCACTTCGGCCCCGAACAGGGCCACCACCGCCGTGAAGTAGCTCCAGATGGTGACCACCACCACCCCGCTCATTGCACCGTAGACCAAATCGAACCGCACGCGCCGCAGCAGGTAGAGCGTGAAGAACTGCTTGCCGAGTTCCCAGACCGTGCCGGCGGTGACCGCTCCATAGACCGCCGACCGCGCGCGGACCCGGGCGCTCGGCAGCCAGCGGTAGATCAGAAACATCAGCGCGACCGACATCAGCCAGGAGACGCCCACCGTCGCCACCGTGGCTTGCGACGGCAGGTACCAGCGGTCGTGCATCCAGGCCGGCAGCTCCAGAAACGGCAGCGAGCTGACCAGCGAGGTGGTCGCCGTGGAGAGCCAGGCGAACAGCCCCAGCAGCAGCACCGTGCCGAGAGCGATGGGGTACTGCCAGTAGAACGGCCGCTTCTCGTGGTGTTCGATGTTCCAGATGTGATCCAGCGCGCGCTGCAGCGTGGTGAAGATGCGCAGGCAGATCCAGAGCAGCGCCAGCAGACCGAGCCCGCCGACCGTGCCGCGTTCCTGAACCAGTTTCTCGAAGACCGGCACGACGGTCACGGCCTCCGCGGCGGCCGGGCTGCCGGGAGCCGTCGGCAGCCAGGAGCCGGCCAGCTCGACGGCTTTCTGCATCGCCCCCTGGCCGCGCAGCACGAAGCCCAGCACGGACGAAGCCACCAGCATCAGCGGCACGATGCTGAGCAGTCCAAAGTGCGCCAGGGCCGCGGCCAGCAGGCCGATGTCGTCGCGGTAGCACTCGTGGAAGACCTGTCGCAGAAAGCGCGCGTAACGTCGCCAGCCGGGCAGGCCGCTGGCGTAGATGCTGTCACTGGCCCGGGGCCCGCGGGGCCGCCGGCCACCGCGGCCGCTGCTCAGGGCGTCCTCCGCGGTGGGGCGTTGACTCACGTGGTGTACTCCGCGTTGAAGCGCACATACTCCGTCGTCAGGTCGCAGCCGTAGGCGTGGCCGCTGGCCGCGCCGACGCCCAGGTCGACCTCGACGGTCACGACCTCCGCCGCCATCGAAGCGCTGACCGCAGCCGCCTCGAAGGGCAGCGGCTCGCCAGCCTGCAGCAACGGCACGCCGTTCAGCCGCACACCGAGCCGAGCCGGGTCGAGCTGCGCCCCGCTGTAGCCGGCGGCGCAGGCGATGCGGCCCCAATTCGGGTCGCCACCCGCAACCGCGCACTTGAACAGGTTGCTGGCCGCCACGGCCCGCGCGGCCAGGCGCGCCTCGGCGGCGTCTAGGGCGCCGGTCACCAGGACCTGCAACAGCTTCGTGGCCCCCTCGCCGTCGCCAGCGATCCAGGCCGCCAACGGGTCCAGCACCGCGGTCAGCCCGGCGACGAAGTCGCTCCAGCGCGGATCGTCGACGCTCTCCAGCGGCGCCGCGCCGGACTGGCCGTGGGCCAGCAGCAGGCAGGTGTCCGAGGTGCTCTGGTCGCCATCGATGCTGATGCAGTTGAGCGTGTCCGCCACCGCCGCCTGCAGGGCCGCCTGCAAGACCGCCGGCGCGACCGCCGCATCGGTCGTCACGAAACACAGCAGCGTGGCCATGTTGGGGTGGATCATCCCGGCCCCCTTGGCCATCGCACCGATCCGGACGGTGGTCCCACCCCAGTCGAGCTCCACGGCGGCCTGCTTCAGCCGGGTGTCGGTGGTGCAGATGGCCTCGGCGGCGGCCGCACCGCCGGTGGTACTGGCCGCGGCGCAGAGCGGCGCGATGGCCGGCCGGATCCGCGGCATCGGCAAGGGCACCCCAATCACCCCGGTCTGCGCCACGCCGACCTGGTCGGCCGGCAGCCCCAGCGCCGCGGCGGTCAAGGCGGCCAGTTCGTCGGTGTCGGCCGCTCCCTGCGCCCCGGTGGCGACGTTGGCGTTGCCACTGCTCACCAGCACGGCCTGCAACGGCTGCCCGGCGGCCAAGAGCCGGCGATGGCGCGCGACGTTGTAGGCGTGGACCCGATTGGTGGTGAAGACCCCGGTCCAGGCGCAGGGCCGGTCACTGACCAACACCGCCAGGTCGGGCTTGCCCGACGGCTTGATCCCGGCGCGCGCCCCCGCGGCCCGGAAGCCCTGGGGCGTTGTGACATCGCCGTTGGTCAGCCGCTGCATCGGTGTGTGCATCCTCGTCTCCGTACTATACCACCCCCGAAAATGCAGAGCGGGGCACCGTTGCCGGTGCCCCGCTCGCCAGTTCGTTCGCGCCGCAGGCGGCGACTACCCGATGCTGGGAGCCGGGGCCTTGCTGCGACGGATGGCCCAGACCAGGACCAGCGACAGCACCACGACCACCGCCCAGCCGGTCATGCCGAGATCGTTGTACTGCACAATGATCGGGGCGATGATCACCGAGACCAGGTTGACGACCTTGATCATCGGGTTGAGCGCCGGACCGGCGGTGTCCTTCATCGGGTCACCAACGGTGTCGCCGACGACGCCGGCCTTATGCCGCTCGGAGCCCTTGCCGGTGTTGTTGGCGGGGTCCTTCGGCTCGTCCTCGATCAGCTTCTTGGCGTTGTCCCAGGCGCCGCCGGCGTTGTTCATGAACACCGCCAGGAGCTGCCCGGAGACGATGATGCCCGCCAGGAAGCCGCCGAGGGCCTCGACCTTCAGCACCAGACCGACGATCACCGGGGTCACGATGCCCAGCAGCGCCAGCCCGACGAGCTCCTTCTGAGCGGCCGAGGTGGAGATGCTGACGGCCTGCTTGTAGTCCGGCGGGACCTTGCCTTCGAGCACGCCGAGTTTGAACTGGCGGCGGCACTCTTCGACGATCAGCGCCGCGGCGCGGGCCACGGCCTGCACGGCGAAGGAGCTGAACAGCCAGGGCAGCGCCCCACCGATCAGCATGCCGACGAAGACCTGCGGCATGTCGACGCGGATCCCGACCTGCTCCAGCAGCGGCGTCGCGGCGTCCAGCAGGCCCGCGTCGATGGCGGTGCGCTGAGCGCGGGTGACGTCCACCAGGAAGGAGCCGAACAGCGAGACGGCCGCGATCACGGCAGAGCCGATGGCGACGCCCTTGGTGATGGCCTTGGTGGTGTTGCCCACCGCGTCCAGGTCGGCCATGATCTGCTGCGCGCGCTTGGTCTCCGGATCCTCACGACCGGACCAGCTCATTTCGCCGACGCCGTTGGCGTTGTCGGCGATCGGGCCGAAGGAGTCCATCGCCACGTTGTTGCCGGTGAGGGTCAACATGCCGATGCCGGTCATCGCCACGCCGTACAGGATGTAGGTGACATGCTGTTCGGGGGTGGCACCCGGGATGGTCCCGAAGATGCCGATCGAGGCGGCGATGGTGAGGGCGATCACGAGGGTCGTCCAGACCGCGGACTCGTAGCCGACTGCGATACCGCCGAGGATCAGCGTCGCGGGGCCGGTGTCGGCGGCGCGCTTGATGCTGTTAACCGGCTCGGCATGCGTGCCGGTGAAGTACTCGGTGAGGCGGTCGATGCAGATCGCCAGCAGCACACCGACGGCCACCGCGGCCGGGGTGCGCCACCAACCACCGGGCAGCTCAGCGCCGCTGGAGTTGGTGTCCCAGCTCAGGTAGAAGTAGCCAGCCACGCCGAACAGGATCACCGAGACAATCGCCGACTGCATGAAGCCCGCGAAGATGGCCTTCATGGCGTCGTGCGAGCTGCCGGTCTCGCCGCCCTTCACGGCGTAGGTGCCGATGATGGACGAGAGCACGCCGATCCCGCGGACGATCAGCGGGTAGACGATCCAGGAGAGGTGCCCCGTCATGTGATAGAGCGCCAGACCGAGGATCAAGCCCGAGACGATGGTGACTTCGTAGCTTTCGAAGATGTCGGCCGCCATACCGGCGCAGTCACCGACGTTGTCGCCCACGAGGTCGGCGACCACCGCCGGGTTGCGCGGGTCGTCTTCGGGGATGTCGTTCTCGACCTTCCCGACGAGGTCAGCCCCGACGTCGGCCGCCTTCGTGAAGATGCCACCGCCGACGCGCATGAACAGCGCCAGCAGGGTGCCGCCGAAGCCAAAGCCGAGCAGGGCATCGGGAGCCGCCAGGCCGAACACCATGAAGATGGCGGTGCCGCCCAGGAGGCCGAGGCCGTCGGTCAACATACCGGTGATGGTGCCGGCGCGGTAGGCGATCTTGAGGGCTTCGCCGAAGCTGCGGCGGGCCGCCGAAGCGACGCGCACGTTGCCCTGCACCGCCATCCGCATGCCGAGCTGACCGACCAGCATCGAGAAGACCGAGCCCAGCACGAAGGCCACCGCGCGGCCGATGCCGATCAGCAGCTTCAGGCTCTCGTCATCCATCCCCGGGAACTGCATTCGAGCTTCCGGGCTGGGCGGCACGATGTAGACCGATGCGAACAGCAGCACCGTCAACACCAGAATCAGCGGCGCGATGCTCTTCATCTGCCGCCGCAGGTAGGCATCGGCGCCGTCGCGGATCGCGCCCCATACCTCCTGCATCTTGGCGTCGCCCGCGTCTTCGCTGAGCACTTGGTTCCTCAGGAACAGCGCGTAGAGCAAGCCTAGCACGGCAATGCCCAGCACGGTCCAGAGGGCGATCTGTACAAAGTTGTCCATGGCGCCTCTGCATACCTCCCGTCACACGCCTGCCGCGATGTCCCCACGACTGAGCGTCACGAGGCCTCGGCAGCGACCCGCCGTCAACCCGCCCGCTTGCGCGGTCGGGTCATCCGAACATTATACTCCTGCGCAAGACCTGGGCAAGATTCAGGTCCTGTGAGCAGCGTCAGGTGCCACCCGTAGTCTGCCGCTTACAAGGTCTTGGCCAGGCGGCGCCCGGCGCTAGCGGCCGGCACTCCAAGCCTGCAACCAGTTCGCCGCCAGACTGAGGTGACAGCCGGCCGGGAAGCCGGCGCCCGCCCTGGGCAGCAGGAACGGCCCGAAGGCGGTCTCGGGGTACAGCCGGCTGTCGGGCAGCATCACCTCGCCGCCGGTGGCACGCGCTGGGCCGAACAGTGCTTCGAGCTCGCCCGGGGTGGTCTCCTGGAGCGGGCGGACGTTGCGCAGTTGCACCAGGTCAACCGCCAGGAGTTGCGCCGCCAGCGGGCGGAAGGGCTCTGGCAGGGCGGCCGGGCGTTTCGCGGCGCTGGCCGCCAGGGCCAGCACCAACTGCTGCCAGCCCTGCTCCACGGCGGCCTTTTCCAGCACCGGCAGGCGTTCCAGGTTGCGGTCGAGCACCACCACGTCGAGCCCTTCGCCGACCTCGACAAAGCACTTCCCACCGGCCAGCAGATCCCGCAGCACGGCCAGGCGATCCGCGCTGACCGCCGGCAGGGTTGCACCGGCGGGCGGCGTCGGGGGCGTTGGCGTGGGGCCAGCCGGCGGCTCGGGCGTCGGCAGCGCCGTGGGCCAGGCCGCCAGCACGGCCGGCGGGATCGGCCGCGCCCAGACGACCTGCCCGTGGTCGTACAGCACGGCCACCGTGCCGAACCGCGGCACCGCCGCGAGGGCCAACGGCCGCGCTCCGGCGGGGAGCAGGGTGGCCGTGTAGCGCAGTCCGCCGTCGGAAACCCCGACCACCTGCAGCCGGCCGGACTCGGCCAGGAAGATGGCCTTGCCGTCGCTGCTGACTTCAACATGCGCCGAGCTGGCCGAGCCGCTGAGCGGCAGGCGGCGGGGCAGCCCGGCCGGGACCGGCATCACCACGGCAGCCCGCGTGCCGGCAGCGATCACGGCCTTGGCGTCCGGCAGGAAGCGCACCCGCGGGCTGGGGCCATCGGACAGGCCGACCTCGGTGCGTTGGAGCTCTTTGTCCGACGGACCGACCCACAGCGCGGCGCGGGTGGCCACCGCGACATGCCAGTTGTTGGGCCCGACCGCCAGGTCCATCTCGCCGGCCGGCAGCCCCGGCGCGGGAATCGTGCGCCGCCGCTGCAGGGTCACCGCATCGAGCACCGTGACGCCGCCGGCGCCGGCCACCAGAATCGCGTGCCCGCCCGCGGCGTAGGCCACATCCCAGGCGTTGGCGGCGAGTTCCTGGGCCACCGGTTGCACCAGATTGGTGCCGTAGTCCCAGCGCTCCAGGCTGGCCCAATCGGCGCCGCGCTTCAGCACCACGGCCTGCGGGCCGGCCGGCGACAGGTCGACGGCGATCACTGCGGCGCCGAAGTCGCGCCGGGTCTTCTCCCGTCCGGGCGCCTCGAAAACCACCGCCGTGCCGCTGGGCAGCACCACCAGCAGGTCGCCACCGCCCTGCCCGACGGCCGCCAACTGCGCCGCATGGAGCGGCGCCAAGGCCGCGCAGCAGCCGCCGACGAGGATCCCGATGACCCGCCAGGCCTTCGCCATGAGCCTCTCCTGACCCGTCCGACAGGCCCTTCGCCCGAACCCCGAGGTCTCCTCCCGGCGGCCGTCGGACCCCGCTTGCAGAGCGCGTTTCCGCGCGTTGGCCGGCCTGTTACACCTGCTTTACACGCGATTGACACCTGAGTGACACGGGGCTCTTAGCGTGGCTGACAGTTGAAGTACAGCCCCGTCGCGGGCGGAGGAGGAAGCGATGGCTGGGATCGGTCTGCGACCACTCGAGGACCGTGTCATCGTCAAGGTCAACGAGGAACAGGAAACGCTCGAAGGCGGCATCGTCCTGCCGGAGTCGGCCCAGAAGAAGCCGCAGGACGGCACCGTTGTGGCGGTCGGTCCGGGCAAGCTCGACGACGCCGGCGAGCGCATCGCGGTCGACGTCAAGGTCGGCGACACCGTGATCTTCACGAAGTACGGTGGCACGACGGTCAAGGTGGGCGACGAAGAGTTGCTGATCCTGCGCGCCGACGACATCCTGGCGGTGCGTGCCTGAGCCAGAACCGGAGAGGTTTGTATCATGGCTGACAAGATGCTGAGCTACGGCGAGGAAGCGCGCAAAGGCCTCGAACGCGGGGTCAATGCCGTCGCCGACGCCGTCAAGGTGACCCTCGGCCCGAAGGGCCGCAACGTGGTGCTCGACAAGAAGTTCGGTTCGCCGGTCATTACCAAGGACGGCGTGACCGTGGCGAAAGAGATCGAGCTCGAGGACAAGTACGAGAACATGGGCGCGCAGTTGGTGCGCGAGGTGGCGTCGAAGACCAACGACATCACCGGTGACGGCACCACCACCGCGACCGTGCTGGCCCAGGCGATCGTCCGCGCCGGTCTCAAGAACGTCGCTGCCGGCGCCAATCCGCTGCTGGTCAAGCGCGGGATCGACCTGGCGGTCGACGCCGTGGTCGAGATGCTGCGCGGCCGGGCGATCGAGGTTTCCGAGAAGGAAGACATCGCCAACGTCGCCGGGATCGCCGGCAACGACCGCAAGATCGGCGACCTGATTGGTGAGGCCATCGACGCGGTCGGCAAAGACGGCGTGATCACCATCGAAGAGTCGAAGACCAGCGAGACGACGGTCGAGGTGGTCGAGGGGATGCAGTTCGACAAGGGCTACATCTCGCCGTACATGGTCACCGACGCCGAAGCCATGGAGGCCAGCCTCGAAGATCCGTACATCCTGATCTACGAGAAGAAGATCTCCGCCGTGGCCGACATCGTGCCGCTGCTCCAGAAGGCCCATGGCGCTGGCAAGCCGCTGGTGATCGTGGCCGAGGACGTCGAGGGCGAAGCCCTGGCGACGCTCGTCGTCAACAAGATCCGCGGCACCGTGGTCGCCGTCGCCGTCAAGGCGCCCGGGTTTGGTGACCGCCGCAAGGCCATGCTCGGCGACATCGCCGTGCTGACCGGCGGGCAGTTCATCACCGAGGACCTCGGTCTGAAGCTGGAGAATGTCGACCTCACGCAGTGCGGCCGGGCCCGCAAGGTGGTGATCGACAAGGACAACACGACCATCATCGAAGGCGCCGGCGACGCTGCCGCCATCCAGGGTCGGGTCAACCAGATCAAGAAGCAGATCGAAGAGACCGACAGCGACTACGACCGCGAGAAGCTGCAGGAGCGCCTGGCCAAGCTGGCCGGGGGCGTC
>JADZEX010000014.1 GCA_020850355.1 Fimbriimonadaceae bacterium | reverse complement strand
GCGACCCGAGGCGGTCGAGCGCCAGGTCGGGGTGGTCGGGCCGGAGTGGCCCGGCCAGCGCACCGCAAGTCGGCCGCACAGGCCGAAGGCGAGACGGCGGCGGGGGTATCGGCAACGGGCTCCTAGTTGAGAAAAGGGTCCTGACCCCTTTGCTACTCCTCATACTTCAGCTCGCGGGTCTCGCGTTCGGCGCCGGTGCGTTGGGCGAGGGGCGCGTAGAGCTCGGGACGGCGGGCGGCGATCCACTCGCGGCCGGTGGCGCGGGTGAGCAGGGCCGGGTCGAGGTCGGCGATCACGAGGGCCGCGGCCGCGGCGCTGGTTTCGGTGAGGATGCGGCCGTAGGGGTCCAGGATCATCGCGTTGCCGGTGCGGATCTCGTCGTCGTCGATGCCCACGCCGTTGGCGAAGATCAGGAACAGGCCGTTGTCGTGGGCGCGGCTGGGCAGCCAGCGGAGCAGCCAACCGCGGCCCTTGTCGCCGCGGAACTCGGCCTCGATGGCGGCGGGGTCCTGCTCGCGGCGGTCCCAGACGGCCCGGTCGATCAGGCCCATCAGGTGTGGGTTGGTGGTCCGGCAGCCGCCGGTCTGGTGCGGCGCCAGCAGCACCTCCGCGCCCTGCAGAGCGACCATTCGGACATTCTCGACCAGGTTGCAGTCGTAGCAGATCAGCACGGCCAGCCGCCAGCCGAGCGGCGTGTCGAAGACCGTGAACTGGTCGCCGCTGCGGATCAGCGGATGCTCGAAGGCCTGCAGCTTGCGGTGTGACCAGACCTGCCCGTCGGGCGCGGCGACGACGTAGGTGTTGTAGAACCCGTCCGCCGCGGCCTCGACCAGGCCAGCCCCGAGCAGCAGACCGTAGCGCGCCGCCAGAGTCTGCAGCGCCGCCGTGCCAGGGCCGTCGGGCACGGGCTCGGCGAGGTCGGCCAACTGTTGCGGCGTGAGGTGGCGGATGAACCAGTAGCCGGTCAGGCAGCACTCGGGGAAGACCAGCAACTCAACCCCCGCCGCCGCGGCGGTGGCGCAGAACTGCTCGACCACGGCCAGGTTGGCGGCCTGGTCGGCCGGCTGGCTCTGCATCTGCACGGCGCCGACCCGCAAGCACGGCCGTGCTTTCAACCCGCTGGCCTCCTCAGAAGCGCCGGTAGGCGTCACGGCGGCGACCAACCCAGACGACCAACACGAGGACTACGTCTTGCTCGATCTCGTAGACGACGCGGTACTCCCCCAGCGCCAGCCGGTAGGTGCGCTCGAAGCCCTCCAGCTTGCGACCGCGCGGCGGGCTGGGGCGGGGCGTGGCAGACAGCTCCGAGATGGCTCGCCGGAGGCGCTGACGCGCCTTCGGGGGGAAGGGCCTCCAGTTGCTTCTGCGCGGCCCGTAGGATGCGAACTGTGTACGCCGGCATGGACCTAGGACTCGGTGGATTCCTGCTCGCTCGGGTCCCACAGCAGGGGTTCCTCGCCAGCGGCCAGCGCGGCGGCTTTGGCGGCCGCTGCGGCCTCTCCCAGCAAGCGGTCCTCCTCGCGGTCAAGCGCCGCCAGCAGCTCCAGGTCGTCCAACGGGACCACCGCGACGACTTGCTGGCCGACCCGTAGACGGACCCGTTGCCCGGCGACGGCCGCCGCCACGGCGCTAGCGACCTCGGCTGGGCGCGGCTGGGTCACGGCGTGGCTGGACATGCTGATCTCCTACCGCCCCCGGCTGCCCGGGGAGGCTTGCGGTGACACCATTGTAGAATCAGCGCAGGCCTGGCGCAAGCCGCCCGCCGCCGCG
This sequence comes from Fimbriimonadaceae bacterium, assembly GCA_020850355.1. GTDB lineage: Bacteria > Armatimonadota > UBA10988 > UBA10988 > UBA10988 > JADZEX01. The sequence goes on along the minus strand of JADZEX010000014.1, from coordinate 207,855 downwards.
ATAGGCGAGGTGGGACTCGAACCCACAAGTGACCCGGATTTTAAGTCCAGCGCGTCTGCCAATTGCGCCACTCGCCCTTGCCCGCGATGGTGCCTGCCACCGCGGCGGCTGTCAAGTTTGACCGGGCCGGGGGGCTCTGCTATCCTGCCGCCGGCGCCTGCCGCGAGGTATCGGATGGTCGACCTGACCTGTCGCCTGGCCGGAATGACGCTCCGCAACCCGATCCTGACCGCCTCGGGCCCCTTCGGGTCTGGTCCGGAGTACGAGGACCTGGTCGATCTCGAACGCCTCGGCGCGGTGGTGGTGAAGGGCCTCACGCTGCACGAGCGGCCCGGCAACCCGCCGCCGCGGACCGTCGAGACTCCCAGCGGGATGCTCAACGCGATTGGCCTGCAGAATCCCGGCGCGCGCGCCTTCATCGCCGACAAGCTGCCCTACCTGCGACGCTTCGACGTGCCGGTGATCGTCAACCTGAACGCCTCGCGGGTCGAGGAGTTCGGCGAGCTGGCCGCGCTGTTCGAAGCGGCTGAGGGCGTCGCGGCGCTCGAGGTCAACATCTCCTGCCCCAACGTGAAGCACGGCGGCATGGCTTTCTCGGCCGATCCCAGTTTGGCGGCGGAGGCTACCGCGACCGTCCGCCGGGAGACCGGCAAGCCGCTGATTGTGAAGCTCAGCCCAAACGTCACGGACCTCGGCGCGCTGGCGCGGGCGGTCGAGGCGGCCGGGGCCGACGCGGTCAGCGCCATCAACACGTTGCTGGGGATGAGCATCGACATCGAGCGGCGCCGGCCGGTGCTGGCAAATGTGACCGGCGGACTCAGCGGCCCGGCGGTGCGCCCCGTCGCGGTGCGTTGTGTCTGGGAGTGTTACCGCGCGGTGGGCCTGCCGCTGATCGGCATGGGTGGCGTGAGCAGCGGGCGGGACGCGGTCGAGATGATGCTGGCCGGCGCGGCCGCGGTCGCCGTCGGCACCGCCAACTTCATCCGGCCGCGGGCCACCCTGGAGGTCCTGGAGCAGCTCACCGCCTGGCTGACAGCGCACCAGGTGCGGACCCTCAACAGCCTGGTCGGCGCGGCTCACGGCGTGCCGAACCCGCGGAGTGCCTACCACCTTGAATAAGCCGCACGGCGCCCAGCGCCTGATCGTGCCCTTGGACGTTCCCGACGCCGCCAGCGCGGTCCGGCTGGCAACCCAGGTCAGCGGGCAGGTTGGCGCGCTGAAGGTTGGGCTGGAGCTGTTCAACGCCAGCGGCCCGGCGATCTTTGGCGAACTGGCCGCCAGCGAGTTGCCGATCTTCTACGATGCCAAGCTGCACGACATCCCGAACACCGTCGCCGGGGCGGTGCGGGCGGCCACGCAGCACGGTCTGTGGATGCTCAACGTCCATTGCAGCGGCGGGGCGGCGATGCTCCGGGCGGCGGCCGAGGCGGCCCGCGCGGCGGCGCAACCGCCGCTGCTGATCGGCGTGACCGTGCTCACCAGCCTCGACGCGGCGGCCCTGCGCGACGAGCTGGGCGTGGCCGCCGAGCCCTTGGCGCAGGTCGTCCACCTGGCGCGGCTGGCGCAGGCCTGCGGGTTGGACGGCGTGGTCTGCTCGCCGCGGGAAGCCGCGGCGGTGCGCGCGGCCTGTGGGCCGGAGTTCGTGCTGGTGACCCCCGGCGTGCGGCCGGCGAGCGCCGACCTGCAGGACCAGAAGCGCGTCGCCACGCCGGCGGCGGCCGTGGCCGCGGGGGCCGACTATCTGGTGATTGGCCGACCGATCACCGCCGCGCCGGATCCCGCCGCTGCCGCCGCCGCGATCGCCGCCGAACTGGACTGATCCGCCGATGCGCATCCGGGCCGTGCTCTGCGACTTCGACCACACCCTCGTCGACTCGCCACTCGACTTCGCCTGGATGCGGCAGGGCGTCCGTGAGCTGATTGCCGCGGCGGGTGTCACCGTCGCGACCGAGGGGCTGCTGACGCTGGAGGTCCTGGCCGCCGCCGTGGCGCAGTTGCCGGCGGCGCCGGGCGCGGCCCTGCGCGCGGCGGCCGAGGCGCACGTCCTGGCCGTCGAGCTGGCGGCCGCGGAGCACGCCTGCGAGATCCCCGGCGCCGCCGCCGCCTTGGCGCAGTTGCGGGCCGACGGGCGGCGGGTCGGCATCCTGACCCGCAACGCCCGGCCGGTGGTTGAGCAGGTGCTCCGCCAGATCGAGCTGCCGCACGACGTCCTGGTCTGCCGCGACGACCTGCCGCGGCCGCACCTCAAGCCGGCCCCCGAACACGCCTGGGCGGTCCTGGCGGCCCTCGACTGCCCGACCTCGACGGCGGTGCTGGTGGGCGACTTCAGCGCCGACCTGGAGTGCGCCCGCCGCGCTGGACTGCCTGGCATCGGGGTGCTGACCGGCGACCGCGACGCCGCCACGCTGCGGGCCGCTGGCGCCTGCGCCGTGCTGCCGAGCATCGCCGCGCTGCCGGCCTGGCTGCGCGACGCCGGCTGGTGACCGCCCGGCCGGCGCGGTCGCCTGTGGTATACTGCCCCACCCGGTTGATGCCATGAGTGAGAGCAACATCCTGGACCGGATCGTCGCCGGCAAGCGCCTCGAAGTGGCCGCCGCGCAGGCGGCCCGGCCGGCGGCCGAGTTGCGCGGGCGGATCGCCGACCTGCCGCCGACCCGCGACTTCGCGGGCGCCCTGCGTCAGGCCGGCACCGTGCGGCTGATTGCCGAACTCAAGAAGGCCAGCCCCTCGGCCGGTCTGATCCGCGCCGACTTTGACGCCGGGCGGCTGGCCCAGACCTATCAGGCCGCCGGCGCGGCAGCGCTTTCCGTGCTGACCGACGAGCCGTGGTTCCAGGGCTCGCCGCAGTTCCTGCGCGACGTGCGGGCCGCGGTGGAGCTGCCGCTGCTGCGCAAGGACTTCGTGATCGATCCTTACCAGCTCCTCGAAGCGCGCCTCTGGGGCGCCGACGCCGCGCTGCTGATCGTCGCCTGTCTGCCCAGCGTTGCGCAGTTGGCCGACTACGCTGGGCAGGCCGGCGAGCTCGGGCTGGCGACCTTGGTCGAGGTCCACGACGAGGCCGAGACCGAGCTGGCGGTGGAGGCCGGCGTGCCGCTGGTTGGCGTCAACAACCGCGACCTGAAAGTGATGCGGACCGACCTCGAGACGACCTCCCGACTGCGCGCCCTGGTCCCGCCGTCGCGGCTGCTGGTCAGCGAGAGCGGCATCCGGACGCCGGCCGACGTGGCCCGGCTGCGCGCTGTCGGCGTCGATGCGATGCTGATTGGCGAGGCGCTGATGCGCGAGGCGGACGTCGCCGCGAAGACTGCCGAGATGGTCGCCGCTGGGCGTGGGGAGGTCGTTTGAGGACCCGCTGGAAGGTCTGCGGGGTGCGCTCGCCGCAAGATCTGCAGGCCTGCGTGGCGGCCGGCGTCGACGCCATCGGGTTCAACTGCTACCCGCGCAGCCCGCGCTACGTCGAGCCGGCTGCGGCCGCCGAGCTGGTCGCGGCGACACCGCTGTGGGTCGACCGCGTGGCGCTGCTGGTCGCGGAACCGGTCGAAACAGTCCGTCGCGTGGCAACGCAGGTCGGGGCCAGCAGCGTTCAGATCCATGGACGCCCGACCACCGCGGAGCTGGCGGCCTTGGCGCCCTGGCCGGTGATCATGGCGCTGCCGGCCGACGACACGACGCTCGACCGCCTGCGTCCGCTGTTGCCGCACCTGGCGGCGGTGCTGCTGGACGCGGCCGTGCCCGGCCAGCATGGTGGGACCGGCCAACTGGCCGATTGGACACTGGCCGCCACGATTCGTGAGGCGCTGGCGCCGCTGCCGGTGATCCTGGCGGGCGGCCTGCGCCCCGAGAACGTCGCCGCGGCGGTGACGGCGGTGCGGCCCTATGCGGTCGATGTCGCCAGCGGAGTCGAAAGTGCGCCGGGCGTCAAGGATGCCACGTTGCTGCGGCAGTTCGCCGCGGCCCTGAGGAGTGTGGGATGAACACGACGAACGCGGCAGGCGGCTGGCCCGACGCGCTGGGCCACTTCGGCGAGTTCGGTGGGCGGTACGTCCCCGAGACGATGATGGCCACCCTCGACCGCCTGGCGGCCGAGTACGCCAGCGTCAAGGACGACCCCACCTTCCGCGCCGAGCTGGACGCGCTGCTGCGCGACTTCGTCGGCCGGCCGACCCCGCTCTACCACGCCGCCCGGCTGTCGGAACAGGCCGGCGGGGCGAGCCTCTGGCTGAAGCGTGAGGATCTCTGCCACACTGGCGCGCACAAGATCAACAACTGCCTGGGCCAACTGCTGCTGACCCGCCGGATCGGCAAGCAGCGTGTGATTGCCGAGACCGGCGCCGGGCAGCACGGCGTGGCGACGGCCACCGCGGCGGCGCTCTTCGGGGTGCCCTGCACCATCTACATGGGCGCGGTGGATGTCGAGCGACAGGCGCTCAACGTGCTGCGGATGCGCCTGCTCGGGGCCGAGGTGATCGCCGTCAGCAGCGGCAGCCGCACCCTCAAAGACGCCATCAACGAAGCCTTCCGCGACTGGATCACCAACGTCGAGGACACGCACTACGTCTTCGGCACGGTCGCCGGCCCGCACCCCTTCCCGTGGATCGTGCGCGACTTCCAGCGCGTGATTGGCGACGAGGCGCGGGCGCAGTGCCTGGCGCAGCTCGGCCGGCTGCCCGACGCGGTGGTCGCCTGCGTCGGCGGCGGCAGCAACGCGATGGGCATCTTCTACCCCTTCCTGGACGATGTCCGCGCCGGCGCGGTGCGGCTGGTCGGCTGCGAAGGCGGCGGGCACGGCGTCGCCTCAGGCGCCCACGCCGCCACCCTCACCGCCGGGTCGCCGGGCGTGCTGCACGGCTCGCGGAGCTACCTGCTCGATGACCCCCACGGTCAGATCAGGGAGGCGCACTCCATCTCGGCCGGCCTGGACTACCCCGGCGTCGGGCCCGAACACAGTTGGCTGAAGGACGCCGGCCTGGCCAGCTACGCGCCGGTCACCGACGCCGAGGCCTTGGAGGCTACCAAGCTGCTGGCGCGCAGCGAAGGGATCATCCCGGCGCTCGAATCGGCGCACGCGGTGGCGCACGCCGTGAAGGTTGCCGCGGAGCTGGGCGCTGGGGCGCAAGTGTTGGTCAACTTGAGTGGCCGCGGCGACAAAGACATGGGCATCTTGACGGAGCGGCTGGGGCTCTAGCGGCGCCGCGGACCGGGTAAGGAGAGTTGCGATGGGTCGCCTGGCCGACATCTTCACCGCCTGCCGCGCGCGGGGTGACCGCGCCCTGATGCCCTACCTCACGGCGGGCGATCCGGATCTGGCCACCACGGCGGCGCTGCTCCCGGCGATCACCGCGGCCGGCGCCGACATCATCGAGATTGGCGTGCCGTTCAGCGACCCGCTGCTGGATGGCCCGGTGATCCAGGCCTCCGCCAACCGCGCGCTGGCCGCCGGGACCACCCCGACGGCGGTGATGGACCTGATCGCAGCAGTCCGGCCAGAGGTCGCCGCGGGGCTGATCTACATGGTGCCCACCAACCTCGTGCAGCGCCACGGTCTGCAGCGCTTCGCCGAGGACTGCGCGCGGGTCGGGGTGGATGGGGTGCTGATCACCGATCTGCCGCCCGAGGAGGCCGGTCCCTGGCAGGCCGCCGCCGACGCGGCGGGCGTCGAGACCGTCTACATTGTGGCGCCGACCAGCTCGCCGCAGCGGATCGCCCTCGCCGCGGAGCGTTGCACGGGGTTCCTCTACTGCATCTCGCGGCGCGGCGTGACCGGCGTGCAGGCGGCCTTGCCGCCGGAGCTGGGCGAGGTCCTGGCGCGGATCCGGGCGGTCACCAGCCGGCCGGTCGCGATCGGCTTCGGCATCAGCACGGCAGCACACGTCCGGGCAGTGGGGCAGATCGCCGACGGCGCGATTGTCGGCAGCGCGCTGGTGCAGGCCGTGGCCGACGCGCCGCCGGAGCGCCGGGTGGCGGTGGCGGCCGAGTTCGTCGCCGGCTTGCGAGCGTGACGCTCACGTTGCACGAGGGGTTTGTTTCCGGCGCTTGACAAGCGCCCGCAGATATAAGACGATGCGGCGGCCCGTGGCAGGTCCCGTCGGGGTGTCGGGTGTGGACTGCCCTGGCCCTCACCCAGACCTGACCGGGGTGAGCTGTCGACACGACCGGAGGCGTGGATGTTCTCGCGTAAGATGCTGGCGAAGATGATCGACTTCACCGTGCTGCGGCCGGACCTCACCCGCGAGGCGATCATCGACGTGGCGCAGACCGCGTTGAACTACCACTTCGCCGCGCTGGTGGTGCAGCCTTACTGGATCCGCGTCGTGGCCCGCGAGCTGCGCGGGAGCGACGTCAAGATCTGCTGCCCGGTCGGCTTCCCCTTCGGGACCACGACCATCGCCACGAAGGTGATCGAGGCCAAGGGCGCCATCGCCGGCGGCGCCACTGAGCTCGACGTGATGATCAACCTCGGGGCGCTCAAGTCGCACAAGCTGAAGACCGTGCGCCAGGACCTGCAGGAGGTCGTCTACGTCGCCAAGTCGGCGCGACTGACCCAGGAAGGCGCCGGCGAGATCATGGTCAAGCTGGGCGTCGAGTGTGGGTACCTCACCGACGACGAGTTGAAGGCCGCCTGCGAGATCGGTCGCGACTGCGGGATCGACTTCATCAAGACCTGCTCCGGCTACGGCCCCCGGGGCGCGACGCTGGACGACATCCGCAAGATTCGCTCGGTGGTCGGCCGCGAGATCGGGGTCAAAGCCTCGGGCGGCATCGGCACCCTGCGCGATGCCAGCAAGATGCTCGACGCCGGGGCCAACCGGATCGGGGCGACCGCCGCCGTCAGCATCGTGGACGAAGCGCCCGACGACGATGACGACAACGGCGGCCGCCGCCGCCGCCGCCGCCGCCGCACGACGCCTGAGGGCGAATGAGCGGCGGGATCGTCGAGGGCATCTGCCTCCGGCGGACCGCCTACGGCGAACACGATGCGGTGGTGACCTGGTTCTGTGACGAACTCGGCAAGCGCAGCGCAATGGTCCGGGGGGTTACCCGACCGACCAGCCAGCACCTGGCCGCCTGTCAGCTGTTCGTGCAGGCCCGGCTGCTGTTCAGCGCCGGCAAGCGCCTGCCGGTGTTGACGCAGAGCGAGGTGCTCGAGAGCCATTACGGCCTGCGCGCCGACCTGCTGCGCACCGCCTGCGCCACCTACGCCGTCGAACTGCTCGACCGCGCTGTCGAAGAGGCCGAGCCGCTGGATGGCGCCTACGACCTGCTGCGTAGCACGCTCGGCCACCTCGTCGCCGCCGCCGAGCCGGAGCCCGCGCTGCTGAGCTACGAACTGCGGCTGGTCACGCTGCTGGGCTACCAGCCGGTACTCGACCGCTGCGCCCGCTGCGGCGACCTGATCCGCGAGACCCGCGCCTGGTTCGTACCGCCCGTCGGCGGGTTGGTCCACTGGAACGAGGCCGCGCCCAGCGAGCCGGCGGTGGCGGTCGACCCGCGCGCCGTGAAGGCGCTCCGCCGACTGATCGACCCGCAGACCTACGGCCTCGACCTGCGGCTGGCGCACCTGCCGGCGGAGCTGGCCGGGCCGCTGCGGGCCGCCGTGCGGGCCTTCACGCAGGAGCACCTGGAGACCAATCCGAAGTCGCTCCGCTTCCTGGAGCAGGTCCTGCACGACACCGACGCCGCGGACTAAATGGCCGATTAGGCCGGCGCTCACGCCAAACCAACCTGGCAGCGCCATCCTACGAGTTGGGAGTGCTCCGATGCCTGCGACTCGTCCTCCGGCCTGGCTCCGCCCGGTCACCGCGCTGCTGATCCTCGCCCTGGCCTCGGCCTTTGTGCTGGCCCAGGCCGGTGAGCCCGCCAACGACTTCCACTGCTCGTTGATCGGCGACCGCACCGGTGGCAATCACCCCGGCGTCTACGAGCGAGTCTGGCGCGAGGTCGACCTGCTCAGCCCCGACTTCGCCGTCAACGTCGGCGACACCATCGAAGGCTACGTCAAGGGCGACGACCTGGTCCCGGTAACCAATGCCCAGTGGGACCAGATCAGCCAGATCAAGGCCCCCTACCGGCACATCAAGGAGTACTACACGCCGGGCAATCACGACATCTGGGACGCCGGCTCCGAGACGATCTACAAGGAGCGCGCCGCCAAGGAGACGCACTACGCCTTCCGCTACCAGCAGGCGCTGTTCGTGATCCTCGACAACTCCCGGCAGAACGAGCTGGACGAGGCGCAGTACGCGTTCCTGGAGCAGTCGCTGCAGCAGAACGCCGACGCCAACCCGAAGTTCGTCGTCTTCCACAAGCCCTTCTGGCTGGGCTATGTCCAGCAGAACGACACCACGCACCGGCTGCACCGGCTCTGCAAGCAGCATGGCGTGAGCTACGTGATCAGCGGCCACGGCCACCAGTTGTTCCACTACCGCTTCGACGGCCTGGGCTACCTCGAAGTCGGCTCCTCGGGCGGCAGCATCGGCAAGAACGAGGCCGGGCAGCCGAACGTTGTGTTCGAGAACGGGCGCTTCTTCCACCATGTCTGGATGCGGGTCAAGGGCTCCAACGTGCGGTTGATGGTCAAGGAGCTGGACGGCGCGGCGGGCGCCGGGCGGGTCTTCGAGCTGACCCGCTGGCGGGGCAGCAACCCGACCTTCACACCGTCCGCCGACCCCTACACCGCGGAGCGGGCGGCGGCGCGGCCGGTGATCGCCCAGCCGGCCGCCGGCAACCTCGCCCGCGGGGTGGTCCCGCTGATCGGCCTGATCAAGAGCGAGCAGGCGGGAGAGCTGGTGCTGAAGGTGGACGGGCAGCCGGTCACGCCGCAGGCCGGGGGGCTGGTGGCGCTGCTGTTCGAAGGTTGGGAGCAGAACCGGCAGTTCATCAACCTGTTCTCGCTGAACGGCGCCCAGGTCGCACGGCTGGCCGAGGGCCGCGATGTCAAGCAGTGGGAATGGTACGCCTACGCGGTGCCGGCGGCGCAGTTCCGCGCCCAGGACCCGCCGCAGGTGCAGTTCACCGCCGGGACCGCGACCGACGGCTCGGGTGCCAATCCGCCCGAGAACAACGACGATTACCAGGTCCGCGGCCTGACCGCCTATGACGGCGAGAACTACCTGGTCGACCCGAGCCGCGCCTGGGACACCATCGTGGCGGTCGGCGACAACGCTCCGGGCGCCACCACGGCGGTCAGCGCGACCTTGGCCCGGCCGACCGCCGCGCTGCCCTTGCGGGTGGTGCTGCACGCCTGGGACACCACCGGGCTGGCCGCGGGCGAGCACAACCTGGAGCTGGTCTGCGGCGACCAGACCGCCAGCACGACGGTCGTGCTGCCCTGAGCTACTCGGCGGCCGGCAGCTTCTCCCAGAACATCACCTCGCCGAGCGGGCGCTTCGGCGGCGGCACTGGCTCGGCCGCGTAGCCGACGGCGATGCAGCAGATCACGCGCTTGCCGGTGGGCACGTTGAGCAACTCGGAGATCTCCCGCTCGCGCTCTTTGCCCTGCACGTGCGCCCAGCAGGTGCTCAGTTCGTGGGCCCGCGCGGCGACCATCAGACAGGTCGCCGCGCAGGCGGTGTCCTGCAAGATGAACCGCTCTTCGCGTCCGATGATGGCCACACAGGCCGGGGCGTCGGCCAAGAACGACCCGTACTCGCAGAGGTCGCCGAGATCACGGCGGGTGGCCGGGTCGGTCACCACGACAAACTCCCAGGGCTGCACGTTCATCGCGGTCGGCGCCAGCCGGGCACAGTCGACGAGGTCTTCGAGCAGCTCGCGTGCGACTGGCTTCATGGTATAGGCCCGCACGCTGCGACGGGTCTTGAGGGCTTCGATAGCGTCCATCCCGGGAGCTCCCCAGCGGTCGGTTACCGCGGATCGTTGCCTTCGCCGGGTCGCGCGATTCCCCTCCCCGCGGCCCACGTTTTCGGGTAGACTCTCGGCCAAGGCCAGCCGTGGCGGGGAGCGACGAGGTGATCTGGGGCTTGCTATGGTGTCTGCTGGCGCCCCCCACCGGGAAGGTCACGGCCTCGCCCGAGAAGCTGCCGTTGCTGCTGGTCGAGAGTTTCGGCGAGGGCGAGCCCGGGCCCGGCTGGCCGCGTTGGGGTTTGCCGCAAGGGCCGGCTGCCGGCACCGTGCGGCTCGACACGGTGCGCTTGAAGCAGGGCCTGGGCGGCCGCCTCCGCTTCGCCGAGGCGCAGCGCCACGTGATGCTGCCGCTGCCGGAGGTCGAGCTGGTCGGCCAGCCGGTCGCGCTGCACCTGAAGCTGGCCGGCGACCGCTGCGGCGCGGCGCTCAGCGTCACCGTCGCCGATGCCGACCAGGAGTGGTTCGCCTGTCAGGGCCTGCCGATCACCTGGCGCGGCTGGCGCGATGTGCGGCTGAACCTGACCAAGGTTGCCGAGAGCGCCGGCCCCCGGGCCGACGGCGTCCCGGACCCGCCGCTGGCGCTGTTGTCGCTGAACCTGACCTTCGCGGGCCGCGCCGATGGCGAACTCTACTGCGATGAGCTGCAGGTCGAGCAGCGCCTGCTGCCCGCGCCAGCGTGGCTCGGCCTGGACCTCTTCACCCTCGGCGGCGATGGGCTGACCGCCCCGGAGCAGGCCCCGCCGCGGCTGCGCTGCACGAACCGCTACCACGAGTCGCTGGCCGCCGGCCTGGACTGGCAACTGGGCGAGCAGCGCGGCCACCACGACCTTTCGCTGTTGCCGCAGGCGACCACCGCCGTGCCGCTGCCGCGGCCCCTGCCCGGGCGGCAGACGTTGCGGCTGGAAGTGCGCAGTGGCGCTGCCCAGCGGGTCTGGGAACGCCGCCTGACCGGCCTGCCGCCGTGCTTTGCGCCGCAGGGCTGGCTGGCCGCCGGCGAGGTTGGCGCGGTCGACGTGGCCGACACGGGCGGCGTCGCGGCCTTCGCCCGCGCCAGCGTGGCGCTGGCGCCGTGGGTGCTGCTGGGTGTGCCGCACCGCCAGGGGCCGGCGGGCGGCGCCAATCTCGACCTCGCCGGCCTGCAGCAGGGCCTGCTGCTGGCCTGGGCCGAAGGCCTGCAGGTGGTCGCCGCCAGCACGCCGCAGGTCGCCGGGCGGAGCGAGCCGCAGGTCGCCGCCGAACTGGAACGGCGCTGCGGGCATGGCCTGCGCGCCTGGCTGGTGCGCCGCCTGGCCGACGAGCCGCCGGCCGACTACGCCGCGCGGGTCGCCGCGCTGCGGGCGACGGTTGGCGCGGCGCGCCTGCTGCTGTTGGAGGATGGCCCGCCGCTGCCGCCCGGGTGCGCCCGCTGGATCCTGCTCGACCGGCGGGCCGTGCCGCCCGCCGTGCCCGGCGTGCCACGGGCCTGCGGCCGGTTGCAACAGTTGCTTCTGCCGGCGGAGCCCCCGCCCTGGTTATGGGCCGAGCAGTGGCCGGGCGCGGCCTGGACCGGGTTGCCCGAACCCGCGGCCAGCGCGGTGCTGGCGATCGCCTGCCGCGCGGTGCCCGGCCTCGCCAGCGCCGGCGCGGCGGGCTGGGCCGGCGCCGAGCGGCCGAGCGCCGCCTACCTGGCCTACGCGGTGGCCGGCCGGCTGGTCGGTGACCTGCCGCTGCAGGGGATCGAAGCGCTGGGGCCAGAACAATGGCTGGTGACCTTCGCCGACGACCAGCGCCGCGTCCGGGTGGCCTGGTCCGAAGGGGCCGCCGGCGAGCTCTGCCCCGAGCCTGGCGAGGTCGCCCGCGACTGGCAGGGCGTGCAGCTTGCGGCCGGCCCGCTCCCGCTGGGCAACGCGCCGGTCTACCTGCTGCGCCGCGACTGACCCGCCCGACCGCCGCCTGGGCCGGCAGCCGGTGCCGAATTGACAGATGTTCAGGTCGGACTTACCATCACGGCCTCTGGAGGGTTCCCCATGTCCGAACAGCTATCCCCCGATTTTGCGAAGGGCGGCGGTCTCGTGACCGCCATCGCCCAGGACTGGCAGGACGGCACCATCCTGATGGTCGCCTACATGAACGAAGAGGCCTGGCACCATACCCTCCAGACGGGCCACGCCACCTATTGGAGCCGCTCGCGCAACAAGCTGTGGCTGAAGGGTGAGAGCTCGGGGAACGTGCAGAAGGTCCACGAGATTCGCGTCGACTGCGACGCCGATGCGGTGTTGCTGAAGGTCGAGCAGATCGGCGACGCCGCCTGCCACACCGGCCGCCGCTCCTGCTTCTACCGCGTCCTGCGCGAAGACGGCTTCGTCACCGACAGCGAGCCGATCTTCGATCCCAAGAAGGTGTACGGGCAATGAGTCTCCTCAAACTCGGTCTGCCGAAAGGCAGCCTCGAACAGGCCACCTACGACCTCTTCCGCCGCGCCGGCTGGAAGATCAGTCCGGCCAGCCGCAACTACTTCCCGGCCATCGACGACGCCGAGATCGAGTGCTCGCTGGTGCGCGCCCAGGAGATGGGCAAGTACGTCGACCTCGGCGTGCTCGACGCGGGCTTGACCGGCCTCGACTGGATCCTCGAAAACAACGCCGATGTGGTCGAAGTGGCCGACCTGATCTACTCGAAGGTCAGCACCCGCAAGGCCCGCTGGGTGATCGCGGTGCGCAACGACAGCGGGATTGAAACGATCGAGCAACTGGCCGGCAAGCGCATCTCGACGGAGCTGGTCGAGAGCACCCGGCGCTACTTCGCCGAGCGCCAGATCCCAGTCGAGGTCGAGTTCTCGTGGGGCGCCACCGAAGCCAAGGTCGCCGAAGGCCTGGTCGACGCCATCGTCGAGGTCACCGAAACCGGCTCGACGATCCGCGCGCACGGACTGAAGATCATCCACACGATGCTCGAGACCAACACCAAGCTGATCGCCAACCGCGCCGCCTGGGCCGACTCGGCGAAGCGCGCCAAGATCGAGAACATCGCCCTGCTGCTGCAGGCCGCTCTCGACGCTGAGGGCATGGTCGGCCTCAAGATGAACGTCCCCCAGGCCGCCATCGAAGCCGTCAGCGCGGTGCTTCCAAGCCTCAACGGCCCGACCGTGAGTCATCTCTACGGCAGCGACTGGCTGGCGGTGGAAGTGGTGGTCCACGAACGCGAAGTCCGCGACCTGATCCCCAGAGTCCGCGCCCTCGGCGCCCAGGGTATCATCGAGTACGGGCTGAATAAGGTGATCTGAGGTTGTCGCCGACCGCGGGCCGCCTCGCGAGGGGCGGCCTGCGGTCAGTCGTACTGCAGGGGCGTCAGCTTGGCGCGCAGCTTCGCCTCGAAGTCGCGGAAGCTGGCGAGATGGGTGCGGAGCACGGCGGGGTCGAGCTCGGCCAGCAGTTCGAACGACCGCCGGCCCTTCTGGTACGGCCGCGAGCAGTTCCGCGTGGCGTGCTCCAAGTCGCGGAGCAAGCTGGCCCGGTCCGTGGTCTCGACGTTCTGTGGCGCGGCCAGGCCACCAGGCTCGAACCGCGGGCCGGCGGCGGAGAACAGCGTCGCGCGGTCCGCCGCAATCCAGGCTTCCATGCAGGTGACCATCACCATGACCTGGTCCTCCGCGGCGCCGTCCGGGCGCGACCACCCGTCGCGGGCGTTGAGGTGCGACCAGATCCGCTTGAGATCCCTGACCGGGTCCTCGCTATCGACCAGCAGGGCGACGAACTGAGCTGCCTGAGCCAGGTTGTGCGCCCCGCAGAACTGCTCGTAGGCGTCGTTTCGTGAGCCGCAGGCCACCAGCTTCGGCGGCCGCAGACCGAGCTTCTGGATCAGCACGGCGAAGGCGCTTCGCGCGCTGATGCGCAGGTCTTTGCCGTGCGGGACGCCCCGACAGGCTCCTTCAAAGTAGAGGCAGTCAGGCTGCATCACCACCTCGTCCCACCCAGCTCACCGCTCAGCCACAGGCCGCCCAGGCGGTACTGGTCCAACCAGCCGGCCAGACCCTCGCGGCCGAGCCGTTCAAAGACGGTGCCGTCCTCGTGGCGACTGGCGACGACCACCGCCTCCGGCGTCTCGGTCAGGGCGTCCACGATGATGTCCGAGTGGGTCGTGACAATCAGTTGGCTGCGCTCGGAGGCGGCCAGCAAGAGCTGGGCCAGCCTCGGCAGCAGGTCGGGGTGCAGTCCGAGCTCGGGCTCCTCCAGGCAGATCACCGGCGGCGGATCGGGATCGCAGAGAATCGTCAGCAGACACAGGTAGCGCAATGTGCCGTCGGACAGCCGCACTGCCGGGATGGCGTAGTTGCGTTCGGTGAGGATGATCTCAGCGTGGCCCGCGAGGGGCGAGACCTGCACATCGCGGAGTCCGTCGAACAGGCCGCCCAGTTCCTGAAGCAGCGTCTGCTTGGTCTGCGGACCACGCAGCAGCCGGCTCAGGACCATGGCCAGGTTGGAGCAGTCCTCGAACAACCGACCGCTGGGCACGTCGGTGGCCTGGGGCTGCCGAAGCAAGGTTCGACGCCCGAAGCTCCATTCGCGGTAGAACGCGATCTGCCGGTAGAGATCCTGCAGATGCGCCAGTACCGGGTACTCCTCGGGATCGCGCAGTTGCGACAGGACGGACTGCTGGCCGCTGACCGAGGTGCGCTGGAGCCCGCGCTGGACTCCGGAAAGGCGATTCAGAACGGGGTCGCCGCCCTGGTAGCGGTAGTAGAAGTAGGGGTCCGAGTGCCCGTCGTCGGGCTGCTGGTTCTCAATCGCCTCGTCGACCAACTCGAACCGGAGGTCGCGATTCCGGAAGGACAACCGGTGGCATACCGGCATCCTGCCGATTGGATTGTCAACCACCACCTCGACGGTCGCCGTGCCGTGAGGGTCGCCTTTCCAGATCCACTCGCTGATGCCCCCTCCCAACGTCCGCACCGGGTCTGGCAGATCCCCTGGCGCCGCGCACACCAGGCCGAGGAGGTCGACCAGATTGGACTTGCCAACGCCATTGACCCCGATCAGCACATTCAGCGCCCGCAGCTCCAGCGGCGCTGCTCGGGGGCCGAACGACAGCAGCCCTTGCGGCCGGATTGACCGCAGCGGCAGGACCTGTGGCGCAGCGGGTGCCGCGCCCGCTTGCTCCCCGTCGAGGTTGTTCGGCATAGCGTAAACTTAGCACCTCTGCCAGCTCACGGCAACCGCTCCAACTTGGCACCGTCGACCCACAGCTGGCCGGTGGCGCCGTTGATGCCGAACTCGGCGCTGAGCGACTGGAGGCCTGCGGGGACCGTCAGGTCGACGCTCACCGGGCGCCAGTCGAAGGTGCCGAGAAGCGCTTCGCTGGTGGTGTAGCGCATCTGGTCGGAGAGGGCGCCGAAGCGCAGACAGCCGACCTTCCAGCCGACGTCGCCCGGCTGCAGGTTGGCGCCCTTCACCCAGGCGCTGAAGCGCCAGCGGCTGCCGGGTGGCAGCAGGCTCAGGTCGAGCGGTTGGCGGACCATTTCGTAGGCCCCGCTGCCGGTGATCGCGACCGCCAGCCGGCCGCTGCGATGAGGCTCGGTGACCAGCCGGGCGCCGCTGGGGAGCGTCCAGGCCTGGCCGGTCGGCGCCACCACCTCGACCGGCCACGGCTGCTGCGCCAGTAGCGCCCACGGCCTGACGGCGCCGGCACCCTCAAAGTCACCATCGCGGAGGGGCGCCGCGGTGGCCGCGGGCGGGGGCGTTGGGATGGACGGCCGGCCGACCGCCGTGGGGCTGGCCGGGCCGACGGTCCAGAGCGCCGAGACCGTGGCCCACTGGCCCGGTGGCAGGGCGCCGTCGGGGCCGTCGCACCAGGCCCAGAAGAGCTGCTGCCCGTGACTGAACACGTTGGCCGGGGGCGCACCAGTGTGTTGCAGGTCGCTTACCGTCAGCAGAACCTGGTCAGCAGTGCGACAGACCAGCCGGTCCGGCACCCGGCCGGCGACGAGGCGTTTGGTTTCGCCGGTTCGCTGCTGGCCGTCGCCAACGGCGCCAGTCGCCAGCACCGTGTCACCCGCGCTAGCCTGCCAGGTGGTCATCGCCGGTAGGAGCAGAAGCTGCGCCAGGAACGCCCCGCCCTGGCGCGCGGCGGCGGTGGGGCGGACGCCGGCGGTCAGCCGGAAGGTGCTCCCCGCACCCCAGGCGTAGGTCAGGTGGTAGTCGATGGGTTGGGCCAGCAGGTCGAAGCGACCGCTCCCGCGGAGTCGACCCTCGAAGGTGACTTCGCGCGGCCCGACCCGCACGGCGCTGGCCTCGACCTCGGCGGCGTTGCTGTACCGCTCGCGGTCGGCGCTGAAGCCGAAGTCGGTGTACAACTCCTGCTGCTGCGCCACGAGCGTCAGCTCGCCGCTGGCCGTCCGCCGGTAGAGCCGCAGCAAGGCCCCCGAACGGCCGATGTCGAGCACGGCGCCGGGCAGCGTCAGGCGGTAGCCTGCGACAGTCTCGCACCAGGCGTCCGGCGCCGGCTCGGCAGCCTCGCCCAGCACCACGCGCAGCCCGTCGCGCTGCGCCGCGGGCGGCAGGTTTGGGTCGCGCCAGGCCAGCAGCACGCCCAGTGCCGCAGCATCACCCGATTGCTGGACAAGCTGCGCCCGGGCTGCGTCGACCTTCAACAGCAGCGCCGGACCGTCGCCCGCCGAGCTGAGGCTCAGGGCCTGGGGGCCGGCCGGCCCGACCGCCAGCAGGCTGTCCCAGACCACGGCGCTGCCCTGCCGCCGCCAGTAGATGTTGCCCGGATAGCCCGCGGGATCGCCCCGTCGCGGGCTGCGGCGGCCGGTCTGCCCGGCAGCGCGCCACTCGACCGCCGCCGTCGGCAGCCACAGGCCACCATACTCCGGCGCCGCGCCCGCCCACCCCAACGTCAGCGCCACACCCGCCGGCACCGGCTCGTACCGCAGCGTCAACCGCGCCGCGCCGAACGGCCGCTCGGCGACCACCGCCGCCCCCTCGCGCCGCACCTCGGCCGGCCCGGCCAGGGCCACCAGCGCCGGCGGCAGGTACAAATCCCCCGCCCCAACCCACGCCCGCCCGCGGTACACCCCACCCCGCGGCAACCCGCTGGCCGGGTCGATCCCCACCACCACCTCACCGCCCCGCACCAGCACCCCAAAGGGGTCAGGACCCTTTTCTGCCCCAAAGGGGTCAGGACCCTTTTCTGGCGCGGGCGGCGTGGCGGCGGTCCGCCGCAGGAGGATCACGCCCTCCGGCTGCGGGCCGGCCGGCCAGGGCAGCTCGTACCAGCCGTCGCGCGGCGGCAGCGTCACGCGCGCACCGCGCCATGGACTGGCCACCAGCCCGTCCCGGAGCGCCGCGGGCAACGCCGCGCGGGGCACTCGCAATGCGCCGGCGGCCGGTTCGGGTCGGAAGTCGACCAGCGCGACAGCGACCTCGTCGCCGAGCGTGCGGAGGCAGGCAAAGACACCGGGCGGGGCGTCGACCGCCAGGTAGTCGGGCGTGCCGCGGCGCAGCGCGGGGATCGCGGTGCGCTGGTCCAGAATGCTACGAATGGCCTCCTGCGCTCCTTGTTCCTGGCCCTGGAAGACCATCGGCAGGCCTTGGATGAAGGCGCTCAGGGCGAACAGGGCCCGTTCCCCGCGCGGTCCGCACCAGCCGCGGACGCGCAGGCTGTCGTGGCTTTCGGAATGGCGCAGTCGCAGTAGATCGGCCGGCTCGGCGTACTGCTGCTCGTGCAGCCAGCGCCGCAGGCGCGTGACGAAGACCTCGGCGGGTTGCCGCCGCAGGTCGTGCTGCACGTTGTAGCAGAGGTCGAAGTCGTAGACCGCGTCGCTGACCGCGCCGTAGACACTGCCCTGAACCTCGGCCAGCAGCCCGCCGGTCGCCGGCTGGGCGGTGCGGACGGTCTGCCGCAGGCCGCGCAACATGCTCAACCCGCCCTGCAGCAAGGCCTGGCTGGCGCGGTCGTAGGGGATCTGCGGGTTCCAGTTCGGGATCTTCGACCCGCCGCAGGCATCGACGCGGTAGCCGTCGACGCCGTACTGCTGGACGTAGTGGCGCGCCACCCCGGCCATGTAGTCACGCCAGCCCGGCCAGTTGAAGTCGAAGCACCAGTAGAAGAGCGTCGAGCCGTCCTCCTCTTGCGCCAGCCACTCGGGATGCTCCTGCGCGCGGGGATAGGTATTGCTGCCGCCGTGCGGGACAATGTCCTGCAGCACCTGCAGGTGCAGGCGGTGCGCCTGGGCGACCAGCTCCCGGAACTGCTGCGGCGTGCCCAGCCCGTCCTGGAAGCGGTAGTAGTCGCGCGGCCAGTAGGGCGAGGCGTCCTCGACCGGCAACAGCCAGATCGTGTTGCAGCCGGTCGCCGCGACGGTCGGCAGGAAGTCGGTCGCCGCCGCAAAGCCGCCGAGGTCACGGAAGCCGCTGCCGATGCTGCCACCGGGGTGGAGCGCGTAGATCGCCGCGTCGGCGAACCAGGCCGGGCGGTCGGCCGGGACCGTCAGGCCATGATCGGCCTGCCAGCCGTGGATCGCGCGCAGCGCCGCATCGCCTTCGCCGGCCACCAACAGCAGACAGGCGTCACCGACCACCTGCGGCTGCCCCGGCCGCAGATGCCCCTGCGCCTGGAAGCTCTGCCCGACCCACAGACCGCCCGCCAGCTCGGTCACGCTGACGCCACCCCGGTCGGCTCCGGCGGCCAGCTCGTTGTTCAGGAAGAGGGCGCTGCGACCATCGCCCAGGTCGACCACCGCCGGCGCCAGACTGCGGCTGCTGGTGCGCTTCTGCTGCGGCCGGAAAGCCTCGACGGCGAAGCGCTGTGGGGGGTACCAGCCGGGGAAGAAGTACCCGCCGCCGGGCGCCACGCGGAACTCGGGATTGCGCAGCCAAAGGCCCCGCAGCTTGGTGCCCGCCGCGCCGCGCCAGGTCAGCGTCAGGGCCCGCTCGACACGCGCCCGCGGCGGGTCGAGGCGGTAGTCGCAGCGCACCTCCCAGTCGCCGCCGCGGTAGGTCGCGGCCAGCGTGTTGGGCGTCGGCTGCGCCAGAGCGGCCAGCCGGAACGCGACCTGCCGGCTGCCGACCAGCCACCGCTCGTCCTGCTGCAGGTCGAAAGGCGTGCTGGCCGGGCTGTCGCTGGCGACCAGCCGCCCCTGCCAGTGCAACGCCACCCAGGCCCCGCTGCCGGAGTCGAGCTCGATCGCCAGCGCGGCTGGATCACCGCAGCGCTGCACCCCACCGACCGGCACCAGCGGCAGGGCGCCGGCGGCCGACACCAGGGCCAGCAGACTGACGAAGAGGCACGGCGCGGGCATCGGCAGACTCCGCGGTCGCACTTCGCCCCGCGGCCCTACTCCTCCTCGTCCTCCTCAATCACCCGCACGAAGGCCGCGCGGACCGGGCTGGGCAGCGGGCTGGCGGGGCTGAGATAGGCGGCTTCCAACGGAGACGGTGTGCTGTGCCGGCCTCCGAGCGCAGCGGGCTGACAGGCCTCTCGAGTTCGGACGTTGCCTGCCGGACCCGTGGCGCTCAAGCGCGCCCACTGTCAGGGTGGTCCCCTGCGCGGAGGGGCCTGACCCCGCCGCGGCGACCCAGGCCGTAGCCGACCCGGAACACATCGGGGATGTTGGTGCGGTCGTCACGCATGCGTACGAAGATGCCGAGCGCTTCGAGGTCGCCGCGAACGCCACTTGAGCCGTTGCTCAGATGCTGTGGCGGGAGCCGCTCGGCGCCAGCCGCCACCCGCTGTTCGATGCTCGCCAGCGTGCCAGCGTGGGTCCAACGTTCGACGATCTGGTCGAAGCCACACGGGACCACCATGCGCTGGAGCGGCGTCATCAGATCGTCGACCCAGGGGTAGTCCTCTTTGACCTCCCGGACACGAATCCTGGACGCCTCCTGCACGCCACGCTTGATACTCTCGTAGTGCAGCGGCCATTCATGGTCGGGGTAGCGCGAGGCCGCGTCTAGCGCAGCAGCACGCAGAGCGGCAACGAACGATCGCGGACTGGTGCTCTCCTGGCCATCGGCCAGATGGCCAGGGATCCAAATGTAGGGGAACCCGCGCTTGGCGTTCTTGCCCATCCATTCGCCAGTCAGTTGGTGGAAGGCGGCCCGCAGTAGAACTTGGTCCCCCAGCAGTTCGCGCGGTACCCGCCAGAACGGGCGGCCAGTGACCGAGATCGATGACCAGCCTCCGCTGACCCCTGGTGTCAGCCTTCGGAAGGCTTCCCCGCCCGAGGTGGCATTGCCCAGATACTGCCAGAGCAGACCGTACAGCTCAGAGCGCGGCCAGCTCAGTTCGACCTTAGAGGTAAGCACCTTCGAGGCATCCGGGAAATCTGCAACCTGGCTCTCGTCGAGTTGGTCCGAGCGCAAGAAGCACTTCGCTCGAAGGCGTCGATATGGCCGCAAGTCGAGGGCGGTCTGCAACAGCCCACGGATCAGCGTGTGCATCTGCTGCCAGTCGGCGGCACTGCGATCGAGGGCATCGAACAAGATGATTGTCCAGGTGGCACTCTGGTCCAACTGGTGGTCGCGCTCAGACAGTAGACGGTCGACCTGCTCAGGGTGTTGGGTGACCCAGGCGACACGCTCTGGCCAAGAGCCTCGACGCGCCGGATGGTCTGCATCCGCAAGGTGGCCAACGACGACCGTCCGCCAGATCAGACGGGCCTCGGCACCGTTGCCGAGCAGTTGCTTCAGCACGTCGCGGCCAGGATAGTGGTCCGGATCCGGCACTTCGCCGAAGCCGGTGTGGATGATGGTTCGCTCGTTGAGCTGCGAGTTCGGCGA
This sequence comes from Fimbriimonadaceae bacterium, assembly GCA_020850355.1. GTDB lineage: Bacteria > Armatimonadota > UBA10988 > UBA10988 > UBA10988 > JADZEX01. Next base: position 187,237 of record JADZEX010000014.1, on the reverse strand, counting down.
GAGTATGCCGATGAGTTCGCGGTGCTCTCGCTTCTGGAGCGCTCCCCACCAGAAGCTCTTGCCAGCGCCCCGTCCCCCGGCCACAACCATGGCGTCAGGCTGAAGGGCCTTCGCATGGGAGTTCGGAAGGTAGACGTTGCGGACCTCCGGCGGCGCACCATAGGACGACGTGTCCGGCGGCAACGCATCGATGATGCCTTGGCGCAAGTCAGCAGCGGTAAAGTCTGTTGTCATGTCGCCTCCAGTTCGGGCAGGAGGTCAGTCACGCCGTTCAGGAACTTCTCGTAGGCGGCGCTGATAACCGGCTGGTCCAGCGCCCGGAGCGTAACGATGCCCGCCAACCCACGATGCCAGTAGATCGGCAGAGGCGCATGCGGCGCGGTCTCGTCCGTGAGGTCGTAGCTGAAAGGCTCTGGGTCTTCAGTCTGCGCCGATTCGGGTTCTTGGTCGTTCTCCGGTTCGACGCAGTCGTACAGGGTGTCGAGGAAGAGGTCCCAGTAGACCTGCTGCAAGCGCTCGATGTGGGCCGGTTGCTCCGTCTCCGGCACCAGGGCAGCAACAAGCTTGAGATGCTCCCTGATCTGTGCGGCCACGCCTTGCTTCTGCCAGTAGCGGAAGAGCAACTGGTAGCCGGCCAGGGCCGAGTTCGAGCCGCCCGCGAATAGCAGCACCGTCGCATCCAATGCCGTCACGGCCGCAGCAGCAATGTCATGCACACCGCTGCGACTGTCGAGCAGAACCACCGTTGGCTTGTAGCGTGCCTCCAGGGCTTCCACGAGCCGCACGAGGCGCTGCGTCCACGGCTCGGCGGGACGGTCATCAGTTGGGGGTTTGTCGAGGTAGACCCTCCCGAGCTTGGCAAGGTAGTCGCCCGGGTCGCGCCCGTGGGCTCCGGCCACCAGGATGTCTCCGGGCAGGTCACGTGCGATCGGAGCTCTGGCCACCATGTCGACTTCCACGTACTGAGCCTGCTCGACGAGATCCTCAACGAACCAGTCGGCCACGCCGAACTCGGCCTGTGCGTCCGGTTCGAGAAGCGCTGTGGCAAGCCCGGGAGCCTCCAAGTCGAGGTCGAGCATCAGGACTCTGTGCCCGTCTTCCGCTAAGCGTTTCGCCAGCACAACGGCGGCCGTCGTTCGCCCCACGCCCCCCTTCACGGAGTAGAACGTCAGTCGGGTCGGGTGCTGGGTTTGGCCCTCGTGCCGCGGTACCGCAGACCAACCGAGGCCAGTCACCTGGCGGTCGAGGAAGCGTACCCGGTGCGCGCCCATGGGGACCTCGCGCGCTTCGCGAGTCAACTCCTCCAGGTCGGGCAGCGCCAGCACCATCTGCGCGACGGGATGGGTGTGCGCACCAAGTCGATCCTGAAGCGCCACACAGAACTGCGCCAAGGCGGTATCACCAGGCGTGCCCGTTTCGGGCACTAGGTCCACGAGGATCCGTACCCGCCCCATCAGGTCCCTGACGAAGCAGAGCGAGGGCACTTCGCTCAGGACCGCAGGGACCGCACCGAGGGCCTTGCCGATGCGCTCCCTCGTCGAATCGAAGGGTATGAACTGGCTCATCGCACGATCCCGTCCATCTGCGCTTGGGCCAGAATTCGGCGCACTTTCTCGACCCCGGCCTTGTGCTTGGTCAAGATGGTGGCGTCATATTGACTTTGATCGGCGTACCGCTGATCGACCTTCCAGTCATCGAACGGGTTGCTGCCGGGCAACAGGCTGGCATAGGTGGCGCCGCCGTTGGCGTTCGCGAAGGTCACGAACTGGACCCACAGCTTGTCGACATGCAGGGCTACCGCCGGCTTGCCGGTGAGCTTGTTGATGGGCATGCCGAGCTCTTTCATGACGGCCTTCAGGCCACACTCTGCGGCGAGCCCGTACAGGTGATCGGCATTGGCCAGCCGGGTCAAGCGGTGTAGTGTCTGGCCGTCACTCCAGTGACGCTCGCAAGCATCGTTGTAGTCAGGCATGAAGGAAATCGTGCTCATTGGATCACCTGGTGATGCTGCGGCAGGCCACTGCTCGCCACGACTGCGATGGTGCGCCGGCGGCTGACGTCGACCGCGAGGCCTGCTGATCTTCCTTCGCCGTCTGCGGCCCTACTCCTCCTCGTCCTCCTCGATCACCCGCACGAAGGCCGCGCGGACCGGGCTGGGCAGCGGGCTGGCGGGGCCTTTGATGCTGCGCCAGACGACCTCGTTGAGCAGCAGGTCGTCGGCGGCGTCTTCGCGGGTGAAGTCGAAGGTCGCCGAGAGGTCGGCGCCCCAGGCGGTGCGGGTGTTCATCTCGTCGAGCGGGATCAGGTTGCGACGGACGTCGTAGGGCCGGAAGTCCGGGGTGGCGGTGAAGCAGTCCCACAGTGGCAAGGCGGCTGCGTCGAACTGCGACAGCGGCGGCAGGCCGAGGATCAGCTCCATGGTACGGAGCATCGAGCAGGTCGAGTACTGCGTGTGGACCACGGCGCCGCGGCGGGCGTAGGGACTGATCACGAAGCCCGGGCTGCGGTGGGCGTCGACATGGTCGGGGCCGTTCTGGGCGTCGTCTTCGACCACGAAGACGGCCATCTGGTGCCAGTAGCGGCTGCGCGAGAGGGCCGCGATCAGGCGCCCGAGGCCGAGGTCGTTGTCGGCGACCATCGCCCGCGGGGTCGGCAGGCCGGCGCTGGTGCCGGCGGTGTGGTCGTTCGGCAGCCGCACCACCAACAGGCGGGGCAGGTCGCCGGCGGCCTCGAACTGGCGGAACTCGGTGAGGAACTGGTCGACCCGCGCCTGCTCGCTGTAGCGCATGTCGAAGCCGCGGAAGAGCGGATCGAAGTGTCCTTCGAGCACCGGCAGGTGGGCCTTCGGGGTTTGGCCGGGGCCGGAGGTGACGAACTCGCCGTAGCTGCGGAAGCTGACCCCGCCGCGGGCTGCGAGGTCGAAGAGGTAGCCACCGCGCGGCGTGGCGACTCGGAAGGCGCCCTCGGACGGATAGCCCAGCCCGGCGCGCTGGCCGTTGGCCAGCTCGACGCTGTCCTTGCCGCCGTAGCCGACTGGCCAACTGCGCTCGACGAAGTCGCTGGCGTAGGCGCCCATCGTCCACTCGTGACCATCGGCGCTGACCTCGGACTCGACGTAGAAGTTGTCGAGCAGGGGGAACTCCTCGGCCAGGGCGTGGTGGTTCGGGGTGACCTCCCGCGGGAAGAGGCAGAGGCTGGGGTCACCGTTGCCGCGCGGATCGTCGCCGAGGACTTGGTCGTAGGTGCGGTTCTCCTTGATCACGTAGACGCAGTAGCGCACTGGCGTGCGGCCGCCGGGCTGTGCGGGAAGCGGACTGTCGACGGGTCGGCCGACCAGCCCGCGCGGCGTCGCGGCCGGCTGGAGCGGGCTGTTGCGGTAGGCCCGCGCGGAGAGCTGCCCCAGCTCACCGCCCCGGGGCAGGTCATAGAACGAGAGCGAGCCGAGGAACAACCGGCCGATGTACTGCTCCGTGTCGGTCCGCCGCCCGGGCTGCGGTCCGCCGGGGTTCGGCCTGGTCTGGACCCCCTTGCCGTTGGCCACCACCACCTTCCCGCCAGGCGTGACGTAGACCGCGGTGGGGTACCAGCCGGTCGGCACGAAACCGCGGCCGCGGGCCTTGCCGCGCTGCTCGACGTCCACCACGGCGAGGTTGTTGTTGTCGGCGTTGGCGATCAGCAGGGTCTCGCCGTCGGCGGTCAGGGCCAGCGCATTGGGGGTCGAGCCAGGCGGGGCGTTGGGGTACAACGCGCTGACGATGGTCTCGTCGACCCGCCGGCGGCGCGTGTCGATCACCGTCACGGTGTTGTCGTTGGCGTTGCTGACATAGAGCCGTCCATCCGGAGCCAGCAGCATCTGGCAGGGGTGTTGGCCCGTCGGATAGCGCGCGGTCTCGAGGCCGCTGGTGGTGTCCAGCCCAACCACGCGCTGGCCGTTCCAGAGGCTGACGTAGACCGTCTGGCCATCGGCGGCAACCTGCGCCTCGCAGGGGAAGCTGTCACGGGGCAGCGACCAGGTCGCCAGAATCTGCCCGGTCGGGCTGAGCTTGACCAGCTTGGCGGTCCGCTGCAGCGGCACGTAGACGTGGCCCTCGGGGCCGACGGTGAGGCCGGCGACGAGGTCCAGGGCGTTGGGGTCGCCGACCGGCCAGCGCTGCGGCGCGGCCGGCTGGCCGAGTTGGAGCGCCGGCTGATCGAAGACGTGGACCACGTCGTCGACGCCGCCGGAGACCAGCAGCCGGCGACCGTCGCCGGTCCAGGCGCAGCCGCTCCAGGAACGGGGCACCTGAAGCTGGCCAACGATCCGCTCCGCGGCGGGATCGACCAGCGTGACCTGATGCTCTCGGTAGCCGCAATGCTGCACGGCGAGCAGACTGCCGCCGGGCTGGGCGACCAGCCGCACGGGCAGGTCGGACGGCAGGGCCACCTGGCGGCCGTGCGGCGTCAGGCTCCAGCCGTTGGCAAGCAGCATCCGGCCGTCGGGTTGGGGGCCGGGCCAGCCGCCCGGACTGGCTGGCGCGAGGAGCAGCAGACAAGCGAGCCACGACATCGAGGCTCTCCCGACGGCTAGCCTAGCACGGATTGGTGGCGGCCGGGTTGTGGTTGTGTGAGGCTACCAGCCAACCAGATGCACCGCCTGCGGATCGGCGACCGCCAGCGTCGGGCGGCCGCCGCGCGGCGGGCCGAGGCAGACGGCGGTTGGCGGCAGGAGCACCTGCGGCCCACTGGCCACGGCGCCACCGCGTCCGACCCAGGTCACCGCGCCACGGCCATCGATCACCGCGGCCAGCGGCTCGTCGGGCTGGCGGAACGGGGCCACCAGCAGGCTGACCCGCCCGAGCGGCGGGACGCTCCCAGCGTCGCCGACCTGCTCGATCTGACCGTCGGCGGTGGCCAGGGCCCAGGTCAGCCGGTCGGGCGACTGGTCGGTCGGCCAGCCCGCCAGCAGGAGCTGCTCGCCGAGGCGCGCCAGGCTGCTGACCACCAACAGCGCCTCGCGGCCTGGCAGCTTGGTGCCAACCTGCCCGAGCGGCTGTCCGAGGGCATCGAAGCGCTGCAAGGTGCGGGTGTCGAGCGCGGCCCAGAGGCTGCCTTCGCCACTCGCGGCGGGCTCTGGCAGCAGGGCGTAGGCGGTTCGCACCCCACTTGCACGCCAGGCCAGCTTGCCGTCGGCAGCCAGCGCCAGCAGGCCGACCGGTGGCGGGCCGGCCAGCAGCACCTGGGGCCGCGAGCCGGTCAGATCGGCCACGGAGAGCGCCAGCACCTGGGCGCCTGACAGCGGGAAGTGCCAGAGGCGGCGGCCCGCTGGTTGCCAGGCGGTCACTCCGGTCGGCCCGGCGGTCACCAGCTCGGGCTGGCCGTCAGCGGTCAGGTCGGCGCTGGCGATCTGCTGCACGCCGGCCGGCGGCTGCGGCAGGCTGGCGGCCGGGTCGGGCGGCACCCAGCGCAAGGGGCCTTCGACGGCGGCGCCGACCAGCCGCGGGCCGGCGGCGGTCTGGTGCAGCGTGAGGGCCGGCAGCGGCGGCCCGGGGAGGCTCTCCTTGACGCGCGGCGTCGAGCCGCAGCCCGCCGCCAGCAGTCCCAGCCCGATGGCCCAGCGCCGCAGCTTCACCGCAACCGCACCTTCACCGCCACACCAGGCTGGAGGCCGTGCCGGCTAGCGGCGTGGCCCCCGTTGACCGCCAACTCGAGCCGCCCGCAACTGCCGATCACCGCCGCCAGCTCGCCGTCGGCGACCTGCCCGTAGGTGGCCACCAGCGGACAACTCAGGCGCGCCGGGTCGTCGACGTCGACCACCAGCGTGGTCGCCTCGGTGGTGACCGTGGCGATCTGCCGGCGGCTGAGGTTGGTCACGGCGTTGCCAAAGGTGTCGAGGTAGGTGACCTGCCCCGCCACCCAGCCGACGCCGCTGCTGGTCTGCGGGGACTCCAGCCGGGTCAGGCCGGCGGCCTCGAGGCTCTCGCCGAAAGCGCTCAACGGGACCCCGGCGGCGAGGTGCGCGGCGACCGGCGCAAAGATGTCGCGGCCGTGAAAGGTGCTGCTGACCGGCTGCTGGAAGAAGGCGCTGTTGCTCAACAGCACCGCGGCGACGCGGCCGGCCGCCGCCGCCAGCACATCGCTGAGCACGCCGTTGTCGGGGGCGACGTAGACCTGGTCGTCGACCACCACGGCGATCGGCCGCCGGGCGGTGCCGACGCCGGGGTCGACCACCACCACATGGACCGTGCCCGCCGGAAAGAACGGTGCGGTGCTGCCGAGCACGTGCGCCGCGTGGCGGACGTCGCCGGCCGGCACGTGGTGGGCGATGTCCACCACGGTGACGTTCGGCGCCCGCGACGCGATGACTCCCTTCATCGCGCCGACGTAGCCGTCGCGATCGCCGAAATCAGTCAGCAGCGTGATCCGCATCAGGACCCGGTCCTCCCGCCGGCAGACAACGTCCCACTCGCCACGCCCGGCCCGGCGTCCTCGACCTGCCGTAGCAGGGCAATGTTGCGCAGCCCGTCGCCCCCATCGGCGGCTGGCCGCCGCTGCCCCCGGAGCGCCCGGCCACAATCGAGCAGCGCCGCACCGAAGGTGTCGGCGAGCGGTAACTCCTCCTGCCAGTCGCCGTCGGCCGTGGCGCCAACCAGTGACGACCCGAACCCTGGGCAACGCAAGGTGCCCGTTGTACCCGACGCCTCGACGCCCTGTTGAGTTGCGCCGACGGCGAAACTCATTTCGAGAATGCTGATCGCCCCGGACTCGTGTTGGGCCGTGAGCACGGCCGTATCGTCGAGGCGGCCGGCCTGGCCGTGCGCGGTGCGCCAGCCGTGCACCCCGCGCGGCGGGCCGAGCAGCCAGGAGGCCAGGTCGAGCAGGTGGCTGCCGAGGTCCCAGACCACGCCGCCACCGGCCAGCGCCGGGTCGGCGCGCCAGGCGGCCGGGTCGAGCGGGTACCACTTGCAGAGCTGCGCCCGCAGCAGCACCGGGGTGCCGATCTGCCCGGCGTTGAGCGCGGCCCGTAACCGCTGCAGCGCGGCGTGGTGACGCAGCGGGAAGCAGGTCGCCAGGGGTACCCCCGCCGCGGCGCAGGCCGCCACCAGGCGCTCGCCCGCCGCGACGCTCAGGGCCAGCGGCTTCTCGAGCAGCACGGCCTTGCCCGCGGCCGCCGCCGCCAGGCCCTGCGCCTCGTGATAGGCCGGCGGGCTGGCGATGTAGACGGCCTCGATTGCCGGGTCGGCCAGCAGGTCGGCGACTGAGTCGTAGGCTGCCGCGGCGCCGAACTCGGCGGCCAACGCGGCGGCGCGGGCGGCGTCGCGGACCATCACCGCGCCGAGCCGCACCTCGGGGTGTCCGGCGACCGCCGGCAGCATCCGGCGGCGCGCCACACCGCCGGCGCCGATCACGCCCCAGGTTGTGCAGCCAGCCGCCATCGCGCCTTAGTCCGTTTGCTCGCCGAGGCGGTCCAGCATCGCCTGGGTCAGGTGCCGGTGGTCCAAGTGGCCGTTGGTGCCGGTGATGTGCTCGGCCTGCTCGCCGATCGCCAGGCGGTGGCTGAGCATCGCGATCTGCTGGCGCAGCACCGCCCGCAGGCGCTGCAGGCGGACGCTGGTGTCGGTCAGCTCCAGCAGGTCCTGCCGCTGCAGCAGCGGGGCCTGCAGTCCGGCGGCCAACACGAAGGAGAGCTGCTGCGCTTCGTCCGGCAGCAGCGGCGGGTCGATTTCCTTGCCGACGGCCCGCGCCACCAGCCGCAAGTGCTCCGCCGCGAGGCGGCGCACTTCGTCGACCAGGCCGCTGTCGACCGCCGCCGGGCTGTCCTCGAACGGTACCACCAGCGCCCGCAGGATATCGTCCTGGCGCCACCAGCGAGCGATCCGGAAGCGGCGGCGGCCGACCGCCAGCAGCACCAGTCGTCCCGCCTCCACCTCGCGACACTCGACGATCTCGGCCACCGTGCCGACGTCCCACGGTTCGGCCGGGCCGCCGATCTCCTGGCCGGAGCGCAGCAAGACCACGCCGAACTGCCGGTCGCCGTCGCGGCAGGCGGTGATCATGCGGACGTAACGCGGCTCGAAGATGTGCAGCGGCAACGGCATGCCCGGGTAGAGCACGACCTCCTGCAACGCAAACAGCGGCAACGCCTCGTCAGCCATTGGTCTCTCGTCGCGAGTATACCCCGCCCCGGGGGTCGCACCAACCGGAGCGGGTCTCTGCAATGCAAGCGCTGGCGACCGCGCCCAGGTTCCCGGGCCGCCAGAAGGCTGCCCCGCCGGAGCGGCGAACCGCCGACCGGAGGTGCGCGGCCGATGCGATCGTCGCAGGCCCGTGGCTGGCTGTGCTGGGCGGCGCTCTGGTGGGCGGCGATTGCCTGGGCCTGGTACCACGACCCGGCCGGCTGCTGCAGCCTGCTGGCGTTGACCCAGGCGGCGCGTTGGGCCGGCTTCCTGGGCCTCGTCCTGCTGGCCTGGCAACTGCAGCACCTGGCCGACCAGCAGGACCCGGCCAGCGGCGCCTACCTCGCCCTGGCGGCCAGCCTGACCGTCGGGCTGGCGCCCGGCCTGGGCGGCTGGACGGCCCCCCTGGCGGCGCTGGCCGTGGTGGTGGTCCTCAACGTCAGCGTCGCGCGCCTCGGCCAGCGGCTGGGCTCGTCGTGGGTGGCCGGACTCCTGCCGCTGGCCGTGGTGCCGGCGGTGCTGCCGGACTCCTCGGCGCGCCTGGCGCCCCCGCAGGCGGTCGCCTTCAGCGGCGCCGGCGGCTCCTGGCCGGCGGTCGCCGCCGCCTGGTTGCTGGGCCTGCTGGCGGCGGCCCTGCTGGCGCCGCGGCTGCAGCGGCAGGCCCCAGCCACCCGCCAGTTGCTGGCGGCGGCCGCGGCGGGCGTGATCTGGGGGCTGTTGGGCTGGCACTGGGCCGGGCTGTACGGCCCGGCGACGCGCGTCGCCGTCTGGCCGGCGGCCTGCGGCTGGGCGTTGGTTCGGCTCACGGCGGGCGACGACCGGCCGCGCTGGGGCCTCGGCGGTCTGGCGGTCCTGGCGCTGGCGACCGCCCTCAACGCGGCCGAACCGCAGTGGCCGGCGGCTGGCCTGCTGGACGGTCGCGGCCCGGCGCTGCTGTCCGGGTTGCTGCTCCTGCTGGCGGCCCTGCGAGCGGTCTCAGCGGATGCCCGCGAGGCTGACCAGCACACCGTCGGCGGGGCCGCGGCTGGGATCGGTGATGATGATGCCGACCCGCCGCTGCTCCCCGGGCCGCAGGTTGCGGACGGTGACGGTGCGGGACCAGCCGTCCCGCTCACCGGCGCGTAGCTGCGCCCGCACGAAGCAGGTCACCGGTCGCTGGAAGGGGTTGTGGATGGCGACCTGGCACTCGTAGCGGGTGCCGGCGCTGCTGCCGAAGACGACTTCCGGCGGAGCCACCTGGCGCAGGTCGCGGCCTTCCTCGAACGGCCCTCCCATCGCCGCGCCGGCAGCCGTCGCCCGCAGCTCGGACCAGGCGTTGCGCACCACCACGTAGCTGCCGCTGCCCAGCACCACCACCAGCGCGGCCACCAGCCAGCCGAGCCAGCCTGGCAGCAGCCCGTAGGCCCGGCGCAGGACCGCCGGTAGCGGCGCCACGGCATGGCAATGGCAGCAGGTGTAGCGTCCGGCCCGGACCAGCGGATAGGGCACGCGATTCGGCTGGCGACAGCGCGGGCAGGCCACCTGCGGCATGTCGACCACGCGTTGCGCCGCGCCGCGCAACGGCTGGCCCTGCCCGTCGGGCCCCACGCGGTTGTCGGCCCGGCAGAGCGGGCAGCGGAAGCGGCCGTGGTAGCGGGCGCGGGCCGTCAACGTCGCCAACTCGCCGCAGGAGAAGCAATAAGCCTGCGGTGGCGGCCGGCGGCTGGCGTTGTAGACATGGCCCATCAAGAGGCGTCCGTGGGTGCGAGTCTAGGTCGCCGACCGGCCGCCGTCAATTGCCGACCGGGGCCGGTTGGGTTATCATGGAGTCATGGGTCGGTTGAGAGCGCCGCTGGGATGGCTCGTCCTCGGTGCCTGGCTGCTCACCGGGAGCAGCGTGGTGCCGTGGTGCCACTGCGCTGACCGCGACCGCTGCTGCCCGGCCGGCTACCAGCTCGACACGCGGGTCAACCGGTGTTGCCTGCCCGCCACGGAGCAGCCCGGCGTCCGGGTGGTGCTGCCGCTGCTCACCCAGCCCACCCCACCGCCGCGGGTGGACGCGCCGAGTCTGGCGTTGGCGCCGCCCGTGCTGCGGCCGGCCGCCGCCGGCCAGCCGTCCAGACCCCGCCCTCGCGCCCCGCCCGGCGACGCCGCGGTCTAACCCCCGGGCCGGCCCCTAGCGGCCCCTGACCACGGAGTCTCTGATGCATCATACCTCGCCGCGCCTGCGCCGCGGCTTCACGCTGATCGAGTTGTTGGTGGTGATCGCGATCATCGCGATCCTGGCGGCGGTGCTCTTCCCGGTCTTCGCCAAGGCTCGCGAGAAGGCCCGCCAGACCAGTTGTCTGTCGAACCAGCGCCAGATCGCCAGTGCGCTGGCGATGTACATGACCGACCACGACGGCCGCGTGCCCGTCTGCGGTGACAACACCTCTCCCAGCACCGTCGACGACACCGCCTACTGGTGGGTCACGCTCTACCGCTACAGCCGCAACGACCAGGTCTTCATCTGCCCCTCGTGGCGACCGACCACCATCCCGGCAGGCCTGCTGGCCTGGGAGCAGCCCCCGGACCCGCAACGGCCGAACCAACATGCCGGGATCGCCGGGACCTACGTCTGGAACGAGACGCTGGACGGCGCCCCGGATGCCCGGCTTAGCGGAACAGCCAGCGATGGCCTGAGCTACGGCCCCAGTAGCATCGTCGCGGTCGGTGAGGGCTGGAACGGCAGTCATGTTTGGAGGCCAGAGCACCTCACCCCGGTCGGCAACGTCGAAGACCGCCTGCGGCACTTCCACAACGACGGCAGCAACTACGCCTACGCCGATGGCCACGCCAAGTGGCTGCCCAGCAACAGCCTGACGCGGGCGATCTGGGCGCCGTGGGACACCGGGTGGCGACCATGAAACCAATCCTGGGTCTGCTGCTGGTCGCCAGCCTGCTGCCCGGCTGTCGGCGCGAAGTGCCCCTGGCCGGGCCGCCGGCGGCCGCCCCGACGGCGGCCGTCTGCCGGGTCTGCGAGGTCGACCAGGGCGGCGGCCACCCCGAGTACCTGCCCAGTCGTCTGGATGTGGTGGTCAGCGGACAGAAGTACCAGTTCTGTGCCGACCGTTGCCGCCAGACCTTCGACCGCCAGCGCGCCAGGTACCTGCGCCGCTGAGCTGGAGTCCGGGGGACGGCCGCGTGGCGTCCCCCGGACCGGCCGGCGGAAGGAACCCCGCACCGCGCCGCGAACGCCCGCCGCGGGAGCCTGGCATGGAGCGCATCAAGTACGGGGTGATCGGTCTCGGCTGGTTCGGGGAGAAGCACTGCGAAGCCCTCAGCGGCTTGCCGAACGTCGAGCTGCACAGTCTCTGCACTCGCACCGAGTCGCGGCTGGCCGAGGTTGGGCAGACCTTTGGGGTGTCGCGCCTCTACACCGACTACCACCAGATGCTGGCCGACCCCGAGCTGCAGGCGGTCAGTGTGGTGACGATGTGGGACCAGCACCGCGCCCCGGCCCTGGCGGCGCTGCAGGCCGGCAAGCACGTCTTCCTTGAAAAGCCGATGGCCTCCACCGCCGCCGACTGCGACGCGATCGTCGCCGCCGCCGAGGCCACCGACAAGGCCTTCATGGTGGGCCACATCTGCCGCTTCAACCCCCGCTACGCCGCGGCCAAGCAGGCGATTGCGGAGGGCAAGATCGGGCGGATCATCTCGATGTACGCCCGCCGCAACATTCCCTGTTGGGTCACCGAGGGCGTGCTCACCAAGATCGGGCCGATCATCGGCGACGGCGTGCACGACACCGATCTGATGCTCTGGTACTCCGGCTTCCAGGTCCAGACGGCCTACGCCCAGACCGTCGACCTGCGTGGCCTGAAGTACCCCGACCTGGGCTGGACGATGTATCGTTTCGACAGCGGGGCGATCGGCGTGCTCGAAAACGTCTGGTGCCTGCCCGACAGCACCGCCTTCCAGATCGACGAGCGGATGGAGATCATCGGCACCGCGGGCAGCATCCACATTCAGGAAGTACACCCCAGCCTGAGCATCTGCGACAAGGACGGCTGGAAGTCGCCCGACACGACCTATTGGCCCGAACTGCACGGCATCCGAGCCGGCGCGCTGCGTGAGGAACTGGCCTACTTCGCGCGCTGCGTCAGCGACGGGAAGAAGCCGAGCATCATCACCCCGCGCGAGTCGGCGGCCGCCGTGAAGGCCTGTCTGGCCGCCGAGGAGTCCGCCCGGACCGGGCAAATCGTCACCCTCGCGGAGGGCGCATGAGCAACGTCGCCGTCTTCGGCGCTGGCGGCAAGCTCGGGCGGCACCTGCTGCCCCTGCTGCACGCCCGCGGCGACCAGGTCAAGGCGCTGGTGCATCGCACACCGGTCGCCGGGGTGACGGCGGTGCCTGGCAGCATCACCGACCCGGCAGCCGTGGCGGCGACGGTCGCCGACTGCGAGGTGGTGATCCACCTGGCGACCACCAAAGAGGACCCGGCGACCTTCTTCGAGACCAGCCTGCGCGGCACGTTCAACGTGCTGGAGGCCTGTCGCCAGGCGCAGCCGCGGCAGGTCGTGCTGGTCAGCGGCGACGCGGTCTTCGGGATCTGGTTCTACCCGCAGCCGATCCCCATCGATGAGCACCACCCACTGACCGCCTACCCCGGCTACTACGCCTTCTCGAAGGTGATGGAAGAGGTGATGGCCGGGCAGTACCGGGTGCAGTACGGCGTGCCGACCAGCATCCTGCGCAGCTCCTGGATCTTCGAGGCCGACGACCTGCTGCGCCACTTCTCGCTGCTCCAGAACGTCGACCCCGCCGAGCCGGGGCACGGCTTCGGGGCCGTGCCGGAGGACGTTCTGGAGCTGGTGCGCCGCGGCCAGGAGCATCTACCGATCCTGGTCGACGCCGCCGGCCGACCGCTGCGGCGGCACATCGTCCAGGTACAAGACGTGATCCAGGCTTTCGAACGGCTGCTGGAGCGGCCCGAGAGCGTCGGCCGCGACTACAACATCGCCTCGCCGGCGGCCTTCGGCTACCGTGCCGCGGCGGACTGCCTGGCGGCTCGGACCGGGCTGCCGACCGTTGAAATCCCTTGTCCGGCATACCACGGCTTCGAGATCAACATCACCCGTGCCCGCCAGGAGCTGGGCTACGCCCCCGCCTACGACTTCGCGGCGATGGCCGAGGCGGCTCTGGCGGCGCGGGCCGCGGGGTAGGAGGAACCTAATGCGCACGTTTCACCACATCGGGCTGCCCACCGACGACAAGCAGCCGGGCGAGGCCTATGTCGAGGCGACCAAGGTCTGGGTGACCAGCCCGCTGGTCCACAAGTACCGCGTCGAGTACTTGCGCTTCGAGCCCGACAGCCCGGTCACCGGCCCGGTGCGCGACCTGCCGCACGTGGCCTACCGGGTCGACGACTTCGACGCGGCGTACGCCGGGCTGGAGGTGCTGCTCGGTCCGTTCCAGGCGACCCCCGGGCTGCGGGTGGTGTTCGTTCTGGAGCACGGCGCCGTGGTCGAGTTCATGGAGTTCGCCAGCGACGCCGACCTGCCCTGGGGGTGATCCGATGGACCTGCAAGGGAAAGTGGTCCTGGTGACCGGCGGCTCGTCCGGCATCGGGGCCGGCGTCTCGCGGCATCTCGCCGCCTGCGGCGCGGTGGTCGCGATCGCCTCCAACCAGGACGAACAGGGCCGCGCCCTGGCCGCGGAGATCGTCGCCGCCGGGGGCCAGGCCTGGTTCGCGCCGGTCGACATCACCAGCGAGGCGAGTGTCGAGGCGCTGGTCGACGGCGTGGTCAGCCGGGCCGGCCGCCTCGACGCGGTGCACTGCAACGCTGGCGCCTGGCAGGCCGGCAAGGTCACCGACTTCGATCAGGGCATCTGGGACAAAGTGATGGGCGTCAACGTCCGCGGGACCTTGCTGACCTGCAAGCACGCCCTGCCCCATCTGGCCGCAGTCCACGGCACGATTGTGATCACCACCTCGGTGGCGGCCCAGGTTGGCTTTCCGCAGCACGCCGTCTACTGCGCCAGCAAGGCTGCGCTGGAGGCGCTGGTGCGCTGCCTGGCGGTGGACCACGCTGGCGAGGTGCGCTGCGTGGGGGTCTCGCCCGGCACCATCGACACGCCGATGCTGGCGGCGACCTGTGCTGGCTGGGACAAGCCGGTCGCCGAGCTATACGCCGCGGTCGCCCAGAAGATCCCGGTCCGCCGCCTGGGACAGCCGCAGGACGTCGCCAACGCCGTGGCCTTCCTGATCAGCGACGCCGCCAGCTACATCAACGGCACGGTGCTGGTGCTCGACGGCGGCACCTTGCCGCTGCCGCCCTGGTAGGTCGCCGATGCAGCACATCGACTGGTCCGCGCTCCTGCTCCCGGCGCTGCCGTGGGTCGAGAAAATCGTCCGCCCGGTGCTGGTCTACTTCGCACTGCTGGTGCTGTTCCGCATCAGCGGCAAGCGCGAACTGGCGCAGTCCACGCTGTTCGACTTCTTGACCATCTTGCTGATCGCCAATGTCGTGCAGAACGCGATGATCGGCGAGGACGACTCCATCGTCGGGGCGCTCCTGGGCACCGTGGCGCTGCTGACGCTGAGCTTCGTGCTCAACCGCCTGACCGCCCGCAGCCGCGCCATCCGGCGCCTGATCGAGGGGCAGCCGACGCTGCTGGTCTACCACGGGCAGGTGCTCACGGCGCACCTGCACCGGGAGAGCGTCGCCCTCAACGACCTCTACGCCGGGCTGCGCGACGAGGGCATCTACCACCTCAGTGAAGTGCGCTACGCGCTGCTCGAACTCGACGGCAGCATCTCGGTGATCCGCGAAAGCGCTGCCGACTTCCCGCCGGAGGACGTCGGTACGGTGCTGCCATCGGTGATCAAGGAGTACGCCGTGACGCATCCGGTGCAGCGTCACCGGCCAGGAGGTCGCGCATGAAGTTCTACCTGATGACCGATATCGAGGGCGTCGCCGGGGTCACCGAGTTCGAGGACCGCGCCAGCGACACGCTGATGAACCACCACGTTCGGCGCCGCTGGCAGCAACTGCTGACCGCCGAGGTCAACGCCGCGGTCGACGGGCTCTACGCGGCCGGCGCGACCTGCGTGATCGTCAACGACGGCCACGGCGCGGGGGTCAGCATCGATGTCGAGGACCTCGACGAGCGGGCCCAACTGGTCCACGGCCTGCAGCGCCCGCACTGGCTGCCGCTGCTCGATGCCTCCTGCGCCGCGACGATGCACCTGGGCGCCCACGGCAAGGCCTGCACCTGGCCGGCGGTGGCTTACCACACCATGAACAGATCGATCCGCGACTGGCGCCTGAACGGCGTCAGCATCGGCGAGATGGGTCTGCAGGCGGCGATCGCCGGCGACCACGGCGTGCCCTTCATCTACTGCGCCGGTGACCATCACGCCTGCCTCGAGGCGGCCCAGTTGATCCCCGGCTGCGTCACGACGGCGGTCAAGAAGGGCCTCTCCCGCCGCAGCGCGGTGACCTGGGCCCCAGCCAAGGCCCGCCGGCTGATCCGTGACGACATCCAGCGCGCCGTCGAGGCCCTGCCCGAGATCGCGCCGTACGTCGTCGAGCCACCCCTGGTGCTGCTCGAAGAGCGCTTCGACGAGGCCTTCCCGAACGCCACCTCGACCGACAGCATCGTGTACCACGCCCCCAACTGCCGCGAACTCCGCGCCGGCAGTCTGCCTGAACTGCTGAAGCTGCTCTACGGTTACGACCCCGCCTGGCATGAGACGGCGTTGGGGGAGTGAGGCGCGACGGCAGGTCCTGGTCGCCGCCTGTGGAACCTCCAGGCGGAGACCCTCGATGGGCCTGGCGCTGCTGCTGCTGGCCGCGATTCCTGTCCTGGCGCAGGCGCCGGGTGTTGTCACCAACGGCGACTTTGCGCAGCAGTTGGCCGGTTGGACCGTGCTGCGCCCGGCGGGCTTCGCGGCGGGTGAGGTGACGGCCGAGGCGGCTGAGCCGGGTCATGGCCTGGCCGCGCGGATCGTCAATCCCGCGGGCGAGAAGGTGCTCACCGGACTGATTCAGAGCGGCTTCACCGCGTTGCCGGCGGAGTCGCGCACCTTTCGGCTGCGCTGGCGGCAACGCACCGTGCGGCAACCGCAGATCCTCGAAATCCGGGTTGCCGCCTGCGATGCCGCGGGCAAGCTGCTGGCGCCGCACAACGAGCACGGCTGGCGCTTCATCCGACCCGAAGTGGTGCCCGCCGGCGATGGCTGGCGCGAGCTGACCGCCGGGTTCGCGGCGCGGCCGAACTGGGGCGGGATGCAGCTCACGCTGTGGGTCAACGGCCCCGGCGCCGAGGTCTGGTTCGACGACCTGCAGGTCGAGGTGAGTGATCCCCGCAGCCTCGCCCCGGCGTCGCTGGGCCGCCGCTTCGGGGCCAGCGGGGCGGCCGTTTGGACCGAAGGACCACTGCGCAAGGTCTACCCGGACGAGGCCCCCGCCACGACTCCCGGTGAGGCCATCGAGCTGGCGGCCTGCCGGGGCGAGTGCGATGTGCAACAGGTGGCGATCCGGCCGGTCGCCGCGGTGGCTGGGGCGAGTTGGGAGGTCGGCCCGTTCAACGGTCCCGGTCCGCTGGCGGCTGGTACCGTGCGGGGCAACTGGGTCGGCTGGGTGGCGGTCAGCCTGGCCTGCAGCGATGCGTCGATTCTCGGCGACACGCCCGACCCGCTGCTGGCCGCGCCGACCCGCGACCTGCCCGCCGACCGCAGCAGCGCGCTGTGGCTGACCGCCACGGTGCCGCCGGGCACCGCGGCAGGGACCTACACCAGCACCCTGGTGCTGCGTGGCCCCGGTCTCAGCGCCAGCCTGCCGCTGCGGCTGCGGGTCTACGGGGTCGATCTGCCGCGAACCGGTCGCCTGCGCGGGATTTCCCGGATCTGGCAGTCGCACGACGGCGCGCTGGAGCTGTTCCGCGCCAACATCGCAGCCCACCGCGGCGGCGGCACGTCGTACGTCGGCGGGCTGACGGCGCAGCGGGTCGGTGACCGGGTGCTGGTAGACAGCAGCGGCCTCGCCGCGGCGGCCGCGGAGTCGGTCGAGCGGCACGGCTTCACCGCCTTCAACGTCCCGCACGTCTACCTCGGCGACTGGTCCGGACCGTACGCCAAAGATGGCCAGTGGTTCGGCTTCGAGCTGTGGAGCCCGGAGTGGGAGCGGGCCTTCGGCGACTACTGTCGCCAGGTTGGCGACGCGCTGCGGGCGGCGAAGCTGCTGCCGCGAGCACTCTGGCAGATTTGGGACGAGCCCCACGACGAGTGGCTGCCACGCTGCGTGAGCCTCGCCAAGCTGGTGAAGCAGGCCGTGCCGGACGCCCAGATCTACCTCACCGCGGCCATCGATGAGACGCTGCTGCCGTATGTCGACATCTGGAACCTGCCCTGGCCCGACACCTTCGACCCGACCAAGGTGGCGGCGGCGCGGGCGCGAGGCGCCAGCATCTGGGCCTATCAGAACTCGCTCTACTCGCTCGACTGCGCCGACAGCAGTTTGCTGATGGCGACCTACCCCTGGCGCCTGCGGCGGTACGACGTGGTGGGGGTGGAATGGTGGGCGGTCAGCGCCTGGCCGAGCGATCCTTGGACCAAACCGAACCAGTACGAGCCCCAGAACGGTGGCGGCTTCTTGCTCTACCCCACCCCGGACCGCCGCGGCGCGCCGCTCGACAGCCTCCGTTGGGAGCTGTTCCGTGAGGGCGTCGAGGACTACGAGCTGCTGACGCTGCTGGCGGAGCGCGAGGGCCCGGCGGCGGCGCAGGCGGTGGTGGAGCAGATTGCCCTCTCGCCCGGCACGGTGAGCCGCGACCCGGCACTGCTGGCGCGCCTGCAGCGCACCCTGCGCGAACGTCTGGAGACACCGCGATGAGCACCTGGCGGAGCGCTGCGACCTGCTGCCTGTTGGCCCTCCGCGCCGCCCTCGGGGCGGCGGAGCCGATCGACCTGGAGCCGGCGAAGTGGCAACTCCAGACCCAGGACGCCGCCGACGGCAGCGGCGAAGTGACGGCCGACCAGTTCACCTTGCGCCGCGGTGCCAAGGGCGCCGGACCGTACATGCTGCGGGTCTTCCGCGACCAGGCGGTGACGCCCGGGACGCAGTACCTGTTCAGCTTCGAGGTCCGCGTCGAGGGTCCGGGGCAGGCCTTCGGGCTGGTCTTCGAGGGCCCCGCCGAGGGCCAGTGGGACGAGGCCAACGCCAAGCACCTGCCGTTGCAGCGGGCTGCTGACTGGGCGACCGTCCGGGCGGTGGTGGTGGCCGGTGCGGCGACGCAGCGCCTGCGGCTTGACCTCCGCGCGGCGGGTGCCAACACCACGGTGACCTGGCGCAAGGTCGCGCTGGTCGCCCTGGGCGCCGCCCCGCCGGTGCTGACGCCGTCGACCGCCGCGGCGGCGCTCGACGGCCGGCTGGACGACCCGTTGTGGCGTGAGGCGGTCAAGCTGGCGCCGTTTCGGCCGCTGGGCGACCCGACCGCGACCGCTGCGCCGCTGACCGCAGCCTGGGCCGCGCTGCGGGGCGGTGACCTCTGGCTGGCATACCGCGCCAGCGAGCCGGAGATGGGCAGCTTGCGCGCCACCCCGGCCGGGCAGCAACCGGGCCTGGCGATCTGGGCCGAGGACTGCGCCGAGACATTCTTGTCGACCAACCGCGCAGCCTACGCGCATGTGCTGGTCAACGCAGCCGGCGCCAGCCATTGGGAGCAGTACGGCAGCAGCCAGGCCGCCGCGCACTGGTACCCGTCGCAGCACATCGGTTTCCACGGCGACTGGCAGGCCGCGGCGGCGCGCGGTGAGCAGGAGTGGACCTGCGAACTGCGGATCGCGCTGGCGGACGTCTTCGAGCGGCCGGTCGGCGGCGACGAGACGCTCTACCTGAATGTCACCCGCCACCGGCCGCGCGGCGCCGTTGAGAACGCCACCTGGGCCCCGTTGACCGGCGACCGCTACGCCGTGCCGAGTGAGTTTCTGCCGCTGACGTTGCGCCTGCCGCCGCGACCCGCGACGGTGGCCGCACCGCGTCGGCCGGGTCGCCTGACCGAAACCGTGGCCGTGCCCGACCTGCTGTTGGCTGGCGTGCCGGTGAAGCTAACCAGCGCCGCCACACCGCTGCCGCTGCCGGGCCGGCTGGCTCTTGCTGGCACCGCGCCGACGCTGCCGGCCGCCATCTTGGCCAAGCTCGACCGCACGCTGCGCCGACCCGGCGGCCCGATCTGGCGCTTGGAGACCGCCGTCGGTGAGCCGGGCGACCCGGCGCTGAGCCCCTCCGAGCGGCAGGCGCTGCGCAGCCCGGAGGGCTTCCGGCTGACTCTCACCGCCGCCGGGCCGCAGATCGTGGGCCGCACGCCGGCCGGCGTCTTGCGCGGCGTGGCGACGCTGCTGCTGTTGGCCCAGCGGGCCCGCTGCGCCCACGGCACGCTGCCGACGCTGACCCTCTACGATGCCCCCCGCCTGCCCTGGCGCGGCGTGATGGGCAAGCTCACCCGCGAGCTGATCGACCTCGCTTATCTGCTGCGGCTGAACAAGCTGCTGGCCTACCTCGACAGCTTCGGCGGCCCGACGGTCTTCCCGTTCGAGAGCTACCCGATCGGCGGCAGCACCACCACCAAGGCGGAACTCCGCGAGCTGTTCGACTACGCCCGGGCGCACGGCATCGAGCCGATCCCTTACTTCGCGTCGTGGGGCCGCACGCAATACCTCAAGAACATGCCTGACGGCGCCAAGCTGCTGGTCGACGACCTGGATGTCTTGCAACCGGGCTACCGCAACCTGGATGTCGCCGACTCGCAGACCCACGAGGTGATGCTGCGGCTGCAAGAGGAGATCCTCGAGGCGCTGCACCCGCAGAGCTTCTGTGTGGCACTGGACGAGGTCCACTTCGGCAACATCGTGACGTCGGCGGCGGCTCAGGCGAAGGGCTGGAAGCCGTCGGACTGGTTCGTCACGGCGGTCACCCGCAGCCACGAGCTGTTCACGCGGCACGGCGTGAAGCTCTGGCTGTGGGGCGACATGATCGATCCCGGGCAGAACGGCAAGCACTTCGACCTCTGCGGGCCGGACCTCTTGGCGAAGCTGCCGCGGGACATCGGCATCTTCGACTGGAAGTACGACGGCAAGGAGGAGCCAACCGTCGACTACCCGTCGATCGCGATGTTCCGCGCGGCCGGGCTGGAGACCATCGGCTGCCCCTGGTACGCCCCCCGCAGCGTGCCGCGGCTGGCCCGGTCGATTGCGGAACACGGCGGGCAGGGCCTGCTGTTGACCGCCTGGAACGACAGCACGGTGCCGCACCTGCCGGCCGAGTGGCTGCGGGCGCTGGCGCTGACTGCCTGGTTCGGCTGGTCGCCGGAGCTGCCCGACCTGGCCCGGCTGCCGCTGCTGCCCGACACCTTGGTGCAGGCCGCCGCCTACTGGCCGGGCCGCGACCTGCCGGCCGGGCCGACCCGCGCGCTGCCCGCCCCGGCGCCCGCGACGCTGGTTGACGGCGAGGCCCTGGGCGAGGCCCTCGGCGTGCCGCGCGGCCTGACCCTGGACTTCCTCACCGCGGCGCCGCGCACCTATCGTGGAGCCTCGGTAACCGGCTGGCGTCGCGACGGCCAGCCGGCGGCCGTGTTGCTGGCCGGTGTCGCGCGGCCGGGCCTGCAGAACGGCAACTTCGCCCGCGGGCTGGAGGCCTGGCAGAGCCAGGGCCTCGACGCGGGCTGCACCGCGACCGTCCGCGACGGGGTGTTGGAGGTGCAACGGATCGCCGGCACGCAGTTCGCGCGGGTCTGGCAGGATCTGCTGCTGGACCCGCAACGGCGCTACCTGCTGCGCTACCGGGTGCGCGTCAGCGGACCCGGGCTGGGAAAGGTCTGGACCTACTCCGGCGATGCCAAGTACACCTGGGACACGGCCCGCAGCCTGTTCGCCGACCACCGCAGCGGCGAGTGGCAGACCGGCAGTCTGGCCCTGCCGGCGGGCTACGCCGCGCTGCGGATCTGCTGCGCCGCCGATGGGCCGGGCACCACCGCCCAGTTCGATGACGTCGCGCTGCTGCTGGCGGACGGTCAGCCGGAGCCGACGGTGGCGCCGGTGCACCTGCCCGTGGGCGGGACGGTGCAGGCCCTGACCTTCTGGCACTGCACCACCCCGCTGCCGCTGCTGGCGGGCGACATGCACCGCAACAGCACCGAGTTCGGCAACCTGGCGCCGGGCACCTACCAGGTGGAGTACGTCGACGGCAGTCTGGTCGATCTGCCGCTGCGCTATCGCCACAACATCGTCGCGCCCAACGACACGCACCTCGGCCGCCACAGCGACCTCGGCCTGGCCGGCAGTCTGGACGGCCGGCAGTGGCTGAACTTGCCCACCTGGACCTGGATCAACCCGCACCCCGAGCGGCCTGTGGCGGCGGTGACCCTGCTGCCGGGCAGCCGCCCCGAGGTCAGCGTCGTGTGGCTCGGGCTGGCGGTGGAGTAGGCCGCGGCAAGGCCGCCGGGTGGGGCATAATAGCAGCAGGAGACCGCGATGGCGCTGCACCTGCAGATTCCGGACGAAGTCGCCGCAGCGATGGCGGTGCCGGCGCCCGATCGAGCGGATCGAGCACTCCTGGAGCTGGCCGTGGCGCTCTACGCACAGCAGCTCCTGAGCTTCGGCAAGGCTCGACAGTTGAGCCGGCTGTCTCGCCAGGAGTTCGCGGCAGCCTTGGTTCAACGGCAGATTCCACGGCACTACGACGACACCGATCTGGCAGCGGACCTGGCCTATGCCCGCGGTCAGTGACACCTCGCCCCTGCTCAACCTGGCGATCATCGACCAGCTTGTCCTGCTCCCGCAGCAGTTCGGCGAAGTCTGGGTTCCTCCCGCGGTGCTAACTGAGCTGCAGGCCGAGTCAACGAGGCCAGGCAGCAGCTCGCTCCGCGAGGCACTTCGCCTCAACTGGCTCCAGGAGCGGCTGGTCCGACAACCAGCGCTCTGCCACGAACTTGCCCTACGGCTCGACTCCGGCGAAGCCGCGGCCATCGCCCTGGCGCTGGAACAGCGTCCCGAAGTGGTGTTGATCGACGAGCGGGACGGGCGCGCCGTTGCGACAGCCCTGGGGCTGCCGGTGACCGGCGTGCTGGGCGTGCTGTTACGTGCCAAGCGCGATGGACAGATCACGTCGCTCGCGCCGCTGCTGGCCGCGCTCCGCGACCAGGCACGGTTCCATCTCGCAGGGCGCCTGTATCGAGCTATCTTGGAGGCGGCTGGCGAGGCGTAGCCCAGGCTATGGCCGACCCGGCCGGGTCGCTGCTGGCGGGGTCGCCTGGACGAACAGGAAGACGCCCTTCTTGTTGGCCACCGCCAGGTCCAGCCGCCGGTCGCCGTTGACATCGACGATCTGGAAGTGCAGCCCGACGCCGCTGTCGGTGTCGATCACGTGGCGCTCCCAGCGCGGACCGGCGGGGCTGCGAGTGAGGCGGTACCAGGCCAGCACCGCTGGTTCGTCGACGCCGGGGTCGCCCTGGCGGTGGGCCCAGAAGCGCTTCCCGGTGACAAAGTCGAGGAGCCCATCGCCGTCCAGGTCGGCGAGGTGCAGGGCGTGGGTCTGGCTGACGAGCTGGTCGATCTCATGCCGCTGCCAGCCGGTCGGGGTCTGCTCGGTCCACCACACGCCGTACCGGTGGGCGCTGCTGCTGAGCAGGTCGGCGTCACCGTCGCCGTCGACATCTTGCACGGCGATCTGGGCGCAGTCCTCGGTCAACTGCGCGGCGTGGAACGGCCACGGCAACGTGGCGCGGTCGGTGGGCTGTTGCCACCAGCCGCCGGGGCAGATCAGGTCGGCGCGCCCATCGGCGTTGAGGTCGCCGACGCCCAGCCCGTGGCCCGGCCGCGGGTCGCCGGCGGCGGCCACGACGCGGGTCGGCCAGGGCGTCGTCGGGTCGAGCCCCGGCTGCGCCAGGGCCAGGCCCGCGGGCGCCATGTAGATCAGTTCCCGGCGGCCGTCGGCGTCGACATCGGCGTAGGTCGGGCTCTCGCTGCCGGTCTTTGGCACGGCCAGGTGGCGGGCCCAGGGCCCCCCCGCCGGGCCGGGGTTGGCCAGCCAGATAGTCTCGGCGTTCGGGAAGCCGACGATCAGCAGGTCCAGCCGGCGGTCGCCGTTGAGGTCGTCGGCGAAACACAAGAAGGCGTCGCTGTAGTTTTCGCGCGGGTAGAGCGGCGGCTCGCCCAGCAGCGGCGTTGGTCGCCAGTCGGGACCGCGGTAGAGCAGCCGGCCAGCCGCCAGATCGAGCTGGCCATCGCCATCGAAGTCGGCCACTGCGACACCCTCACTGCGGAACCCGGCGTCGAGTTGCTGCCGCACGAAGGCCGGCGGCGGGGCGAGGGTCAGGCAGAGCAACCAGGTGAGGGTCATCGGCGGTTTCCGGTGGCAGGTTCGCGCCGCCGGACGGTGAACCTCCCGGCCGAGGTATCGCGATGCTCTTCGCCTGTCTCTGGTGGCTGCTCGCCGCCGACCCGACCTGGGTCAGCAGCGCTCCCGACGGCCGGCTGAGCTACCAGGCCACACCGGCCGGCGACCAGATCCCCGACTTCTCCTACTGCGGTTACGCCGGGGGTGGCGTCGCGCCACCGGTGGTGCCCGTGGTGTTGACGGTCGACCCAGCGGCGGGCGATGCCACGGCTCGGCTGCAGGCGGCCTTGGACGAGTTGGCCGCCCGGCCGCCCGCGGCCGACGGCTGGCGCGGGGCGCTGCTGCTACGGCGGGGACGGTACGAGATCAGCGGCCAGTTGCATCTCCGCGCGGGGGGCTGCGTGCTCCGCGGCGAGGGCAGCGGCGCCGACGGCACCGTGGTGGTTGGTACGAGCACCCGGCCGCAGCCGCTGCTGGTGGTGGCGGGCGAGGGCGAACCGGTCCGGCTCGACAGCAGCCGGCAGCCGCTGCTGGGCGAACGAGTGCCGCTCGGCGCCCGGACGCTCCGGGTCGCCGACACCGCGGCCTACCGCGTCGGCGACACGGTGCAGGTGCAGCGGCCGTCGACGGCAGAGTGGATCCAGGAGCTCGGGATGGACCGGATCCCGCCGAAGAGCGGTCTCGACCAGGTGGTACAGTGGCAGCCCGGCCGCTACGACCTGTTCTTCGACCGCCGCGTGACCGCCGTCGGGCCGGGCGAGGTCACCCTCGACGCGCCGCTGGGCACGGCCTTTGAGGCGCGTTGGGGCGGTGGCCAGCTCTGGAAGACGCAGGTCCGGGGGCGGATCCGCCAGGTCGGCGTGGAGCACCTGCGGGGCGACAGCCGGTACACCTCGCCCACCGACGAGGCTCACGCCGATTGGCTGGTCCGCTTCGACAGTTGCGAGGACGCCTGGCTGCGCGACGTCGTGGCGACGCATTTCACGCAGGGCTGTGTGACGGTCGGGCGCCGGGCACGGGCGGTGACCGTGGTGGACTGCGCCAGCGAGGACCCGATCAGCCAGATCACCGGCGGCCGCCGCTACCCATTCAACCTCGATGGGCAGTTGGTGCTGTTCTTGCGCTGCCGCAGCCGCGAGGCGCGCCACGACTTCGTGACCGGCAGCACCGTCGCCGGGCCGAACGCCTTCGTCGACTGCCGCGCCGAGCGCTGCCACAGCGACACTGGACCCCACCAGCGGTGGGCCACCGCGACGCTCTACGACAACGTCGTGGCGAAGCAGATCAACGTGCAGAACCGCGGCAACTCGGGCACCGGCCACGGCTGGGCCGGCGCCTGGCACGTGCTTTACCGCTGCACCGCCGAGAGCATGGTGGTCAGCCAGCCGCCGACCGCCGCCAACTGGGCGATTGGCTGTCAGGCCGCCCGCCTGCGGGGCGACGCGTGGCAGCAGGCGGCGGATGCCGGGCAGCCGCGGAGTCTCTACTTCGCGCAGTTGGCCGAGCGCCTCGGCGCCGCGGTGGCGGCGCGGGTCGAGGCCAGGCCGTAGCCTGACCGCAACCACGGCGTAGCACGCTGACGCCTCGCGGTGCGGCAGATCCGCAACAGGAGAGCGGCCATGACCGCACGGTTCTTGCTTCACAGTCTCTGGCTCAGCACGGCGCTGGCGGCGGGAGCGGCGCCGGTCGAAATCACCGTTGGCGAGCCGGCCGGGGCGATGCACCGCCTGCTGGGCGTCAACATCGGCCCGCTGCCGGCCGGCGAGCCGGGCAACACCGACCTCACCGAGGCTTACCGCAGCACCGGGATCACGCAGATCCGGACCCACGACTACTACGGCCCGCTGGACATGGCGACGCTCTACCCCAACCAGCAGGCCGATCCCAGCCGGCCGGAGTCGTACCGCTGGCAGGCCAGCGACCGCGTCTGGCGCGCCATCGTCAGCGGCGGGTTCGAGCCCTACCTGCGCCTCGGCGATAGCTGGAACAACGGCGTCGGCTTCCCACCGGCGAAGCCCCGCGCGCCGGTCCACCGCGCCAACTTCGTGCGGGCCTGTGTCGAGGTGGTCCGCCACTACACCGACCCGGCGCTGTGGGGTCCGTCGAAGGTGCGTTATGTCGAGTTCTGGAACGAACCCGACGGTCGCTTCTGGGACAGCTCGCCGGTGGAGTTCTACCGGCTCTACAACGAGGCGGCCACGGCGCTCAAGGCGGCCTTCCCGCAGTTGCAGATCGGCGGTCCCGGGTTCACCCCGGCCGGCGCCCTGACCGAGCGTGGGCAGCGGATGTCGGCCGACTTCGTGCGGTCGGCCAAGGAGAGCGGCGCCCCGCTCGATTTCCTGTCGTGGCACATGTATGCCAACGACATCGCCAGCTTCGAACGCGCCGCGCAGCACTACACCAAGCTACTGCGCTCCACGGGCCTCGCCAAGACGACGCTGCACGTCACCGAGTACCACACCTCGCACCGCAATCTCACGCTGCCGGAGCAACTGGCGGTGCGCGCCGGGGCCAAGGGGGCGGCCATCCTGTCGGCTGCCTGGATGCTGCTGCAACGGTACGACGTGGCCGAGGCGATGATCTACCGCGGCCCCGACCCGGCGCTGGACGCCCCACAGTTCTATGGGCTGTTCTACGCCGATGCCCGGCCGAAGAAGCCGGCCCTGGCGTTCGGCCTGTGGCGCGACCTGTGTGCCTGCCCTACGCGCCTGACGACCCGCTGGAGCAGCGCCGATCTGGCGGCGCTGGGCGGTCGCGACGAGCGGGGGCGGGTCGCGCTGCTGGTCGCCAACCTGACCGACCGCGAGCAGTCCTGGCAGTGCGCCGGGCTGCCCGCCGCGCTACGACTGCGGGAGGTCAACGACAGCAGCGCCACGGTCGTCGAACGCAGCGTCAGCGGCTCGGGGCCCCGACCGATCCCACCCTGGGGCGTCCAACTGGTCACCGCCGCCGGCTGATTGGCGGCCACAGTTGACAACCGGCTCCGGAAGTTGCACACCATTTAGGCGGCGGCCAGGGCCAGTAGGCCAGCGGCGGCAGAGGGAGTGCAGCATGGCGGACTTCTTGCGGGGCCTGCTGATGGTTCTGGGCGCCTTGACGTTGGTGGCGCTGCTGCTGCTGGGCGTCGCCTGGTGGCGGATCCGCCGCACGCTGCGGCGGCTCGGTGAAGTCTGCGAGGGGCTGGTCGACGAGACCACCCCTGGCCGGATCACGCTGCAGCCCGACGACGACCCGGAGTGGGACGACGACGACTGGGCCGCCGAGCAGATTGCGTTGCTGACCGCCGCGGGCTTCGAGCCGTGTGGCACCTTCGGGGTCGACCCGATGCCCGGGCTGCTGCTGGCCGCGCTGGTCCACCCGGCGGAGTCGACCTACGCCGTGATCTACGAGCTGCCCGCGGTCTGCCGCTGGGTCGAGTTGGTGACCTGCTACGACGACGACGGCATGTTGACCGTCAGCAGTTCGCCGCATCTGGAGAACCTCGACGCGATGCCCGGCCGCGAGCGGGTGGTCGACCTGGAGGCCGACAGCGCCGGGCTGCTTGAGCTCTGGCGGGCGGCGGTCCGGCCAACTGGCCGACGGCCGGCCAAGGCCGAGTGGTTTGTCGCGGAGTTCGAGCAGGCCTACGCGGCAGAGATGGCCTGGCGCGACCAGCGCGGCGGGCCGACCGAGGAAGAGGTCCGGCGGATCGCGGCGCAGATGGACGACCCGGTGGACGACGCCGACATCGCCGCGACGGTCCGCCGGCAGGCCCGTGAAGCGCACCTCCGGGAGGCGGCCCGGGCCGCGGCGGTCGACCCGGACGACGACGACGAGTCGCCCGACGAGGACCGCCCGCCCGCACCCAGGGCGCCGGCCTGACCACCGACGCGGGCGCGCCCTAGCGCGCGCCCGCGTCGTAGATGGCGTCGGTCAACTGCTGAATCTCCAGCGCCTGTTGCAGGCTGGTGAGCGGCGGGCGGTCCTCCAGAATCGCCCCGACGAAGTCCAGCACCGGGCCGGCGTGGATCTCGCTCCAGGTGTAGGCAGTCGGCGCCAGCACCTCTTCGGCCGCGCCGTCGCCGGTCAGGCGGTGCAGCACCACCTGTGGCGTCCCCGGCAGCAGGCAAAGGTCCAGCGCCGCGTCGTCGCCCTCGAGGCGCCACTCGTTGTGCGGCTCCCCGGCGTAGAACGCGGCGCGGCGGTAGTCGAAGACCACCCCGTCGGCCAGCTCACCGTAGGCGGTCACCTGCACCTCGACATCGTTCCGCGGCGCGGCGATGGCGCGGTAGGTGGGCGGCAGCCGCACCAGGTCCGCCTGGATTCGCACCGGCGGGTGGCCCCAGCCGGCCAGGCCCAGGAGGTAGTCCAGGTCGTAGACGCCCCAGTCGGCCAGGACCCCCTGCCCACCCCAGTTCGGGCGGTGCAGGAAGAACGGCGAGGTGCCGTTGTAGCCGGGGCTGGCCGGGTAGACCACCCGCGCAACGAGCCGGCGGAGCCGCCCCAGCCGCCCATCGGCGACGGCCGCCGCGGCCAGCCGGGCTGCCGCGTTGCTCCGGAAGCGACAACTGCAGGAGGCGCCGACCAGTCCGACCGGCTGCGCCGCCAGCATCGCCTCGACCTCGGCCACGGTGATCCCGACCGGCTTCTCGACCAGCACATGTTTGCCGGCGCCGAAGGATGCCAGCACCGGCGCCAGGTGGAAGACCGGCGGCGTGGCGACCACCACTGCGTCGACCGCCGGGTCGGTCAGCAAGTCGTGGTAGTCGGTGTAACGCGCCGCGATGCCGAACTCGTCGGCCCGCGCGGCCGCCGCCTCCGCGCGGACGTCGCACGCGGCAACCCAGCGCACCCGCGGGTCGTGCTGCGTCTCACGGAGGTGCAGCGCGCTGATGTCGCCACAGCCGAGCAGCCCCAGGCCAACGCTCTGACTCACGCCGCACCGCCTGTCCAAAGCTCGCGCAGCAGGGCGTTGCTGCGGGCCATGTTGGCGGCCAACGACAGCGTCCGCCGCGTCGCTGCGGGGAAGTAGATCTCGCTGGTCAGCCAACCCCGGTAGTCGACCTCGCGCAACGCCGCGAAGAGGTCGGTGAAGTCGATGTCGCCCTCGCCATGCCACTCACAGGGCACCGCGCCGTACTGGTTACGGAGGTGCAGGGCGGTCAGTCGCGGGCCGAGGGCGCGGATCCGCGCGACCGGATCGTCCTCGGAAGTCAGCGCCCAGCCGGTGTCCAAACAGACCCCGACCTGCGGGCCGGCGTAGGCGGTGACAGCATCGAGATCGTCAAGGTGCAGCGGCGCGCTGGCGGCATGTTTGTGCATCGCCACCTGCAGCCCCAGCGGGGCGACCAGCTCGGCCAGCCGGGTGAGGTTCTCGCCCTGTTGCCGCAACTCGTCAGCGGTCTTGCGCTGCCGGTTGGCCCAACTGCCTTTCGGGTCGCAGTTGACCACCAGGTCCTCGCCGCCCAGCTCGGCGCACTCTCGCGCCGCCGGCAAGATGCTGCGCTCGGCGCCGCACTCGGCCCACGGCAGGTGCAGCGGCCCGCTGGCGTAGCAGCCGGACAGCCGGAGCCGATAGCGCGGCAGCAGCTCGCCCAGCCCCGGTGCGAGGTGCTCGACGGCGTCGCAGCCGCTGGCGGCCGCTTCCTCCAGAAAGACCTCCAGGGTGCGCTGGGCCGCCTCGCGGTCCGGCAGCGACGACCAGCCATAGCCCCCGGTCGACAGACCCTTCATCACAGCTCTCCGCCGGTGGCGCTTCGTCGCGCGGTCGCCGGGACCTGCGGCACGGTGAGTCCCCGGACGGCCGCGGGGCAGTGGTGGAAGGTCCTGGCCGGCTGCCGCCGAAGGCCCTGCCCGAAGAGGTGGACCATGTACCGAGCCGCGTTTCTGGGCTGCGGGCCGCGTGCCCGCTCACATGCCGAGGCTTATCAGCACGTCACCGGGGGCACCCTGGCGGCGCTCTGCGACCTCAACGCCGAGCGCCTCAACGACTTTGGCAACACCTACCAGGTCGCCGCGCGTTATCACGACTTCGCCACGATGGTGGCCGCCGAGAAGCCCGATCTGGTGCACGTCGTGACGTTGCCGAAGCTGCGGGTCGAGCTGCTCACGCAGGCCGTCGAGCTGGGCGTGCCGGCGGTGATCGTCGAGAAACCGTTGGCCACCGACCTCGACGATCTGGCCGCCATCGCGGCGCTCGACGGGCGCGGGACCAAGATCGTGGTGAACCACCAACTGCGTTTCCACCGCCGTTTCATCGAGCTACTGGAGGACGTCGCCGTGGGCCGCATCGGCGAACTGCGCTTCATCGACGGCAGTTGCGCCTCGCGGACCAGCGAGCAGGGCTCGCACCTGATGAACCTGATCTGGTCGCTCAACGGCAACAGCCCCGCGACGCTGGTGCAGGCCGGCTGTGGCGGCACGCTCGGGTTGATCGGCGACGGGCCCTACGGCCACCCCGGCCCCGACAACGCCTGGGCCTTGCTGGAGTTTGCCAACGGCGTCCGCGGGTCGTTCATCTGCGGCTGCGGCGCACCGCGCAACGGCGACCCCAACGTCTGGTTCCAGAAGCGGGTGACCGCCTACGGCGACGCGGGGCATGTCAGTTGGTCGATGGTCGGCTGGTCGAAGCAGTTGGCCGGGCAGGAACGGCTGAGCGGCCCGGTCGATTACCGGGCCGAAGACGTGATCGGCCAGGCTGGCCTGACCGACGCGGTGTTCGCCTGGCTGGCTGACGAGGCGGCGGTGCATCCGACCTGCCTGGCGGTCTCGGCGGCGGAGTCGCGCTCGATTCTGGCGACCTACGCCAGCACCGTGGCGCAGGCGCCGGTGGCGTTGCCGCTGGCCAACGACGAGCCGTTGCTGCCACCGCTGCGGGCGGCGTTGGGAGTCTGATGCGCCCGCTGATCATCGCCACCGGGATCGCCGGGTCGGGTCAGGCGACGGCGCGGCTCGCGGGGTTGCTGGAACGCTTCCCCGCCGAGCAGCGTCTCGCCACCCGGCCCGGCGAGGCCGCCGCGATCGCCGCCCAGGCCGTCGGGCGGTACGACCCGCTGCTGGCCGCCGGCGGCGATGGCACGGTTCACGAAGTGCTCAACGGCCTCTACGCCGCTGGCGCGCCCGGCGCGACACTGGGGATCCTGCCGCTGGGCACCGGCAACGACATCGCCCGCAACCTGGGGATCCTGTCGCCCGAAGACACCTTCGCCGCGCTGGAGGCCGGCGCCAGCCGCAGCGTCGATGTGATCCGCATCCGGCCCGGCGACCACTCGCAGCCGACCCACTATGGCCTGCTCAACTGCGGCCTCGGCTTCGGCGCCGAGGTGGTGCGGCGAACCACGCCGCTGGTCAAGCGGCTGTGGGGCAAGCAGGCCTACACGGTCGGCACGCTGCGCGCGCTGGCCGGCTGGCCGAGCCCACCGATGACCGTCCGCCACGACGGCGGCGTGTTCGAGGGACGGGTGCTGTTTCTGGCGGCCGGCAACGGCGAGTGGGAGGCCGGCGGCACGATGCGCCTCTCGCCCGGCGCGCGGATGGATGACGGCCTGCTGCACATCACGCTGATCCGTCACGGCTCGAAGCTGGAGGTGCTGCGCAACTTCACCAAGATCGCCACCGGCGCGCACATCCACCACCACCTGGTGGACTACTTCCCGACGACTCACCTGACGGTTGAGAGCCCCCGCCCCTTCCGCGTACAGTCCGACGGCGACGTGATCGGCGAGGGACCCTGTCGGGTCGACCTGTTGCCCGGCGCGCTGGCGGTGGTGGCGCCGTGAGCCGCGTCTGTGGCACCTGCGGCCGGGAGCAGCCACCGCACGACCTGCCGGTCTGCGTCGCCTGCGGCGCGCGGCTCGGCGAGCTGCTCGGGTCGCCGCCCGCGGCGGCGGCCGCCGCCAGTTGGCTGCCGCCGGAGGCGGGCCTGGCACTGGCAGCGCGGTTCTTCGATCCGCCGGTGGTCTACACGCTGAGCCCCGTGCGCTGGCTGAACTACCTGCTGGTGCCCTGGCTGGTCCCGCTGGGCGTGGCCCTGATGCGGGGGCCGGGCTGGCTGCTGGGCCTGACGCTGGCCCTGGCGGTGGGCTGCTGCGGCTGGGCGGTGGCCTGTCGGCGACCGGCGCGGCTGCGGGTTGAGCTGAACCCACGCGGGGTGCTGCAGGCTGGGCGGCTGACCACCTGGGAACGCGTCACGGGCCTGCGGCGGGGCGAGCCACGACGGCGCAGCCACGAGCCGGGCGAGCTCTGGATCGACCTGCCCAGCGGCCCGCCGGTGCGCCTGACCGCCGAGTTGACCAGCGGCTCCGCAATCGGCTCGTTGCGCAACCTCGCCGAGCTGTTGGAACGGATCTTGGAGCCGGGTTCACCGGCGCCGGGCGCGGGGCCACCTTAGGCGGGTGTGGAGAGCGCGATGTCCGCTGCACCGTTCCCCTTGACCACCGTCGTCGGCAGCTATCCGCTGCCCGCCTGGCTGGCCGCCGCACCCAGCAGCGGGGCGCTACGCGATGCGATGATGGTGGTGCTCAAGACGCAGGAGCTGGCCGGCATCGAGCTGGTCGCCGACGGTGAGTTGTACCGCTTCGACATCAACCACCCCGAGACCAACGGGATGATCGACTACTTCATCCGGCCGCTCGGTGGTCTGCGCACGGCGCTCAGCCGCAGCGACCTGGAGGCGTTCCGGCGGGACCACGGCCTGGACTACCGCGCCGCCCCGGCTGGCGTCGTCGAGGGGCCCATCACCGAGGGCACGCTCAACTTGCCCGCCGACTACCTGCGCGTCAAGCCGTTGACCAAGGCTCCGCTGAAGTTCACGCTGACCGGGCCGCACATGCTGGCGAAGGTGCTCACCGACCGCCACTACCGCGACCGCAGCGAGCTGGCCCTGGCGCTGGCGCGGGTGCTGCGGCAACAGGTCGAGAGCATCGACGCCGCGGTGGTGCAGGTCGACGAGGCCAACATCACCGGCCACCCCGAGGAGGCCGAGTGGGCCGCGGTGGCCGTCAACGAGGTGCTCGCCGGCATCAAGACCGCCCCGGCGCTGCACCTCTGCTTCGGCAACTACGGCGGGCAGACCATCCAACAGGGCACCTGGGACGCGCTGATCGGTTTCCTGAACGCCCTGCACGTCGATCATGTGGTGCTGGAGTTCGCCCGTCGCGGCGAGGGCGAACTGCCAGTGCTGCGCGAGGTGCGGCCCGAGATCGGGATCGGCCTGGGCGTGATCGACATCAAGGACAACGGCATCGAGACCGCCGACACCGTGGCCCGCCGGATCGAGGCGGCGGCGCGGGTGGTCGGCGCCGAGCGGATCCGTTACGTCCACCCCGATTGCGGCTTCTGGATGCTGCAACGCAACGTCGCCGACGGCAAGATGCGCGCGCTGGTCGCCGGTCGCGACCGGTGGCTGGGGCGCTGAGCCAGCCCGACAACAACTTGCGCCGCGGGCTTGCCTGAGGTAACCTGCGGCGATGCGCCGCGTGCCGCTCAACCTGGGTTGGCCGACGGCCGGCCCCTGGCAGGAGCTGGCGGCGGTGGTCCACGACCTCGACCAGCGCGCCCTGGCGCCACCCGGTCGGACCCTGCTCGCCGCGGCCCCGGCGCGGAGCCTTTGGCAACGGTTGCGAGGCAGCGCCAGCAGCCCACCCCTGCATCAACGCCGGGGCGCCCTGCTGGAATCCTGCGCGGCCGACCTGAGCACCGCGCCGCAGTTGCGCCGGCTGGCCGCCAGCGAGCCACTCGGGCTGTTGCTGCGGCTGCTGCAGCACGAAGCGTGCCCTCCGGCGCTGGGCGACTGGACGCCGCTGACGCCCGGCCAGCTCAGTTTGCTGGCGGCGCTGCTGGACCTGGTGGTGGAGTCGGCGCGACCGGGTCTGCGGCAGGTGCTGGCCGGGCCTGCCGAGGCGCCCGAACGGAGCCGCTGTTACCGCGCCACTGGTGAACGCAGCGCGCGCTGGCACTCGCCAAAGCTGGTCGCCTGGCGGCTCTATGTCCCGGCCGTGAGCGCCGCCGATGGGGCCCTGCTGCGACGCCTGGTCACCGTCGACAGCCCGGCGGTGGCGCTCGACGTGGGGCCGGTCTGGCTGACCCTGGCCGGGCCGACAGTGCTGCCGGAGCTGGTGGAGGCGTTGCTGTGGCCGGGCCAGCACCTCGCCCGGAGTGTCGGCGAGTGCCCCTTCGTGACGGCCCTGCTGGCGCTCGGCGAGCCGGTGGTGCCGGGTCTGCTGCACGCCCTGCAGCGCTCGGCGGTCGGCCGGCGGCGCGAGCGGGCGGCGCTGGTCTTGGAGCTGCTCGGCCCGGCGGCGGTGCCGGGCGTCGCCGAGTTGGTCCGCAGCCTGCCCGATGGCGCCGCCTGGCTGCTCGCCAGCCGGGTCCTGCAACGGGTCGACCCGCCCGCGCTGCGGCAGGCCCAGGAGGCCCGGCGGGCCGCCGGTCGGACGCTCAGTCGGCGCCCGCCGGAAGCCGATCCGGAGCGCGGCCTCAGCCCGCCAGAGTCCTAGCCAGTGCCCCTTGCCGCCAGCGGCCGGGTTGGGTACCATGCCGCCATGCCCCGCCTGCGTGCCTGGTACTGGCTGCCACTCTGCCTGCTGCTCGGCGGCTGCGGCAAGGCCCCGGAGCCGACCGAAGCACGGCCGCCGGAGCGTCAGGTGCATGTCGCCGTGGCCGCGCCACAGACCACGCTGACGCTGCAAGAGCCCGGCGGCGAGCCGGTCTTCGAGCTGCGTGGCCGGCTGCGCTCGGCGATTCAGGGGCAGGCCGCCCGGCTGGAAGTCCTCGACGCCGCCGCCCGGTCGCTGCAGGCCGGCTACCGCGCCACGGCCCGCGCCGGACGGATCCGCTACCTGCTCGGTGAGCAGACGGTGGCCTTCGACCGCACGGTCTGGATCGACGCCCCGGAGCGCCACGCCGACCTCGAGACGGCGCAGGCCAGCTACCACTTTCAGAAGCAGCAGTTCAGCATCCCGGGCTTGGCGCGGGTGCGCTTCCGCGAGTATGTCTTGACGGCCGCCCAGGCGACCGCCGCCCTCGATCTGCGGACGGTGCGCTGCCTGCAGGTCACCGCCAGCGGGCGTGGTGACGGGCCGCAGTGGAGCGCCCGGGCTGCCGGAGCGCGGGTCGACGGGCCGCAGACGCTGACCTTGACGCGGGTCACCGGCGAGCTGCGCCAACGCGACGGCGTGGCGACGTTCGAGGCGCCGCGCGCGGTCTGGTCGCGGCAGGCTGCCGAGCTGCGGCTGGACCAGGGCGCCGTGCTGCGTCGCGGCAACCTGACGGTGCGGGCCACCGCGCTGACCTGGCGGCCGGCCGACGAGTTGGTGCGCACGAGCGGGCCGACCACCCTGACGCAGCCCGGCCTGACCGCCCGCGGCGCAGCGATGCAGGTGGACCTGGCGACGCGCCGGGCGGTGATCCGCGACCTGAGCGCCAGCACCGCCGACGGGCAGTTCACGGCCGCCTCGGCGACGATCGACGCGACCCGCACGATCACCGCGCGCGAGCTGCGCGGGACGCTCCGCGACGGCGTCACCTGCCGCGCGCCGCAGGCGGTCTACGCCGCGGACAGCGGGTTGTTGCGCCTGCCGGCCGGCGGCAGCGCGCAGCAGGGCGGCGCCAGCGTGCAGGCCGGCCAGCTCACCTGGCAGCGCGGCGGGCAGTTGACCGCCAGCGGCGAGGTGCACCTGACCGACCGTGGCAGCGAGGTTCGCGGGAGCCGGCTGACGGCCCCGGCCGATCTCTCGCAAGCCACCTTGAGCCCGGTCAGCGCGGCTGGCAGCGGCCCGCGGCGCTGGCGGCTACAGGCCAGCAGCGGCACCTGGCGGCGCGGCGGTCTGGTGAGCTTGCGTGCACCGAGCGGGCGGCTGTGGTACGAAGATCAGGACATCACCGCCAGCGCGGACCGCGCCAGCTTCCAGCCGGCGACCGCTGTGGTGACCTTGGAGTCGACGGTGCGGGCGAGCCGCGCGGCCGACGGCCTGCGGCTACGAGCCGACCGGGCCACCTGGGACGCCGCCCGCGGGGTGCTGCGGGCGACTGGCGACGTGCAGGCCGAGGTTCGCGGGATGGCGGTGCGCAACCGCTCCTGGACCTACTACCTGGGCTCGCAGCGACCGCCGGCGGCCCGGCAGAAGGAGAGTGCCGGGGCGTCGGCGAACCGGCCGCGAGTCACCGGGCCAGGGGCGCCGGCCGCGGCCGGACAGCCGGCGGCGGCGGCCAGCCAGGCCGGGCCAGCGGGAGGCGACGGTGCAACTGGGCAAAGTGATCGGCCGGGTGCGGGCGGAGGTCCAGGACCGCAAACTCCGGGGCCTGCCGCTGAAGGTGATCGTCCCCCTGAACGAGCAGTTGGAGACGGCGGGTGAGCCGCTGGTCGCCGCGGATCCGCTGGGATCGGCGATGGGCCAGGTGGTATACTGGGAGAGCAGCCTCGAAGCGCGGATGGCGGCGCCGGATCCGCTGACCGCGCTCGATGCGGCGATCGTCGGCTTCGTCGACCATTTGGGGTCGCAATGCAGCTCGGCCGAGTAGTCGATCAGGTCGTCAGCACGACCAAGCATGAGTCCTTGGTCGGGCAGCGCTTGCTGGTGGTGCAGTTGGTCAAAGTGGACCGTCGCACTAGCCAGGGCAAGCCGCCCCTGGTGGCCGTCGACACCGTCGGCGCGGCGGTGGGGCAGTTGGTGCTGACCTGCGAAGAGGGCAAAGCGGCGAAGCTGATCCTGCAGAGCCCCAACCCGCCGGTCCGCACGTTGATCCTGGGGATCGTCGATGAGTGAGCGGCCGCCGACTACGCTCGCCGAAACCGCGCTGGCCAGCCCACCGCTGGGCAGCGTGGCCGATGTCTGGTCGGCGACGCAACTGGTCGCGTTCAGCGGGCAGCACGGCGCGACCCATTGGTCAGCCGCGCCGGAGGCCTGGCTGCTGCCCGACCAGTTCGGCCTGCGCCTCGAGGGCCCGCGGTCGGTGACCGTCGCACTGCACGTCCTGCACGCCGGGCAGCCGCTCCCAGGTCCCAGCGGCTGGCACTGCCAGATCCTCGCCGATGGTTTCCAGGCCGCGCTGGCTGTCGGCGCCGGGCGGCTCGAACTGGGTCTCCGTTTTGCGGCCGAGGGGGTCCTGCACGGCTGGGTCCGCGGCAGCGGCGTGGCCGGTGTCGAGGCCGTTGCCGAGGTGGCCCTGACCGGCTGCACCAGCGTCAGCGCGGCCGGCCTGGGGGCCGGCGAAGAGGGCCTGCAGGTGCTCACCGCCTGGCCCGCCGAGACGGTGCTGGCGACGGTTGCCAACGATCTGGCCGAGTGCGGCCGGCACCACGGCGACGCGCTGGCGGCGCTGCCGCAGCAGGGCCCGGCCGCCCGGCGGGCGGTGGTCGCCCGGGGCGCCGTCGGCGCCGCAGGCTGGGCCTGCGCCATCGCCACCGGCGATCCCGACGAGCTGACCAGGCCGGAGCTGCCCGCCGCGGCGCCCGGTAGTTGGCCCGCCGCACCGCCCGACGCCGGGCCGCCCGCGCTGCCGCCGGCCCTGGCGCGGACCCGCGCCAAGGCGCTCGCCGTGCTCGGCGCCCACGTCTTCGCCGCCGAGGGCAACCTGCCGCACCGCTGGATCGTCCCGCAGCGCAGCCGGCACCGCAACTTCAACACCTTCCACGCGCCCTTCCTGGCGGCCGGCGTGGCAACCTGCGAACCGCTCCTGGCCGCCGAGGTGCTGCGCTGCACCTTGGCCCAGCAGCAGCCGTCGGGCCACATTCCGGAGCAGGCCTGGCCCTTCGGACAGAGCCTCGAGACGCCGCCGCCGCTGCTCTGCTGGGGCTTCTGGCGGGTCTACCGCGCGACCGGTGACCGCAACCTGCTGGCGGAGGCGCTGCCCCGGCTCAAAGACTACGTCAAGTACCCGCTGGCGGCGCGGATGCTGGAGCGACTCGGCCACGCTCGCAGCAACGGCGCCAAGTTCCTGACCTGGGGCCGCGGCGAGGGCTCCAACATGGACAACTCCCCGCGGTTCGATCTCAACGAGTCCTTCGCCGCGGTCGACCTGACCTGCTTCGCCTGCGCCGAGGTCGAGCTGGTGGCGAGAATCATCGAGGAGCTGACCCCCGAGCATCGCGAAGCGGTGCATCTGGGCTGGATGGCCGAGGAGCTGGCACGCGAGAGTCAGGAGTACTTCTGGGACGAGCAGCAGCGCTTCTTCGTCGACCGTTATCCTGACGACGACCCGGTCGACGCGCTGACCGTCGCCGGCCTGATCCCGCTGTTTGCCGGTGTTGCCACGCCCGCCCAGGCCGAGGAGCTGGTCGCGGCGCACCTGCAGCAGCCCGAGCAGTTTTGGACGCCCTTTCCACTGGCCTCCCTGGCGCGCTGCGATGCCCGCTTCAGCGGCAACATGTGGCGCGGCGCTGCCTGGCCGAGCATCAACGTGCTATGCGTCGCCGGGCTGCGGCGCTACGGCTACGACGACCTGGCGGCTGAGCTGCGGCAGCGTACGCTCGACGAGATCGCGCGCTGGTACGTCGCGACGGGGACGCTCTGGGAGTACTACGACTCCCTCGCCGCGCAGTCGCCAGCCGACCTGCCGCGCGGCC
The DNA here is from genome assembly GCA_020850355.1 of Fimbriimonadaceae bacterium. Taxonomy (GTDB): domain Bacteria; phylum Armatimonadota; class UBA10988; order UBA10988; family UBA10988; genus JADZEX01. Next base: position 149,186 of record JADZEX010000014.1, on the reverse strand, counting down.
GCCGGACAGGTGCCCTGCCCGATTACGCGCTGACCGCGGCCTGCTTCCTCCACCTGCTGCACGAGTCCGCCGGTGCGTAAACGCCGCGTGCTCTGGCTGCTGCTATGGCTCGGCGCCGCTCCGGCGGCGGTCTTCCGGACCAACGGCCTGGTGCTGACCTTGGACGACCAGGGCGCCGTCAGCGAGTTGCTGGCGACCGATCGGCCGGTCCGACTGCTCGGCGCCGGTGGCCTCAGCCTCGACGACCTCAGCGCGCCGGAGATCGAGACCGAGACCTTGGAGGTCGACGCCGTCTGGCCGGACGACGACGACACCGCCTTCCACGGTCCCCTGTGGCTGCGCGGGCAGGGCTGGACCGACGGCGACCCAACCCCCGCCGGGGCCCGCACGCTGACCTGCGCGGTACCACCCGACGGCTCCACCGACAGCCTGCGGCTGTTGCTGCCAGCCCGCGCCGAGACCGTCTACCGGGTGCGGCTGCCACTGCTGCTGTCGTCCTGGCGCGGCCACCTGCGGCTGGCGGCGGTGCCGGTCGACGGTCTCGGCCGGGCCACCGGCCGCTGGCAGCCGGCGGAGCCGTTCGAGCCGGTCGAGGGCGCCTGGCAGACCGCCACCCTGGTGCTATCCCCGCCCGCGGCGACCTCCTGGTGGCAGCTCTGGCTCTCGGCCGACGGGGCGGCCGGCCGGCTGACGGTCGGGCCGGCCGAGCTGCAGAGCATCACCGGCGCGAGGCCCTTGGCCCTGGCAACGTCCTGCGTCGGCGGGGCGCAGGAGGCGGTCTGGCACGGCACCGCCGCCGGGCTGGAAGCGGCCGCGACGATTGGCGTGACCGCTGGCGGGATCCGGATCCGCGCCACGGTCACCGCGCGTGACGACCAGCCGCGGGCGCTGCGGCTGCGCTTCACCTTGCCCATCGAGGCGACCGGCTGGGACTGGTGGCACGATCCGGACCGCGCCGATCCGATCAGCGGGACCGGGATCTACGGCGACTGGGCCGCGCTCGGCGGCGGGCTGCTCTACTCGCCCTACCCGTTGGGCGTGCTCAGCCGCGACGCGCCGGCGCAGGGCGTGGCGTTGGCCGCGCCGCCGGGACAACTGGCGCTGCTGCGCACCAGTTACCGCTCCAAGCGCGGGCTTAGCCTGAGCGCCGATCTGGCCCTGCTCCCGGCGGCCGGTCGGCGTGTCGCCAGCGTCGAGTTTGCGGTGCTGCCGGTCGACCCGGTGTGGGGCTTCCGCAGCGCGCTGGAGGCCTGGTACCGGCACTGGCCGGAGCAGTTTGCCAGCAGCGCGGCGCCCGGCGCCTGGGTCAGCGGCCTCAGCTCCGACGCCGTCCCCGACCCGCAGGCGCTGGGCCTGCTGTACGATGAGCAGGCCAGCGCGCACCTGAGCTGGGCTCGCGAACGCGAGCTGCAGGCCCTCGCGCTGTGGCAACCGTGGGGCCGCCGCTGGGGCGGTCCGGCCACCCCGCCGCAGCCGGTCGACGGCCGTGCCGCGCCGCGCCAGACCGTCGACGGCGAGCCCTTCGAGCCCTGGGTGACCGATCCCGGGCTCGGCGCCCGGGCCCCAGCGGCGCACCTCCGCACGGTGCTGGCGGGCCTGCTGAGCGGCGCCGACGGGCAGCCCCTGAACGGCGTGGTGCTCGACGGTCTGGGCGCGGCCTGGGCCGGATGGCAACTCGAAGATACCACCGCGGCGCATCTCCGCGACGGCCTGGCGCCGTTGACCGTGAGCGGCCTGACGCGCCAGCCGGTGGGCTACACGGCCTTCCAGCACGCCACCTTCTTGGACGATCTGGCGACGCGCCTGCACCGCGACCAGCGGCTGCTGCTCGGCGGCCTCAGCGTCGACGCGGCCCTGCCCTGGCTGGTGCCACGCCTCGACGTGCTCGGCGCCGGCGAGCATCAGCCACCCGTCGGCCACCTGCAGTGGCTCCGTGCGATGGCGCCGCGCAAGCCGCTGAGCTGGCTCGATCCGGGCCTGCTCGATCCGACCCAGCTCCCCAGCGAGCAACGCCGCCGGTGGCAGCAGGCGCTGGTCTACGCCGGTTTCCCAGGCGCCGCTGGCTGGCTCAGTCGGCGGCTGGTCGATGCCCAGACGCCCTACTTCGCGGCCTATGTGCCGCTGCTGCGCGAGCTGCACAAGGTCGGTTGGGAGCCGGTGCCACATGCCTTCAGCAGCGACCCGGCGGTGCGCGTGGAGCGGTACGGCTACCGCGACGAACTGCGGCTGGTGGTCCAGAACAGCAGCACCACCACGCGCAACCTGGTGCTGACCCTCGACCCGCAGCGGCTGGGGCTGGTCACCGCCAGCGACGACGGCACCATCGAGCGGCGGCTGTTGTTCATCAACCAGCTCTCCCGCTCGCAGCGGCTGATCGAGTTCAAGGTCGCCCTCGACCGCTGGCAGGCGAACCTCAGCGTGCCGGCCGAGGCGGTGCTGGTGCTCTCGCCGCAGGTCGCCGGGTCGCTGACCCCGTTCTTGGATTTACCCGGTCTGGAATGACCCCGGACAACGCGCCCGCAGCGCGGCCAAGATCAGGTCGACGCAGGTGGCCCGCGGCAACGTCGCGGTGTTCAGCGCCAGATCGAAGGCGAAGGGCTCTTTGGCCCGTTCCCCGAAGGCTTCGCGCAGCCACCGCTGGCGGCTCTCTTCAACCTCGCGCAGCTTGCGCTGGGCCGCCTTCTCCGGCAGCCCTTCCTCGGCAATCACGTTGCGCAGCCGGTCCTCGGGAGGCGCGTAGAGCCGCACCCGCAGCCCGCGATCAGCCGGCAGCGCGAGGTGCGCGCCGCGGCCGACGATCACCGCCCGGCCAACCGCAGCGAGGCTCGCCAGGACATGGAACAACGCCGCGTTGTACTGCCCGCCCGAGAGGTCGTTCTCGGTCAGCAGCGCGTGGATCCAGTGGTTGAGGTCACTTCGCGCCGTCTCGTCGAGCGGCTCGATCAGCCGCTGCTGCAGGTGCGCGTCCTTCGCCACGGCCTCCACCAACTCGCGGTCGTAGAGCGCGTAGCCGAGCCGTTCGGCCACCGCAGCGGCGACCGCCGAGCCCTGCGCGCCATACTGCCGCGAAATCGCCACATACGGCCCGGCCGCTGCCGGGGGTGGCGCGGTGGCCTCCGGCTGCGCCGCGGCGGCGCGCTGTTTCACGTGAAACATGGCCATCTGCCGCTCCACCAGGTGGGCGGCCCGCTCGCCCGTCAACCGGTTCATGGTGCTCTCCCGCCGTCACCGAGAGGCCCCCTCCAAGGGCGTGGTACCCCACTGGCGGCAGCAGGTCAACGGCAGTTTCAGCTGGCTGTGACGGAACCGTTGCCCCGCCGCGGTTCAGGCCCAGGTGTCCAGGCGGCTGACCGGCCTGGGTGGCGCGTCGGCGGGCTGCGGGTCGGGCTCGGGCGGCTCCTCGCCGGCCGCCCGCAGGGCCGGGTCACCGCTCTGCAGGCCGCCCTCACCCAGCATCACCCGGGTCACGGTGGTTTCGTTGAGTTGGCGCAACGGCCACGGCGAAGCTGTTCCCGTGGCAATCGTGGACATGATCTTCTCCAAGCAAGCTACGCTGCCGGTGACGACATACCATCGCGCTGCGCCGGGCTTGATGGCGAATCTGAGCTATTCCCGGTCGTCCTGGCCGTACGCCGCGGCGATGGCCTGGAGCGGGTCGAACAGCTCCTCGCAGGGACCGAGCTGGGCCTCCAACTCGCCGGGCGGTTCCCAAGTCTGCGGGTCCTCCCCCAGCGACAACCCGCGGCCGAGTTCGCAGAGGTAGAGGTAGTTGCGGAGCGGCACATCCGGTGGGACGCCGTGGTCGACGCCCGGGGCGTAGGTCCCGAACTCGAAGGCCTCGCGGTAGCGCCGCACGATCTCGACGCGCGCCTGCGCCTTCGAGAAACGCAGCTCGCGCTTGTCGATGCCACCCTGAATGAAGATCCCGGGGTACTGCCGCAGAAACAGCGCCGGGTCGTTGTGCGAGGCGATCTCCATCGGCGAGGTCCCGTCGATGGCCTCGGGGTAGAAGACCGGGATCACCTGCCCGTGGTGGCCGTCGGTGTCCATCACCACCGCGTCGACGCCCTTCTCCTTGAAGAAGCGGTAGAGCCGGCGGTAGTGCGGTAGCATGAACTCGCGCATCATCGCGGGCGAGAGCATCGCGGCGTGCTTGTAGGCCATGTCCTCGTTGAGGATCACCTCATCGATCTTGACCTGGCTCAGCGGTCCGTCGAGCATGGTGATCAGGAAGTCGGTCCAGTGGCCCATCATCGCGTGGACGCAGGCCGGGTCGTCGAAGAAGAGGCGCGAGAGCCCTTCGAAGCCGGCCCAGTCGCGCGCGGTCCAGTAGAGGCCAGGCACGCTTAGCAGGCTCGGCACGTCGCCGTGGTTGAGCCGCTCGCGGTGCGCCGGCTCGCTCCAGGCGGTGGTTCCTTGCAGCACGCGGTAGCCGTCCGGGTTGTAGGTCGGCTGGTCGTTCTCACCCGGCACCGGCAGCAGGCGCTCGGGCGTGGTCGGGTTGAAGCGCCAGCGGTAGGCCTCCCAATCGGCCAGACAGGTCACCGGAAACTGCAGATAGCGCCGCGTCGCGAAGCCCTCGGTCGGCTGCCGGATGGCGTCGACGCGGTGGACGCCCCACTCGTCGACCCACTCCCGGAGGTTGCCGTCCTCGCGGATCAGGCGCACCTCACAGGCCGGGATCGGCCGCGTGTTGACCTTGCCGAAGCCGATCCGCGGGTCGCCACCGACGAAGCTGCCCCAGCGGCGTTCGAGCTCGGGGGTCAGCCCCTGCTTGCGCCAGGCCCGAAAGGTGCTGGCGCGCGGCCCGCCGAACCAGAAAGGCAGGCGGTCGATCGGCTCGCCCTTGACCAGCGCCCGGAACCGCTCACGGTGGGTCATCGAGAGACTCCCGCGGCGTGGTTCGGGGCCCGGCGGCCGGCTCCTGCCCTGGCTTCAGACCGCGGCGGCACCGGCGTCGGCGCTGCCCGGCCCGGCCGCGTCGGCCGCGGTCGGCAGGCCGCGCTCCCGGATCCACTGCCCGACCGTCCGCAGCGTCGCGGCGTCGCCCTCATGAATCGAGCCGTCGGGCAGCGGGCCGGTGTTGGCCAGCAGGTTGCAGCGGTGGGCCTGCGCGTAGGCCAGGCTCTGCCACAAGAGGTCGGGCCCCTTGTGCGGACTGGAGGCGGTGTAGCCCCAACCGTTCTCCTGCAGCGTCATGCAGATCTCGTTGTGCTTGTGCTGGTTGATCGCCCAGACGTCCTCGGCGATCCGCGCCCCGCGGGCATTGTTCTGCTTGCGGCAGGTGTCGGCCAGCGAGCGGAAGTGGAACTCCGGCGCGGCGAAGTCCTCGTCGCCAGTGGCGCCCTGCTTGTAGCTGATCAGCGCCTCGGGCCGGCGCTCGCGGATCAGCTGGTAGGTCGCGGCCGCCGGAATCAGGTCCGGCTGCTGGTAGTAGCCCATGATGATGTCGAGCCAGATGCCCGCCAGCGGGTAAGGCAGCGCGCAGAGCTCGGCGAGGCAGCCGTGCGACCACTGCCAGTACTCGGCCCACTCCTCGGGTCGGGTCAGCTTGTAGCGCGGTTCGTCGACCTGGTAGGGCGGGCGCGCCATCGCGATCAGGTCGCGGGTGAGGGCGTAGGGGTGCCGCCAGTTGAGCACGTAGGTGAAATAGGTGAAGAACCCCAGCCCCTTGCGGTCGCAGGCCGCCGCCAGCTCGGCGACCAGGTCGCGTTGCACGGCGCGGTAGCTGTTGAAGGTCTCGGTGGTCGAGTTCCAGAGGCAGAAGCCTTCGTGGTGGCAGGACGTCAGGTTGATGTACCGCATCCCGGCCTCGATCGCCAGGTCGCAGATCGCGTCGGCGTCGAACTGCCGGGGGTCCCAGGTCGCCAGCAGCTTCTCGTACTCGGCGACCGGGATGCACTCCCGCTGCATCACCCACTCGTGGCGCCCCAACTGGGAGTAGAGGCCATAGTGCAGGAACAGGCCGTAGGCGGCCTGCTCGAACCAGCGCAGGTTGGCGGCCCGCGGATCGGTCGCCCACAGCTCGGCGTGGTCGCGCAGGTAGTTGGGACAGTCGGCCACCGGATGATCTCCCGTCAGCGTGGTCCTTCGCCGCGCGGCGGGGGACTCCTGCGAGCGGCCACCTCGCGACCGCGCCAGCTCACGGTCTGCCCCCGCGCCGCGCGCCAGGCCGCCGCGGCCAGCACGCCGGCCATCACCGCGAAGCCGAACGGCACGGTCAGCGCCGCCCACCAGCGGTTGCCGTACTCCCGGTGGACCGGCCCGAAGGCCAGCATCTGAGACACCGTGGCGACCGCCGCCAGAGTCCCGAGCGGATGGCAGGCGACCTGTCCGAGCAGCGCCAGAACGGCCCAACCGACCGCCAGCACGACCGGCAGCAGGCTGCCGACACCGAGCGCCAAGAGCGAGCCGAGCGCCCGCGGCAGGCTGTGCCGCACGCCGCGCAGGGCGTTCTTGCGGAACCCCGCCCAGAGCTCGGCGGTGCTGCCGTACATCGGCGTCGCCAGGCGGTCGGGGGCGAAGCCGCAGAACAGCCGGCGACCGGTCTGCTTGACCCGCTCCGCCAGCGCCACATCGTCGGCCACATCACCGGCAATGGCGGCATAGCCGCCGACCGCGTCGAGCGCCTCGCGTCGCAGCATCAGGAAGCCGCCGCAGCCCAATGCCCGCGGGTCGCGTGGGTTGTTGGTGGCCAACGGCGGGTGGATGGTCAGGATCATCCACGCCGCGATGGGCATCACGAAGCGCGCACCCGAGGCCGCGGCGCTGTCCCGCGGAAGCAGCGTCAGCAGGTCCACCGGCCCGGCCTCGGCCGCCGCCACGGCGTGACGCAGCAGGTCGGGAGCCCAGAGCATGTCGGCGTCGGTGCCGACGATCCAGTCACCCTGGGCGGTCGCCAGCCCACAGTGCAGGGCATGGGTCTTGCCGATCCAGCCAGGCGGTGGATCGCTGCCGGCGACCACCCGCAGCCGGTTGTCGCGGGCCGCGAAGTCGGCCAGGATGGCCGCGGTGGCGTCGGTCGAGCGGTCGTCGATCGCAATCACTTCGAAGTATGGATAGTCCTGGGCCAACAGGCTACGCAGGCAGGGGGCCAGGATTCGCCCGGCCTCGTTGCGAGCCGGCACCAAGATGCTGACGGTCGGCGGCACGGCTGGCTGGGCGCACAGCTCCAACTGCGGTCGGCGCCGCACGTGGATCAGGTTGTAGAGCCCAATGCCGGCCCACCCCAGGGCGTTCGCCAGCAGCAGGACCACGAGGCCGGTCACCTCAGCCGCCGACCGCCTGCAGCGGCACGTGCAGCCGGGCGGTCTCCCGCGCCAGACGCTCGCGGGCGGCGACGACGTAGCGCGGCTCGCGCTCCAGCAGCAGCCAGCGCCGCCCGTTGCGCAGCGCGGCGACGGCGGTGGTGCCGACGCCGCCGAAGGGGTCCAGCACCAGGTCGCCGGGCTGACTGCTGGCGCGGACGATGCGGTCCAGCAGCGCCAGCGGTTTCTGCGTCGGGTGGACCTTCGTGCCGTCCGCCTCACGCAGTCGTTCGGCCCCGCCGCAGAGCGGAAAGTACCAGTCGCTGCGCATCTGCTTGCCGCCGTTCTCGGCCTTCATCTCGTGGTAGTTGAACCCGATGCCCTTGGCGTCGGGCGCGCGCTTGCACCAGAGCAGCGTCTCGTGGGCATTGGTGAAGCGGACCCCGCGGAAGTTCGGCATTGGGTTGGACTTGATCCAGACGACGTCGTTCAGGAACCAGAAGCCGAGATCCTGCAGAATCGCGCCGACGCGGTAGATGTTGTGGTAACTGCCGATCACCCAGAGGGTGCCACTGGGCTTCAGCACGCGCCGGCAGGCGGTCAGCCAGGCCCGCGTGAAGTCGTCGTAGCTGGCGAACGACTCGAACTGGTCCCAGTCGTCGTCGACCGCGTCGACCACGCTGCGGTTCGGCCGCAGCAGCTCGTGCTGGAGCTGCAGGTTGTAGGGTGGATCGGCAAAGATCAGATCGACCGAGCCCTCGGGCAACTGCGGCAGCAACTCCAGGCAGTCGCCCTGGAGAACCTGATCGACCACGCCCGGCAACCCTGGCTGCCCTTCCGCCACACGTCGCGCCGCCATTGCCGCACCTCCGCGTCCGCCGCCACGGGGTCTGACAATGACCAAGATTCACGGGTTGCGCCCGCACCGCCGTGCTCTTTCCGAACGCCGTTCGAAGCGCGGATCCGGAAAAGGGGTCAGGACCCTTTTTCGGGTTTCAGCCGAGCAGCGCCTCCCGCAACTTGCGGCTGAGGTCGAGTTCGGTGAACGGTTTGGAGATGAAGTGGATGCCGTCATCGACCACGCCGTGGTGGACGATCACGTTGGCGGTGTAGCCGGACATGAACAGCGCCCGCAGCGCTGGGAGGTGGGCGCGGAGCAGCTCGACGCCCTGGCGTCCGTTGAAGTCGGGCATGATCACATCGGTCAGCACGAGCGCGATGTCGGGCGCGGCGCTGGCGAGGTCGAGGGCGGCGCGGACCGAAGCGGCGACCAGCACGCGGTAGCCCAGCCGGGCGGCCATCGCGCTGACGGTGTGGCGCACGGCGGCATCGTCCTCGACCACCAGCACCAGCTCGCCAGCGCCCTGGATCGGCAGTTCGGCGCGGTCATCGGCCGGGCTGTCGACCTCGTCGTCGACGCGTGGCAGGTAGATCCGGAAGGTGGTCCCGCGGCCGAGTTCGGTATAGACCCGCACGTCGCCGCCGAGCTGTTTGATGGTGCCGTAGACGCTGGCCAGGCCGAGGCCGGTCCCGTGCCCCAGGCGCTTGGTCGTGTAGAACGGCTCGAAGACGTGGGCCAACGCCTCTTCGGCGATCCCGGCGCCGGTGTCGCTGATGCTGATGGCCACAAACGGCCCCGGCTGCACGCCGGGATGGCTGCCGATGTAATGCTCGTCCAGCAGCACGGCGGCGGTCTCGATGCTCAGCAGGCCGCCCTCGGGCATGGCGTCGCGGGCGTTCAGGCAGAGGTTCAGCAAGGCCTGCTCGAACCGCCCGGCGTCGGCCTTGACGCGGCCGGCGCCTGGGGCCAGCAGCAGGTCCACGCGGACCGCTTCGCCGACCGCGCGGCGGAGCAGCAGTTCGGCGCTGCGGATCACGCTGTTGACGTCGAAGACCCGCAGTTCGAAGACCTGGCGGCGGCCGAAGGCCAGGAGCTGCCGGGTCAGGTCGCGCGCCCGCTCGGCGGCGCGCCGGACCTCCAGCAGGTCAGCGGTGACCGGCGAGTCGGCTGGCAGATCGTCCAGCAGCAGCTCGGTGGTGCCGAGGATCACGGCCAGCACGTTGTTGAAGTCGTGGGCCACCCCGCCAGCCAGGCGGCCAAGGGAGTCGAGCCGGTGGGCGTGCGCCAGCTCATCCTCCAGACGCGCCTGTTCCGCGGCGGCGGTGCGGCGTTCGGTGAGGTCGCGCAGAATCCAGAGGGTCGATCCGCCGGTGGCCGCCTCGGTCCGCTGGATGCTGGCCTCTACCTCGATGGCCCGCCCATCGGCACCGACCAGGGCGGTCTCCAGGACCAGGCCGCTAGGGCTTTCGATCGTGGCCACCTGGGCCAGCGTCGCCGCCGCCGCGGCCGGGGCCAGCAGTTCGCCGATCGCCCGCCCGCGGAGCGCCTCGCTCGACAGCCCGAGCAGTTGCGCGGCGCGGTCATTGGCCTCGACGATGCGGCCCTCGACATCACACAGCAGAATCAGGTCGTTGGCCGCCCGCAGCACGCCGGCCAGGCGGGCCGCGACGGCGTGGCTGCGCTGCTGCGCGGCCAGCTCGCCACGCAAGACCAGCGCGCTGCGCTGCCACCAGGTCAGCGCAAAGCCCAGCGCGACAGCCAGCAGGACCAGCAGCAGACCACCCCCGAGCAGCAGACCGCGCTGCCGCAGCTCGCGGAAGGCTTCGTGCTGGTCGACCTTGGCGACCAGCACCCAGGGCGTCCCCGGCACGGCCCGGGCGACGGCCAGCACCGGCTCGCCGCGGTAGTCGCTACCGAGCATCGGCGCGGTCTCGCCAAGCACACCCCGCGTGGCTGGCAGCGTGCGGTCGGTCAAGGGCCGCCGGAGCGTCAGGGCGCTGCCGCTGGCGTGCCGCAGCTCGTTGAGGTAGACCACCGCGTTGCCATCGCGCCGCACCAGCAAGCTCTCGGCAGTCTCGCTGGGCACCGGCCAGCGCTGCAGCACCGGGAACAGGTAGTGGTCGGCGGCGATCAGCACCTGCACCAGGCCGACCACCGGTCCACGGTCGCCCGGCTGCGCCGGCACGGCCCGGACCGCCTGCCAGAGCGCCAGCACGATGCGGTCGCCGGCGGCGTGGCGGTGCAGATCGCTCCAGTGATCGTCGGCCCCCGCCGCGATGGCGGCCGCGGCGTGGCGCAGCTCAGCGGGATGCTCATTGGCGAGGTGCGGCCAGCCCACCAGCGGCCGACCGGCGGCATCGGCCAGCAGCACGTGCAAGACTTCGCCCTGGTGCGCCAGATAGTGCAGCAGGTCGGCAGCCTCGGCGCTCGCCGCAGCGTCGCTGGGGCGGGCCGCCAGAGCCGTCGCCGCGCGACGGAACGCGGTCGTCTGGGTGGCCTGCTGCAGGTCGTTGCGGCACTCTTCCAGCCATTCGCTGACGCTGGCCGTCTTGAACTCGGCGATGGTGGTAAGGTACTCCTCGACCCGCCGCCGTTCGTTGGTCTGCCACTGCCGGCCAATCAGCAGAGCGGCGCTCAGCAGCAGCAGGTTGCTCAGCAGGTAGGCTCGCAGCAGTAGCCGCGAACCACGCCGGGCCCGTCCACCGACCCGAGCCGCGGCGCGCAGCCCACGCCAACGGACCTGGCGCACACTGCCCGCGAGCAGGCTGAGCGCCACCAGAGTGAGCGACAGGGCAGTCAGCCAGGCCATTGGGATGCGACCCATCCAGAGCGGCGGCGGGGTGCCCACGAGGTAGAAGAACAGCGTCGCGCCGGTCAGCGCCAGGCTGCCGCAGGCCGCTCCCTGCCCGGCGTGGCGCAGCGCCGGGCGGTGATGACGCGGCGTCAGCAGCAGGCCGGCCGAAGTCGCCAGGAGCAAGACGCAGGCGGCCGTCAAGGGCGCGGTCAGCCCCGTTGGGACCTGGTCCACCAGCGAGGAGCCGCCCCCAAGGCGCCGTTCAGCCACCCAGACCCAGCCGCCGAGCCGGGCGACGAGGATCAGCAGCGCCAGCACTCCGACCAGGCTGCAGAGCAACAGCAGGACCCGCCGCCAAAGCCGCGCTGGCGACTGCCGACTGGCCGCGATGAGACCCAGCAGCAGCAGCAACAGCGCCGTCGTCGGCGCCATCGGGATGCGGGTCAGGCGCCCGGCGAGGGTCTCCTGCCAGCCGGCCAGCCAGGCCGCCAGGCCGACGAGCGCCAGCGCCACGGCCAGCCAGCCGGCCGCCTGCGGCCAGCATCGGCCGAGACACCGTCCCCGCGCCGTAGGCTCCGCTGTCGTGACCGATCTCCAAGGTCGACATCGGCCTCCGGCAACAGCGACTCCTCCCCCGCTGGCGTGCTGGACCGTGACATTCAGTTCATCCAGCAGCCCCGGCTGAACCAGTCCGGCCGCCGTCGGCAGCCTCGCCGTGGTGGCCACCGCCTGCTAAGATGCGCGCAGGAGCCGTGGCATGGTTTGGATGGTCCTCCTGCTGGCCGGGAGCAGCACCGCGCCGGAGTGGCGCAGCGAGTCCCTCGGCAACGTCTGGGTGGAGACCGCGCCGGTGCGGCTGCAGCTCCGCGGCGCCACCACGGCGGTTCTGCGAGCGGTCGGCGGAGGCGAACTGCTGACCCGCCCGGTAGCCGGTGGCGCGGTCGACTTCGGGCAGCTCCCGCCCGGCGCCTACGAGGCCGTCGCCGAGGGCGCCGTGCTGCCGCTGGTGGTGCTGATCGACCCCACCCGGCGGGTGCCGGGCGCCAGCCGGCTGGCCACCGACCACGCCGGCGCCTGGCTGGTCGACCGGGCGCACTACGCCGACCTGGCCCGGCTGCTGCGGCTCTGCGGCTTCGGCTGGGTCCGCGAGCGGTTGGCCTGGGGCCAGGTCGAGCCCCGGCGCGGGAGCTACGAGTGGGGGCAGTACGAGACGGCTTACGCCGCGCTGCACGCCGCCGGGTTGCAGGTCTACCCGGTCTTTCACGGCAGCCCCGGCTGGTCGCGCGCCGACGGCGATGGCCACGCTGCACCGGACGACCTGCGCGACATCCACCGCTTCGCGCAGGCCTTGGCGACGCAGTTCCGCGGCCGGGTTGGGGCGTGGGAGGTCTGGAACGAGCCCGACATCAGCTTCTTCCGCGACCCCGCCAGCGAGTGCGCCGCCTTCCAGAAGGCCGCCTGGCTGGGCTTCCGGGCGGTCGACCGCGACCTCACCGTGCTCGGTCCGTCGTTGGCCCACGGGGCCGGCGCCTTTGCCGACCACCTGCTGGCCAATGGCAGCGGGCGGTTCATGGATGTCTGGAACTACCACATCTACGACAACCCGCAGCGCTATGCGGCGCGACACCAGGGCTTTGCGCAGTTGCTGGAGCGCTACCAGCTCAACCTGCCGAGCTGGGTGACCGAGGCCGGGGACGCCCAGGACGGGCCAGACGGCATCCTGGCGGGTCCGGCGCGGCAGCACCAGGCCGCCTTCATCGGACGCTCCTACGCGCTGGCCCTGGCCGCCGGCATCGAGCGCCACTTCTGGTTTGTGTTCCCGTTCTACAAGGAGGGCACCCGCGGCTGGGGGCTCTTCGAACCGCACGAACAGGTGCCCTTCCCGGGCGTCGCCGCGATCTCCACGGCGACCTATGCCTGCGGCCGGGGCGACTACCTCGGTCGGCTGCGCCTGGCCGAGCCGGCGGTCGAGGTGCGCGCGTTCGCCCGTGGCGATGGCAGCGCGGCGTTGGTGGTCTGGCGCGAGGACGACCAGCCCGCGGAGCTGACGCTGCCGCTCGAGTGGGCGGCAATCCGCGAGGCCCGATCGCATCTCGGCACGCCGCTGGCCAAGGGTGCGGGCACCGTGCGCCTGACCGTCGATCGCGCGCCGGTCTACCTGCTGCTGGCGCAGTCGGCCCTGCCGGCCGGGCTGGAAGCCCCGCCGGGGCGGCAGCCGGCCACGGTGCTGCCGCCGCTGGGGTTGCCGCAGACGGTCACCCGGCTGCGACCAGCGACCGCCCTGCCGGTCGACAAAGGCGCCGACGCCTGGCTGGTCGAAGCCGGCCGCGAGATCCCCCTCGAGCTGCAGGTCTACCAGTTCGGCCCGCAGCCGCTGCGGGCGACCGCCCGGCTGCTGGCACCCGCCGGCTGGAACCTCACGCCCGCCGAGCTACCAGTCCAGGCGGCGCCCGGAGAGCGCTTTGTGGCGCAGGTGACGCTGACCACGAACCGCACCCGGGCGGCCGGCCAGATCACCGTTGAGGTCGGCGCGGGGACCGCCTTCGCCGCGCCGGCCGCGGTGGATCTGCTGGTCGACCCGAACACCCTCGAGGCGACCGCCAGCCGCGCGCTGGCCCTGCCGGCGGCGGCGCAGTGGCAGCCGCACATCGCCGGCCACGGCAAGCTGCTGCTGCGTGCCGGGGGCGCGGGCGGCCTGGCCTGCGAAGCCAGCTTCGCGACCGACGGCGACAACTGGTTCTACCCCGCCTGGAACCTCGATCCGCCGCTCGATCTGAGCCGCTTCGCGGCCCTGCGCTTCGAGTACCGCAGCAGCGTCGCCGACGCCGGCCCGTTGCGGCTGATGCTCCGCGAACAGGGCGGCGGGACCTTCATGACGGCCGGTGGACTGCCCGGCAGCACCACTTGGCGCCAGGCGACCGTCGTGCTCAGCCACCTCGCCTACATGTCGTTCATGGGCCCCGACGCCGACGGGCAGCTCGACACCGCGCGCCTCGACCGGTTGCAGTTCGGCGCCAATGCCAAGCCCCTGGCGCTGACCGTCGAGCTGCGCAACCTGCAGGCAGTCGCCTTCTGAGGAGCGCCCGGTGACCGACCCAGCGCTGGGGAGCCGGTCTACCATGCCACGGCGGCCCGGCTGCCGGACGCCGCAGCGCTGGCGACCCACCGCGCCAATCCGCTCTACCCGCCGCGGACCGAGGCCTACTCCAGCGGCGTCAGCACGACGTTGCGGAACTCGATCGGCGCGCCTTCCGACTGCAGGCCGATCAAGCCGCCGCTGACGGTGCAGGCCGTGGCGGTGTTCTGCAGCAGGCCGTTGACCCGGACGGTGATGCGGTCGCCGCGACACTCGATGTCGTAGCGGTTCCACTCGCCCGGCCGCACCTCGTTGGACTCCTGCTGCTTGCGCACCCGGCGGTCGTCCTGGTTGGTGTGCTCGGCGAAGTCGGTGCCATCGATCACCCAGAAGTCGCCCGCGTTGCGGTGCATCAACTGGCACTCGATGCTGCGCGGCCAGACCTTGTCGGGCGGACTCATGTGCAGCAGCACTCCGCTGTTGCCAGGGTTGCCAGGCCAGCGCCACTCCACCGTGAGGTGATAGTCACGCCAGGCGCGCGCGGTCCGCAGGTAACCCGCCGGCTGGCCGCTGCAGCGGATCACGCCGTCGACCACCTGCCAGGTCGCCGTGACGTCGGCCTGCGGGTCGGGCAGAAAGGGCTTCCAGCCGCTCAGGTCGCGGCCATTGAACAACTCGGTTCGAGCCGTCGGCGCGCTCGGCCCATCGTGTTGGGCGGCACTCCAGCCCACGGCGGCCAGCAGCACGGGCAACCATCGCAACCAACGCATCGCATGCTCCGGTGGGGGTATCTTGCGATCAACCCCGGCTGGGACGCCAGAGCGGCGTGTCGGCGTTGGCGATCTCGCCGGCCAGCTCGCCGCTGGCGTAGTTCCAGATCCGCACCGTGGGTTGCTCGCGACCGGTCCAGGCCGCGGCCACCAGCTTGCCGCCCAGCCAGAGGTCGGGCCACACCAACTGCTCCTGGTTGTCCCGGATCTCGGCCGGCTGGGTGATCCGCCGCAACCGCCGGTGGCCGGGAGCCAGCAGGTCGAGGAACAGCTCCGGTCGCTCGGCCGGGTCCATCGGCGTCACCGGCCAGGCCAGCACGTCACCGCGGCGGACGGGCGTCGAAGCCACCACCGGGTTACACTCCTGATAGGCCAGCGGCACCACCGCCTCGCGCTCGACGCCGTTGACATCGCAGCAGGTCAGGTAGACCCCGCGCCCGACGCCCCAACCGT
Organism: Fimbriimonadaceae bacterium; assembly: GCA_020850355.1. Taxonomy (GTDB): domain Bacteria; phylum Armatimonadota; class UBA10988; order UBA10988; family UBA10988; genus JADZEX01. Next base: position 134,005 of record JADZEX010000014.1, on the reverse strand, counting down.
GGTGCGGCTGCACGCCAATCGTCGCGACCCGCGCGTCGCCGCTCCAGACGATTCGCTCGACCAGGGCGTTCATCGTCTCGCTGCGGGGCGAGATGCCCTGGACCTGCAGGATCTTGCGCAACCCGCTGCCATCGAGCCCGACCCGCCAGATGGCGTTGTCCCAGACTTCCTCGCCCTGCACCCGCAGCCGGCGCACGCGGCTGAACCAGATGGCCGTTCCGCCGGGGTGGACCGCCGCCGCGGAGCAGCCCTCCACGCCCTGCTCGACTGGCCCCAGGCCGGCCACGATGGTGGTCAACTGCCGGCTGTCGACGTCGAACCGCTCGATGTTGCGCCCGTTGCGAACGAACACCAGGGCCTTGCCGTCGGGTGTCCAGCTCGGTGTGCCGTAGCCGCCAGCCTTCGTGAGCTGGAGGTCCTGCGCCGGCTCGAAGCGGTGGAGCCAGAGGTTCTCGTCCCGCACGAAGGCCAGGTCGGGCGTCGCCAGCCCGGGCGCGAGGGCCAGCCAGAGGGTCAGCAGCGCGGTTCGAGGCAGCATCAGCAGGCTCCCGGTCCGTAGCGTGACGCCGGGTCAGCGCCAGCGCTTCTGAATCACGTCCTTCGCCGCGCGCAGGCCGAGCAGGTAACTGCTGGCCCCGAAGCCGGCGATCTGGCCGATGCAGACCGGCGCCGTGACCGACTTGTGGCGGAACTCCTCGCGGGCGTGAATGTTGCTGAGGTGGACCTCGACCGTCGGCAGGCGGACGGCTTTGATGGCGTCACAGACGGCAATCGAGTAGTGCGTGAAGGCGGCGGGGTTGATCACAATCGCCTCGGCCCAGTCGGCGCACTCGTGGATCGCCTCGATCAGGTCGCCCTCGCTGTTGTGCTGGCTGATCCGCACCTCCAGCCCCAGCTCTTTCGCGAGGGCCTCGATCTCGGTGTTGATCTGCTCCAAGGTGTGGCTGCCGTAGACCTCGGGATCGCGCTTGCCGAGCAGGTTGAGGTTCGGACCGTGCAGCACGCGGACACGCATCGGAAGGACTCCCGCCGGCGATCATAGCACAACGGTCAGGGCTCGCGGGCCGCGGCGCGGGCGGCGCGGGCGGGGTGCTCGGCGGGCGTGCCCACGAAGGGGCAGTGGCGACAGGCGTTGCCGCAGCACTGCCCGCGGCGGCGGTGCCAGGCGGCGGTCAGCACCAGCAGGCCGTGCTCCAGGTAGTAGTCCTCGCCCTCCACCAGCGGCAGCGTCGGGCGCGGACTCAGAGCTTCCACTTGAAGCACCACAGCTCACACAGCCGGAGCAGCCCGAGCAGCAGGAAGCCGCCGGCCAGCACGGTGAACATGATGGTCGCGAACTCCAGCCCGGGGACTTCCTTCGGCGCTTCGGTCACCGCCTGGAAGGCGAGCTGCTGCCAGAGTTGGGTGGCGGACTCCTGGAACCAGGCGAAGCCGGGCTTGATCAGCGGTTCGTACCCGAAGTACATGATGGCCGCGGCGCCCGGGTAGGCTAGCGGGTGCATCATCTCGTACTTCAGCTTCTCGTGCTCCATGTAGATGAAGCAGCGCCGACAGGGCGGCTTGGTGCCGCGCTGGTTGTAGATGGTGTTGCGGGCTTCCAGCTCGCTGCGCATCCAGGCCTGCTGGCCGCCGCGCGGGCCGCTGCTGACGCCGGTCAGCATCGCCTGGATCATCGAGGAATCGCAGAAGCAGCCGCCGCCGTACTTCCAGCAGCGTTTGCGGGCGCGGAAGGCGGGACACATCTCGACGAGGTAGTCGCGGCAGTACGGCAGGTGCCAGCAGGGCGACAGGAAGTGCGGCTTGGTGAGCGGCCTGGCCTTCTTGGGGGCCTCGCGACGCAGCTTGAAGTTGTCGACCTCGGCGTCTTGCTTCTTGCGCAGCGGCACCGCGCGGAGTTGGCGCCAGAGCCACTGCAGCACCGGCCAGACCAGCGCCAAGAGCATCGCCCGCCCGGCCAGACCAAGGTTGGCGATCAGGATGTCGGTGACGCGGCTGGAGTGCCCGGCCTTGACCGAGATGCAGTAGGCGATCAGCGGGGCCAGGCCGAACCAGAAGAAGACGCCGACCACCACGACGCCGAAGCCGACCTCGGCCTTGTGCTCCTGGCTGCGCGCCATCGCCAGGAACGAGACGATCACCGCGCAGTACATCACCAGGTTGGTGATCTTGCCGACGCCGACGGCGATCCGGGCGACATCGGCTGGGGCCAGCCGCAACATGCCGCCACCGATCACACCCGACAGGATGTAGATCAGCCCGAGGCAGCCCAGCGCCAGGGCGGCCCAGGTGATCCAGTCGAGCACCGTCTCGACGATGCTCTGCACCGAGACGAGGGAATCGATCCACTTTTTGCGCGAGGCCATCGGGCTGCTCCAACCGCCACCCCAGCTGCATCGTAGTCTGCCCCCAGGGCGCTGTCAACGCGAGGGTTGCCCGCAGACCACGGGGCGGCCACCGGAAGGGCCCATTCAGGCTATGGTCAGCGGCTCCGGCGGCGCGCTATAACCGTGCTGGCGAGGTCCGATGAAGCGGTTCGAGTTTCCTCTCGAGAGTGTCCTGCGGCTGCGGCGCTTCCGCGAACAAGAAGCGCGGCAGGCGCTGCAGGCCGCCATCGCCGACCGTAACGCCGCCGAGGCCCAACTCGCCGCGACCCGCAGCGCGATCCGCGCGGCGACGGTCCGCCTGAGCGACGAACTGGCCGACCTGCCACCCCACGAGATTGTCTACGCCTGGCGCGATTTGGACCTCTTGGAGGCGACGGCCCTAAAGCAGGCCCAGATCCTGGCCGAATGGGAACTGACGGTGGAAGCACGCCGCACCGACTTCGTCGCCGCGCAGCAGGAGCGCAAGCCCCTGGAGCGACTGAAAGAGGAGTTGCGCGAGCAGTACCGCCGGGACGCCGATGCCGCGGAGCAGGCGATGAATGACGAGTTCGCAGTGATCGGGCACAACGCCCGGAAGGGGAGAGAGCCATGATCCCCGATGGGCTGGGCGACCTGTTCGCCCGCGTCAACCAGATCCAGGGGCTGCTGGACCAACTGAACCCGGAAGTGGCCCCCACCCAATCCCAGTCGCCGACGTCGACCGGGAGCTTCCAACAGGCGTTGCAGGCGGTGCTGCAGCCGGCCGACCCGGCGCAGCTCAACCCCACCAGCAACCTGCCCGCCAGCGCACCCAGCGCGCTCGCCGCGGCCGCTGGCCTGCCCTTGACGCTGCCCACCACGGCCCCGCCCGCCGAGCCGTTGGCAACCCCGCGGACCGCGGCCGGCAGCGGCTTCGAGGTCGGTCTGCCGAGCGCCGCGGTGGCCCGCGAGGTGCTGCAGCAAGACCGCGCCGTGCCGGCCGCGGGCACCGCCAGCAGCGCCTCCAGCCGCAGCGTCGGCAGCAGCAGCAAGGCCCCTAACGTGCCCGCCGCCTACCGCCGGCTGGTCAAGGAAGCCTGCCAGAAGTACGGGGTCGACGAGTCCCTGGTGCTGGCGGTGATGCAGACCGAGTCCGACTTCAACCCGCGCTGCGTGTCGTCGGCTGGCGCGATGGGGCTGTTGCAGTTGATGCCCGAGAACTGCCGCGAACTCGGCGTCAGCGATCCCTTTGACCCGGCTCAGAACATCGACGGCGGGGTCCGCGAGCTGAAGAAGATGCTCGCCACCTTCGACGGCGATCTGAAGCTGGCGCTGGCCGGCTACAACGCCGGCCCCAACGCCGTCAAGCGCTACGGCGGCGTGCCGCCCTACCGCGAGACGCAGGACTACATCCCGAAAGTGCTGCGGCGGCAGGCGGCCTTCCAGGAAGAGCTGCCCGCCCTGACCGCGCCGAGCGCGGTGGTCCAGCCGTCGGCGACGCCGCCGCTGGCCGCCCCGACGCGCAGCAGCAGCGCCACCTCGACGCCGGCGGCGACTCCGGTGGCGCCGCTGCCGGTCGGCCCGCGGCTGACCACGCGCCCCACCAAGGGCGAGTCGGCCGCCAGCATCGAACGCGCCCTGCAGGCCGCCGCGGCCGCGCCGACGCCGCTGCCGACAGACGACGAACTGCCCGCCAGCGAGGCCCCGACACAGCCGGCCGTGACGGTCACCCGGCGCAGCAGCGCCGCGCCGCGCCCGGAGCAGCCCGCCGCGGCAGCCGCCCCGGCCGAGCTGCCGCCGATCGCTCCGAGCAGCGTGGCCAGCGTCCCGGCGCCGGCCGCCCCGGAGCCGGCCCCCGCGCCGACCGCCAGCCCCGCGCCGGTGGCCGACAGCGCGACACCTTCCATGGCGGCGCCACCGCCCGCCGCGCCAGCGCCGCCCGCCAACCCGCCCGCGCCGACTCCCGCGGTGGCCAGCGCCCCAGCGGGCGTGGCCCGCCGTCTGCCGACCTCCAATCCGCGCCACCTGCTCGGCCCGCGCGAGGCGCCGGGGCCCTCCCCGGAGGTCAGTCCGCGGCCCGCCGAGCCGGCGCCCCAGCCGGTCGTGCGGCCCGCCGCGGTGACCCCGCCCGCCGCCACGCTGGTGGCGCCGGCGGCTGACCCGGCAGCCCCCGCGCTGGCCCCGGCCCCGGTCGCCGAGCCGCCGCTGCCAGCACTCGGCGAGGCCCTCGACAACCCGGCCCCGCGGCGGCTCGCCCCGCGTTCGGCGCTGCCCGGCGTGGCCGAAGTCGTCACGCAGAGCGTGCAGGCCGTCGCTGAGCCGCTGGTGGAAGGCGTCCGCAGCCTGACGGCGGCGCTCAGCGAGCCACCGCTGGAGCAGCCGGTGGCTCCGGAACCGCCAGCCGCCGAGCGCCGCCTGCCGGCCGAGCCAGCGGCTCCGCGGCAGGAGCGGGACAACCCCTCGTCGAGCAGCACGCTCGCCGCGGTGACGCCGGGCGCGACGGCCGCCGTGGCCGGCAGTGAGACGCCGACCCCGGACCGCGAGCAGCGCCCGCCGCGACCGACCGCCCGCGTGGAGAGCGTCTCGCGCAGCGACGAGGCCACCGATCCGGCGCCCGTCTTCAGCCTCGGCGAGACTGCCCGGACCGCCGCCACGCGGCCTACCGAGCGGCCGAGCGGTCCGCTGGTGGCCGACAACCCGCGCGAGGTGACGCAGCAGATCGCCGGTCAGGCCCGCCTGCTGCGGAGCCCCGGCAGCGACCAGTTCACCGTCGAAGTGCGCCACCCCGAAGCCGGGCAAGTGGCGATCCGCGTGCTGCGCGACGCGAGCGGCGTGCATGTCACGATGCAGACCTCCCACGAGGGGCTGCGCCGCGAGATGCAGCAGCAGTTGCCGCAGCTTCAGGAGGCCCTCCGCGAGCACGGGCTGGCGCTGGGCAGTTTCGATGTCGGCCGCCGCGATCAGCAGCAGCCGCAACCGCAGCAGCAACCGCTGCCGCAGTACGCCACCGCCCGCGACGACGCCGCCGCGGCGGACCCTGACCCGCAGCCGGTGCGGCTGGCCCGGACCAGCACGCCAACCGGCGGCGGCACCCTGGCCGAGTGGGCCTGAAGGAGCCAAGATGGGTAGCACCACCATCCAGGGCACCACGGGCACCGGGACCTACGACGTCTCGGCCCGCCCGAAGGGAACGCCCAAGCAGGACCTCGACGCCGACGCCTTCATGCAACTGTTCATCGCGCAGTTGCGCTATCAGGACCCGATGAAGGGCACCGATACGCAGCAGATGATGGAGCAGATGGCGACGCTGTCGACGTTTCAGCAGCAGACCACCCTCAACAAGCAGATGGGCGAAATGCTCGCCCGCGACGAGACGATGCGCGCGATGGCCCTGATCGGGCACCAGGTCAATGGTGTCTACAACGACCAGGCCGTCGAGGGCAAGGTGGACAGTGTGACGATGACCGACGGTGAGCCGGTGATCAACATCGGGGCGCTCGGTCTCTCGCTGGACGACATCACCAAGGTGTCGTAGGCTGATCTTCGGAGGAGAGCAATGCGGCTCGATCCGATCCGACAAGCACAGGAGGTTCGTGAAAGCGAACGGACCGCGCCTCGCCAGACTGGCAGCCGGGCCTTTGCCGACGCGCTGCAGACCGCAGTCAGCCGGCAGACCGCCGCGCCGGCCGGGGTCGAGTTCTCGAAACACGCCCTGGAACGCCTCGAACAGCGCGGCATCCGGCTCGACGACGAGACCCTCGGCCGCTTGACCGGGGCCGTCGACCGGGCGCAGGCGAAAGGCAGCAAGACCAGCCTGGTGCTGCTCGACCAGACCGTCTTCGTGGTTGGCGTGGCCGACCGCAAGGTGGTCACCGTGGCCGACCAGGACAGCTTGCGGGAGCGCGTCTTCACCAACATCGACAGCATGGTGATCGCCTAACACGCCGTACCGGACTGCTGACCGGGGCTGGTCCTCTCGGAGGAAGCCCCCCGACCGACGGTCGCCCGACAGACGACCGTTCGCGGCTGCGGCCGCGCCTTTGGGAGTGACGCATGAGTCGGACTTTTTCGACCGCGATGTCGAGCCTGCAGACCCACGTCGTGGGGATCGACATCCATGCCAACAACATCGCCAACCTGAACACCAGCGGCTACAAGACCCAGCGCGCGCAGTTCAAGTCGCTGTTCAGCCAGAACCTGCGCAGCGCCCGCGGCGCCACCGACGGTCTGGCCGGCCTCGATCCCTTGCAGGTCGGCGCCGGCGTGCGGCTCGGCACCACCGCCACGCAGTACGCCCAGGGGTCCCTGATCCACACCGGTGAGAACCTCGACCTGGCGATCCTCGGCCGCGGCTTCTTCATGTTGCAGGACGCCGACGGCAACGAGTTCTACAGCCGCGACGGCGCGCTGACCCTCGACGCCAACGGCCGCCTGAGCCACGCCTCCAGCGGCCTGGCGGTGCAGGGCCTGCTCTACGACACGACCACCAACACGATTCCCGACGGCGCGCTGCCGACCGACATCGACATCCCGCCGGGGCTGACGCTGAACGCCAAGGCCACCAGCACCGCGCAGATCGCCGGTAACCTCAACGCCGCGACGACCGTCGGCGAGGCCACGCAGATGCAATACCGCTACCACGACAGCTTCGGCGTGTCGCACGTCATGACCGTCACCTTCACCCGCGCTGCCGCGGCCAACACCTGGAACTGGACGGCCCAGGTCGGCACTGGCCCGACCACCGTCGGCTCCGGCGCGCTGGTCTTCAACGCGGTCGGCGACGTTGCCACGGGCGGCATCGGCACCTGCAACATCACCGCCGCCTCGGGCGGCGTCACCGCCGGCGGCACCGACCCTCAAGAGATCGAGCTCGACCTCGCCAAGCTGACCCAGTTCGCGGCCCCGTCGGAAGTCGAGACCACCAACCAGGACGGTTTCCCGCCCGGCTTCCTGGTGGACGTCGTGACCGACGACGTGGGTCGCGTCTCGGCGGTCTTCTCGAACGGTCAGACGCGCCCGCTGGCGCAGTTGGCGATCGTCAACTTCGCCAACCTGCAGGGCCTCAACCGCAAGGCCGACAACCTCTTCCAGCAGTCGGCCAACACCGGTTCGCCGCAGGTCGTGACGGCCGGCAACGCCGGTGCGGGGAACATCCAGGCGCAGACCCTGGAGCGCTCCAACACCGACCTCGCCAACGAGCTGACCACCCTGATCATCCTGCAGCGCGGCTACCAGGCCGCGACCCGCATGATCACCACGGCCGACGAGATCATGCAGGACGCGCTCAGCCTGAAGCGCTAACCTCGTAGCTCACCGCCGCCGGGCGCAGCCCCCTGCAGCCCGGCGGCGGCGCGGCCGATGACTCCATCAGAGAGCGTCGATGATCAAGCTGCATCGCCTCGACGGCTCGCAGTTCGTGCTCAACGCCGAGCTGATCGAGACCATCGAGGCGACTCCCAATACGGTGCTGAAGCTGACCAACAGCAAGGTCTACCTGGTCCGCGAGTCGGTCGACCAGGTGCTCAGCCGCTGCTTGAGCTACCGCCGCAGCGTCTTCGAGCACCTCGCCGGCCACCCGCTGGGGATCCTGCCGTCGCGCTGGGCCGCCGGGCAGGAGGACGAGGCGAACCCATGACGCGCGGTCTGCTGGTGGTGCTGGCCAGCGCCAGCCTGGCGACCGCCGCGCCGCCACCGCCCGGCGAGTATGCCACCGCGATGACGGCCGCCGCGGCGGGCGTGCCCGGCCTGGCGCTGCGCACGGTCAGCCACTCCCCGGAGGGCCGGCCGATCCAGCTCTTGCTCGCCTCCAGCCGGCCGGAGCGCCTGGAGTCGCAGATCCGCGTGCTGGTGATCGCCGGGCAGCACGGTGACGAGGCGTCTCCCGGCAACAGCGTGCTGCTCTGGCTGCGCAGCCTGGCGGGCTCGGGCGCCTGGCCCGCCGTGGCGGTCTTCGTGATTCCCAGCCTGAACCCCGATGGCGCGGCCCGCGGCCGGCGGGCGAACGCGGCCGGGGTCGACCTGAACCGCGACTGGGCCGCCCTCAGCCAACCCGAGACCCGGCTGGTGGCCGACCTGGTGCGCCGCTGGCGGATCCACCTGGTGTTCGACCTGCACGCCTTCGACGGCGTGGTTGGCGGACGGCGACGGCACCCCGACTGGGTCGAGCGGTATGCCACCGGGCGCCCGGCCATCGACGAGCCGTTGCGCCAACTGCAGGCGGTCCTGGTGGCCCGCCACCGCGCCCTGGGCGAGCCGGTGATCCCGCTCACAACCGGCCCCGGCAGCGCCCAGACGCTCTGCCACCGGGCTTTCGCCGCCCGCGGGGTGCCCGCCCTGCTGGTGGAAGTGGGCGACGGCCGCAGCGACCCCGGCGCACGTCTGCTGGTCGCGCTGCTGGACGAGCTGCAGACCCGCCACGCCGCGCTGCGAGCGCGCTGGGACCCGTTGCGCGGCGCGGCCGGCTGGCGCGCACCGCGGGACTTCGCACCGCCGCCGGCGGCACCAGCGGCCGCGGCCGCCCCGCCCCGCCCGGTCCGGCCGCCGCTACCGCTGCCCTGGCCGCTGGCCCTGGCCGCCTGGACCGGTTTGCTGGTGACCGGTGCCGGGCTCTGTCCGGCGCCGCTCGCCGAGCCCCGGAGCCGTCGATGTCGCGACTGACCTGGCTGGGACTGGCGGTGGTGTTGGGCGATCTGCTGCTGGCGGCCTGGTGGGGCCAGCAGCCGCGCCCGGTCGGCGACCCGGTGGCTCTGCTGCTGCTGGGGAACGGGATCGGCGGCGCGCTGCTCGGGTCACCCGACCGCCCGACGGCGGTGCCGGACGAGCCGGCGAGCGACGCCGCGGTGCGGCAGCGGCTGTGCGACCTGGCGCGGCTGCACCGGCTGGGCGGCACCAAGGCGCTCGAGGCCGCCGCGCGCGCCGCCACGGGGTTGGAGCGCAGCGGCCTGGAGCTGATCGCCGCCGGCTGCGGCCCGCTGGAGGTCGAGCCGGCCTTGCGCCGCCTGGCGTTGGCCCGCCAACTGGCCGCCGCGGCACCGGCCCGGTTTTGGAACCGGCTGGCCCGCGCGGCGGTGCAGGTCGGCGTGCTGCTGAGCCTCCTGCAGGTCGCCGCGGCGGTCCAGATCGCCGACGGCGCGACGGCGGTCAAGGCGATCGGCGGCGCCTTCAGTGCTTCGCTGTACGGTCTGGCGGTTGGCTGGCTGGTCGCGGTGCCACGTCAACAAGATGCCCTCCGGGCGGCTCAAGAAGCAGCCGATCTGGACGAACTATGGATTGAAGGGCTGGTGGCGGTGGCCGCCGGCGAGAGTCCGCTGCGGCTGGCCGACCGTCTGGCGTCGCCGCGGCCGCGCGCGGCCTGAGAACGGGAGCGAGACCATGGCTGAGAACCCCAGCGCCGATGTCGCGGCGCCGAAGAAGAAGAACCCGCTGATGGCGGTGCTGCTGCTGGCCGTGGTGGTCGGTCCGCTGGCGGTCGGCGGGATGATGATGTCGAAAAAGCAGAAGGCGATGCAGGCGCAGCTCGAGAAGCAGTACGAGGACGACCCGCCGGAGGTCGAGGTCTGCACCTGGCCGATGCCGGTGCAGACCGTCAACCTGGCCGACGGCAACCGCTACGCGCGGATCAAGCTGGAGCTGGCCTTCGAGCTCGACCCGGTCGACGCCAAGTACTTCCGCACCGAAGTGAGCGCGCTCAGCAACCCCGAAGGGGCCAAGGAGGGCGGCGGCGGCGGCCACGGCGGCGGCGAGGCCGAGCCGGCCGCCGAGGGCGACAAGAAGGCGATCAAGAAGGAGCCGGGCCAGCGCGTCAAGAACCTGCTGGAGCTGCTGCACCACCACCAGTCCGAGCTCAACGACCTGCTGATCGACGAGCTCTCGGGGCGGACCTTCGAGACAATGTTGCGACCGAACGACAAGCGAGCCTTCAAGGATGCGCTGGTCAAGCGCTTCGGGCACCTCTTGACGGAGGTCAAGATGGAAGTGCATGATATCTACTTCAGCGAGTTCGTGATGCAGTAGACTCACGGCTGGCGAGGTGATCATGCCCGACGAGCCGACGCCCCCCGAGGAGACCGCGCCGGAGCCGGACGAAGCTGGCGGCGACGCCGGGGAACTCGATCAGGCCGCCATCGACGCGCTGCTGGCCGGCGGTGGCGCGCCCCCTGCGGCGGAGCCCGCGGCCGACCTTGACCAGGCCGCCATCGATGCGCTGCTGGCCGGCGGCGGTGCGCCCCCTGCGGCGGAGCCCGCGGCCGACCTCGACCAGGCCGCCATCGATGCGCTCCTGGCCGGCGGCGGCGGAGAGCCGGCCGGTGAGCTCGACCAGGCCGCCATCGACGCGCTCCTGACCGGCGACGCGACGGCCGACGCAGCAGCTCCCAGCCCCTCCCGGGGCCCGGACCTGCTGGATCAGGCGACCCTGGACGCCCTGATGGCGGCCGGCCCGAAGAGCAACGCACCGACGCCCAGCCGGCGTGAGCCGGAACTCGACGACAGTGTGGTCGGTGCCGCCGCGGCCCCGGCCGCCGAACCGAACATGCTGGACCAGTCGGCGCTCGATTCGTTGTGGGCCGAGGCGATGGCCGAGGGCGACGCCAACATGGGCCCGCCCGAGCCGGCCGCCAAGCCGGCCGCCAAGCCGGCCGCCGCGCCGAAGTGGTCCCCACCCGACCTCGGCGGCGGGCTGCCCAGCTCGGCCACCGACTCGCAGCGTAAGCCCTCGGCCAACAGCGTCGGCGAGCTCGATCTGCTGGCTGAGGTAGTGCTGATCCTGTCGGCTGAACTGGGCCGCACCGAGATGACCATTGAGGAAGTCTTGAAGCTGGGCCCGGGGTCCCTGATCGAACTCGACAAGCTGGCCGGGGAACCGGTCGAGCTGTTCGTCAACGACCGCTGCATCGCACGGGGCGAGGTGGTCGTGGTGGACGACAGCTTCGGCGTGCGGATCACCGAACTGGGGCAGTAGCATGGCGGGTGACTCGCTGGGCGCCGCGTACGAGCATCTCTCGCTGGTCACCGTCACGCTGCGCGCCGAACTCGGCCGCTGCACGATGCGTTTCCGCGACGCCCAGCGCCTCGGCCCGGGCAGCGTCGTGACCATCGACCGCCTGGCGGGGGAGCCGGTCGAGTTGCTCTGTCACGGCCAGGTCCTGGCCCGCGGCGAGGTCGTGATCCAAGACGAACGCTTCGCGATTCGGGTCACCGAGATCGTCGACCGCCGGCTCAACGCCCAACGCGACCGCCCGGGCAAACTTCGGGCGACCCGCCGAAAATGACCAGTCCGGGCCATTTATCCCCGGCGAACCCTTTGGCATGATCCCCCTGGCGCCCAGGGCTTAAGTCTGCTTAAGCGCCCGGACCGCCAGGATGCCATGAGACGAATCGCCGCACCGCCGACCGCCTTGCTGCTGGGCGCCCTGCTCCCGCTGGCCGCGCGGGCCGCTGAGCCGCTCGGCAAGTATGTCGCGCCCGAGGCAGCACCGATCAGTCCGTCGCCGACCCTCCTGCTGCTGCGCAGCCTGGCCAGCCTGGCGCTGGTCGTGGGGCTGGTGCTGATCACCGCCTGGCTCTACCGCCTGCGTTCGGGCGCCACGTTGAGCCCCAGCCTGAGCCGCCTGCGAGTGCTCGAATCGGTCGCCCTGGGCACCGGGCGCAGCCTCCACCTGGTGGCTGTCGGGCAGCAGGTGCTGCTGCTCGGGGGCGGGCAGCAGGTCACTCATCTGGCCACCTTCGGCGCGACGGAGGTGGGCTACGACCCGCAGGACGCCGCGCCGCCCAGCTTCGAGAGTCTGCTCGGCCGGATCACCCAGTCTGGCCGTGAACGACCGGGTGCCGCCGCGACGGGAGACTGACATGCGTCACCTCGCGCTGCTGGCCGCGCTGCTGGCGCTGGCGCCGTTGCGGGCCCAACAGACGCCGCCTGCGGCGGCGGCCGCGGCACCAACTGCGGCGGCCGCCGCCCCCGCCCGCCCGGCCGCCCCGGCCGCCGCCAGCGGGCGCGCCGCGAGCGGCAGTCTGCCGCTGCCGGGGGTGAACCTGCAGTTGACCCAGCCGCGCAGCAACGTCGAGAACTACTCAGCCCTGCAGGTAATGTTCCTGCTGACCGCCATCGTGTTGGCGCCGACGATGCTGCTGATGCTGACCTGCTTCACCCGCATCATCGTCGTGCTGGGCTTCCTGCGGCAGGCCCTCGGCACGCAACAGGTACCGCCGAACCAGGTGCTGATCGGTCTGGCGCTGTTCATGACCTTGTTCATCATGGCGCCGACCTGGCGGCAGGTGCAGACCACCGCCATCGAGCCCTACGTCGCCAACAAGCTGACCACGCCGCAGGCGCTGGAGGTCGGGCTGCGGCCGATCCGGGCCTTCATGTTGCGCAACACCCGGCCGAACGACCTGCTGCTGTTCATCGAGATGGCCCGCGAAGCGCGGCCGCGGACCGCCGAGGACTGCCCGACGTACGTGCTGATCCCGGCCTTCTGCCTCAGCGAGCTGAAGACCGCCTTCGAGATCGGCTTCCTGATCTACCTGCCGTTCCTGGTGATCGACGTGGTCGTCGCCAGCACGGTGATGTCGATGGGCATGATGATGCTGCCGCCGGTGATCATCAGCCTGCCGTTCAAGCTGCTGCTGTTCGTGCTGGTCGACGGCTGGCACCTCATCCTGCGGGGCCTCGCCCAGAGCTTCGGGTGATCCGATGACTGACGCCACCGTAATCGAGATTGGCCGCGACACGCTGTCGATGATGATCCTGCTGATGGCCCCGGCGATGTTCATCGCGCTGGCCGTCGGGCTGGCGATCTCGGTGATCCAGGCCGCCACGCAGATTCAGGAGATGACCCTGACCTTCGTCCCGAAGATCCTGGCGGTGGTGCTGGCCCTGGCGGTGCTGGGGCCGTGGATCGCCAGTCAGATGATTAGCTTCACGCAGCGCCTCTTTGCCGGCTTCCCGGCGCTGGTGCGGTAGCGCCATGCCGTTTGACCCGTACCAGCTCGACGCCCGGCTCTTCACCACCTGGCTGCTGCTGACCGCCCGAGTGATTGGTCTGTTGGCGACGATGCCGCTGATCGGCGAGCGCGGCGTGCCGTGGCAGGTCAAGGCCGGCATGTCGCTGGTGATCGGCGTGCTGCTGCTGCCGGCCGCCCAGGCGCCGGCCACGCTGCCGGACCGCGACCTGCTGGTGCTGGGGGTCTACCTGCTGCGCGAGGTCGGGGTCGGCATTCTGGTCGGCTACCTGGCCCGCCTGCTGTTCGCGGCCTTCCAGTTCGCCGTCAACTCCATCGACTTCCAGACCGGTCTCAGCTTCATGCAGGCGGTGGCCCCGGGGCTCAATACGAACCTCTCGGTCACGGCGCAGTTCCTCAACTCGCTGATGCTGCTGCTGTTCCTGGAGCTGGACGGCCACCACGTCCTGCTGCGGGTCCTGGCGCAGACCGTCGGCGCAGTGCCCCTGGGCCAGGCCACGCCGGACGCCGGGTTGACCGAGGGCCTGCTGCGGCTGTTCGGCGTGTTCGTCGCGGTGTCGTTCCAGATCGCCCTGCCGATCGTGCTGGTGCTGCTGCTGATCGACGTCGCGATGGGTGTCGTCGGGCGCGTCCTGCCGCAGCTCAACGTCTTCATGGTGGCGCTGCCGGTGAAGGTGCTGATCGGCCTGTCCACCCTGCTGGCGACGCTGCCGCACCTCTCGGCGATGCTGGGCAGCCTGTTGCAGGCGCTGGCGGCCGACGGCACGCGGCTGGTCCGGATGTTGGCGCCATGAGCCTGTTCGACGGCAAGACCGAGGCCCCAACCCCGAAACGCCGGGACGAGTCGCGGAAGAAGGGGCAGTTCGCCAAGTCGCGCGAGCTGACCTCGGTGGCGGTGCTGGTGGCCGGCTTCAGCGCCATCTCGGCCGCCGCGCCGCAGTTGTATCAGTTCCTGCGCGAGCAGATGGTCTTCTACCTGCAGATCGCCCCCGCCGGCGACCGCGAGCGGGCGATGCTGGAGGCGCCGGCGCTGTTGGCGCGCGGCAGCCTGATGGTTCTGATGCCGATCCTGGCGGCGGTCACCACCGCGGCGCTGGTCGCCAATGTTGGGCAGACCGGCCCGGTCCTGGTCGGCGAGTCGTTGAAGTTCGACTTCACCAAGCTGAATCCCCTGAAGGGCCTGCAGCGGCTGATCTCGCCGCAGTCGCTGGCGGAGCTGGTGAAGTCCACGCTGAAGCTGCTACTGGTCGGCTGGGTCGTCTACGGCTGGCTGCACCGCAACTACGGCGGGATCCTGGCGATGGTCGAGATGGACCTCCTCAGCGCCTCGACCTTCGCGGGCGTGAAGATCGCCGAGATGGCCTGGAAGGCGATCGAGGTGCTGGCGGTCGTGGCGGCCATCGACTACGCCTGGCAGAAGTACCAGCACGAGAAGTCGCTGATGATGACGAAGCAGGAGATCCGCGACGAGATGCGGTCGATGGAGGGCTCGCCCGAGATCCGCGGCGCGATCCGGCGGCGGCAGATGGAGATGTCGCGGCGCCGGATGATGAGCAACGTGCCGCAGGCCGACGTGGTGATCACCAACCCCACGCACTACGCGGTGGCCCTGCGCTACGACCCCGAGTCGATGGACGCGCCGCGGGTGGTCGCCCTGGGGCAACGCCTGGTGGCGCTGCGGATCCGCGAGCTGGCGCAGCAGCACGGCGTGCCGCTGGTCGAGAACCCGCCGCTGGCGCGCGCGCTGTTCGCCGCCTGCGATGTCAACAGCGAGGTGCCCCCGGAACTGTACGCCGCGGTGGCCGAGGTCCTGGCTTACGTCTATCGCCTCTCCGGCCGCGGCCGCGGAGCGGGTTAGGGTCCCAGCGCGTAGGCCGCGGGCGTCACGAACTCGACCCGCTGGGCGACCAGGAAGTCCAGGATCCGCAGGAACTCGTCGTACCGCCCGCCCGACCACATCGGTGGGTGACCCTGCAGAACGAAGTAGGGCCGCTCCGGCAACGCCGCGTAGCCGGCCACCAGGGCGCGGTAGTGCGGCACCCCCACAGCGCTTTCGAGGTTGGCCTGCCAGGCGCGGTCGAGGATCTTCACGTGGCTCGCGGCGACCAGCGCGCGGCCGGCGTCGTCCAGCGGCTGGGGGTATAGGAACACGCGCAGGTCGGGGTCGGCGGCGAGCGTCGCGCCGATCGTGGCGTCGAAGCTGGGCGACGGTCCGCCGGGTGGGCCGAAGGTTCGGAACGGCTGCCCGAGCACCAGCCGCGCGGCGGCCTGCGAGCGGGCGAAGAGGTCGGTCGCTTCCTCGGGCCGCAGCTTGAACAGCTCACTGCAGGCCTGGCCAGCGACCGTGTGGGACTGGTGCGTCCAGCCGTGGAACCAGAACTCGATGGTCCCCGCAGCTTGCTGCTGCCGCATCCACTCGCGGGCCGCGGGCGTCGCGCTGGCCAGCGATTCCGCCAGCACGCCGTAGCCCGCCTGCACGCCGCGCTGGGCGAAGAGCGTGGCCAGCCGCTGCCAGACCTCGGGCACCTCGCCGCGCACCAGTCGAAAGTCGTCGAGCTTCAGGATCACCGCCGCCGGCTGGGCCCGCGGTGGCAGCTTGCTGAGGTCGACCTCGGGCGCCAGCCGCGGCTTGCGCTCGACCGGCGGCACCGGCTCGCCGGCGGCCAGGCCACCGCTGACCTGGAAGTCGTCGTAGTCGTTGAGCCCGGCGCTACCGGCGAAGGAGTGTACCCAGAGGTTCAGCCAGGCCGCCGTCGGCGGCACCGCCACACTCAGCCGCCCGTCGTGCCACTGGCCGTCCAACTCGCGGGGCAGCCAGACCAGTTGGGCCTTCGGCTCGGCCGGTGGCGCCTCCTTGCCCGCCGCGCTGGTGAACTGCAGGTAGACCCCGCTGCAGGCGGCCGTCGCCCGTGCCGCAAAGGTCACCGTGGTGGTCTCGCCCGGTGTCACCGGCAGCTTGCAGCTTGCCACGCTGGCGCCGTCGGGGTTGTACTCGAGGCTGCCCACCCGCAGCCCCAGCCGCCCGCCGCGAGCGGCCGCTGGCAGCACCTGCGAGGTGTGGTCATTGAACGCCCAGCGCAGCGGGCCGTCTTCGAATCCGCCGTTCGGCAGCTCCGCCGCCCGCCCGGCGGACAGCAGCAAGACGCTCAGCGCGGCAGTCCAGCGCATCGACGCTCTCCATTCACTCACCGACGGCCAGATCGGTCAGCTTCCCGCCGGCCGGATGCTCGTACCAGACGCCGCAGGCCCCGGCCGGCACGGTCAGGCGGACCGGATGCCCGTCCAGCCGGGCGGTCAGCACGGCCGGCGCCGTCGGCACGGTGATCCGCCACACCACCCGCGGGCCGACGCGCAGGGCGCTGGCTACCAGGGGGCTGTCCCACGGCACCGGCTGCAGCGTCGGCGCCACCCAGGGGCCGCCGGCCAGCGTCGTGCGCATCCCGGCGAGCAGCTTGTCGAGCCGCTGCTCGTCGCGCGCGGTGGAGAGGCTGTCGGCCGGCTGGTCGGCTCGCCAGGGGTGCGGGTTCCAGAACAGCAGGGTGTCGCAATCGCCGAGCACCAGGTGGTAGACCAGCTCGTCCCAGTAACTGGTGTTGGCGAAGGCCACCTGCGGGTTGTTGGGATCGTCGCCAGCGTAGCGCTGCCAGGCCAGCCAGGGCATCACCGGCCGGTCCGACGAGCGTCGCATCGCCCGCAGCCAGTTGACCGCCAGGCGGAAGGCCCCGAAGGCGGTGCGGCCGTAGGGTTGCCCGCCACTCAGCGTGCGTCCGGCGAGCTGCCCGATCGTGCCGTAGAACGAATGCGAGGCGTGGGTCCCGCAGCCCGGCGACTCCGACCATTGCCAATGACCGTTCAGATCCGGCACGGCGTTCGCCTCGGTGAGCGTCAGCGATCCGTAGTTGCTGCTCTGCAGGTTCGGGAAGCAGGCCCGCGCCGGCTCGAAGACAGCGGCCTGCAAGGCAGCGTCGCATTCGCCGGCCAGCACGGCGTTCCACTTCAGGTAGTCGCGCCGCCCGCTCCAGCGCGCCACGGTGCTGAGGTCACTGAAGCCGAGTTTGACGGCCAGCGCCGCGAAGCGGGGATCGGCTTGGATCGCCTGCCAGCGCGCCGCCGCGGTCTCGCCGCCGATGCTCCAGTTGCTGTAACCGTCCTCGCTGTCCAAGATGAAGTAGTCGGCCTGCCCGCCAGCGGCCCGGAAGGCGCCAAAGAAGGCCGTGAACTTGGCCCGTACGGTGGCGGTGCCCTGTTCGGGCCAGACGCCGCGCTGCGTGGTTGGCTGGCCGTCCGGCGTGCGACAGAGGTCGGCCGGGTGGTGAAACAGCTCGCGGTGCAGGTCCCACGAGAAGACCGCCCGCCGACCGTTTGGCCGGGTCAGGCTGTCGGCAGCCACCGCGGCCGGGTCGCTCTTGGCGTTGAACCAGACCAGGTGCGTCAAGTTGGTACAGTCGGCGGGCGGGGCACTCCAGCAGTAAGCGTGCAGGCGGTCGGCCGACCCGGCCAGCAACGGCGGTGCGGCCAGCAGCGCCCATAGAGCGTAGCGCATCGCAAGCTCCCGCCCGCGGCTTCGCAGGAGCTGGCCGGAGTCCTGCCCCCAACGGCGACAGCCGGAGCCCGACCAGCGGGTTCCGGCTGTCAGCCGACTCCGGGGATGATCTAGGTCAGCCGGTACCGTCCGGGCTGCGCCACCTCGGGCATGGCCAGCTCGCCGAACTCGTACTTCGGCGGGGTCAGGTCGAGGGTCGACTTCATCATCTGGTCCCAGGTGACTTCCTGGCCAGAGTAAGCCGACAGGCGGCCCATCACGGCAGTCAGCGTGCTCTCGGCCACCTGCCGGCCCTCGTTGAGGTAGGCGCCGCCGCGGATCGAGGCGATCAGGTCGCGGTGCTCCTGCTGGTAGGCCCCCGGCCGCTGGCCGTTGAACCGCCACTCTTCGCCACCGGTGACCTTTAGCCAGCCGCCCGGGTTGCCGACGCCCTTGGTGCCGATCACGTTTTCACTGACGCGGCTGGCGGTGCCGGCCTGCTGGCGGCACATGCTCATCATTCGCGCCCCACCGGGGTACTCGTACTCGATCGTGAAGTGGTCGTAGATGTGGCCGTAGGCCGGGTCGGTGCGCACCTGGCGGCCGCCCATGCCGAGGCACTTGACCGGATGGGTACCCATGCACCAGTTGATCACGTCGAGGTTGTGAACATGCTGCTCGACGATGTGGTCGCCGCTGGTCCAGGCGAAGTAGAGCCAGTTGCGGATCTGCCATTCGACATCGGACATACCGTCGCGGCGGTCGTACTTCCAGAGCCCGCCCTGGTTCCAGTAAGCCTGCGCCGCGACAATGTCACCGATCTGACCGTCGCGGATCCGCTTGACCGTTTCCTGGTACCCGGCGTCATGCCGCCGCTGCGTGCCGGCGACGACCGAGAGCTTCTTCTCGGTCGCCAGATCGGCCGCGGCCATCACCCGGCGGCAGCCGACCGGGTCGACCGCCACGGGCTTCTCCATGAAGACGTGCTTGCCGGCCTGCACCGCGGCCTCGAAGTGCAGCGGTCGAAAACCGGGCGGGGTGGCCGTGACGATCAGGTGGACATCGCTGTCGATCACCTTCTGGTAGGCGTCGAAGCCACTGAAGCAGCGCTCGTCGGGCAGGTCGGCCTGGTCGCCCTTCTTGCGCAGGCGGTCCTTGGCGCCGTTCATGCGATCGGCGAAGAGGTCGCCGATGGCGACGATCTTGAGATTCTCGGCCGACCCCAGGCAGTCCTCGGCGGCGCCGGTGCCGCGGCCGCCGCAGCCGATCAGGCCGATCCGAATGACGTCGCTGCCCTGCGCCCAGGCCCGCGACTGGACCGCGGCGAGGCTCGCGGCGGTCGCGCCGGCAACCTTCACGAAATCGCGCCGGGACACCTCATGCTGACTCATGCTGCTCCTCCGATTCTGCCAATCACTGACCGGGCTCGTAGGCCCGCACGATGCGGAAGCCGACGAAGTCACCGTCCGAGAGCCACCACTTGCTCTTCGGCTGCTGCGGGTCCTGGGCCTGCCAGTCGTCGGTCTTGACCGCCCGTTTGCGGTGCGTCACGAACTCCGCGGCATCCTTGAAAGACCCCCCACGCGTCACCAACTCGCCATCGCTGGCGACCACCCACTCCACCACGTTGCCCAGCAAATCGTGCAGCCCGTAGCCGTTGGCCTGCTTCTGCGCCACTGGCTGCGTCGTCCCCGGCGAGTTGGCCGCGGTCCAGGCGTTGTCGGCGTTGGCCTTGGCCTCGGCGGCCCCACCGCGCGCGGCCCACTCCCACTCTGCTTCGGTCGCCAGGCGGTAGCTCACGCCGGTCTTCTTGGAGAGCCACTCGCAGTACTTCTGGGCGGCCTGGGCGGCGATGCTGATGGCGGGGTAACCCTGATGGCCGTAGCCGCGGTCGGGCGCCCCGTAGGGCATCGACGGCCGGTTGGCGGCGTCGGCGTTGGCGGCCACTTCGGCGTCGGTCTGGTCCATGCGGAAGCAGAACACGTCGAACTCGTCCCAGGTCACCTCAACCTTGCCCATCCAGAACGGCTTAACGGCCACCTGGCCGGCTGTGCCGCCCTTCGCCGGGTCGGCGAACTCGAAGCTGCCGCCGGGCACCGGCAGCATCTCGAAGGACACCAGGTTGGCCGGCAACTCCACCTTGTAGGCCTCGAACTTCGCCGCCTCGGCGGTCGTCCCAGGCGATGTCAGCAGCAGCAGGAGCGTGCTGCCGAACAGGCCGAGCCGGGCCAGGGAGGGCGCGATGCGCCGTGCGCAGTATGTGATCGTCATCATGGTCACCGTCTCGTTCCTTGTGGCCCCACCACTTCCTGCCGCCGCGCCGGATTCGCTGCGCCACACCTACACCCAGCTCCACATGGGCGGCCAGGTCCGGATCACCGTCTGGGCGACCGACGAGCAGGCGGTGCCCGCGGTGCGGGCCGCCTTTGCGCGGTTCGCCGCCCTGGAGCAGGTCGCCAGCGACTACCGCCCCAGCAGCGAGGTGCGCCAGCTCTGCGCGCAGACCCCGGATCAGCCGGTCGCCGTCTCGGCCGACCTGCTGCGCTTGTTGACGGCGTCCAACGCTTTGGCCGCCCGCAGCGGCGGGGCCTTCGACATCACCGTCGGCCCGGCGGTGGCGCTCTGGCGGCAGGCTCGTCGCGACCGGCGGCTGCCCGACCCGGCCGCGTTGGCCGCGGCTCGCGGTCGGATCGACTGGCACCTGCTCCAACTCGATCCGGCGGCAGCCACCGCCCGGCTGCTGCGGCCGGGCATGTTGCTCGACCTCGGCGGCATCGCCAAGGGCGACGCGGCCGACCAGGCGTTGCTCGAGCTGCGCCGCCACGGCGTTGGGGCGGCCCTGATCGAAGCCGGCGGCGACATCGTCGCGGGCGATCCACCACCGGGGAGCGCGGGCTGGCAGATCGAGGTGCCCAGCCTGCCGCCCGCCGAACGCCGCGTCGTCCTGGCCAACGCCGCGATTTCGACGTCGGGCGACACCAACCAGTTCCTGGAACTCGACGGCCGGCGCTATAGCCACATCGTCGACCCGCGCACCGGCCTCGGCTGCACCGACCGCACGATGGCGACCGTGATCGCCCCGCGTGGGATTGACAGCGACTCGCTGGCCACCGCCTGCTGTGTGCTCGGCCAGACCGCTGGCCAGGCCCTGCTGGCCGCCACGCCCGGCGTCCGCGGGTTCGTCTACCCGGCACCGGACGAGCCGCTCAGCGGCGGGCCGCAAGCTGTAGAGTGACCTGCTCCAGCGCCCCGCCGAAGGTCGCCGGGCTCTGGTAGTCGCCAACCGCCGCGCCGGGGTCCTGCCCCACCACCAGGCCCTCGGTCGGCGTCTCCGGCAGCAGGCCCGGGACCGCGCCGCTGGCCAGCGGGCTGCCGTTGACGCTGAGGGTCACCCGCTTCGCCGCCGTCACCTCGGCCACGATCTGCCACGGCGCCGCCGGCAGCAGACCGGCCGCCGCGACCAGCGTGCGCTGTCCGTCGTGGCGCCAGGCGAACTGCAGCACGCCGGACTTGACGTACAGGCTGTACCCCAGCCGCGTGCCGCCCTGCGCCAGAATCACGCCGTCGCCGGCCCGGCTCACGGTCGCCTCGATCCGCAGTGCCCGCCGGGCCACATCCGGCGCCCGCTCGTCCTCCAGCGTGGCGCCGGGCGGCAAGGTCAAGGTGACGGCCGCGGCGGCAGCGGCCGCCGCGGGCTTGTCCCACGGCCAGGGTCGGGCGTGCGTCCGGGCCGCCCAGGCCTCCCCGATGGCCGCCATCTGGGCCACCCGCGCGGGCTCGACTGCCGCCAGGTTGTGCAGTTCGGTGCGGTCGGCGGCCAGGTCGTACAGCTCCCAGGCGCCGGTCGCACCCTTCGCCACCAGCTTCCAGTCGCCCAGGCGCACCGCCCGGTTGCCCTCGTGCTCCCAGAACAACCCCTCGCGCCACACCCGCCCGCCGTCGAAAGCCGGCCGCAGGCTGCGTCCCTCGGGCGGTGGCAGGGGCAGCCCGGCACGGCTCGTCGGGTAGCTGGCGCCGGTCACCTCGAGCACCGTGGCCATCACGTCGACCAGGTGCCCCGGAGTCGTCACCAGGGCCCCGCGCTGCGTGATGCCGGCCGGCCAGTGCGCGATCAGCGGGGTGCTGATGCCACCTTCGTGGACGTAATGCTTGTACTCCCGGAACGGCGTGTTGCTGACATTCGCCCAGGCCTCGCCGTAGGAGAGGTAGCTCTCGTCCGGCCCGGGATCGACGCCCTGGCCCTGCCGCACCGGCCGCCCGGCGCGGGTCTGCTGCGGTCGGCCCTCGGTCCGGACCACCTCCGGGCCAAGCGGCTCGAACCGCAAGTTCGGGTCGGTCGCCGCGCCGCTGCGGCCGATGTTTTCCTGGCAGCCCCCGTTGTCTTGCAGGTACAGCAGCAGCGTGTTGTCGAGCTGCCCGTGCTGTCGCAAGGTCGCCACGATCTGCCCCACCCCGGCGTCCATCCGTTCGACCATCGCCGCATAGGTCGCCATGCAACGCGCTTCCCAGCGCCGGTCGGCGACTTTGCTCCAGTCGCCGAACTGCGGCGACAACTGCCACTCGCGGGGCAGCAGGCCGAGCTCGCGGGCGCGCTCGAAGCGGGCCTGGCGGATCGTGTCGTAACCCGCCTCGTAGCGTCGCTGGTACTTCGCGATCAGCTCCTCGGGCGCGTGCATTGGCCAGTGGGCCGCGGTGAAGGCGGTGTAGAGCAGGAACGGCTGGGCCGGCTGCTGCGCGACGTGGTCGGAAATGAAGCGGCAACTGGCGGCGGCCAGGGCGTCGGTGTAGTAGAAGGTCGCGGGGCGGTACTCGGGATCGGCGAACGGCGAGATCATCGTGTTGTCGCGCGTCAGGGTGCCGGGGTCCCAGTAGCTGCCGGCGCCGTTGATGGTGCCGTAGTAGCGTTGGAAGCCGCGCTGCAACGGCCAGGCCGACTGGTCGCCGCCGGGGCTCTGGTTGCGGGCGACGTGCCACTTGCCGACAGCGTAGGCGCCGTACCCGGCCGGCCGCACCACCTCGGCGAGGGTCGCGGTGCGCGGGCTGAGGTCGCCCTCGTAGCCGTCCAGGCGGCGCGGGCCGGTCATGTGCCCCATCCCGGCCTGGTGGGGGTAGAGGCCCGTCAGCAGACAGGCACGGGTCGGGCAGCAGCGGGCGGTGTTGTAGAACTGGGTCAGCCGCACCCCGCCGGCCGCCAGCCGGTCCAGGTGTGGCGTGTCGATCTCGCCGCCGTAGCAGCCGAGGTCGCTGAAGCCCATGTCGTCGGTCAGAATCACCACCACATTCGGCCGTCGCGCGGCCCCGCAGCTCGGCGCAGCCGCTGCTCCAGCGGCCAGCGCGGCGGTCTGCAGGAAATGGCGACGGGAGAGCTCGACGGCGGGCATGGCGCTGCTCCAGGACAGTGCTGCCAGGTTCGCCGCGGCGACCAGCAAGTCCTGCGGCCGCGGTGCCCGCCGGCAACCGCGGGCGAGGCGAACCCGTTGACGACTGCCGGCGGCGGTGGTACCCTACGGCTATCCACCTGAGGAGTTTCCATGGCCGGCAAGATGTCCAAGACGAACGTGGCCGCCCGCGCCGAGCAGCGCGCCAACGTCAACAAGACCTGCCGCTTCTGCGGTCAGGAGATCGAAGTCGCACTGGTGGTCGTCGGTCGTGGCAAGACCCGCATGGTGCGCCTCTGCTGCGAGCGCGCAGGCGTCGCCCAGGACCAGGGCCAGGCCGCCGGCTAGCCGCCAGCCGACCGTTCCCTTTGGCACAGCCCGGCGCCGCGCCGGGCTGTCGTGGTTTGGGCTGCCCCCTCCGGAGCCGTCGATGGACACGATCCATGAACCAGCGCGCGAGGTGCCGGTCGTGCACGACGCCGACCTGGTGGTCGTCGGTGGCAGTTGCACCGGGGTCTTCGCGGCGGTGGCCGCGGCCCGTCTGGGGCTCTCGGTGGCGCTCGTCGAGAGCCTCGCCTACTTCGGGGGCGTCGCCACGGCCGGGCTGGTCTGCATCTGGCACCGCGACAGCGACACCGCCGGCCGACTACCGATCTGGGCGGGGCTCTCGGCCGAGGTGATCGACCGGCTGCGACCGCGCCACGGGGTGCTGGTACACGAGCCCAACGACCACCGCCACTACGTGCTGCAGGCCGCCGAGCTGGCCGTCGAGTTGGACCGCCTGGTGGTCGAGGCCGGGGTGCGACCCTTCCTGCACACCCGGTTCGTGAGCCCCGTGGTGGCCGACGGGCGGGTTAGCGCCGTGGTGATCGAGGACAAGACCGGCCGCCGCGCCATCCGCGGCCGCTACTTCGTGGATGCCTCGGGCGACGCCGATCTGGTGCATCGCGCCGGCTTCGCCACCTGGCGCGCACCGCAGGTGCAACCGCCCACGGCCTGTGCGCTGATCCAAGGCCTGCGTCACCTGGCCGGTCGCGGCCTGGCCTCGATCGTCTTCGACGAGCGGCACCCCGAGGCGCTCCGGCGGGGCTTCCTGTGGTCGGCGCAAGTGCCCGGTGAGGACGTCACGATGGTCGCCGGGACGCGCGTCCACGGCGCCGACTGCGCGGATGCCGAGCAGTTGACCGCCGCCGAGATCGAAGGCCGCCGCCAGATTCGGGACCTGCTGACAATGGTCCGCCGCGAGGTCGGCGATCCGAGCAAGGTCGCCCTGCTGGGGATTCCGGCGCAGATCGGCATCCGGCAGACCCGGCAGGTGGTCTGCCGACATCGCCTGCAGGCGTCCGAGCTGTTGGCCGGAACGCGCTTCGACGACGCCATCGCCAACGGCTGTTACCCGGTCGACATCCACCACGCCGACGGCGATGGGATCACCTTCCGCTACCTCGACGGCCGCGAGCGCGAGGTCAGCGCCACCGGCACGGCGCGGGAGGGCCGCTGGCGCGCAGCGGGGTCGGACTGCGCCACCTTCTACCAGGTGCCCTACCGCAGCCTGGTGCCGCTCAACGCGCGCAACGTGCTGGTCGCCGGGCGCTGCCTCGACGCCGACCAGGGCGCCTTCGGCGCGGCGCGGGTGATGGTCAACACCAACCAGATGGGCCAGGCCGCGGGCACCGCCTGCGCGCTGGCCGCCCGGTGCGACGGCGAAGTGGGGGAGGTCGACCCGGCCGCCCTACGGCGGGCGCTGGCCGACCAGGGCCAGGTGATCCTCTAGCCGCGGCGCCTCAGGCCTCGCGCCGAATCTCGACCTCGGCACAGGCCAGCAGCCCGCCGATCGGCACGCCCGGCTTGCGGACTCGGACCGTCACGGCGCGCAGTTCAGACGTCGCCAGCAGCGCCCCGGCGATCCGTTCGGCCAAGGCCTCCAGCAGCAGACAGGGCGGCGTCATCGCCGCGGCGACCTGCTCGTAGACCGTGGCGTAGTTGACGGTGGCGTGGAGGTAATCGGACTCGCCGGCCGCGCGCAGGTCGCGTTCCAGGTCGACATCGATCTCGAAGCGCTGCCCCAGCTCACGCTCCTCGGGGGCCACCCCATGGTGGGCGTAGAACTGCATTCCCAGCAGCCGAATGTGATCACTCACGGGCATTCTCCACCGCCAGCCAGCGTTGCTCGGTGACCACCGCGTCGAGCCGCTGGTCGTGCGGCTCGCACGGCAACGCGTCGACCAACTGCAGCTCGTAGGCCAGCCCCCAGCGCGCGCAGCTTGGCTCGAGCGTCGCCAGGAAACGGTCGAACAGGCCAGCGCCATAGCCCAGCCGGACGCCGCACCGGTCGAAGGCCAGGCCGGGGACCAGCACCAGCTCGAGCGACTCCGGCGGCAGCTCGACCTGTCGGTCGGGCGGCGGTTCGGGGACTCCGAAGCGCGCTGGCTGCAGCTCGCTCGGGCTGCGCAGCCAGACCGCCGCCAGGCGGCGCTGACCCCAGTGCGTCACCGGCACCGCGACGGTCTTGCCCGCGGCCAGCGCCGCGCCCAGAATCAGCGCCGTGTCAACTTCTCGGCGCATCGAAGCGTAGGTGAAGACAGTTTCGGCACGGAGGAAGACCGGATGCGTGATCACCTGCTGAGCGATGCGCTGCGAGGCGTCCGAGCGCTCGGCGCTGCCCAGGGCGTCACGACGGGCTTGCAGGTGCTGGCGCAGCTCCGGCTTGGTGGACGTCATGCCGGCGGGTTTCGCCAGCCGGCGCGGCGGTCCTTGCCGCGGTCAGGACCAGACCGGCACCGGATCGCCGTGGGCGACCGCGACGGTCAGGCCGAGCAGTTCGGCGGCGCCCTCCAACAGGCGGCGCTGCTCGCGGTCCAAGGCACCCAGCTCGACCCGCGCAGCCGCCGGGTGGGCCACGCGGCGGAGGAAGGCTTCGGTGCGCAGGGCGGCCTGCAGCCGGCGCAACTGCTGATCGCAGGCCGCCACCAGCTCCTGGCAGGCGGCCTGATAGGCGGGATCACAGGCGCCCTGCCCGTGCCAGGCGGCCCGCGCGAGCAGCCGACTACGCCGGACCAGCGCGGTGCGGGCGCGGTAGCAGTGGGCGCGCTGGTCGGCCAGCCGCGGGGTCTCGCTGCCGTAACGGTAGCCGAGGTACCACAGCAAGAGACCCGAGGTGAGGGCGGTACAGACGACCACCACGACCAGGCTGATGGTCGCCACGACCGCGCGATGGCGGGAGTCGAACGAGGCCATCGCCAGCGCGGCGTAGCCGAGCACGTAGGCCCAGCCGGCGTACTGGGTCCACCGGATGCCCTCGGGCGAGACCGGCGCCAAGAAGCCGCGACGCCGCTCGGCGCGACGCCGCGACGCTTCCCAGAGCGCCACCGCCACCGTGGGGAGCAGCCCCCAGGCTAGAATCTGCAAGCTCGGCATGGTCACGCGGTCTCTCTCTGTGATGCCGTCCCGGCTCGGCCCGGTGCGACGAGTACCATCGCCAAGGTGCAAATGCCATGCCAGATGGCTAGCATTGTGAAGATCCTCGGACTCCCTGTAACGAACCTGTTAATGCGACACCATCCCAATCGCTCAAGCCGCGCCCGGGCCCCGTTCGGCCCGCTGGCAGGGATCCGGGCCGGTCGCCCGAACTCCCTACCATGGTCTCCGCAGGTCAACCGGCCGTCACCGTCGCCGTTCCGCCTCCCGAGTCCGGAGTGACGCTCCGGGCGCTGGTCGTGGCAACCGTTCTGTCGGTCCTGGCGGGCGCCTGGATCCGCGAGGCCGAGCTGATTGGCTACGCCGTGCAGCTCAGCGAGAGCGTGCCCGTGATCCCGGCGGTGGCGGTGCTCGTTCTGGCGACCGTCCTGAATCCGATTCTGACCCGAATCAGTCCCCGGTTAAGCCTCCATCGTAGCGAGATTCTCGTTATCTTCGCCATCGTCAGCGTGACGCCGCTCTTCAGCAGCATCGGCATGATGCGCATGCTGCTGCCGATGATGGTCGCCGCCCAGCACTACCAGACGCCCGAGAACCAGTTGGCGCTGGTCTGGGAGCGGCTGCCGCGCTGGTTCGGGCCGCGCTCCGAGAGCGTCATCGACGCCGCCTTCGCGGGTCATGCGCAGCGCGTGCCGTGGGAGGCCTGGCTGCCCGGCCTGCTGGTCTGGGGTTGCTTCGCGGGCGCGCTGTACCTGGCGCTGCTGGCGCTCAGCGCCATCTTCCGCAAGCAGTGGACCGAGCGCGAGCGGCTGACCTTCCCGCTGATGCAGGTGGTTGAGGAGCTGGCCCCGCCCGAAGGCAGCGGGGTGGCGCCGCTGTTGCGGAACCAGTTCTTCTGGATGGGCGCCGCGCTGCCGCTGCTTTACAACCTGGTGCAGATGACCCACGCCTGGATGCCGACCTTCCCGCAGCTTGGCCGCGAGCTGAACATCGGCGCCGGCCTGGAGGCGCGGCCCTGGTCGGCGCTGCGCCCGCTGTCGATCGCCTGGCGGCCCGAGTTGGTCGGGCTGGGCTATCTGATGAGCACCGAGGTGACCTTCTCGATCTGGGTCAGCTACCTCGCCCTGCGCTGCAGCCGCGTGGTGGCAGCGGCCGCCGGCCTGGTCGACGTGACCGCGCCCTTCCCCTATGATCAGAGCCAGTCGATGGGCGCCTTCGTGGCGCTGACGCTGGTCTCGCTGTACCTCGGCCGGGCGGCGCTGCGCGAGGTCTGGGCCAACTTCCTGGGCCGCGGTGAGCGGTTCGACGACCAGGCCGAGCCGCTGCCCTACCGGCAGGCCCTGCTGCTGCTGGGCGGCAGCGGGGTGTTCATACTGTTCGTCTGCCTGCAGGCCGGCATGGGCCTCACGCTGGCGGTGCTGTACTTCTTCTTCGTCTTCGCCGTGGCGCTGGTCTACAGCCGGATCCGCGCCGAGACCGGGGCGCCGATGATCTGGCTGTTCCCGTTCTGGCAGCAGGAGAAGATGATCTACTCGCTGTTCGGGTCGTCGCCGTTCCTGGTCGGCGGCAACGCCCAGCCGCTGGTGGTGCTGGCCAGCTTCACCTGGATCTCGCGGGGTTACTATCCGAACTCGATCATGGCCTCGCAACTCGAGAGCTTCCGCCTCGCCGAGACCAGTGGCACGCCGCGGCGGCAGATGACCTGGGCGTTGCTCTACGCCGGTGTCCTCGGCTTTGCCGTGGCGGCCTGGGTGCACCTCAGCACTTACTACGCGTTGGGTGCCGACTACGCCGAGAACGGCGGCGGGCGCGCCAAGTTGATGAATCAGGGCTACCTGGCGGTGGCGCAGATCCTCAGCGGGCAGGCCCGCCGACCACACCTCGGCGAGACCGGCGCCGGGCTGTTCGGCCTGTTGTTCACCCTCGGCCTGGTGGCGGCCCGCGTACGGCTGGTCGGCTTTCCGTTGCATCCGCTGGGCTACGCCATGGCCAGCGCCTACGGCGCGCCGATCTGGGGCTCAGCGCTGATCGTCTGGGCGCTCAAGAAGCTGATCCTGCGAGCCGGTGGGATCCGTCTCTACCGGCGGCTGATCCCGGCCTTCATGGGCCTCGTGCTGGGCCACTTCTTCGCCGCGGGAGTGGTCTGGGGCACGCTGGCGATCTTCTTCCCGAAGGTCACCCAGAACTACATCGTCTACTTCGGCTGAAAGCGAGGCCGCGATGCGTCGCCTGCTCTGGCTGCTGCTGCTGGGTGCCCCCCTGGCCCGCGGCGCCGACTTCAGCTTCTGGCAGCTCAGCGACCTGCACAGTCCGGTGCCGGGATCGGGGCCGGTGGTCGCCGCGGCGTCGCCGGCAGCAGCCGTCACGCTGCAGCCCTACGGCCTCACCGCGCCGCGGCCGGCCTTCGCGCTGTTGACCGGTGACCTCACCGAGTTTGGCCCCGGGCGCGGCGCCTGGGCCAAGCTCCGCGGCTACTTCGAGCGCTTCGACCGCCCGCTCTACCACACCCCCGGCAACCACGACAACACCTGGTGGCTGCTGCGGCCAGAGCTGGCCAGGCTGCGGCAGGCGCCACCGTACACCTTCAGCTACGGCGGCCTGCGGCTGATCGTGCTCGACTCCGCCTCGCGGCAGGACCCGCGGCCGAGCATCGCCGCCGAGGAGTTGGTCTGGCTGCGGCGGCTGCTGGCCCAGGTCGACCGCCGCACGCCGCTGGTGCTGGTCTGTCATCACCCGTTGCAGGGCAGCGAGTGGGCCAGCGGCTACGACACCGACCGGCTGCTGGAAGCGCTCGCCGAGCACAACGTGGTGGTCTGGCTGGTCGGTCACGGCCACAGTGCGCGGCGGCTGCGGTTCGGCGACCACGACGCCACGATGGGCGGCAGCACCTTCGATGGCAAGGCCCCCGGGGGCGTCGGCGGGAATGCGGGCTATGCGGTGATCGACCTGCGGGACGGCCGCCTGCGGGTCGCCTACAAGAAGCACGCCGAGCCGACCGCGTCCGTGGAGCTGCTCGACAAGTCGCTGGCCGCCCCCACGCCGCTGCCCGCGGTGCGCTGGATCGAGCCGTCGAGTCAGCGGGCGCAGCAGGGCGAGCAGGTCACCGTCCGCATCCACTGGCCCGCCGCGGCCGGCGCCAGCGGTACCGCGGTCGGTCTGAGCGGCGAGCCGCAATCGCTGCGCCGGGCGGGCGACACCTGGAGCGCGGACCTGCCGCTGCGCGACGCGCCACCGGGGCGGTACGTGGTGCGGCTCCTCCTGAGCCAGGGCGAGCGGCGGCGGGTGGCGACGCGGGAGTTCACCCGGCGGTTGCCCGGCGGCGCCGAGGCGGTCTGGCGGCGGGTCCTTCCGGGCAGCCTGCGCGGTGCGCTGGCGGTCGACGCGGAGCAGGTCTACGCCTGCACCCAGGACGGTCTGCTGCAGGCCCTGCGGCGCCGCGACGGCGGCACGCAATGGACCTGGCGAGCCGGCGGCGAGGTGATCGGCGGCGTCCGCCAGCACGGCAACACGCTGCTGCTGGCCGCCACTGACGGCCGACTGAGCGCCTTGGGCCGCAACGGCCAGGTCCGTTGGCAGCACGACTGCGGTCGCCCGCTGGTGGCACCGGCAACCGTCAGTGGTGACCTGGTGGTGGTTGGCGGGATCGATGGCGCGGTCACCGCGGTCGACCTGGTCAGCGGCCGCCGGCGCTGGCAGCAGCCGTTGGCCAGCTATACCATCGAGACGGCCGTCGTGGCGAGCGGTGCGCGGCTCTACCTGGGCAGTTGGGACACCTACGTGCAGGCGTTCAATCGCACCGATGGCAAGCTGCTCTGGCGCGTGCCCGGCGCCGGCAGCAGCGGCAGCGCGCCGGGTGTGGCGCCCTACTACGCGCCGGCCGACTGCGCCCCAGTGGTGCTCGCGGGGCGGGTCTACGGGCCCGACCGGGCCTACCAGATGGGCCTCTGGGATGCCACCGACGGGCAGGTGCTTGGCAAGCGCGCCCAGGTCGGCGCGGCCGCCCTGAGCGCCGACGGCCGGGCCATCTACCTGCGCCAGGCAGGCCAGGGCGGCAGCCGGCTGACCAAGCTCGACGCCCGCGGTGAGCCACTCTGGTCGACACCGCTGCCCGGCGGGTTCCTGCCGGTCCCGCCGGTCGAGCGCGACGGGCTGGTCGCCTTCAGCAGCGACAGCGGCCTGGTCTCGGCGGTCGACCCGGCCAGCGGCAAGCTGCGCTGGCAGTACCGCGCGGCGCCCGGCTCGTGGCTGATGGGCGGCGCTCAGCCGGCCGGCGGCACGTTGTACGTAGGCGCCCACGACGGCAGCGTCACCGCCGTGACCGGCCCCGGCCAGGGCAACGGGCCGGCCGGCTGAGCCTCACTCCAGCCGCAGCCCGCCCCAGGCGGCGTGGTCGCTGTGGATGTTGTCGCCAGCGTCGGTCACCACCAGCCGGATCTGCGTCGCGCCGGTCAACGACACGTCCAGCTCCTTGGTGGCCTGCCCGCCGCACAGCACTCCGCTGTCGAAGGCGGGCGCCCACTGGCCGTCGCGCAGCAGCTCGACGCGGCAGACCACCGACCCATTGGCGCCGCTGGTGTCCTCCACGCCGACCGTGCCCCGCAGCCGCGTGGCCCGCCGCAGCGTGCCGTCGAGGGCGTAGACGGCCGTCGCGCGGCCACCGCCGGGCTGCTCCTTCGGGTGCAACGTCAAGCCCGTCGGGTACGCCCCACCGCGCAGGCTGATCGGTCGGCCGGCCATGTTGGTGTTGACCTTTGGCTCGCTGTAGCCATCGGCCGCCAGGGTCGGCAGCAGGCTCACCGGCAGCGGGTCGGCAGCACCCAGGGCGTAGGCCCGGAACTCGTAGCGTGCCGCTTCGCTGAGCTGCGTCCCGACCTGCGCGATCACCGTCAACGTGCCGCTGCGAGTCAGCGTCAACGGCTGCGGGCAGACCGGCGAGGCGCTGGTCGGCGGGCTGCCGTCGAGCGTGTAACGCAGCACGGCGCCCGGCGTGCGGCAGCCGACCTGGACCGCCAGCTCCTGGCAGAACGCCCCACCCGCCGGGTACGCCGCGGGCAACGCCGGCGGCAGGGTCGGTCGATCCTCGTCGACGCGCAGCCCCATCTGCTCGAACGGCGGAGGCCGGAAGCCCGGGATGCGCTGCAACGCCACCGCGTCCGGCCGCAGCCTCAGATCGCCCAGGGCCAGGTTGACGAACCCTGGATCCTCGGCCGCGACCCAGTTGTCGGCGATGTTGCCGTACTGCCGCGCCGGGCCAGCGATCTGCGGCGTGGGCGACTGCACGAACAGATTGCGCCGCACCACGTTGCCCTTCGGGGCGCCAGGGTTGTCGTCTAGGATGCCCGCCAACTGCGGGTAACGCTGCCGCCAGAGCTCGCTCTGGTAGGGCATCTGCTTGAGGCTGACGGTCAGCTCCCCATCCGGCGCGGCGCCGCGCTTGCCCCAGCCGAGGCCACGGTCGTCGAGGTGGAAGGCGCCAGTGCGCAGCGTCACGTTGTCCTCGATCACGTTGTCGCGGCCGCCGCCGATCAGGAAGGGCAGGCCCTTCATGTCGACCAGCACATTGCCGATCACGTCGGCGCTGGAGAAGCAGTCGTCGAGGTAGATGCCCGCGGCACCCTTGCGGTCCAGGCCGTGGATGTCATGCAGGTAGTTGTACCGGATGACGTTGCCGCGCATCGACCAGTTGCGGCCCGTGTAGATGGCCCCGGCATCGTTGCTCTCGCGGCAGACGTCGTAGATCTCGTTGTACTCCATCACCAGGTCGTTGCCGCCGAATCCGATGGCCATGTGCGGCGCGCCGTGAATCAGGTTGTGGCTGGCCCGCAGCCCCACGCCGTGCAACGCCAGGGCCGAGATGTAGGTCCGGTTGATGCGCGCATAGTTCCAGAAGTGGTTGTTCTCGGCGACATGCCCCGCCGGCTGCAACTTGGCGCGGTCGCCACCGGTCAGGGTGATCCCCCCGTTGGCGTCGTAGATGTCGCAGCCGCGGACCGTACAGCGCTCGCCGCCGTTGACATTGACGGCGGTCGAGGCGAGTTGCCGGAAGGTGCAGCCGCGGACGACGCTGGCGCGGCAGTTGGTCAGCCGCAGCGCCCCGACCCGGCTGCACTCGAAGGTCAGCCCGCGGACCGTCAGGTTGCTGGCGCCGTCGATGGTCAGGAGCGGGGTGGTGAGCTGTGAGAAGGTGATGTCGGCCCCCGCCAGCGGCACCGCGGGCAGCAGGTAGAGCCGCCCCGTGGCGCGGTCGAGGAAGTACTCGCCCGGCGCGGACAGCTCTTCAAGCAGGTTGTAGGCGTAGTAGCGCCCGCCGGCGCGGTAGCCGTAGGCGTGCGGCTGGACGGTCTGGATGGTCTTCTTGGCGAGGTCGATGGCGGCTACCTGCACCGCCTGGTCGGCCCAGTCCCACCACCAGTAGCCGAACAGCCACAGGTCGGGCGCGGTGGCCCAGCGAGCCAGGTGCGGGTCGTCGACCTCAAAGATGGCCCCGCGGTCGGGCTTCTCGCGCAGCTCCGGCTCGCCCGGCACGTTGCTGCCCCAGACCGAGCCCCGGTCGAGGACCTTCCGCAGCTCCAGCCAGCCATCTTTCGGATAGCGCGCCAAGGTCTGCGCGCGGCCGTTCACAAACAGCTCCGGAATCGGCGTCGGCGCGGGCCGGCCGTGGCCGTAGCTCTCCAGCTTGCCGTAGTCGGTGACCCCCAGTGCCGCCAGGTCGGCGACCAGCACCTGGCCGCGCGACTCCTGTGGCAACCGGGCCAGGACGGCCGCGTCGCGCACGGGCTGAAACGCCGCCGCCGGCAGCGGCAGACCGCCCAGCAGCCGCGGCTGCTCGCCGGGATAGGCCGCCCAGGTGACCCCGGAGTCGGCCGCGGTCAGCGCCAGCGTCGCACTGCGGCGATAGACCCCACCCCGCAGCACCACGGTCCCGCCGGTGCCCCGCACCGCGTCACGCGCTCTCTCAAGCGTGGCGAAAGGCGCCGCGAGCGTGCCGGCGTTGGTGTCGGCACCGGTCGGCGCGACATAGAACTCCGGCGCGGCGAGGCTGGTGCTGAGCAAGATGGTCAGGGCGAGTGCTGTCACGACAGGGCTCCGGGCGGGGGGCTTCGCCGCGCCCACGCCACGTCCTTCGCAGGGCCTGCCGCGGCTGGCCGCCTGGCACCGGAGGCGACCTCCGGGCCACTGGCGACGCCTTGACAGCGTCCGGCCCCCCGGTGCAAGATCGATCCACTAGCCGCCGCGCCGACACCGGAGCATGGGATGATCCTGTCCAACCTCAGTCTGGTCAAGTTCCGGGGCCTGCTTGACATTGATCTCCCCGATCTGGCGCCGGTCAACCTGATCGTTGGCAGCAACAACACTGGCAAGACTACGATTCTGGAGGCGATCAGCCTGCTGCTGCGTCCGTTTGACCCCACGCAGTGGATCCAAGTGGCCAGGCAGCGCGATGCCGATCTGCCGATGGTCGAAGGGCTCTGGTCGTTGTTTCCAGCTGCGGGGATGCTAGCAGTGGAGGACGGCCCGAAGCAGACGCCGCCACTCAAGGTAAGCGGCACTCTAGACGCCACTGAGCGAACCATGCAAGCTAGCGCACTGGCGAGCCTGAGTTGGGAGTCAGACCGCAGCGACGATATGACACTGCGAGTGGAGGCAGTGGTAGACGACGGTCGCGGGAACACCAAACATGATCTGGTATTCCGGCGAGACGCGCCCGCCAGCTTCAACCAAGCCGTCCCGGCCTACCGTTGTTTCACTGTGACGCCCAGCACACATCGCTCGTCGAGAGCGATGGCCCTGCACCTTAGTCACGCTGTCGACTATGGCAACAAGAGCTTGGCGGAGGAGATGCTAACGCTGTTTGACCCCGAGGCGCTGAGCCTCGATGTCAGCACTGCCGGCGGCGGATCGAGCGTCCGGGTCAACCACCGCACTCGCGGTGTCGCCGACTTGACCACCTTCGGGGATGGCATGCGCCGGGCGGTTGCTTTGTCTCTCGCTCTGGCTCGGGCCAGCGGCGGCCTGCTGCTGATCGACGAACTGGTGGCCACCATCCACACCGGGGCGTTGGGCAACCTGTTTGAGCGTCTGGTGATTGCGGCGCGCGACGTCGATGTGCAGATCTGTGCCACCACCCACAGCCTGGAAGCCATCGATGCGTTCATCGCCGCGGCCGCCGCGGGGTCGCTTGATGTCGCCAGCTACCGCTTGCGGCGCCGGGCGGACCGGATGGAGGTCAAGCGCTACGGACCAGACCAGCTCGCCGAACTGCGTGAGATGGGGGTCGACCCGCGATGAGCGAGTTCGTCTACCTGGCCACCGAAGGCGTCCTGGATGCGACCTTCATCGGCGCCCTACTACGGGACCAGTTTGGGTTCGCCAGGGCGACGTCCGTAGCTCAGCGCCCGGGTTGGGCCGCGGACTGGCTGAGGAGCAGCTTCAAGTGGCCAGTCTCCGAGAGGATCGACCGCTTCGCGGTGCCGGCACCGGTCTTCTGGCTGCGAGCGGACCATGTGGTGGTGGTCCGCAACGCGAATGGCCTGGACGGCTTCGGCCGGCTTCTCCGCACCGACTTCGACGCGTTGCAGAACGTCGACGCCAACCCCACGGCGGTCGGCCTGGTCTACGATGCTGACGAGGCCGATCCTGTGCAGCGGTTTGCCGGCTATGCGGATCTCCTGGCAAAGGTCTTCGGCGCTCGGCCGGCAACGCCCGACGTGGTGAACCGGGACAGCTCACCACGGGTCGGGACCTTCGCGCTGCCAGGTCTCGGCCAGCCCGGAGCTCTGGAGGAACTGCTCCTGCCGCTGGGCCAACTGGCCTTTCCGGGACTGCGAGAGTGGGCGGACGAGTCCATCGGGCAGTGGCTACAGCGGGACGAGGCCGCCGCTGGCTGCTATGCCGAACTGCGGGCCACACCTGCGGGGCGCCGCAAGGCGCAGGTCGCGGTGATGGGCAGCATCCTGAAGCCACTGCAGCCCATCGTCGCGGCCCTGGACGATTGCGGCTGGGTGCAGCACGGCGGCGGTCTGCCGGCGGTCGCGGCGCTGCGGGCGTTCCTGGCGGATCTGCTGGGGACCGTGGCCCCGTTAAGCCGGCGGGCGCCAGCACTGGAGAACGCGCATGGGTTGGGCATTCCGACTACTACTCTGCCTGCCGGTCACCGCTCTCGCCGCTCCCGACCCCGCCGCGCTGGAGCGCAGTTATTGGGTCCACGCCTCGCTGGGTCTGTTCACCCAGCGCGGCTACTTCGGTCCCGACTACCCCGCCAGCAGCCCGCCGACGGAGGCCGAGGTGACCCGGGCGGTCCGCCTGCTGGCGGGCCCGTACGCCGCCAATCGCCTGTATCTGATCTACCACCAGGAGCTCCCACTGGCGACCGCGCGGGAGGTCTTCCGCTGGTGGCGTGCCGCGGCGCCAGCGGGCCTGGAACTGGTCCCGACCGTGCTGCTGCGGATGTACGACCCGGCCGGCACGCCGGTCTTCAGCCCGGCGGAGCTGGCGGAGTGGGTGGCCTTCTGCGCGCAGGAGATCAACCCGCACCGGCTGGCGGTCTTCGATATCTACGCCGACCGCGAGCAGGGCCCGGCCGTGGCGACGCTGGCCGCACGCTACCCGGAGGGGCTGCTGCGGGTCGGCCTGCAGCCGTCGGAACCGCTCGGACCGCCCTTCGTCGGCGCGGTGCAAGACACGTGGAGCGGCTTCTGTCACGGCACGCGCAACGTCGAGGATTGGCTGCAACCGGGGTTCGGCGCAGCCCTGCTGCGGGACTGGGTGACCGCCCGCAACGGTGCGCCGCGCGCGGTAGTGTGGGACCTGATCGTGGTCGCCTGGGACTACCGCCCGACCGAGCGCGGCGGCTTCCCTGGCTACGACGACGCCGAGCGCAACATGCCGCTGCCGGCCGGTCGGACCCGGCTCGGCGTGCGGCTGATCCGCGACGCCGCCCGTCCGGAGCAGCTCGGCGGCTTCAGCTCCGATCTGTACATAGTGAACGAAAACTCCCGCGCGGCCGCCCACGACGGTCGGGCTGGCGCGTTCTACCAGACGCTCCGCGACGGCCGGCCGTACGAGGGCTACTACCGCCAGCCGTTCGACGAACTCACCGCGGTCTACCGCGAGCTGGCAGCAGGGCGGTGGCCGGCTGAATGAGGCCGCTCACCCTTGGATCCGCGCGACGACGGATTCGCCGAGAGGCGGCCTTGACAGATCCGTTCGCGGAGCTACGATGCTGCCATGCGCACCACGATCGAGGTCGATGATGAGCTGCTGCGGCAAGCCCGCGAGCTCGCGGCGCAACGCCGCTTGCCGCTCAGGGTCGTGCTGGGCGACGCCTTGCGCGAAGGGCTGGTCGTCGCCTTGACCTGCACCGAACCAACCGCCGGTCGCAGCCCCGTGCAGAGTCTCGGGCTTCGTCCAGGGATCAACCTCGACAACATCCACGAAGTGCTCGCTTACCTCGATGGCGAGCCGACAACGTGATCCTGGTGGATGCCAACCTGCTGCTTTACGCGGTGGACTCGACGGGTCCGTGGCACCGCACAGCCTCGGACTGGTGGGAGTCCTTGTTGGCGGGCGGTGAGCGCGTCGGTCTCTCATGGCCGGTGCTGACAGCTTCCGTTCGGATTGGGACCAATCCCCGAGTCTATGAACGACCCTTGTCGATCCTGTCTGCCGTCGCGATTGTGCGTGGCTGGCTGACCCAGCCCGTTACCCCCGTGCTGGTCCCGACTTCGCGGCATTGGCAGGTACTTGCCGATCTGTTGCTGCAGACCGGCGCGGGAGGCAACCTGGTCTCCGATGCCCACCTGGCAGCTCTCGCCATCGAGCATGGCGCTACGCTCGCCTCCAGCGACTCCGACTTCAGCCGTTTCGCTGGCCTGGAGTGGGTCAACCCGCTGGACTGACTCGTCCTCAGGGATCTCTCACCACGCGTTCGTCGGCGCCATCTCCCAGGCCGTCCAGTCCACCGACACCTCGCTCTGTTCGGCCAGGAGAGCCACTTCCAGCGCGTCGGGGCGGGTTGGGTAGAGGCGCTGCGTGAGGCACTGGCGGTGGTTGGCGAAGACCTCCAGCAGGGAGCGGTCGAGGAACACCCGCAGGGTCAGCTCCTCGCCCGGTGCCAGCTTGAACGGAGCGACCTGGGCCGTCACAGGGTGGTTGTCCTGCTCGCGCATCACGAAGGTGCGGTAGGGCGAGGCGGCCAGGCTGGCCCGCGCGACGTCGCAGGTCAGCGTGCCGGCAGCGTGGTCGTACCAGAGGTCGGTCTGCTCGGCGCCGTCGGGCGTGGCGCGGAGGCGGAGACCGTAGCGCCCGGCGCCGTGGGGCCTGTAACGCAGGGACAGCTCCAGGCTGTCGCCCCGCACCCGCGGCAGCGGCGTGGCGCCGACCGCGACGCGGTCGCCCTGGGCGTCGATCCACCGGCGGAGCTGCTGCAGCTCAACCGCTGGCGAGATGCGCAGCGTGTCGCCGGGGCCCAGCTCGAGGACCCGCGGCAGGCTCAGGGTGCCGCCCCAGAGAGCCTCGTCGGGTGGCCGCTGCTCCAGCACCCAGGCCCAGAAGATCCGCCGGCCGGTGGGGTCCTGCAGCGATTCCGGCGCGAAGCAGACGCCGCCCGGCCAGTTCATCCGATGGTGCGCCCGCGGGACGAAGGCGTCGTCGATCCAGTCCCCGACGTAGGCCCGGCAGCCGCGGGCGTGGCTGATCGCCAGCAGCACGTGGCGGTCGCCGAGCTGGAAAAGGTCCGGACAGGAGAGATCCTCGAAGTCGTCGACCTCGGCAGCCTCGGTCGTCAGCAGCGGGCCGACGTACTGCCACTGATCCAGCTCGCGGGCTGCGAAGACCGTCGCCGGCTGCCCACCGAAGATGGCCCGGTACCGGCCGTCTTGAGTCCAGCCGTGCGGGTCCCAGGAGCGGTAGAGCGCCGCCGCTGGGCTGTCCGGTGCGGGGATCGGCACAATCGGGTTGTGCGGCGCCTTGGTCCAGGTCTCCAACCAGTGGTCGCTGCTGTGGGCCAGGCAGTTGCCGGCCCCGACGCCGTGGTAGAGCAGCGTCGGCTGGCCCGCCAGGTTGACGAAGGCATTGCCGCTGAAGATGCCGCGGTCGACGTCGCCCGGCTCCGGCGCCAGCGCCGGCGGGTGCCACCGCCAGTGCAACAGGTCGGCGCTGGAGGCGTGTCCCCAGCAGTGACCGCGCTCGTCCTGGAAGATGGTGCAAAGGTGGTAGCGGCCTTCCCAGTAGAGCGCGCCGTTCGGGTCGAACGGCATGCACCACCCTTCGGGCGCCACGAAGTGCCACAGCGGGCGGTGCGGGTCGGCCAGCAGCCGGGCACGCAACTCGCGCTGGGCCTGAATCAGCTCCGCAGCAGTCATCGTGCAACTCCGGCGGCGAGCTTCGGCGCCGGCGGCGCGGGGCCTGCCGTCAACTGATCCGCTGATACAGCCCGCCGCTCTCAATCTCTACCACGCACCGGAAATGCTGCGCCAGGAAGTCGCGCCCGCCGCCGGGCCGGTGCCAGTCGGCCGTCGCCTCGGGCAGGTGTTCGTCGAGGTCTTCGTCGTCGCGCGCCCAGGGCGAGCGGTGCAGCAGCAGGCCGCCGACCCGCAGCAGGCGGTGCAGTTGCTGCAACACCGCAGTCGGCTCGGCGAGGTGCTCCAGCACATCGATGCAGACGACCAGCGTGAAGGTCTGCTCCGGCAGTGCGGCGGCCTCCTCGGGCGTGACGGCGGCGGCGTTGCGCTGCTGGTGGTGGGCCAACCGCCAGCGCAGGAACTCCTGGTTGCTGTTCGGCACATCGCACAACACGGCATCGCCGAGCTGGTCGAGGAAGCTGTAGCTCAACAGCCCCGAGCCGCAACCGTAGTCGAGGTAGGCCTCCGGCCGGCCTGCCTGCGTGATGATCCGCTGCAGCAGATCGAACAGGTACAGGCGGCTGGCCTGATCGATCAGGTTGCGCGCCACGGCGACCTGTCCGGCCTCGGCGGTCCAGCCGGTGTAGAAAGTGGTCGGCGTGCTCTGGGCCCAGAGCGCCGGCCCGACCTCGCCCCAACGGGCCGCGGCCTCGAAGAAGCGGTCGCGCGGCCAGCCCTGCCAGGTACAGAAGTCGGTCACCGCCTGGTCAAGCACCTGGCAGCGCCACACCTCGAGGTCCATGTTGGCTCCCTCAGCCGCAGCCGGCGATCACCGGGTTGCGCAGCTCGCCGATTCCGGCGATCCGCACGATCACCTCGTCACCCGGCCGCAGGAAGCGCTGCGGCTGGCGGAAGAAGCCGACCCCGCCGGGCGTGCCGGTGGTGACGATGTCGCCGGGGCAGAGCGTCAGCGAGCGCGACAGCTCGCTGACCAGGAAGGGCACCGTGAAGACCAGATTGTGGGTGTTGCTGCGCTGCAGGCACTCGCCGTTGATCTCCAACGAGATGTCCAACGTGTGGGGATCGGGCAGCTCGTCGCGGGTCACCAGCACCGGCCCGAGGGGGCAGAAGGTGTCGAACGACTTGCCGTGGACCCACTGCTTGCCACCGTCGCCAAACTGCACATCGCGCGCCGAGACGTCGTGGCAAATGGTGTAGCCGGCGACGTGCTCGTAGGCCTCGTCGAGCGGGATGTTGCAGCCGCCGCGGCCAATCACGAAGGCCAGCTCGGCCTCGTAGTCGACCTGCTGCGTCAGCGCCACCGGCGGCAGCCGAATCGGCTGCCCGTCGCCGACCAGTGCCGACGGGTACTTCGCGAACAGGGCCAGCGCCTCGGGCACCGGGACGTTCTGCTCGGCGCAGGGGTCGCGGTAGTTCTGGCCGATCGCCAGGATCTTGCTGGGGTCGGGAATCGGCGGCAGCAGCGTGATCTCGTCGCGGCGGAAGGCCACTCCGGCCAACGCCGGCGGATCCGCGGCGTCCACCGCCGCCAGCGCGGCCGCGGCCCGGGCCAGCGCGGGTTCACCGCCGGCCAGCAACTCGCGCAGGCTGTCCGCCACGGTCTGCGGCGCGTCGGCCGCCAACTGCGCCGCGGCGTTGAGGTCGATCCAGCGGTCGCCCCGCAGAGCACCCAGCCGGGTCCGCCCGGCCGCGCTGAAGGTCGCCAGTTTCATCCGTTCGCTGCTCCTACGGCCAGCAACTCGTAGGCGTCGCGGGCCACTACAATCTCTTCGTCGACCGCCACACAGACCACCTGCACCGCCGCCTGGGGGGTCGAGATGATGCCCTCCCCACCCCGCTGATTGGCCAGCTCGTCCAGCTCGACTCCCAGCCAGGCGAGCTCGGCGCAGACCCGTCGCCGCAGCAGCGGGTCGTTCTCGCCAATCCCGCCGGTGAACGAAATCACGTCGACCCCGCCGCAGGCCAGCAGGCAGGCGCCGATCCAGCGGCGGATGTTCCAGACGAAGACATCCAGCGCCAGCTTCGCCCCGCTCTCGCCCTGGGCCGCCGCCTGCTCGATGTCGCGAAGGTCGCCGCCGACGCCGCTGAGGCCGGCCAGCCCCGCCGCCGTGGTCAGCTCGCGGTTCAGCTCGGCCACGGTCAGGGCAGTGTTTTCCAACAGGTAGGTCAGCACGAAGGGGTCGAAGTCGCCGGGGCGGGTCGACATCGGCGTGCCGGCCTGCGGGGTGAAGGCCGACGAGATCTCGACCGACCGCCCGTGCCGGATGCCGCAGACACTGGTGCCCGACCCGAGGTGACAGGCGACCAGCCGCAGCTCATCGAGCGGCCGCCGCAGGATTTGCGCCACCCGGCCGGCGGTGTAGCGGTGCGAGCAGCTATGGAACCCGTAGCGCCGGATGCCGTGGGCGGTGTACCAGCTCTCCGGCAGCGCGTAGCGGTAGGCCGCCGGCTCCAGGGTGGCGTGGAAATGCGTCTCGAAGGTACCGCACTGCGGTGTGGTCGGCAGCGTCTCGCGGAACGCCGCTATCGCCCGCAGCACCGGCGGGTTGTGGACCGGCACCACCGCCGCGAAGCGTTGCAGCGCCGCCTCAACCGCCGGGCCAATCACCTGCGCGCCGCTGACCTCACCGCCGTGCGGCAGCTTGTGCGCCACGGCGTCCAGCTCGGCGAGGCTCGCCAATGGCGCATCGCCCGCGCGGGACAGCTCGCGGAGCATCAGCTTGATGCCCGCCAGATGGTCCGGCGCCGGCTCGCGCAGTTCGCGCGTCACCACCCGCCCGGCGATACTCACTTTGTGCGTCAGCACCGCCCGGTCGGTGCCCAGCCGGTCGAGATGCCCCTGCGCGATGACGCTCTCGGCAGGCATCTCGTAGAGCTTGTACTTCAGCGACGAGCCGCCGCTGTTGACCACCAGGATTTTCATCCGGCCAACCCCAGCTCAGCCGCCCGCGTTTGCAGCGCCGCGATGCAGCAGGCGATGTGACTGTCCAGGTCGACGCCCAGCTCCGCGGCGCCACGAGCGATGTCGTCGCGGCTGACATTGGCCGCGAAGGCCTTCGTCTTGAGCTTCTTCTTGACGCTGCTAACGCCCATCCCGGCAAGCTGCTCGGGCCGCAGCAGGGCGACCGCCACCAGGAAACCGGCCAGCTCGTCGCAGGCGTAGAGGCACTTCTCCAGATCGCTGACCCGCGGGCAGTCGGCGTGGTCGGCGTGGCTCAGCACCGCCCGGCAGATTACCTCGTCGACGCCCCGCCGGCGCAACTCGGCGACGCCCACCAGGGGGTGCTCGGCGAGGCTGGGATGCCGCTCGTAGTCGAAGTCGTGCAGCAGGCCGACGGTCTCCCACAGGTCGGGGTCGCCGCCGTAGTGCGGCGCGTAGGCCCGCAGACAGGTCGCCACCGCCAGCATGTGTTTGCGCAGCGAATCGCCGGTCACCCAGGCGTGCTGCAACGCCAACGCCTCGACAGGGCTCATGCTCACCTCGTGCGGTACCGCTTCGCCACGCGCCGCGCGGAACCTCCTGCCGCCAGCGCTGGCCGGCCGCTACCGGGCTGGCTGGAAGAGCAATGCGAAGTCGTGGTCGGTGGTGCCGAGGCTCAGGTTCTGCGGCGTGTCGACCGTGGCCTGCTGCACCGGCTGCCGGGTGTCCAGGTCCCAGACCTGCAGGCTGCCGCGTTCGGGCGGAGCAAAGCGCAGCCAGGCGGCGCGGGCGGTGCGCAGCCGGACGTTCTGCGGCAGCGCCCCGGCGACGTTGCGCAGGTACGCCAGCACGTAGCGCCCGCCGGCGGCACTGCGCACCGCCACCTCATAGCCGGGCGCGGCGGCGACCAGCGGTTTGGGCGCCGGATTGGGTGTCACAAAGCCGGTCGGCAGCACGCTCTGGTCGGCGGCCTTCGGCTCGTCGGAACTCAGGAAGTCGACCGGCACGCCGCTGCGCAGCGACCAGGCGGTGTACTCGACGGCGTCGTGCAGATCGGCCTCGAGGTCGCTCAGCCGGACCGCCAGCGGGGCCGGGTCGGGTGGCAACTGGTCCCACCGCACCGCGGCGGCCAGGCGGCTGATCACGTCGACCTCCCGCAGGTCGGCGATGGCGTCCCAGGTGATCCCCCCGGGCGACCCGGCGCAGCAGGCCAGCCAGAGCCCGTCGCGGGTCAACAGAGTCCGCATCTCGGGGTAGCTCAGCTCACGCAGCCGGTCGTTGCCGACTTCGCCCAGCACGCTGGGCCGCCCGCCGAAGCGTTGCAGGCGGGCCATCACCGCCGCGTAGAGGCCCATCTCGCGCGACTGCTCGGGCCGCACCAGCCGGCGCCAGGCGCCGTAGTCGGGGTAGGTCGGGTAGGCGTGCCAGTTGAAGAAGTCGAAGGTCCCGCCGCGCATCCAGGCGACCTCCGGCCCCGGCGTCGCCTCGGCCGCACTGGTGGTGATCAGATGCTCCGGCGAGGCGGCCCGAATGGTCTCGACGATGGCGTTGGTCCAGCGCACGGCCGCCGGCAGGTCATCGCCAGCGCGATAGGTCTCGTTCATCACCTCCCAGGCAAACACCCGCGGGTCGCCGGTGAAGCGGCTGACGACCTCCCGCACGTACTGCTGCTGCAGCGCCAGCGCCGCCGCGTTGGTGAACCAGTCGGCCTGCTTGCCGATCAGCTTGTCGTAGGCCGGGATGCCCTGGAAGCTGAAGTTGCGGTAGTGCCCCCACCACAGCACTGGGATCGCCCGCATGTTGAGGGTACCCAGGATGTCGAGCAGCTCGGCCAGCCGGTCGAGCACCGCCGGGTTGGCGCGACCGCCCTGGTCGCCGCCGACGCCGCGGCTGTCGACGTTGACGCCGAACCGCACGACGTTGACGCCGTAGGCGCGCAGCAGGGCCAGCCAGTCACGCAGCGCCGCCGGGTCGGCCTGAGTCCAGTTCGACGGCCCCGCCGGCCGCTCGACGAACTCCGCGTCGGGGGCGAAGATGCCGATGGTGGCGTAGCCCCAGGGCCAGGCCGGCCGGCCAGCGGAGTCTTCGAAGCCGCCGCCGGGGGTCAGGCGCACCAGGCTCCCGGGCCGCGTCGCCGTGGGGTCGTAGACCACCAGCCGCAGCGCCCGCGCCGGGCCGCCGGCGACCTGCACCGGCAGGTCGTAGACTCCCGCTGCCAAGGTCCCCAGTTTGGCGCCGTAGAGGCCCTCGCCGCGGTCGGTCAGGGTCAATGGCTGGCCCTGCCAGGTGCCGGTCAGCGTGGCCCCGGCCAGCGGCACGTCGGCGCGGTTGGCGTACCGCACGACCGCCTCGACCGGCTCGGCGGTCGGCCAGGCAATCCGCTGCAACCGCAGCCGCGGCCCGCTCAGGTCGACCGTCAACTGCTGGTTGAGCACGGTGCGGCCGTCGCGCTGGGCGGTCACGCTGACCGGCCAGGTGCCGCTGCCGGCGACGTCGGTCGGGAACGCGGCCCGCAGCAGGCCCGGCGCAACGGCCGTCAGGGGCAGCTCACGGCCAGCCAGTGCGGCGTTGAGCTGCAGCCCGACGGCGGCCTCCGGCTGGCTGAAACGAACTTCCAGGGCCGGCCCCTGCCGCACGATGCGCGCGCCCACCCCGAGCAGGTTGCCAAAGCGGATCCGCTCGATGGCCAGCCAGTCCTGCCCGTCGTTGTCGATCTGCACGGAGCTCGACCCAGCGGGCACCGGCACCTGGTACCAGCCCTGGTACTGCGTCAGGGCGGTCTCGGTGGTCCCCGGGAAGTCCCACCGCCGGGCCTCGCGCCCGTCGATCTTCAGGATCAGCCGCGAGCCGCCGTAGCCCGAGGTCTTGCCGACCAACACCCCGAAGCTGCCCGCGGCGGGCCAGGTGGCTTCGAAGCGCAGCGGGTTGTGCAAGTCGCGGTGGTTGGCGATCCCGTGGATGGTGGCCGGGAGGGTCACCGGCTCCAGCAGCCCACCCAG
Organism: Fimbriimonadaceae bacterium; assembly: GCA_020850355.1. Classification (GTDB taxonomy): domain Bacteria; phylum Armatimonadota; class UBA10988; order UBA10988; family UBA10988; genus JADZEX01. The sequence continues at coordinate 89,106 of JADZEX010000014.1, read as the reverse complement.
CGGGTCGAGCCGCAGTCCGGCCGGCGCCGGGCACTCCCAGCCGCCGGTGGGGACCAGATCGTAGTCGTGGTAGTCGCCCACGGCCGGGGCCTGCGGGCCAGGCACGATGGCAATCTCGTCGATCACCAGGCTGACCGGCCTGGCGCTCTGGCTGACGTTGAACTGCAGCAGCACCAGGTTGCTCAGCGCGGCGGTCAGGCCGGCCGGCTCGAAGGAGTCGAACGGCAGGGTGATCTCGCGCTCGTCGGTGAAGTCGAGCAGCACGCTGGCCCGGAACATCAAGGCCGGCCTGGCCTCGTAGTTGCCGAACATCACGTTCAGCCGCTCGCCCGACCCGTCGCCGCGCAGGCGGAAGCGCAACGCCACGCCGCCCTGCCCGGACCACTCACCCGGCCGCACGGCGCGCTGGACATGCGCCCACGACTGCGGCAGCGCTGGCCACTGCACCTGCAGGGCGCCCGCCCCAGCGGTGGTCTCGGCGGTGGCCCGGGCGACCAGCGTGCCCGGCGTGCCCTCGACCCGCTGCCAGGCACCGACCCCGCCCTCGAAGTCCTCGACCAGCAGCGGCTCCGCCGGGGCGGCGCGCAGCGCCAGCGGTAGGACCAACACGACAGCCAGCCAGCGCCACATGCTCGACTCCTCAGCCCCGGGGGGTCACCCAGACCGGCGACGACCAGGCCATCTGGCTGTCGCGTTGCAGCACCCGCAGATAGTAGTAGCGCCGCGCCGTGAGCGGCGTGTCATCGAAGGCCCGGAACGTCGCTGCCTCGCCCTCGGGCGACGCGCTGGTAAGCACTTGACCGTCACGAATCAGGTCGATTCGCTGCAATGGTGCGGTGCCCACCACCTCGCAGCGCACCTCGCGTGGGGTGGTCCGGGGGAGGGTCAGCTCACGGCCCATCACGGCCTCGTTCAGCGTCATCCGCAACAAGATCCGCGCGCCGCTGGTGGCGTAGCAGTGGCGGTCGCGCAGCGCTTCCCAGAGCGCCCGGCGCTCCAGCCGCGGGGCCACCACCGCGGCCCAGCCCTGCTTGCTGCCGGGCAACCCGTCGTGGGTGTCGGTGCTGCCGATGAATCCGAGGGTATGGCCCTGCGCCAGAGCGTCTTGGACCGAGGCCTTGAAGCCGCCTTGAGTCACCCGCAGGCTGGGATCCCGGGCGTCCTGTTCGTAGGAGCTGCGGACCTGCACCAGCTCCACCACGCGCTGGTACTGCTCGTTGCGCGGCGCCCAGTCCATCGTCGTCCAGACCTTCTCGCCCTGCGCGTTGAGCGCCGTGCCGCTGTCGGTGTTGGGGGTGTGCGGAATGGTCAGCGCCTCGCGCCCTCCGAGTTGCTGCCACAACAGCTTGGTGTTGGTGCCGCTCAAGAACGGCGGGTCGTCGTCGGGGAAGTAGACGTTCTTGTGGCCGTTGCGGAAGCTCAACTCGTAGCCGTTGATGGTGTCGTAGAAGGGCACGTCACGGGCGGCGTTGTTGGCCTGCTTGGTGCGCTGCCAGGGCTCCCACGGCGGGCCCAGGGCGGCGTGGTCGCTGATCGCGGCGAAGTCCAACCCGAGGCAGTCGCGCGCGTAGACGTGGGTGTAGCGTTGCGGCCCGACGGCGTCGGCCGAGGCCTCGCCGTGGACATGCAGATCGCCGAACCAGATGCCCTGCTGGTTGGCAGCGCTGACCCAGATCGGGTGCGACCGACCGGCCACCTCGCCGCAGCGCGCCGTGACGCGGTAGATGCCAGGCTGCGCAAACTGGGTGATCAGCCGGACCCGGCCCTGGTCGGCCGGGCTGATGCCGACCGCGGTCGGCCGCGGGCTGGGGCCGCCCTCGAGACTCAGCGTGACCTTGCCGCTGAAGGCCGCCGCGGGGTTGTCGAGGGCGTCGAAGGCGGCGATGCTGACTCGCGCCGGGGCGCCGGGCAACGGCGTTGGGGTGGCCGTGACGTTGAGCCGCACCGCTGGGCCGCCGGCCAGCTCCCAGCGGTGCCGGCCGACCAGATTGGCAGGCGCGTCGGCGCTGGCGGCGACACTGACCTCAAAGCTGGCCCCTTCGGTCAGCACCGTGGCGGTGGTGATGGTCCAGGCCACGGTCACCCGGTCGCCATGCCTCAAGGCCACGCTATCGGCCGCCAGGGTGAGGCTGGCCAGCCCGCCGACCCAGGCGGGCGGCCAGGTCTGGTTCTGCAGTCGGCCGCGTTGCAGCGTCAGCCGCGCGCCGGCGCGGCTGCAGGTCGCCTGCAGCTCCCGCACCTGGTACCAGTTGCGCTGCTCCCGCCAGGACGGCGCCTCGATCAGCAGGCTGCCGCCCGGCTGCAGGCCATCGCTGCCGGCGGTCCAGGTGACGCTGAGGCGCTGTTCGCTCTTGACCGGCAAGGCCTCGGCCGGGCTGAACTCGGCGCGGCCGACGACCTCCGCCGCGCTGGCCGCGCTGTGCAGCGCCAGGTCGTCGAACCAGACCGTGCCGGTCGCCTTTTGCAGGCCCAGCACCAGCTCGATGGTCTGCGTCTCGGCGCTCAGCGTGAAGCGGCAGTGCTGCCGGCGCCACTCGAAGGTGCCGCGAGCGGTCGGGAATCCGAAGTTTCCAAGCGGTTCGTTGGCAGCGTTGAGGGGCCGCACCCGCACCATGCCGCCGGCCGGCAGGTCCTGGCCCCGGACCCACAGCGACAGGACCCACTCGCCCACGCCCGGCGCGGGCAGGCTGCAGCGCCAGGCGGCCACGTTCGGCGCCAGCTTCGCGGCGTCGGCCGCGCTGACCCGCAGACTGCGCTGCCCGCCGTGGGCGACCGTGCTGTCCCAGACGTGCTGCGCCCCATCAGGGAAGGTGATCTGCCAGCCGGCCGGCGCCGCGCCGTTGGCGGCGGCCTCCTCCAACCCGGCGTTCGGCACCGGCAGCGGGGTCAGCAGCCACGGCAGCAACACCAGCCAGGCGGTCATCGCCTACTCCTCCACGGTTCGTGGCAGCACATAGCCGCCGTCGACGCGGAGCATCGAGCCGGTGATGTAGGCGGCTTGCTCGCTCGCCAGGAAGACCGTCATGTAGGCGATCTCCTCGGGCCAGCCGAGCCGTCCGAGCGGCAACGTGCGGCCCTTCGCGGCGATCTCCTCGTCACTGAAGAACTGCCGCTCGCCCTCGGTGTTGATCCAGCCGGGCTCGATGGTGTTGACCAGGATGCGGTCCCGCGCCAGCTCGCTGGCGAGCGTGCGGGCCATGTGGTTCATGCCCGCCTTGCCCGCGTTGTAGGCCATCGCCGTGGGGTAGCCGAAGCTGGCGTGGACCGAGCTGATGTAGATGATCCGCCCGCCCTGCCCCTGCGCCTGCAGCACCCGCGCGCCGAGCTGGCTGAGGTGAAAGGCGTGCCACAGGATGCTGTTCCAGGCCACCGCCACATCGTCGACGCTGAGCTCGACAACCGGCTTGCGGACGCTCTGCACGGCGTTCACGACGACGATGTCCAGCCGGCCGAGTTGCTCGGTGGCCGCGCTGATCAGGGCCTCGCAGCCCTCGCGGGTGGCGACATCGGCCTGCACCACGACGGCCCGCCGGCCGAGGTCGCGGATCCGCTCGGCGGCCTGCGCGGCGTCGGCGGGATGGGTGCGGTAGTTGACCACCACATCCGCCCCGGCCCGCGCCAGCTCGACCGCGCAGGCGCGGCCGATGCCGCGCGAGGAACCGCTGACCACCGCCACCTTGCCGCTCAGATCGATCTGCATCGCGCCGCCCTCACTGTCGCCGAGGGTACGGCACCGCGGCGGCGCTTCCTTCGTCGGGGGCGGCCTAGCCCGGACTGAAGTCGTAGATCGGGCGGTGCAGGAAGAGACTCAGCACGCTCCAGAAGGCGCCGACGACATACTCGCCGAGCAGCACGCCGTAGCACAACGGCAGCACCTTGCGGTAGAGCCCGTACCCGCCGTACTTCAACACCAACGACTTCAGCGCCCAGGCGAGCAGCATACACATCCAGAAGTAGTCGACCCCGAAGGTCATCGAGAGCGCGTAGCCGGCCGGGTGGAACGGCCAGCGCAGGCTGTTCAGCCGCATGAACATCAGGAACGCGGTGAAGACCATCGCCGCGGCCAGGGCGATCATCCGCGGGACGTTCGGCAGCACGTCGTACTTCGCCAGCCCTTCGATCCAGGTGGCGGTCTGTTTGACGTGCCCGTGGCTGTGCATCACCATGCCGTTGAACGACGAGTTGTTGGTGAAACTGAGCTGCGCGCCGATCAGGTAGACCGCAATCCCGCCGACGTACAGCCCCAGCAGCATCACCCAGCCGAGGCCCCGCGAGCTGACGCCCGCGCGCTCGGCCATCTTGAAGCCCTCCATCATCGGCGGCATGATCTGCGTGCGGTACCCGCGGCCGGTGAACCAGTAGTAGAGCGGGTACATGATCAGGTTCTTGGGCCCCAACGCGGCGGTGCCCTGGAAGGTGATCAGCAGCCGATAGGCGTTGACGCCGACCATCTCATGCGCCGGCGGCCCGAGCTCGGCGCGGATCCGCGTGATCGTGAAGGCGATGATCCCGTAGATGATGAAGAAGGCGACGATCACCCCCGGCGACATCCCGGCCCGGAGGCTGAACCAGTAGAGGAACGCGCTGCCCACCAACAGGCCGGCGAAGGCCGTCCGGTAGCTGACCGGCTCGTTGCGGTCGTCGAGCCGGTCGTGCCGCGTGAAGATGGTCCGGGCCACCGCCGAGAGGTGCCCGCGGGCCAGCCAGACCGTGTAGATGAACAGCACCAGCAACGCCCCGGCGGTCTGCTCGTAGCTGTACGGCAGCTCCGGCATGTCGGGCAGCTTGACCACCGCGGCGAGGACGTTCTGGGCCTTCTGGAACAGGAAGAAGAACCAGATCGAGAACGACAGATCGAGCGGCAAGAAGAAGCCCAGCGCCACCAGGAACGGATAGAACGGCGTCTCGAGCCGGCCCATGCGGTTCCATGGGAAGGTCGTGAAGGCGTCCGACCAGACATGCTCGTTGTGCCGGATCTTGATGTAGGGCAGCGCCGGAATGAAGCCGCGGCTGAGGCCGTTCAGGATGTCCAGCGCGGCGACTGCCACAAAGCCGGCGAGGAACCACTTGTTGGTGAAGAAGCTGGCCTGCCCCCCGCCCTCGGTCAGCGCCAGCGGCAACTGGATGATCGGGTAGCTCAACTTCTCGTGCTCGGTCCATTGCCGTCGGACAAAGACGTTGAGGCAGATCAGCACCAGGCCCAGCGCCGCGATGAAGGCCGTCCACCAGAAGATCGGGATCACCCAGAAGCGCCAGTGGCCCTGATCGAACAGCGAGTTGTGCCCCTCGATGAACGCTTTGACCACGTCGGGGTTGCTGACCGTCAGCCACTCGGGCAGGAAAGGCTGCAAGAGCGTGGCGTACTTGTTGGAGTCGTCGGCGAAATACCAGGGCATCGACAGGACGGGAATCTGGAGCTGCAACGAGTCGTGACCGGCCAGGGCGGTGGCCATGTAGAGCAGCACGTAGATCGTGATGAACTCGCCCTGCGTCAACGCCCAGCGCGGCGCGATGCGCTTGAGGCCGAGGTTGATGGCGACCAGCACCAGAATCGTGAAGCAGACATTCCAGAACAGGCTCAGCGCCGAGGGGTGCCCACTGTGCCAGATGCCCTCAACCTGCAGGCACCAGTAGACGTTCGGCGGCATCAACAACAGGCCCAGCAGAATCGCGCGAAGGGTCACCGCCGATTGGCGGACGGGCGGGTCAGCCGCCGAGACGGGTGCCTGAGCCATGCGGCAGAGTCCTCCGGAGCGAGTGGTCAGCAGCGCGGCGCGATTGTAGCACTTCCCCGCGCCGACCGTCTACGCTGCGCCGCCGGCGCCGCTCAGCCCGGCGGCAGACCGTCGCGGTCCAGCCGCAGGATCGTGCCGAGCACCAACTGACAGCCCTGCGCCACGTTCTCGAGATCCACCTGGTCGGCGGTGTCCTGCGGCTGGTGGTACCAGTCGTGACGGTAGGGCAAGCTACCGATGTTGGCGACGGCCACGCGGTAGCCGGCCTTGATGAAGCTGCCGTCGTCGTCGTTGGGATGCTCCGCGGCGAACAGGCTCTGTTCCAGCCCGATCCCGTAGGCCGCGTTGACCTCCGCACACAGTTCGGCCAGCGGACGGCCTTCGGGGGTCGTGTAGCGAGTCACGTTGGTGCGCCGCCCCGCGGCCTGCCAGGCGCTCGGCCGCCCGCCCAGGCCGTCGGTGTTCAGCACCGCCAGCAGGTGGTCGCCCCGCGCGCGGGCCTGCTGGGCGGCGTGGATGCTGGTCCACGGACTGTGCTCTTCGTTGCACCACAGCAGCCGCACCGTGCGGTCGAGCGGCGCGTCGGCCAGCAGGCGGGCCAGCTCCAGCAGTGCGATGGTCCCAACGGCGGTGTCGTAGGCCCCGGGCGAGGCGATCCAGCTCTGCGAGTCTTTGTGGGCACAGGCCAGGATGATCTCCGCGGGCCGCGCCCCGCCGGGCAGGGTGACGGTCAGGTTGTCCGCCAGATACCACGGATCCCCGGCCTGCGGCGCCGAGTACCATTGCGTCGGCGGCTTGCTCATGTCGCAGCGGTAGGCCTGCACCGGCACGCTCTCGCGCTCGACGGTCAGCCCGACCGCCGCCAACTGCGCCGCGAGGTAGGCGTCGGCCTCGGCCAACGTCGACTGCTGGTGGCCCGGCAGCGTGACGTTGGCGCGGCGGCAGGGCAGCGGGTCGGCGCAGAGGTGGTACAGGTCCGCCCGCAGGCGGGCCAGGCTAACCTGGGCCAGGCGATCACGAATCTGCGTGGTTGCCATCGGGTCCTCCCCAGCGGTCAGTAGACGCACTCCTTGACGGCGTCGGCGAAGGCCTGCAGGTTGGCCGGGTCGCCGTGGAAGAAGTGGTCGGACGGCGCGATGATGTAGCCGGCCTGGTCGCGCGTCGCTTCGAAGCACTCGAAGACGAGCTGGCGGGCGGCCTCCGGCGTGCCGCGCTCGAAGCCCCGCAGTTGGTCAAAGCCGCCGATGAAGAACAGCCGGTCGCCGGCCAACCGCGAACAGGCCGCCAGGTCGACATCACCACCCATGCTCGGCGGGGTCATCGTCTCCAGGCCGTCGGCGCCGTTCTGCAGCACCAGCGGCAACTGCTTCATCAGCCCACCGCAGAGGTGGTAGACAATCTTCACCCCGGCCGCCCGCAGCACCTCGTGCTGGCGCTGGTCGTAGGGCACGCAGAACTCCGCGAACATCGCCGGGCTGATCACCGTGTTCGACCCCGCGCCGCCCCCGGTCTCGACCATGTCGGCGGGTGTGCCGACCCACAGCTCGCTGACGCGAATCGTCCGCTCGACGATGGCGTTGAGCGCATGGTGTACGAAGTCCGGCTGATCGATCGCCAGCAGGATCGCCTCCTGCGTCCCGTAGAGGATGCAGAAGCTCTGCCAGGGGCTGCCCTGGCCCGGCGAGAAGGGGTGGCTGCGCACGATGCCGCGGTCGCCGAGGCGGTCGCGCGCCTCGCGGATCTGGCGGAAGTCGGCGCCGGTCGGCACCGGGTGCCAACGCTCCCAGATGGCGAAGTCGTCGCTCGTCTTGAGCAGGTGCTCGGTCTGCCAGCCAGTGATCTCGTTGCTCGCCCCGGCGTAATGCAGCTCGCCGGTCGGGGTGCGGATGGTGGCCTCCCAACGGCGGTTGCCGTCGGGCTGCGGCCCCAGGTCGCGCTGGTCAACCACCCAGTTGGCGAGATCGGCCGGGGCGTACTGGTAGTCGGGCGAGACGTAGATCGCGTAGTCCATCCCGAAGCGTTCGTAGGCCTGGTACCAGTCGCAGCCGCCGAGGTAGTACTTCAGGTAGTAGGCCATCCAGCCGTGGACCTGGCAGGGCAGCCGGTCGGGGCGTTCGTTGTGCAGGGCGCAGAGCAGCCGCTCACGGGAGGTCATCTGCCGACTCCAACCGGCGGGCGGCTTCGCCAGCGCGGTCGGGCGTCCTTCCGGCTTACAGCGGCCCGTCGCGGTGGTAGACCAGATAGCCCGCGGCGGCGAACCCGTGGCGCCGGTAGACTTCCTGCGCCCGGGTGTTGTGCTCTTCGACGTACAGCCGCAGCCCGACGATGTCGGCCGCCCTGGCCCGCTCGATCAACCCCGCCAGGAGCGCGCTGAAGACACCCTGCCGGCGGTGGTCGGGGGCGACCCAGACGCTCTGCAGCCAGCCGAGGCAGCCGTTGCGCCAGTCGCTCCACTCGAAGGTCAGCATGATCTGCCCGACCACCTGGCCATCGACTTCGGCGACGAGGTACCAGCCCTTGGCCGGATCGGCCAGCAATGCCGCGATGCCGGCGCGCAGCACGGCCTGGTCCAGCAGGGTGTCCTCGGTCTCGCGGGCCAGCTCGGCGTTGCCCAGCACCAGCGCGTCGAGGTCACGGGGCTCGGCGGGTCGGATGATGATCATGGATTAGTGGGTGGATACCGGAGGTCGGACTCGAACCGACACAGGCTTGCGCCCGCCTGATTTTGAGTCAGGTGCGTCTACCATTCCGCCACTCCGGCGTGGGGCTGATCATAGGCGGCGGCGCGCGGCTTGTCAAGCGCCGCTCCGGCCTGCCAGGGGGCACCGTGCTATACTGAAAGGGCCACCGACGGCGGTGAGTTGAGGGGCGGAGGCGCTTGTGAGGCAGTTGTCGGAGTGGCTCGACCGGGAGATCCTGCCGCGGGTCGAGAAGCCCTCGCGGTATCTCGGGACCGAGCTCAACGCGGTCCACAAAGACCCGGCGCGGGTGCGCCTGCGGGCCTGTCTGGCGTTCCCCGACAGTTACGACCTGGGGCTGGGCAACCTCGGCCTGCAGATTCTCTACCACATCTTGAACCAACGGCCCGAGTTCTGGGCCGAGCGCGTCTGCGCGCCGCATCCCGACCTCGAGGCGCTGCTCCGCGAGCGCGGCCTGCCGCTGTTTGCCCTCGAGAGCAAGACCCCGCTGCACGCCTTCGACCTGCTCGGTTTCACGCTGCAGTGGGAGCTCAACTACACCAACATTCTGAACATGCTCGACCTCGGCGGGGTGCCGCCGCTGGCGGCCGAGCGCAGCGCGCAGCACCCGCTCGTGATCGCCGGTGGGCCGTGCGTCTTCAACCCCGAGCCGCTGGCGCTGTTCATCGACGCCTTTGTGATCGGGGACGGCGAGGAGGTGGTCCTGGAACTCGCCGACGCGGTCGCCGCTGGCGGCGACCGGGAGACCGTGCTCGATCGCCTGGCCAGCCTGGACGGGGTCTACGTCCCGGCGCGGTACCCCATGATCGAGGTCGGCGGCCGGCTGGTCCCACCGCCCGACGCGCCGCGGATCCGCAAACGGCTGGTGCGCGACCTCGATGCGACGCCCTTCCCGACCGACTACCTGGTGCCCTACGCCGCCCAGGTGCATGATCGCGTGGCGCTGGAAGTGCTGCGCGGCTGCACCCAGAGCTGCCGCTTCTGTCAGGCCGGGATGGTCACCCGTCCGGTGCGCGAGCGGTCGCTGGACAACCTCGCGCGGTTGCAGGTCGAGACGATGCAGCGGACCGGCTACGAGGAGATCAGCCTGGTCTCCTTGAGCACCTGCGACTACAGCCAGGTCAAGTCGCTGGTGCGCCAGGCGGTCGAGCTGGCGACGCCCGAACACATCGGCGTCAGCCTGCCGTCGTTGCGACTCGACAGCTTCAGCGTCGACCTCGCCAACCAACTCGGCAACGTCCGCAAGAGCGGCATCACCTTCGCCCCCGAAGCGGCCACCGACCGGATGCGGGCGGTGATCAACAAGTTCATCAGCCGCGAGGACCTGCTCGATATGTCGCGGCAGTGCTTTCAGCAGGGCTGGGATCAGATCAAGCTCTACTTCATGATCGGCCTGCCGACCGAGACCGACGACGATGTCAAGGCGATCGGCGAGCTGGCGCGCGAAGTCTGGTTCGTCGGTCGACCGCTCCGCGGCGGGCGGGCGAAGGTCAACCTCGGCATCAGCACCTTCGTCCCGAAGCCGCAGACGCCGTTCCAGTGGGCCGCGCAAATCCCGATGGCAGAGACCCGCCGCCGGCAGGGCCTGTTGCGCGGACAACTGCACAACATCAAGGCCATCAAGTTCGGCCGTCACGACGCCTTCGAGACCTACCTGGAGGGTCTGATCACCCGCGGCGACCGCCGCCTCGGCTGGCTGATCTACTGGGCCTGGCAGGCCGGTGCGCGCTTCGACGGCTGGTACGAGTACCGCACCCAGGAGGCCTGGCAGACGGCTTGCGAGCGCTGGCAGGCGGAGTTCGGGCGCGACCCGGCGACCGAGCTGGAGGAGCGCGAAGTGCCGGCGCCGCTGCCGTGGGACCACATCGACGTGCTGATCCCGAAGGGCTGGCTGGCCGCCGACTGGGAGCGCGCCCGCCACCTCGACTGGCAGCGCGACTGCCGCCGCGACGATGGCAAGTGCAACCGCTGTGGGGTGATCGACCAGGAGCGCGCGGCCTGCACCGCGATGCTGCGGCGCTCGCGCGAAGGGGCCCGGGCCGACGCCGACCTGAGCCTGGCCGGGCCGCAAACGCCGCCGGACCTGCCGGCGATTGGCAGCTTGCGCTTCCGGTGGGAGCGCCGCGGCCTGGCCCGGCTGCTGTCGCACAAAGAGCTGATGAACGTCTTCATCCGCGCCCTGCGCCGCGCCCGACTGCCGCTGAAATACAGCGAGGGCTTTCATCCCCATGCCAGCCTCAGCTTCAGCACGGCGCTGCCGGTCGGTCTGGAGACCGTCGGCGACTGGTGTGACGTGCAGATCACCGCGGCGGTCGAGCCGGAGCAGTTCCTGAGCGCCCTCAACGCCGCGCTGCCGCCGGGGTTCGCGGTGCACGAAGGCTGGCTCGTGGCGGTCAGCGAGCCATCGCTGATGGCCACCTTAGACTGCGCCGCCTGGCGGGCCGAGCTGCCACCCGAACTGGCCGGCGACGACCTCGCCGAGCGGGTCGCGCAGTACCTGGCGCAGCCGCAGATCATCGCCCAGCGGCGGGGCAAGCAGCAGGGGCAAGTGGTTCATCGGCCGGTCGATATCAAGCCGATGATCCGCTCGCTGCAGGTTGCCGCCGAGGGGGTGCTGGAGCTGCAGATGGTCAGCCACGACGGCCGGCCGCCGAAGGTGGACGACGTGCTGACCACGCTGCTGAACTGCTCGTCCGACGCCCTGTTGGGCGTGCGTGTGCTGAAGCTGGCCAGCCTGCGCCAGGTGGGTGACGCCCTGCTGCCACCGGCGCCGCCGGTGCTGGAGACCGTTTGATGGAACGAGTTGTGCTGGCCGCCCCGCGCGGCTTCTGTGCCGGGGTGGCCTACGCCATCGACATTGTCAACCGCGCGCTGGACGCCTTCGGGACGCCGCTCTACGTGCGCCACGCGATCGTCCATAACGAGTGGGTGGTGCGCAGTTTCGAGGACCGCGGGGTGGTCTTCGTCGAGGAGATCGCCGAAGTGCCGGCCGGGATGCCGGTCGTCTTCAGCGCCCACGGGGTCAGCCCCGAGGTCCGCGAGCAGTCGCGCCAGCGGGGCCTGAAGATCATCGACGCGACCTGCCCGCTGGTCGACAAGGTCCACCGCGAAGCCCGCGAGTGGGCGCAGCGGGGCTACACCATTCTCTACATCGGCCACGAAGGGCATGTCGAAGCCGAGGGCACGATGGGCGAGGCACCGGCGCAGATGGTGCTGGTCGACAACGTCGACCAGGCGCGGACGCTGGAGCTGGCGCAGGCCGAGCGGCTGGTGGTGCTGACGCAGACCACCCTCAGTGTGGACGAGGTCACCAGCATCGTCGAGGTCCTCGCGGCGCGCTTCCCACGGCTGCGGACGCCGCGCAAGGAAGACATCTGCTACGCCACCACCACTCGCCAGGAAGCGGTCAAGGCACTGGCCGAGCAGTGCGACATGATCCTGGTGGTTGGCTCGACCACCAGCAGCAACACCAACCGCCTGCGCGAAGTGGCGGAGAGCAATGGCTGCGTCAGCTACCTGATCGGCACGGCCGAGGAGCTGCGCCCGGAGTGGGTCGAGCAGTTCCAGGTGATCGGCGTGACCTCCGGCGCGTCGACGCCGGAGTTGGTGGTCGACCAGGTGATGTCCCGCCTGATGGACCTGCGGGCGGTGCCGGTCGACACGCTCAAGACAGCCGAGGAGCGGATTCACTTCCGGGCGCCGCGGGAGCTGGTGGCAGCGGCGCAGGGCGGCTGACGGCGATGACGCCCGCCCGCTGGTGGGAGCCGCAGGGCGACCACCTGGTCTGTCGGCTGTGCCCGCTGGAATGTCTCCTGGGCGATGGCCAGCAGGGCACTTGCGGGGTCCGGGTGGCCCATGGCGGCGCGCTGTATAGCACTGCCTACGGGCAGCTCGCGGTCGCCGCGCCAGCGCCGATCGAGCGCAAGTTCCTGTACCATGTGCGCCCCGGCGCAGCGACCTTCAGCTTCGCGGCCGGCGGCTGCAACCTGAGCTGCCGCTACTGCCAAAACTGGCTGGTCTCGCAGGCCCCGAAAGCTGGCCGCGGCCCGGCGGCCGAGTTCGTGGCGCCGGACGAGCTGGTGCAGCGCGCGGCGGCTGCCGGCTGTGGCACCATCGCCGCGACCTACAGCGAACCGGGGGTCTGGTTGGAGTACGCCCTCGACGTCGCTGTCGCCGCCCGCCAGGCCGGGCTGGCGGTGGTCTGGAAGACCAACGGCTGCCTGCAGCCGGAGCCCCAGGCGGCCATTCTGCCCTGCCTGCTGGCGGTGAATGTCGACCTCAAGGCGTTCGACCCGGCGGTTCACCAACAGCTCACCGGCGCGCCCCTGGAGCCGGTCCTGGCGGCGCTGCGACGGTACCACGAGGCTGGCGTGTGGGTGGAGGTGACGACGCTGGTGATCCCAACTCTGACCGACTCCGCGGACCATCTGCGCCGGACCGCCGACTGGCTGTTACGCCACCTCGGGCCGGACGTGCCCTGGCACCTCAACCGCTTCCACCCCGACCACGCGCTGCGCCACCTGCCGCCGACCCCGCGGGAAGCACTGCTGGCCGCTCGCCAGGCGGCGCGCGAGGCCGGTCTGCGCTACGTCTACAGCGACGCCACGGCCACCGGCGAGGGCTGGGACACGTCCTGCGCGCGGTGCGGCGAGCCGCTGATCACACGAGCGCAATATCGGATGCGTCAGTCTATTGTCCAAGACGGCGGCTGTCCGCGTTGTGGCGAGCGGCTGCCGGGTCGCTTCGGCGAGTAGGGACGCTGATGCCGGTGTGTCATCTTGCGAAGGCGGTGCAGCGCCACGTGGCGTGTCCGCCGCAGACGGTGCCAGGCGAGACCGTCGCCGCGGCGGTGCAAGCGCTGTGTGACCGCGAGCCGCGGTTGCGGGGTTATCTGCTCGACGACCAGGGCCAGCTCCGGCAGCACGTCGAGCTGTTCGTCAACGGTCGCCGCGTGCGCGACCGCGGGCGACTGACCGACCCGGTCGGCCCGACCGACCAGATCCACATCTTTCAGGCCCTCTCGGGCGGATAGGGAACGCTGATGGCGCAGCACTTGCTGCTGGGAACCCGCAAGGGGCTGTTCGACTACCGGCCGACGGCCGCCGGCTGGAAGCTGGAACGCGTCTCGTTCCTCGGCGACCCGGTGTCGCAACTGCTGGTCGATCCGCGCGACGGCCGCTGGTACGCCGCCTCGGCGTTGGGCCACTTTGGAGTCAAGCTGCACCGCAGCGCCAACCAGGGCGCCACCTGGGAGGAGGTCGCCGCGCCGGCCTATCCGGTGAAGCCGGACGACCCCGACGACCGCAACCCGTGGACGCTGAGCTACCTCTGGGCGCTCGAACCGGCGGGCACCGCGGCCGGCGATTTGTGGGCTGGCACGGCGCCGGGCGGGCTGTTCCGCAGCACCGACGGCGGCGAGAGCTGGCAGCTCAACCGCGCGCTCTGGGACCGCCCCGAGCGGCGCGAGTGGTTCGGCGGCGGGCTCGACGAGCCGGGCATCCACTCGATCTGCCCCAACCCGGCCAACCCGGCCGACGTCGTGATCGGCATCTCCTGCGGCGGGGTCTGGCTGACTGCCGACGATGGCGCCAGTTGGACGCTGCGCGGCGAAGGCATGAGCGCCGACTTCCTGCCGCCGGAGCAGGCGACCTACCTCAACCTGCAGGACCCCCACCGGATCGTGCGCTGTCTCGACCAGCCCGCCGTGCTCTGGGCGACCCACCACTGCGACAGCTACCGCAGCACCGATGGCGGGGCCACCTGGACCGCCTTGGAGGTGCCCCCTTCGCGGTTCGGCTTCGCGGTCGCGGTGAGCCCGCGCGATGCCGCGGTGGGGTGGTACATCCCGGCCATCAAGGACCAGTTCCGGGTGCCGGTCGAGGCGCAGTTGGTGGTCGCCCGCTCACGCGATGGCGGGCGGTGGTTCGAGGTCTTGCGCCAGGGATTGCCGCAGCAGGAGGCCTACGACCTGGTCTACCGCCATGCCCTGGACGTCGCCGCCGACGGCTGCACGCTGGCCTTCGGCTCGACCACCGGCAATGTCTGGACCACCGCCGACGCTGGCGACACCTGGCACCTACTGAACGGCCACCTGCCACCGGTCTACGCCGTGCGGCTGGTCGGCTGAAAGGTCAGGGCTCCCAGACGATCACCTCCGGCACCAGCTCAATCCCGCACTGCGCGCGGGCCCGCCGCTGCAGTTCGGCGATCAGCGCCTGCACATCGGCCGCCGTGGCGCCGCCGCGGTTGACAATCCAGTTGGCGTGCAGGCTCGACACCTCGGCCCCGCCGACCCGCAGGCCTTTGCCGCCGCAGATTTCGATCACGCGGCCGGGGAAGTCGCCTGGCGGGCGCCGAAAGACGCTGCCGCAGGTTGCCTCTTTGAGCGGCTGCGTCCGCCGGCGGTAGGCGAGGTGCTCCGCCAGCTTGGCCTCGCCGGCGGCGCGGTCGCCCGGTTGCAGGCGCAGGGTGGCCGCCAGCACCAGCCAGGGCCGCTGTTGCAGCAGACTGCTGCGATGCGCGAAGTGCAGCTCCGCGGCGGGCAACGTGAAGGTCTCGCCCTGCTCGTCGAGCAGGTCGACCCTTTCGACGACCTGGCCCAGGGTCGCCTCGGGGATCCCGGCGTTCAGCACCACGCCACCGCCGATGGTGCCGGGCACCCCGCCGACGCACTCCAGACCGCGCAGCCCGACGGCCAGCGTGTCGCGGGCCAGCTTCGGCAGGAAGGCGCCCGCCTCGGCGATTACCTGGTCGCCGCTGATCTGCACCCCGGCCAGGGCGCCGGTCAGGTTGAGGACCAGCCCCCGCACACCGGCGTCGGGGCAGAGCAGGTTGGAGCCGTTGCCCATCACCCAGACCCGCTGTCCCGCGGCACGGGCGAGGGCCACCGCGGCGACCAGCGTAGCGCGGCTGCGGGGGCGCAGCACCCACTGGGCCGGGCCGCCGATCCGCCAGGTGGTCAGCTCGGCGAGCGGCTGCTCGGCGCTCAGGCTGGACCCGTCGCGGGCCGCCAGGTCGGCCAGCCGAGCCGCGAGACTCACGGCTTGCCGCGCCCGGCCCAGCCCACCGTGTAGGGCCGGCCGACAATCCGCAGTGGGTAGTTGCTGCCCGACTCCGGCAGCGTCCGAATGCGGTAGACCTGCTGCCCACCGGGCGGCAGTAACAGATCCAGCAACCGCTCCTGCTCGCCGCCCCGGACCAGCTTGGTTTCGTAGATCCGCCCGTTGACCACCACGGTGCCGATGGCTGCGCCGCCGTCGGCGCTGAAGACGAGCTCGAAGCGCTGCTCGCGCTCGGCGCTGTTCTCGAAGGTCAGGTTGAGATCGTAGACTGCCCCGTAGTTGCCCATCAGCGGCGGGCCGAGAACGCTCTTCAGCGGGTCACGGCCGACGTTCATGAAGGCGTACATGCCGCCCGGGCGGTAGGCGTAGGTGGCGCTGAAGTCGGGCTTGGCAAACAGGAACATGTCCGAGAAGGGCGCGGTGGCGGCGGCCGCGATGCCGCGCGGCCCACGCACTGGGGCGCCGCTGGTAGCGACGACCTGCACCTCCAGGTCATCCAGTTCGGCCGGCCAAAACTCGCTGAGCCCGCTGAGCGTCTCGTTCAGCCCGCAGGTCACGCCGGTGATGGTCCAGGCGGTGTGCGGCGGCAGGCGCAGCCAGTAGCCCTGCCCGGCCAGGCGCTGCTGCCAGTAGCGCCGCGCACAGACATGGCCAGCGACTTCGGGATTCGGCGACGGTCCGGCAAAGGCGTCGCGGACATGGATTCGGGCCGGCCGGTCGTGGTGGTTGAGCAGCCGCACCTCCAGCACCAGCGGCTGCCCGGTGGCGTTGAGGTGATGGTAGAGCAGCCGCGTGCGCTGCTCCTTGCGCAGCCGTCCGCGCAGCAGCAGCCGGGTACCCCGCACGCTCTCGGGATCGTTGCTCACCAGCAGCCACTCGGCCGGTGCGTCCGGCCAGTCGGAGACCTGCACATTGGCGAGCACGCGGCTCTGGAACGGCAGGTAGTCCGGCCCCTCGATGGCCACCGCCAAGGCCACTTGCCCGCGCCCGCCCGGTGGGGGCAGGGACGGATCGTCGGGCACATCGAACCGCATCCGGGCCCCGGGTTCGAGCTTCGCGACGGCCATCAACTGCGCCCAGACGGCCTCGCGCAGCATCGTGCCGGGAACCTCGCGCCCGGTCACCTCAACGCTGATCTGGCCCGGCAGGCTGCCCGCCCGCTTCTTCACCGCGACCGGCAACGTCAACCGGGCGTGGCCACGTTGCAGCGTCAGCTCACCCCGGCCGACCGCCCGGCCGCTGACCCTCAGGCGGCTCCAGTCGTCTGCCGGCTGAACCCGGGCCAGGCTGCTGGCCAGCCCGCTGCACTTGAACGGCCCGCCCGCCGGGTAGCCGCGCACCGCGACGGTGGCCGTCTCGCCCAGCGCGATCAGCAGCCCGCTGCCCGGCACGCTGAGGTAGGTCGTGGCGAACGCCCGGCGCAGCGCTGCGACCCAGGTCTGGGCCAGCGAGTCCGGCGTCTGCCGCGCCAGTTTGCCCTGGGCGACGCTGGCCGTCACCAGCCGCACCGCGCCGGCCAGCACCGCCACCTCGCCGCCGGGCGCCGCGGCGGTCCGGATCTGGGCCGGCGTCGGGCCGGCCTCGGCCGCCTCTTGGACCCGTGCCACCACCTCGGCGGCGAGTTGCCGCGCCACCGCCGACTGCTCGTGGCGGAGCCGAATGGTCGGGACCCCGTTGAGGCTGACCAACGCCGCGGCCGGCGGGCCGGCGGTGGTGGAGACTTCGCAGCGCAGCGTGGTGACCGCCGCCAGGGGTGCCGTCAGCAGCGCCCAGGCCGTGACGGCGAACAGACTAAGACGACTCACCGCACCCAGCTCCTTGCCCGCCCGCGCGCAACTCGTCGACGGCGGCCTCGAGCCGACTGACGCGACGCCCGGTCTGTTCGAGGCGGCGGATCGCCGCCAGTTGCCGGAACCACTCATGTTGCGGCAAGCCCGGCGAGCCGCCCAGCCGCGATCCGGCCGGCACGTCCCGCATCACCCCGCACTGCGCCAGCAAGACCGTCCCGGCACCAATCCGCAGGTGGTCGGCCACCCCGGCCTGGCCCGCCAGGACCACCCCATCCTCCAGCACGCTGCTGCCGGCGATGCCGCACTGCGCCACCAGCAGCACCTGCCGGCCAAGCTGGACGTTGTGGCCGACCATCACCAGGTTGTCGATCTTGCTGCCCGCACCGATCCGCGTGAAGCCGAGGGTGGCGCGGTCGATGGTGCTGTTGGCACCGATCTCGACGTCGTCGTCGATCTGCACCCCACCCAACTGCGGCACCTTCTGGTGAGCCTGCCCGTCATGCTGGTAGCCGAAGCCATCGGCCCCGATCACGGTGCCGGCGTGGACCACCACCCGGCTGCCCAGGTGGGAGTGATCGTAGAGCGTCACGTTCGGGTGCAGCACGCAGTCGGGCCCCAGCGAGCAGTGCTCACCAACCACCGTGTTGGCGCCGATCCGACAGCCGTCGGCGACGGCGGTGCCGGCCCCGATCACGGCGCCTGGCCCGATGCTAAGGCCCTCGCCGAGCGTCGCGCTGGGATCCACCAGGGCCCGCGGGTGCACCCCGCGCGGCGCCGGCGGCGGCGGGGCGAAGGCCACCAAGAGCCGGGCCAGCGCCCGGCGCGGATCGGCCACGGCGATGTGCGGCTTGCCGCACGCGGCGCCCCGCGGCACGACCACCGCGGCGCAGGGGCCCGCCTCGGCCAGCGCCACGGCGGCGTCGTCGAAGGCAACCACCAGCTCGCCCGCGGCGGCGGTCGCGGGAGTGTTGAGGCCCCGCACCTCGAGCTCGGGTGCGGCGCTGGCGGTGCCCTCCAGGAGCACCGCAACGGCGGACAACTTCATGGCAGTTCCACTTCCTGAAATGGCGCCAACAGGGCCGGGTCGGCCATCAACTCCAAGACCAGCTCCAGCACGGGCGCGGTGAGGTCGGGCAGGCCGGCCTGCGGCTCCAGTCGCAGGTCGAGCCGCAACCGCCGGCTGGCGACGCGCAACCAGGCCAAGGCCTCGTCGCGGCGGGCCAGCGGGTCGCCGACCCGCAGTCGGGTGGCGGCTGCACTCAGCGCCGCGGCGCCCTCGAGCCAGGCCTGCCGTTGCTGCTCCAGCCGCGCGGCGACCTCCTCGACGCGTTGCGGCAGGCGGCTCTGCCAGCCCGCCAGCCGCAGGTCGATGGCGCCGTGGAGCGCTGCCTGGGCCGTGGCGAGGGTCTCCTGGCGGTCCGCCGCCGCGGTCGCCAGCGCGGCCTCCCGGCGCGCCAGCAGCCGCTCGCCGAGGCGTTCCAGCTCGGCGGCGGCCGACTCCAGGGTGGACTCCAGGGCGACCGCGCGCGCGCGCCGCGCCCGGCTGAGCTGCGCGCCGTCCTGTTCGGCGCGCCAGGCGGTCAGCGCGTCAGTGGCGCTGTCGAGCAACCGTCGCCGGAACAGCGCGCCGTCGACCTCCCGCGAGCCGGGCGCGCCAGCGCGTTCGGCGAGTTCCAGCCGCAACCGCTCGTAGCGCTGCTGGAGCGCCAGCAGTTGCTGCCACAGCAGCCGCGTCTCGCGGGCTGCGAGGCGGGCCGCCTCCAGCTCGCCGCTCAGCGCCGCGGCCTGGAAGGCGCGCTCGCGTTCGCGAGCCCGCCGAATCTGGGCGTCGAGCCCCTGCCGCAGGAGCTGCAGCTCCAGGCCGGCGTCGCCCGGCTCCGCGCTGCTCGCCAAGGGCGTCAGATCCTGGCGCCAGGCCTCGGCGTTCGGCGGCGGCGGGACGTCGGGCGCCGCCAACGACGCGGCCAGCCGGCGCAGCGCGGCGGCGCGGTCGTCGAGCTGCTGCGCGCCCGGGCCAGCCAGGCGGGTCAGCGCGGCGGCCAGGTCCAGGTAGCCGACCGTGGCGCTGGGTGCGGCCGGCGAGGCCGCCAGCAGCAGCGCCCCGAGCAAGAGGTGGCTCATCGGGCAGGAATCGTAGCATTCGGCGCCGGGGCGCGTCAAGGCAACGGTAATGCCACGACCGCCTGGCGGAACCAGGGAACCACGCCCGGCGCGCCGTCGTTGATTGTCGAGGGCCGCAGTCTGGCGATCTCGGAGGGCAGCATGGGCCAATCGGCGGCCGGCGCGCGGATCCTCCTGACTGGCGCGGCGGGCCTGCTGGGCCAGGCGGTGCAGGCGGTGGCGGCACAGCACGGTCTGGCGCTCTGTGCGCGGCCGCGCGCCGCGCTGGACATCAGCGATGCGGCGGCGGTGGCGGCCTGTTTGGAGCAGGCACAACCGACGGTGGTGCTGAACGCCGCCGCCTACACGGATGTCGACGGCGCGGAACGCGCCGCACCGGCTGCCGTGCGCGCCAATGGCCTCGGCCCGGCGGTCCTGGCGGCAGCCTGCGCGGCCCACGGGTTGCGGTTGCTGCACGTCAGCACCGACCATGTGTTCGATGGTCGCCCGGGCCAGCCGTGTCGCGAGACCGACCCAACGGCGCCGCGGAGCGTCTATGGGGCCAGCAAGGAGTGCGGCGAGCAGTGGGTCCAGCGGCTCTGTCCGGCGCATTACGTCGTGCGGACGGCCGGACTGTTCGGCGAGGGCGGCCGGAGCTTCGTGACGGCCATCCTGGCGCGGGCGCGGGCGGGGCAGCCGCTGCGGGTGGTGGCCGACCAGTGCTGCCAGCGCACCTACGCCCGCGACCTCGCCGCGGCGTGTTTGGAACTCGCGACCGGCGACGCGGCGTTTGGCACCTATCACGTGACAAATCAGGGCGCTGCGACATGGTATAGCTTCGCCCAGGAGGTGCTGCAGGCCGCCGGCCTGACGGTGCCTCTGACCGCGGTCAGCAGCGCGGCGTGGGGTGCTGCGGCGTGGCGGCCGGAGTGGAGTGTGTTGGACGGATCCAAGTGGGCGGCAACCGGCCAGCGGCCGCTGCGGCCCGTCGCGGCGGCCCTCGCCGAGCATCTCGCTCGCACCGCGGGCCGCTGGGTTGAGGGTGAGGAGGGTGACGATGCGTAAGCCAACGGTGATGCGGCCTGACCTGGAGCTGCGGCGGTTTCAGGAGGAGCTGGAAGCCGAGCGCGAGCGCCTGCTGAACGTCGAGCGCGAACTGGCGGAGTCGTCGCGGCAGGCGAAGGACTCGCTGGAGAGCTTCTCCGACGCCGACGACGTCCCCGCCGACATCGCGGCGCAAGCCTCGGAGCGCGAGAAGGACCAGCTCTACGGCCAGAACGTGCAACAGACGCTGGCCCAGATCCAGCTCGCCCTGGACCGTCTCGACGACGGCACCTTCGGGATCTGCGAAATGTGCGGCTGCGAGGTGCCCGAAGCGCGCCTGGAGCGGATGCCATGGGTGGCGACCTGCGTGGAGTGCCAGCGGATGCTGGAAACGGGTTAGCCTTGGCCAGCCGCCGGGGCTGGTTCATCGCGCTGGCCGTGGGTTGGCTGGTCCTGGACCAGCTCACCAAGCTGGCGGTGCTGACCGCCGTCCAGACTCCCGGGCGCCACGCCACGGTGGTCCCGGGCTGCCTTGACCTGACCTTGACCTACAACCGCGGCGCCGCCTTTGGGATGCTGCACAATGTCGCCGGCGCCCGGCTACTGTTCGTCGCCGTGGCCGGCGCCGCGCTGGTGGCCGTGGTCTGCTGGCAGCGCGCCATCTTGGTCTTGCCTGCGGTCCAACGGCACGGGTTGGCGCTGGTCACCGCCGGCGCCGCCGGCAACCTGCTGGACCGCCTGTTCCGCGACGGCGCGGTGGTGGACTTCATCCACTTCTACCTGCCCCGCTACAACTTCGTGTGGCCCGACTTCAACGTCGCCGACATCGGCGTCACCTGCGGCATGGCCGCCTTCGTGCTGCACAGCGTATGGTCCGACTGGCGCGTCACGCGGGGCGCCGGAGTGGCGGCGGATGCCGGACCTGCCTGAACCCCTCGACCAGCTCTGCGAGGCCTCCGGTTCGCGGCTCGACCTCTACCTCGCGCGGCAGGTGCCCGGCCTCACGCGGTCGCAGGCCCAACGACTGATTGACAGCGGCGCGGTGACCCTCGACGGGCTGCCGGGCAAGAGCGGTCAGGCCGTCCGCGCCGGGCAGCGCCTGCAGGTGGTCTGGCCACCGCCCCTGCCGTCGCCCTTGACGCCCGAGCCGTTGGCCCTGGATGTGATCCACGAGGACGCTGACCTGCTGGTGCTCAACAAGCCGGCCGGTCTGGTGGTCCACCCGGCCCGCGGGCACTGGACCGGCACGCTGGTCAACGCCCTGCTGGCGCACTGCGACGACCTTTCGGGGATTGGCGGCGAGCTGCGCCCCGGGATCGTCCACCGGATCGACAAAGACACCAGCGGGCTGCTGGTGGTAGCCAAACACGACCTGGCGCACAGCCGGCTGAGTGCGCAGTTCAAAGACCACAGCGCGCAGCGCGAGTACCTCGCCCTGGCGGTCGGCCAGCCGGCCTGGGACCAGCAGACCGTCGAGGCGCCGCTGGGGCGGCCGGCGCAGCGGCGCGACCGGATGGCGGTGGTGCCCGCCGGCCGCGAGGCGCGGACGCACCTCACGGTCCTTGAACGGTTCGCCCACGGCGTGCTGTTGCAGGCGCGGCTGGAGACCGGCCGCACCCACCAGGTGCGAGTCCACTGCACCTGGATCGGCCACCCGCTGTTCGGCGATCCGCTCTACGGCGTGCGCCGCCGCGAGGCGCTCGGTCCCCTGCCGGAGGGCCTGGCGGCGGTGGTGGCGGCGCTGCCGGGACAGGCCCTGCACGCCGCCACCCTCCGCTTCACCCACCCCACCAGCGGCGCCCCGCTGGTCTTTTCAGTGCCCCCGCCGGGCGCGTTCGTGGATCTCCTGGCGGCGCTGCGCCGCGCCGCGGGTGAGCCGCTCGCGGGCCTCGGGGAGTAAGTCCAGCAACTCCCGCTGCACCTCCGGCGGCAGCGCCAACGCCAGCCGCTGCCGGGCCCGCCGCAACCGCTGCCGGGTCTGCGCCGGGCCCGCCGTCCGCAGCGCCCGTCCGTTGGCCACCCGCCGGAGCAGTTGCCGCGACCCGCGCGGCAGCCGCCGCAGGACCCGCCGCACCACCGCCAGCAAGACCTGCCCGCCCACCTGGTTGGCGACCGACGGCCCCGGGGCGGCGATCGTGTCCAGCAAGGTCAGCTCCTCCGAGCTGGCCGCCGCCACCGGCTCGTCGAGCGAACGCACCGCGTCGCGCCCGCTGCGCTGCCGCCGCCACAGCCGCAGCCGCGTCGCCAGCCGCACCCGCACCCAACGCTCGACCGCCGGCGGATCCGCCGCCAACTCCTGCGCCTCCAGCAACAGCTCGCCAAACAGATCCTCGGCCTCGGCCGCCACCCCGGTCTGCCGCCCCAAGTACTCCAGGTACTCCTCCCGCTGCTCCCAGAGCCCCGCCACCAGCCGCTGCGCCATGGTCCCTCTCCCACCGCGACCAGCCCGGTCGCCCGAGTCAGTATCAAACATTTGTTCGCAGTCTGTCAAGGGCCGCCGCGCGAGTCGGGTCGGCCGCGGTCGCTGGCGGGGGCCGCCGGGGCGGGCCATGCAGGCGGCGACCAGGGCCGCCGGGGTTGACGGCGGTGGGGGGCTGTGCTACACCCGCCGCGGGCCTGGTTGATGGGCTCGGAGGTGAGTATGGAGACGGGAATCACCCATCTGGTGCTGCGGCGAGAGGGACAGCTCGCCGCGATGCTGCCAAAGGTGAAGGCATGGGGCTACGACGGGATGGAGGTCTTGCTGGAGGACGATGGCGACATCACTTTCGAGTCCACCGCGGCCGACCTGGACGGCGTGCGCGCGTTGTTCGACCAGCACGGCCTGAAGATGTACGGGATGTGCCCGTCGACCTCGCAGCGTGGCAGTCTGGTGAGCGGCTCCGAGGCCGACCGCGAGGTCTTCCACCGCTGCTGCCGCACCGCCTCGGCGGCCTGCCGGCACCTCGGGATCGACACCATCCTGATCATCCCCGGCGGCGTCACCGCGGACGTGCCTTACGATGTCTGCTACCAGCGCTCCGTCGAAGGGCTCAAGTCGCTGCGGCCGATCTGCGACGAGTACGGTGTCAATCTGGCCGTCGAGTACGTCTGGAACAACGCCTTCCTGAGCCCGCTGGAGATGCGCGCAGCGCTGGACGCCGTGAACCACCCGCAGATCGGGTTCTACATGGACACCGGCAACATGATGGCCTTCGGGTACGCCGAGCACTGGATCCGGATTCTCGGGCCGCACATCAAGAAGGTCCACACCAAGAACTTCCGGCGCCGGCCGCACTGGTCGTGGCCGTCCTTGCTGAGCGAGGGCGACGCCGACTGGCCAGCCATCATGGCGGCCCTGCGCGAGATCGGCTACGACGGCCCGCTGACCAGTGAGATGTCGGGCACGGCGGAGGACCACACCGCCAACGCCGCCTTCACCAAGGCGCTTTACGCCTGACAGCGCCGCGGTCCGGCACGATCCTGGGAGCACCGCCCCGGGATCGTGCCGGGCGTGGTGGGAGCGAGCAGCATGGCAGCTTCCGAAACGGTGGAGGCAGTTCTGGAGCACCCGGCGCCGGAGCCGGTGGTGGAGCCGTTGACGGAGCCGGCGGCGGCTCGCCGGCCGCGGCGACGCAAGCGGGCCAAGGCGGCGGCCGACCTGACCACCGCCATTCTGCCGAAGGTGCTCGGCCCGGGCTGGGAGATCCAGCAGCCGGCCGAGGTGGTCGCCATCCTGCTGCGGCAGCCGGCCCTGCACGCCTCGCTGGCCTGCCGCGCGGCCCTCTTCGGCCAGGCCGCGGGTGCGCACTACCGCATCCGAGTCTCGCCGGCCGATCTCGGTGACGGCCTCGCACTCGACCTGCTGGGCGACGAGACCGCGGCCGATTGGTTCGCCGCGAGGGAGCGCCTGCTGGCTGTCTGGTTCGACCACCTGCCCGATGAGTGCCGCGACTCCCTGGTGATTTGACCGCGAGGTGCCGTGTGGACTGGTCGACCTCGTTCGCCCTGGCCGAGGCTCTCTGCGCTGGCGATGGCGCTGCCGTGGTCGCCGTTGGCGAAGCACGGTACCGCTGTGCGGCCGGCCGGGCCTACTACGCCGTGTTTGGTACGGCGCGGGCGCTGGTCGAGACCGTCGACGGGAACGTCTTGCGACCGGCCGAGGTGCATGGGGAGCTGCCGCTGCGCCTGCGCGACCTGTCCAGTGAGCCTGCCTCGCGGCAGGCCGGACTCACCTACCGCGAGTTCGATCGTGCCGCGCTGGCCCTGCGACAACTCCGCCGTTACCGCAACCTCGGCGATTACGACGCAGCGCCGTTTTCCGAGCAGACCGCGAAGCAGGCCCTGGTGCTGGCGGAGTACCTGTTGCAGTTCCTCTCGCGGGTCGCCGCCGTGCTGCTCCCGCCCCCGCCCGCCGGAGCTCCTGATGCCAGCTAGCGGTCTCCTCCTGGCCTGTCTCCTCGCCCCACCGCCGGCCACGTTGCTGCACGGCGGCTGCGGCGGCGCCTACTTCCTGGCGCCGGTCGGGGAGCTCGAGGTCTGCCTCACCAAGCGCGACCGTCACCGCTCCGGCGCCCCAACGGCACTGCGGGCGGTGCTCTTTGGGCCGGACCGCCAGGTGCTGGCCGACCAGACCATTCCCTTCGACGGCGGCCCGCGCGGCGCCCCGCTCGGCGAGCCGCAGAGCCTGCTGCTCCGCACCACCGTCAGTGCGCCGGGCGTCTATGGCGTCAACGTGACGGTCAGCAACGACCGCTACGGCGACGACCTTGCCTGGGGGCTGACCACCAACTGCCCGCGCTTTGTGATCGAGACCTCCCGCGGCCACCGCGACGCGCGACACGAGGAGCCACTCGTCTTTCGCTCGCCCGAGGTACCCGCCGACGTCTGGTTCCGACCGCCCCCGGGCGCCCTCAAGATCGAGCTGGCCGAGCTGCCCGCCGAGGTGCGCGAGGTGACCCTCAGCGACGCCGCGGGCCGCACGGTGCTGACGCTGCCGGTCGCCGACCACCGCGCGGCGGGCGAGCTGCCGGCTGATCCGCAGCGGGCTGGCCAGCTCTGGCGGCTGCACCTGCCGCAGGCCTACGGCGTGGTGCAGTGCGATGGCCTGACCCGTTGGGCCAGCGACGACGCCCTGCCCGACCACTGCCTCTGGAGCCCCAGCCGGGCGAGCTGGTTCGACTGGCCCGAGCACCGCTGGCTGCTGACGCCCTACCGCCAACAGCGCTTCGCGCCGCGGCCGACGACCGGCGAGGTGACCTTCAACCTCCGCAACCTGGGCGCCGCGCCGCGGCGGGTGGCGCTGGCGGTGGAGCCCGGTGACCCGGCGCTGTCCGTCGCGGCGCCGCCGGCCGAGCTGACCGTGCCACCCCGCACGGTGCTGCCGGTCACGCTACGCTACACCGCCCCCGCCACCGGCAGCGCCAGCCTGCGGCTGCGCGCCACGCCGGTCGGCGGCGAGTTCAGCACCTGGTCGAGCCTGACCGTCACCGCTGGCCAGCCACCGGCCGTGAAACTGCCGCTTCAGCTCCGACCCTACGACCAGGTCGACACCCAGTTTGGCGACGCCCCGACCTTCCCGACCGACCCGCAACCCTACGTCGCGCCAGACGGCACGCCCTACGTGCGCACCGCGCGCGGCCTCAGCCGGCCGGTCGACGGGGTCTGGCAGGAGCTCGACCTGAATGCGGCAGTGGTCGCCCGGGTCCCGGCCTTCGACGGCCCGATCAGCGGCGCGCCGTCACCGAAGGTGGCCTTCGACCGCACCGGCGGGATCTACCTGCTGGCGTCGTCCGGCCGCAAGCTGCTGCTCTGCCACTCCTCCGACCGCGGCCGCAGCTTCCGGGCCTACGTCGTGCCCTCGGACGAGTCCCGCAGCCGCGGCATCGACTTCGAGCAGTTCTCGGGTCACAACCTGCTGGCCGGGCCGCCACCGCTCGCGGTCAACACCGCGGTCCCCGGCGCAGCCGACCCGAAGCTGTTCTGGCGGCGGGTCAACGAGCTTACGCTGGTGGTCCCGACCGTGGCCGCGGGCGGGATCGAGATGGGGCAACCGGTCCGCGTCTCGGGCCAGAGTCTTGGGCTATCGGGCCACTCGGGGATGCCCAGCAGTCTGGTCAGCCGCGGGGACCAGGTGCACATCATCTGGGGCGAAGCGACCGATCCGGCGGTCAAGGTGCCTGGCGTGCCGACCTACGTCGCGACCTACGACCGGCAGACCCGGCAGCTCAGCCCGCCGGCCTTCGTCGGCCACGGCGCGCCGGCCAACGATGTCCACAACACCCCCAGCCTGACGATGGACAGCCAGGGCTACCTGCACACCTTGACCGGCACCCACGGCGCCCCGTTCCTGTACTGCCGCTCGTCGCAGCCGAACTCCGCGGCCGGCGGCTTCACGGCACCGGA
The DNA here is from genome assembly GCA_020850355.1 of Fimbriimonadaceae bacterium. Lineage (GTDB taxonomy): Bacteria > Armatimonadota > UBA10988 > UBA10988 > UBA10988 > JADZEX01. The sequence continues at coordinate 62,293 of JADZEX010000014.1, read as the reverse complement.
GCCTACCGGTCACAACCTGCCGCAGACCTACATTGGCCTGGTCTGCGGCGCCGACGATACGCTGCACCTGGTCTACCGCCTGAATCGGCGCCAGGTTGAACCGTACCCGTTGACCTACCACACCGCGCTGACTTGGCAGCGCAAGCGGCCGGGACAGCCCTGGGAAGCCCCGCAACTGGTGATGCTGCCGCCGTTCGGCGAGTACAGCATCTACTACCACCGCCTGACCATCGCCCCGCGCGGCGAGCTGCTGCTGTCGTGCGACTACTGGTCCACCTTCTGGTTCTATCGCAACGACCTGGTTGGCCGGCAGCGTTGCGTGCTGACCTCCGCCAACGGCGGCGACTCCTGGCGCCTTTGGGACGGTGTCCGGCTGGCCGGGCAGGACTAGCCGGCGGGCTCCCGAACTGCCCGCGCGCCGCGGCCGGGCGGCGGGAGTGGTGCCGATGTTGACTGAGAAAGTGGTTCTGTTGGGGGCGGGCAGCGCGTCGTTTACGCGGGGGCTGCTGACCGACATTCTACAGCGCGGCTGGCAGGGCGAGCTGGGCCTGGTTGACCCCGACCCGGACGCCCTGGCCGTGGCCAGCGGCCTGGCCCGCAAGATGATTGCCGCCGCCGGATCGGCGCTGCAACTCAGCGCCGCCACCGACCGGCGGGAGGTCCTGCCCGACGCCAGCGCCGTGATCTGCACCGTCGGCGTCGGCGGGCGGCGGGCCTGGGAGCAAGACGTCTACCTGCCACGGCAGTTCGGCATCTACCAACCGGTCGGCGACACGGTGATGCCGGGCGGCACCTCCCGCGCGCTGCGGATGATCCCGGCCATGGTTGACATCGCCCGCGACGTGCTCGAACTGGCACCCCACGCGCTGTTCATCAACTATGGCAACCCGATGTCGCCGGTCTGTCGCGGCATCGCCAAAGCCACCGGCGCCCCCGTGATCGGGCTCTGCCACGGTGTCTTTCATGTCGGGCAGTACCTCGCCAGGGCGCTCGACGTGCCGCTCGAGGAGCTACGCTACGAGGCCGTCGGGATCAACCACCTGACCTGGTTCACCGCCCTCCGCCGCGCCGGCCAGGATCTCCTGCCACGGCTGCTGGAGCTTGCCGATAGCCGCCGCGACGGCGCCGAGGAGCCCTTCGCGTGGCACCTCACGCGCCTCTGCGGCGCGTTCCCGGCGGTGCTCGACCGGCACATTAGCGAGTTCTTCCCGTGGCTCTTCCCCGGCGGCGCCTACTACGGCCAGACCCTGGGCGTCGATGCCTTCAGTTTTGAGGAGTGCATCGCCAGCGGGGACCGACGCTATGCCGAGATGCGCGAACTGGCGCTCGGTCCGCAGCCTCTTAGCGCCGACTTCCTGCAGCGCACCGGCGGTGAACACGAGCAGGTCACCGCCATCATCGAGAGCATCCGCGGCGACTGCGGCGTGGTCTACTCGGCCAACCTGCCGAACCGCGGACAGGTTCCGAACCTGCCGGCCGAGGCGGTGATCGAAAGCCCTTGCCTGGCCACCGGAGCGGGCCTGCAGCCGATCCAGCAGCCGCCCCTGGCGGCGGTGCTGGCGGGCACGCTGGCGACTCGCTTCCAGTGGGTCGAGACCGTCGTCGAGGCAGCCCTGGAAGGCAGCCGGCTGAAGTTCGTGCAGGCGCTGTTGCTGGACGGCGCGGTGCCCAGTCTCGACACCGCGGAGCGCCTGGCCGACGCGCTGCTGGCAGCCCAGGCCGCCTGGCTGCCGCAGTTTGCGCAGTGACAGGAGGACCGCGATGCAGGTGCGCTTCCTCAGCGACGCTCAGCTCGAGCAGGTCCACCAGGCCTCGCTGGAGGTGCTGCAACGGGCCGGCGTGACGGTGCCGCACCCCGAAGTCCTCCGCCGCTGCGCCGACCATGGCGCGGCCGTCGACTGGGCGACCCAGCGGGTCCGGCTGCCGGCCGAGCTGGTGACCTGGGCGTTGGGGGTCTGCGGCAAGCAGTTCACTATCTACGGCCGCGACCCGCAGCGGGTGGCCCGGTTCGGCCAGGGTTGCCGCAACTACAACAGCATCGCTGGCGAAGCCTCCTGGCTCGAGCAGCTTGGCGCCCCGCGACGCTACGCCAGCCTGGCCGATGTCGCCAGCGCCGCCAGGTTGGGTGACGCGCTCGACGGCCTGACCGTGGTCGGCGCGATGGCCGACCCGCAGGAGCTGCCGGTCGGCGGTCGCTGCGTGGCGGTGTTCGCCGAGCTGCTCCGCCACACCACCAAGCCGGTCACCTTCTGGTACCACGACCGCGCCAGCGCACGCTGGTTGAACGAGCTGATGATCGCGGTCCGCGGCAGCCGCGCCGCCGCCGCCGCGCAGCCGCTGGCCTACCCCTTCCTGGAGCCGATCAGCCCGCTGCGCCTCCCCTTCGACGGGCTCGATCTGCTGTTCGAGACGGCCCGCCTGAACCTGCCGGTGCCGATCGGCCCGATGGCCCAGATGGGCTTCAGCGCGCCGGCCACGGTCGCCGGGACGTTGGTCCAGGAGAACGCCGAGATCCTCGCCGGCCTGGTCTGCACGCAGCTCATCCAACCCGGCCTGCCGGTCTGCTACGGCGGCATCTGCCACGCCTTCGACATGCGCACCACCCAGCTCATCTTCAGCGGCCCGGAGCAGGCCATCTTCGGCGTCGCGCTGACCCAGATGGGCAAGCACTACGGGCTGCCGGTCTACATCAATGTCGGCCTCACCGACGCCAAGCGCCCCGACGCCCAAGCCGGGCTGGAAGTCGGCATCACCCTCGCCCTCGGCGCGGCCGCCGGCGCCGACATCTTCGGCCACCTCGGCATCAGCGGCGTCGACCAGGCCGCCAGCCTCGACCTGCTGGTGCTCCAGGACGAGGCCATCGGCTACGTCGAGAGCCTGCTCCGCGAGACGACCTTCGACGCCGCCACGCTGGCGGTCGACGAAATCGTCGCCGCCGCCGGCGGCAGCGGCACCTTCATCGAGCGCGAGCACACCGTGCAGCACTTCCGCCGCGAGCTCTGGTTCCCACGGCTGCTCGACCGCGAGTACTACCAGGCCTGGCTCGACGCCGGCGCCAGCAGCCTCGAACGCCGTTGCGTCGACCGTCGCGCCAGCCTCCTGCACAGCCACCAGCCCCCGCCGCTGGACCCGGCCCTGGACGCCGAGCTGACCCGCCTCGTCGTCGCCGCCCGCACCGAGTGCGGCTGACTCCGACCGATCCCGCGCGGCACACGAACAGCGGGCGCACGGTGACGCGGATTAGCCCGATCCAGAACCGCCTGCCAGCCACCGTCTGGAGCGAGCGGGTGCGCGCCGGATCAGCGTCAGGTCGCCCCGAACCGCACGGCGGTGCCGAGGCCCAGGTCCGTGGCGAGGCGGTAGATCAGGCTGGCGATGGCGGTGTCCTGGACGCCCAGGCCGGTGCCGTCGTAGAGGGTGATCTCGCCGGCGCCGCGGCGGCCGGGGGCGGTGCCGGCGATCACGGCGCCGAGGGTGGCGACGAACGGCTCGGCTGGCAGCAGACCGGCAGCGATGGCCTGGCTGGCTTCGCCGCGAGCGGTGCATTGGGCGATGCTGTCAGCGTACAGCCGGCAGCGGGGGAGCAGGTCCGGTGCGCACTCTATCTTGGTGTGCAGGTCGGCGCCCATGCAACTCAGGTGGGTGCCCGGCCGCACCGCGTTCGCGGGCACGATGGGCTGGGTGCTGTTGGTGCAGGTGTAGACCAGGTCGCTCTGCGCCACCGCCGCGGCGGGGGTGGCGACGGCGGCCGGCAGCCCGGCCGCGCGCAGCTCCGTCGCCAGGGCGGTCGCCGCCGCCGGCAACGCGTCGCAGATCCAGAGCTGCTCGAGGTCGCTCACCTGGGCCGCGGCGAGAGCGGTCTGGCGGCCGAGTTGACCCGCGCCGATCACCGTGGCGACGCGGCTGTCAGGGCGCGCCAGGTGCTTTGCGGCCACGGCGGCCGCGGCGGCGGTGCGCAGCACGGTTGGCAGCAGGCCCTCGCAGATCATCAGCAGCTCGCCGGTGTCCGGGTCGTAGAGCAGCACGTGAGCGTGGATCGTCGGCAGCTCGCGTTGGCGGTTGGCCGCGCGTTCTTGGCCGCACTTCAAGGTCAACGCGTGCTGGGCTTTGGTGTAACCCGCCAGGCAGGCCGCGATGCCGCCCGGCAGCTCGACGATCAGCTTCGGCGGCAACAGGTCCTCGCCGCGCTCGTGGGCGGCCAGACAGGTTTCGATCACCGGGATCACGGCCTCGAAGCCGATCCGCCCGGCGAGGTCGGCGCGGGTCAGAACGAGCGTTGGGCGAGCCATCGACGGATTCTCCTGAACGCCTCATCGATTGTCGCCGGGGCGACGCTGTAGGCGATCCGAAACGTATGGCGGCAGGTCTCGCCGAAGGTGCCGCCCGGCACGCAGCAGACGCCGGTCTCTTGGAGCATCTGCAGGCACAACTCGCCGGCGTCGACCTGCGGCGGTAGCGCCGGCGACAGGTAGAAGGCGCCCTGCGGCGTGTAGCAGGTCAGTTGTGGCGTCGTCGCAACCAGCTCGACCAGCCGGTCGCGCCGCGCGCGGTAGGCCGCGACCATCGCCTCGACCGGCTCCTGCGGCCCGCGCAGCGCCGCCACGGCCGCCAACTGGCCGGCGGTGTTGGCGACGTTGCTGGTGTACATGTGGACCTTGCGCGCCATCTGGAGGGTCGCTGCGTCGGCCAGCAGGTAACCGATCCGCATCCCGGCCATGCTGTAGGTCTTGCTGAAGCTGCCGACCGCCAGGACGTTGGCCAGGCCACCGGCCAGCCGCGCGGCGTGGACGTAGGGTGTGTCGAAGACGATCCGCTCGTAGACCTCGTCGGCCAGCAGCCAGAGACCGCGCTGGCGGACCAGTTGGACCAGTGCGGCGAGCAGTTCGGCGGGCCAGACCGCTCCGGTCGGGTTGCTGGGGGAGTTGACCACCACGCAGGTGGTGCGCGCGGTGAGCGCCTCGCGAATCTGCTCCAGGTCTGGCAGGAAGCCGTCCTCGGCGCGCGTCGGCAGGATCACCGGCACCGCGCCGCAGAGCTCGACGATGGGCTTGAACAGCACAAAGGCAGGCTCGAACAGAAGGACCTCGTCGCCGGGATTGAGGATTGTCCGGAGCGCGACGTAGACCGCCTCGCAGCCGCCGCAGGTGACCAGGACATTGTCCGGGCTGACGGGCAACCCGTAGCGGGCGGTATAGGTCTCGGCCAGCGCTTCGAGCAGCGCGGGGTGGCCCTGGTCGAGGGTGTAGCGCGTCTGCCCCTCGCGCAGCGCCGCGACGTAGGCGTCGATGATGTGGGGCGGCGTCGGGAAGTCGGGCTGCCCGACCGAGAGGTTGCAGACATCGCTCATCTGGGCCGCGAGGGTGAACATCCGGCGGATGCCCGACCCGGGCAGTCCCAGGGCGGCCTGGCTGTAGTTCATGCGCCGTGCTCCAAGCGGTCGGCGGCGAGGCATGCCGCACCGTGCAACTGGGCGTCGAGGCCCAGCGAGGCAACCTCGAAGCGGATCAGGTCGCGCTTGTCGGCCATCACCCACTGCCGGGCCAGGGCCGCGACCGGCACCGTGAGCGCCGGGCCGGCCAGTGAGACGCCGCCACCGACCACGATCAGGTCGGGGTCGCAGAGATTCTGCACCGCGCCGATCCCGCGGGCGTAGTCGGCGAAGACAGCGTCAAGCACTTCACGCGCCAGGCGGTCGCCCGCGGCGGCGGCAGCGAAGACGGGCCGGGCCCCGGGGATCTCGCCGGCCACGATGGCGTTGACCAGCGTGGAGCGGCCATCGCGACAGGCGGCCACCGCGGCCGACGCCCGGCGGGCGATGGCGGTGCCGCTGCAAAGCGCCTCGAAACAGCCGCGGGCGCCGCAGGGACAGCGCACCCCGGACGGGTCGAGCACGATGTGGCCGACCTCGCCGGCCAGGCCGCGGGTCCCGCGGAAGAGGCTGCCGCCGCTGTAGATCCCGCCGCCGATGCCGGTCGAGCAGGTCAGAAAGACGAGGGTGTGCGGCTGACCCCAGGCGCCCACGCGGGCCTCCCCGACGGCGCCGCAGTTGGCGTCGTTCTCAATCGCCACCGGCCGCGCCAAGGCGCCGGCGAGGTCGCCGGCGGGGTCGAGGTCACCCCAGCCGCCGACGTGAATGCTATGGATGCGGCCATCGCGGCCGACCGGCCCGCCGAACGAGATGCCGGCGGCGGCCGGCGGCCAGGGCGCGGCCAGCCCCAGCGCGGCGGCCCGAATGCGCGGCCAGTAGCGCTCGGCGGGCTCCTCGCGGTTGGGCACCTCGGCCCGTGCCAGGACCTGATGCTGGGGGTCAAGGACGGCCAGCAGGGCCCGCGAGCCGCTGATGTCGAGGGCCAGCAGAGGTTGCAGTGACGGCATCGCCACCTCCCGCGGGGCAGTTCGTGGTGGCGGTGGGCCAACCTCCTGGAACCGCTGGCCCGCGCTGGCGTCGAATCGCCAGGATCGCCCTGGAGGAACCGCCTTGAAGCGGGTCGTTGCCGCAGCCGTCCTGGTGGCTGCGGTCGTGTCGGTCAGTTTCGTCGCCCGCGCCGCGCTACCCGCCGACGTCGCCGAGTTCCGCGACCGGCTGGCCACCGAGGCGACCACCCCCGAGGGCGCCCTGCACTGCTGGTTCGAGGCCCTGTTCGTCTACCAGGCCGCCGACACCCACCGCAGCGACGACGGCGCGGCGATGCTCGACCTGGTCTGCGCCGACCCACGCTGGCAGCAGAACGAGCTGTTCCTGGCGCAACTGCGCACCAAGCCGTTCATCTTTCGCAGCTACTGCGTCGGCGCCGAGCCCGCCAACAGCTACCAGATGGACCCTGACGACTTCGCGCTGCGCTACGGCAAGGCCACCTGGCAGGACGACCGCCAGACCTGCATTCTGGAGCTGCTCTCGAGCGGCGCCGACCGCCCCCGCCCGGTGCGGCTGGTGAAGCTCGACGAGCAGTGGTGGGTCAAGGAGTACGGCGCGCTCTACGCCGGAGTCCAGGAGCCGGCCGAGTAGGTTCAGGCGGTCTGATCAAGAGAGTCCTGGAGCCGGTCACGCAACGCGGCCACCTCGTCGCAGAGGGCGCCGACGCGAGTTGTCCTGGCCTTGATCTGCGCCGCCCAGTCCCGCAGGCCATGGTCCGCCTTCTCCCGCCACTTGGGATCCTGGCCGTCCATGAACGGCTCGAAGTAGCGCTCCTTGGAGTCCCGCTCGTCGCGCAACGCCACCCACGGCCAGTCGCGCGGCAGATCGTCGACCGCCGCCAAGAACCAGACCTCGACCTCCTGCCAGGCCTCGACCCCGATCAACTGCTGACCGGGTCGATCCGCCAGCAGCTTCGTGGCCTGGTCCTCCAGCCCGTTGAGCACCGCGCGGCGATTGGGGTCACCGTCGCGGTCGACGCAGACCACGAACAGGTCGACCATGCCGCGGTACTGCTGGACGATCTCTTGGAGGCATTCCCAGCGGAGCAGGTCGGCGTATCCGCCGCATCCGGAATGGACTAGCACCTTGGCACTTGGCTTGCCGAGGGAAGCCAGCAGGCCCTGCAGCAACGGCCTGACGATGTACTGGTCGTACCGGCCGTCCTCGGGGATCGCCAGCACCTTGAGGCTCATCGCCCCACCTCGTCGTCCGCGGCGGGCCAGCCGAACTCGGCCGCCGTCTCGAACCAGCCGGCGGCCATCAGCTCAGCGGGATTGTGCTCCCGCAGGACGCGCTCGGCATCGGGCAGCGACAGCGCTGGCCGGATCTCGGCATCGGGGCTGCCCTCGGGACGGTGGATCAGCCGCACGTTGCCGATCCGGTCGGGCCCCAGCAGTTGCAGCAGCACCGCGGAGTGCGTGGTCGCGACGACCTGCAGCCGGCCGGCGCTGGTCTGACGGTCGATCAGATCCACCAGCAACTGCAACCGGGCCGGGTGAATGCCGTTCTCAATCTCCTCCAGGAAGACCAGCCGTGGCGGCGTCGGACCGAGTAGCAGGGCCAGGTAAGCCAAGAACCGCAAGGTGCCGTCGGAGGCGCTATAGGCGGTCGTGTGCTGGCCGTCGGCTTCGACCAGTTGCACGATGATCCGTCCCGCGGGATCCGCCGGAAACTCCAGGTCGACGGCATCCATCGGCGTCAGCTCGCGCAGCCAGGAGAGCAGCACGGCGCGCTGCGCGGGCGCGGCGCAAAGGGCCTGTAGGACTGCCGCCAGGTTCTCACCGCGGTCGCCGAGGTGGGTCTGACCGGGCACGGCCGCCCGGCGGCAGGCCTCGGGGTCAGGTTCGAAGGCGCGCAGGCCGAGGAGCTGTTGGCGCACCTGCTCGGCGGCTGCGGCGACCTCGGACGCGGCGCCATCGGCCAGTGTACCGGCAGCCACGGCGCAAAGGACCGGCTGACTGTTGGGGAAGTCACGCACCGGAAGGAGCCTGCGACCGGGTGCGCGGAACCGCACGGTCAGCAGGTCCTCGTGGGTCTGGTGCGGAGGGTCGCTCGGCCAGGCAGAGTCGTACTCCGGGCCGCCAGCCACCGAGAGACTCTCTCCCTGCACCCGCAGACCGGCCCGCGGTGTGGGTCCCTGCGCTTCGAGGTGGTACTCGCCTTCGACGGGCACCAGGCCCTGCAAAACCTCAGCCTGCAGGCGCAGTGCGAAGCTGCTCTCACCGCGCCGAACCGCCCCCGTGGCGCCGCCCCGCACGCCGCGCCAGACGAGTTCGCCGCCCTCGGTGTACTTCTCGCCGAAGATGTCGGCCAGGCTGTAACCGCGGCCGATGCCGTGGAGCACCCGAAAGGCGTCGCGCAGGTTGCTCTTGCCGCTGGCGTTGGCGCCGACCAGGATGGTGAACGGCGCCAGCTCGAGGGTGGCGTCGCGGAAGTTCTTGAAGTTCTGCAGCCGCAACTGGCGAATCATCGTGCGCCGTCCTTGGTCGCCAGCAGCCCGTCTCCTCCCCTGGCCGCTTGGTTGCAGCACCCCTCCTGACTTCGGGGACCGACGATGACCTCGCGGGAGCGGTTGCTGGCGGTGTTGCACGGCGAAGTGCCGGACTGCGTGCCGTGCGCGCCGGACATCTCCAACATGGTGCCGTGCCGGCTGACCGGCAAGAAGTTCTGGGACATCTACCTCTACCAGGACCCACCGCTCTGGAAGGCCTACCTGGACGCTGCCAAGTTCTTCGACATCGATGCCGGCATCGAGTGCTACACGATCACCATCGACTTCGACGCCGACCCGGCGGCGGTGCTGCGGTGGGAAGAGCGGATCGTCCACCGGATGCCCGACGGGGCGCCGGTGACGCAGATGTTCGACACCCAGAGCGGTCACTGGCAGCCGCTGATCTGCGTCTACTGGGCCGACAACCCGCCGTCGCGGGTGAAGCCCGAGAAGATTGGCCTGCCCGCCGTCCCAGCGACCTGGGAGCCGGTCACGGGGGTCAAGGAGTGGCCGCGCGGAATCGAGCTGTGGAAGCTGGCCCGCGAGATGATCGGCGACCAGGGCGTGCTCGGTCTGGCCAGCGGCGCCAGCACGTTGCACCTGCACAATGAGGACGATGTGCTGCGTTACTACGACGACCCGGAGCCGTACCGGCAGCGCTCGCGCGACATGGTCGCCCGGCTGGAGCGGCGGTTCGAGCAGATCGCCGCGATGGACCCGCGGCCGGACTTCCTGTTCTGCGGCGCCAGCGGCTCGCTGATCTGGCAGACGCCGACGATCTTCCGCGAGCTCGGCCTGCCGCCGTTGCAGCGGGCGACCGAGCTGGCCTCCGAGCTGGGCATCCCGACGCATGTCCATAGCTGCGGGCCGGAGCAGGAGCTGGTCGAGATCGCCGCCACGGAGACGCGCCTGACGGTGATCGACCCGCTCGAGATCCCGCCGATGGGCAACTGCGTGCTGGCCGATCTGAAGGCCCGCTTTGGCGACCAGATTGTGCTCAAGGGCAACCTGCACACCACCGAGGTGATGCTGCGCGGCAGTGTCGACGAGGTGGTGGCGGCCAGCCGGCAGGCGATCGACGACGGCGCGGCGGGCGGCGGGTTCATCCTGTCGACCGGCGACCAGTGCGGCCGCGACACGCCCGACGCCAACCTGCGGGCAATGGTCGAGACGGCGCGGACCTACGGCCGGTACTGACCACCAGACCAGCGGTGATGTCACACTTGCGCCGGGCGTAGGAGCCGACCGTGGCACAAGCGTGGGCCAGCGTGACCGACGACGGGCGGGCGTTGACGGTGGACACCGATCTGCTGCAAGCGGTGATCCCGAAGCGCGACCCGTTGCGTTGGATGACCGGCATCGAGAAGCAGAGTTTCCTCGACAAGACCACCGGCTTCCGCGAAATCGGCGACGGCCTGATGGTGATCGACTGGTTGATGGAACCAGGTAGCGACGACCAGTACGCCGACGAGGTGTTCGCACCCGATGGCGACGGCGTTGGGCGGTACGTCTGGCACGAGAACCACCGCGACGCCGCTCACATTGAGTATGCCCGCAACGCGCACGGCAGCAGTCACCGCAAGCGGATGGTTGAAGGCCCGCAGTTCTGCCACCGCCTGCACCCCGTGGAGCCGACGGTGCTCGAGACGGCCGACTTCGTGGCGGTGACGACCACGGCCCAGTTCCAGTACGCCGCACCGGGTCGGGTGCCCGGCTCGCGCTGGACGCAGGTGGTGGTCTTCCCGCGCGGGGAGCGCTGGTTCGTGCTGATGGACCGCATCGAGTGCGTCAACGACTCGCCGGAGCTGTTTCTACGCAACGACACCCCCGGCTGCGTGCGGCATGTCGGCGGCGACACCTTCAGCGAGATCTACCTCAGCTACCTGAGCGGCCCGCAAGGACTGCGGATCCCCTCCAGCGAGTTCTTGACACCCTTCCCGCCCGACCTCAAGTTCGGCTACCGGCGCGATCTGAACGCAGTGCCGGAGCACTTCATGCGGGCCTACCACACCCGCGACCCGCAGACCGGCGCGGCCGGGCCGTGGCTGGCGGGGCTGACCTTGGAACCGAGCGTGGTCTACGAGGCCTGGTGCAGCCAGCGCCACGGCGACATCATCGTGATGATCGAAGAGGTCCACGGCCGCCCAACGCGGGCCGGCGACGTCTTCAGCGCGGCGCACATCGTCGGCTGGTTCGACGACCTGCCCGCGATGCACGCGACCTGCGCGCAGTACGCCGGGCAGACCGTGCTGGAAGTGGATCCGACGGGCTGGCGGCTGCGGTAACGGGCGGCGGCGGACGTTCGGTAGCGCGCTCCCAGAGCCTCTGCGGGGCCGTCGGCAGACGGTCCGGAGCGGGCTGCCGGCGTTGACGCCAACCGGCCGCCGTGCTACCCTGGGGGCGACCCGATCCGGGTCGTCGTTTCCCACTGTTGCGCCTGGCCACGGCGGTTACGGGGTGCTGGTATGCCCTTCTTGAGCACGCTGCTGAACAGACCCGTCGCCGACCTGGAGAGCGAGCGCGTCGGGAAGCTCGAAGACCTCGTCGCCGGCTTGCCGGAGCCCGGAGGCTACCCGCCGGTGGTGGCGATCGTGGTTCGCCGCAACGACGGCAGCGTGCAACACATCGCCGTCGAGCAGGTCGCCGCGCTGGTGGCACCGGCCATCGCCCTGAGTTGCGACATCGCGGCGGTGACTCCCTTCACGCCCGGCGAGCAGCATTTTCTGCTGGCGCAGGACATGCTCGACAAGCAGTTGATCGACACCAACGACATCCGCGTGGTGCGGGTCAACGACCTCGAACTGGCACGGGTCAGCAACCAGCTCTACCTCGCCAACGTCGACATCGGCGGGGCCGGGCTGTTGCGCCGGATGGGCTGGCCGGGATTGGCACAGCGCCTGCAGCGGCGCAAGGGCGGCAAGGAAGCGGCGACGTCCGCCAGCATCTCGTGGCACGATGTGGAGTTCTTGCCGGGCGACGACAATGTCCGGCTGCGGGTACCGAGCGACAAGATCGGCGACCTCCACCCGGCCGACCTGGCCGAGATCATCCACGACCTGAGCCCCAACGAGGGCAGCCGCCTGCTGGAGAGTCTCGACGTCAAGACCGTGGCCGACGCGCTGGAAGAGGTCGAACCGGAGTTCCAGGCGTCGCTGGTCGAGTCGATGACCGACGACCGGGTGGCTGATGTGCTGGAGGAGATGGCCCCCGACGAGGCCGCCGACCTGCTGGCCGAGCTGTCGCAGGAGCGCAGCGAGCTGGTCCTGAGCCTGATGCAGGTCGAGGAGGCACGCGACGTCCGCAAGCTGCTGAGCTACCCGGACGACTCCGCCGGCGGCATCATGAACACCGAGTTCGTGGCCCTCGGGCCGGAGCTGACGGCGGGGCAGGTGCTGCAGTTGATCCGCACGCAGGGCCACGAAGCCGAGACGATGTACTACCTCTATGTGGTCGATCCCGATATGAGCCTGCGCGGCGTCTTCTCGCTGCGCGAGCTGGTGCTGGCGGCGCCTGATGAGAAGGTCCGCGACATCATGCACAATCGCGTCAAGTCGGTCCGGCTGACCGACAGTCAGGACGACGTGGCGCAGGCGGTCAGTAAGTACAACCTGCTGGCGGTGCCGGTGGTCGACGACGAAGGCCGGCTGCACGGCATCGTCACCGCCGACGACGCGCTCGACAAGATCATCCCGACCAGTTGGAAGAAGCGGTTGCCGCGGTTCTACCACTAGGCGGTCCGCCGGAGAGAGCCGATGAGCCAGCGCTGGCGCCCGATCCGCGTGCGGCTGCTGATGCTCCTGGCGGTGCTCGGTCCCGGCATCATCACCGCCAATGTCGACAACGACGCGGGCGGCATCACCACCTACTCCGTGGCGGGCGCGCGGTATGGCTACGACCTGCTTTGGATGCTCGGCCTGGTGACCCTGGCGCTGATTGTGGTGCAGGAGATGAGCGCCCGGCTGGGGGTGGTCACCGGCAAGGGTCTGGCCGACCTGATCCGGGAGAGTTTCGGCGTGCGGCTGACCGCGCTGATCATCGGCATCGTGGTGGTCGCCAACTTCGCCAACACCGTCAGCGAGTTTGCCGGGGTCGCCGCCAGCCTGGAGATCTTCGGCATCAGTCGTTACGTCGCCGTGCCTCTGGCGGCGGTCGGGGTCTGGCTGCTGATCGTCAAGGGCAGCTACAAGCAGGTCGAGCGGATCTTCCTGGTGGCCAGCGTGATCTACCTGGCCTACGTCGCCTCGGGCTTCATGGCCCGGCCCGACTGGAGCGTGGTCGGGCAGGCGATGGTGACCCCCAGCTTCCGCCTCGACGTGGGCTATGTGACCATCTTCGTGACCATCATCGGCACCACCATCGCGCCGTGGATGCAGTTCTATCAGCAGAGCTCGATCGTCGACAAGGGGCTGAAGCTGCAAGACTACGCCTACGAGCGAGTCGATGTGGTGGTCGGTTCGGTCTTCGCGGTGTTCGTCGCCGGCTTCATCACCATCGCGTGCGCCGCCACGTTGCATCCCGCCGGGATCACGGTGCAGGCCGCCGAGGATGCCGCGCGGGCGCTCGAACCGCTGGCCGGCCGTCACGCTGCCACCTTGTTTGCGTTGGGGCTGTTCAACGCCAGCATCTTCAGCGCGGCGGTGCTGCCGTTATCAACCGCCTACGTCGTCTGCGAGGCCTTTGGCTGGGAGTCCGGGGTCAGCCGCAGTTGGCGCCAGGCCCCGGTCTTCTTCTGGTTCTACACCATCTTCATCGTCGGCGGTGCGGCGGTGATCCTGCTGCCGTTCCCGTCGCTGATTGAGGTGATGCTGGCCAGCCAGACACTCAACGGCGTGTTGCTGCCGCTGGTGCTGCTGGTGATGCTGAAGCTGGTCAACGACCGCCGGCTGCTGGGCAAGCATGTCAACGGGACCGTCGCCAATCTGATCGGCGGCGCGATGGTCTTGGCGCTGATCCTGCTGACCCTCTTGCTGCTGGTCCTGACGGTTGCCCCCGGGCTGTCTGGCTGAGCGCCTCTTGACGCGCCGCCCCGCGATGGCGCAAGCTGCCAGCAGCGGAGTGCTGCGATGTCTGCGATCTACGCCCCTTGGCTGGCCGTTGCGCTGTCCTTGCTGCAGCCACCGGCCAATCTGCTGACCGACGCCGACTTCGAGCAGGCCGTCGCCGGGCCGGGACTGGCCGCTGGCTGGGCGCTCTTCCAGAACGATGGCGGGGCCTACACCACCAGCCGGGTGGCCGGCGGTCACGGCGGTCGCCAGGCGCTGCGGATTGCCGGCACGGGGAGCTACGGTGGCGTGGTCAGCGGCCGCCGGCCGTTGTCCGCGACCCACAGCTACTTGGGCGAGGCCTGGTTGCGGGTGACTGGGCCGGGCAGCGCGCAAGTCAAGCTGGACTTCCACCAGGGCGAGCGCTATCTCGGTTCGAGCACCAGTGGCCTGCTGCCGCCGGGCCCGGACTGGCGGCCCGTGCGGGTGGCCGATTGGCGCCAGGAGTACCCCGACGCCGACCAGGTGACCTTCGCGGTGGCGCTGGAGGGCGCCGGCGAGCTGCTGGTCGACGACTGTGGCTTCTGGGAGCTGCCGCGGGCGGAGCAGGAGGCGGCCAACCTGCTGCAAAACGGGTCCGCCGAGACCGGCACCGCCACGACGCCGGCCAACTTTGCGCTGCACGCCGCCCCGAACAGCCAGGCGGTGGCGCGCTGGGGCCCGGAGGCCGCCCACGACGGCCGTTGCGGGCTGCGGCTGGAGTCGCCCGGCGAGTGGGCGGTGTGGGTCCACGACCCGGTCGCGCTGGACCGCCGGCGGAGCTACACGCTGAGCGGCTGGGTCCGCGTCCTGAGCGGTCGGGCGACGCTGAAGTTTGACTACGCCACGCTGAATGGCTGGGTCGGGCAGCAGGTGGCGGAGTACCCGGCGGCCGACGGGCAGTGGACGCGGGTAACGCTGGAGGCGTTGCCCGATGGCTACCCCGCGGCCACCATCGTGGCTGCGGTGGCCATGGTCGAAGGCGCCGGCAGCACAGCAGAGTTCGACAGCCTGGTGCTGACCGAACGTTAGTGCGGCGAGACTCGTCGACCCGCCCTCCGCGGGCGGGCCTCGGTCGGGCTCACCAACGTTTGGTGCCGCGTTCGCTCGGGCCGCCCCGCGGGCGGTCGTCCAAGTCGTCGTCGTCGCCAGCGTCGTCGAAGGCGCGGCCCGGCTTCTTGGCCTTCTTGCGCTCCGGTGCCGCCGGCGGTGGAGGCGCGGGAATCGGCTCCGGTGGCGGGCCGGGCAAGGGGCGCCGGAACGGGCGATCGCCGCCCGGTCGGTCGCCGCCGGGCCGGTCGAACCCGCCGGAGCGAGGCCGGTCGAACCCGCCGCCGGGCGGCCGGTCGCCGCCAGGCGGGCGGTCGAAGCCGCCGCGCCGCGGTGGACCGCCGAACCCGCCACCGCCGCCACCGCCACCGCCCGCGTCGTCGCGTGCGAAGTCGATCCGGAGGCGGCGACCGTCGAGGTCGGCACCATCCATGGCCCGTTGCGCCTTGGTGGCCGACTCGACATCGGCGAAGGTGACAAACGCAAAGCCGCGCGACTGACCGGTCTCGCGGTCGCGGATCACCACCGCCTCTTCCAGCGGGCCGAAACCTTCGAAGGCCGCGCGGAGCGAGGCGTCATCGGTGCCCCACGAGAGGCTCCCCACAAATAGCTTCCTGGACATACTGGTCTCCGCCGCAGGCCCTGCTTCCGGCCGTCGCGATCCGCGGCGCCACTCCTTTCTCGGCGCCGCAGATAGTAGCACATCGGCGCGATCCCTGCAAAAATCCGCGCCGATTCGGACGCTTGCGGCACCGTAGGCGTGATTGGCGGCCCTTGACTTGGCTCGCCCGACCGGTCATCCTGCCGCCAGCGTGAGGTGTGCGCGGTGAGCGTCAACGGCAACGCGCCGCTTTTGGCAGTCGAATCCCTGAACGTCTACTACGGCGGGATCCACGCCCTGCACGACGTCTCGTTCGCGATCCAGGCGGGCGAGATTGCCACGCTGATCGGCGCCAACGGCGCCGGCAAGTCGTCCACCTTGCGCAGCATCTCCGGCCTCGTGCCGGCCGCGCCGGGCAGTCGGATCGTCTTCGACGGCCAGGACATCACCCGCTGGCCGCCCCACCAGATCGTCGCCGC
The DNA here is from genome assembly GCA_020850355.1 of Fimbriimonadaceae bacterium. Classification (GTDB taxonomy): domain Bacteria; phylum Armatimonadota; class UBA10988; order UBA10988; family UBA10988; genus JADZEX01. The sequence continues at coordinate 46,236 of JADZEX010000014.1, read as the reverse complement.
CGGCATCTCGCAGTCGCCCGAGGGTCGCCGCATCTTCGCCGCGATGAGCGTCGACGAGAATCTGCAGCTTGGCGCCTTCGCTCGTGGGCGCGCCCGCCGGGAGGACCTGGACCGCGTCTACCAGCTCTTCCCGCGGCTCGCCGAGCGGCGCTACCAGAGCGGCGGGACGCTCAGCGGGGGCGAGCAGCAGATGCTGGCGATCGGCCGCGCCCTGATGGCGCGCCCCCGGCTGCTGCTGCTGGACGAGCCAAGCCTGGGGCTGGCGCCGCTGCTGGTCCGCGAGATCTTCCGGATCATCGCCGACATCCAGGCCACCGCCGGGGTGACCATTCTGCTGGTCGAGCAGAACGCCCAGATGGCCCTGGCCACCGCCAGCCGCGGCTATGTGCTGGAGACGGGCCGCGTGATTCTAAGCGATGCCTGCGCCAACCTCGCTGCCAACGACGAGGTCCGCAAGGCCTATCTGGGTGAGTGAATGGCCGCCCTGCTAAGCCTCGTACTGACCGCCCTGGCCGGTCTCAGCCTGCTCGGCGGCGACCTCAGCGCCGCCCTGACAGCCCAGCTCCGGCGCGACTTCGCCGACGCCCGGCAGGTTCAGGCAACCGTCACGGCGCCGGCCGAGCCGGGCAGTATCGGCCACCTGGAGCAGGTGACGGTGACGCTCGCCAGCGTCGACGCCCGTCGCCTGCCACTTGCCGCGCTGGCCCCCTTGCCGCGGCCGCGGGCGCCGCAGGCGCGGCTTGGGCAGTTGCTGCTAACCGCCCGCGAAGTCAGCCTCGACCAGCTCCAGGCCGCCGAGATTGAGTTCCGCGCCGAGGATCTGGTCTACGACCTGACCCCGGCCCTGACCGCCGGCGAGCTGCGCCTGACGCGCGTCGGGCGGCAGCGCCTGACCGTGACCTTCCGCGACGGCGACCTGGACGCTTACGCCCGCGACGCCTTTGCCGAGCTGTCTGACCCACGGCTGACCTTTGAGCACGGCCAACTGGTCGCCCGCGCCAAGATCCCGTTGATCTTCGCCGCCTTCAACGCCAGCATCACTGGCCGGTTGGTGGTCGAAGAGCACCGCTGCTTGATGCTGCGCGATGCGGTGCTCGAAACCGGCCGAGTCGAGTTGAGCGACGAGCTGCGCGCCAGCGTGCTGGAGCGGCTCAATCCGTTGTTGGACCTCGACGCGGCGCTGCACTTCCCGGTACCGGTGCGGTGGGACGAGGTGGTGGTCGGCGAGGGGCAGGCGGTGCTTAGCGGCGAGGTGCTGCCGCTGCCGCCATGGCCGAGCCGCGGCGACTTCAACCCGCGCGAACGCTACCTGCGCTGACAGGAACGTCGCGGCCTGTGGTGAAAACGGCCCTGTCGTTGGGAGAATCCCGATGCGTCGTCTGCTCCTGCTGACCTGCTGCGTATCTGCCGTCTGGGCCGCGCCCGACCCCGCCGCGGTGAAGCAGACGATGGACCGTGCCACCGACTACTTCACGCAGCACGTCGCCACGCAGGGCGGGTACCTCTGGTGGTACGCCGCCGACTTCAGCGCCCGGGCGGGCGAGGAGACGGCCACCGCGTCGCAGATCTGGGTCCAGGAACCGGGCACACCGGCGGTCGGCCTGGCGCTGCTGCGCGCCTCCGAGGTGACCGCCGACGACCGCTACCTGCGCGCCGCCCACCAGGTTGGACGGGCGCTGGTCTGGGGCCAACTGGAGTCCGGCGGCTGGGACTACCTGATCGACTTCGACCCGACCGCGTCGAAGCGTTGGTGGTACCGCCGCGACGTGCTGGCTGGCGACACTGCGCGCGGCAACCGCCGCAACACCAGCACCCTCGACGACGACACCACGCAACTGGCGCTGCGCTTCCTGATGACCCTCGACGGGCGACTGCAGCCGGCCGACCCGGCGATCCACGACGCGGTGGTCTATGCCCTGGAGCACCTGCTCGCGGCGCAGTACCCCAACGGGGCGTTCGCGCAGCGCTTCGACCAGCCGGCCGACCCGGCCACGCCGGTGCTGCCGGCCCGCTATCCCGAGAGCTGGTCGCGGACCTTCCCGAAGCTCAACTACGCCAGCTACTACACCTTCAACGACGAGACCCTCCGCGACTGCATCGCCACGCTGCTGCTGGCGCACCGCCTGTACGGGCAGGCGAAGTACCGCGCCGCGGCGCTGCGCGCCGGGGACTTCATTCTGCTGGCCCAGATGCCCGAGCCGCAACCGGTCTGGGCGCAGCAGTACAACCATCAGATGGAGCCGGCCTGGGCCCGCAAGTTCGAGCCGCCCAGCGTCACCGGCGGTGAGAGCGCTGGCGTGCTGCGGATGCTGGTGGATCTGTGGGTCGAAACCGGTGACCGCAAGTACCTCGCCCCGCTGCCGGCCGCGCTGCGCTGGTACCGCGAGAGCCGTCTGCCCGACGGCACCTGGGCGCGGTTCTACGAGCTGCACACCAACCGGCCGCTGTACTTCGTGAAGGACACCTACGAGCTGACCTACAGCGACGCCGACCTGCCGACGCACTACAGCTTCAAGTCCGACTACGCCAGCAGCACCATCGCCAGCGTCGAGCGGACCATTGCCAAGGAACACGCCGCGGTGGTTGCGGAGCGCACCAAACAGCGTTCGGCGGCCGAATGGCGGACGCAGCGCGACAAGCTGGCGGCCGAGATCACGCCCTGGCTGACCAGCCTGGACGACGCCGGGCGCTGGGTCGAGGGCGGCAAGATCCAGGTCGGCACGTACAACCGCCGGCTGCTGCGCCTGGCTGACTACCTCGACGCGGTGCGCCAGGCCGGCGGGTAGCTCACTCCTCGGGGAAGTCGACCCGCCAGGCCAGCACCGCCAGATCCGCGAGGCGGCGTTGCCGCTCTTCGAGGTAGGCGGGCGTCCACTCCTCGGGCGCCATCTCGGGGATGGCGCGGGTCAGGGCGTACTCGCTGGCCTCGTACGCCGGCAGCTTGGCTGCGTAGTCGGCGTTCGCCAACTGGTGGTTGGCGGCGCGGCTCAGCAGGGCGAGGTTGCCGACTCGCTCGACCAGTTCCCGCTGCACCTGGCCGGGGAAGGCCTGCTCCCACCCGGGACCCGGATTCCTCGGCAGCACATGCTCGACGGTCACGGGGGCAGTCTCCGGGTTCAGCTCGGTGCCGCTGAGGTGCGACTGTAGCTTGGCCAGGATGTAACGCTTCAGCCCGAGCTTGCGACCAGCCAGACTGAGCTGGGCGAAATCCTGGCGGAACCGCGCGTCGGGCACGGCGACCTCCCGCAGCGCCGCGGCGATCCGCGCGGGACTTGTCCGGCGATCACTCAGCGCGGCCTTGGCGGCATGGTGGTAGACCCGCTCCAGCTCGCTGGGATTGAGGCGACCGACGACAGTGTAACGGAACGTCAGGTCGCTGACCATTCGCAGGACCTTCACGAACTCGTGGCCTGCGAGGCGCTCAGCGGCCGCGAAGAGCAGCGGGGTCGGCTGCTGCACGCCGAACAGGCAGAGCTCGGCGACCGGCCGGCTGGCGCCCGGGTAGTCCAACCAGAAGCTGCTGCCGGGCTCGCTGAGGGCGGCGAAGAGATCGGCGCGGCGCAGCAGGTCGGTGGTTAGTTGGAACACCGCCGCCGGCTCGGCGACCTGCTCGCGGACCAGCTTGAAGAGCTGCTGGCTGCGCACGTGCGGATTCTCACAGAGCATGTGGTAGCGGAGAAAGGTCGGCAACTGGCGCTGCTGCACGATGTCCACCAGCTCCTGCCACTGCTCCTGCAGATCCTCCATATCGGACGGGGTGCTGACCCGTGAGAAGAGGTAGTTCTTCAGCAGGTCGGTGGCGGTCAGCTCGGTGCCGCGAGCGTTGAGGGTCTCGAACACCGTGTAGGCGTTGACGTCGTCGCTGGCAGTGATCTGGATCACCAGCACCTGGTCGGCAATCACGGCCGACACCAGGGAGGCCAGCGCGAAGCCGTCGTCGGCGAGGCTCGGTTCGGCGGCCAGGCAACGGCGGAAGTACTGCAGGCATTCCCAGAGCAACCGATTGGAGTCCGTCAGCGAGCGCTCATTGCGGGGTGCTTCGAGGTTGACGAGGCACTGCCGGAAGAAGGCGTCGTCAGAGCGGTTCAGCCGCAGCTTGCCCACCTCGCGGAGACTGGCAGGGTCCTTCTGTCCGACGAAGTTCCGCCGCAGCTCCGCGGCTCGCTCCCGGTTGGTCTGAGCCTCGATGCCCTGGTCGGCGAGCTGTTGCAGCCGGTCAATGACCGCCAGCGTCAGGACCATCAGGGTGGCCAGCCGCTGCTGCCCATCGATCACACGGTATTCCCGCCCGCCCGCATTGGTCAGCACGACCGCGCCGAGGTAATGCTGCTCGGCGGGCCGTCCCACCAGACCGAGGATGTCAGACCAGAGGTCCTCCCACTGCTCGTCGCGCCAGGAGTAGTCACGCTGGAACGGCGGCACCAGGAAGACGCGGCCGTTGCCGACCAAGGTCCGGTAGTTGACCGTCGCTGCGTTCATCCAGCGAACTCCAGCCGCAGCAGGTCGCACGGTGGCTGGCGTTGGCCTGGCCCGCCCTGGCCGCGGTCCCGCGCGGGTCATGCTGCCCTACTGCGGATTGGTCTGAAACTCCACCGTCTCGGGCGTGGCGATGCTGATGTAGCGCAACAGCCGGTCCTCGACGCCACTGGTGAGGCAGGCGCCCGAGGAACGATCGAAGCCGACGGTCTCGTCCTTGAGGTAGGCAAACAACCCGCGCGCGATGTCGTACTTGACCCGCTCGCCCTGGGCCGAGAAGCAGTCGAAGACCGCGTAGGTGCCCCCCGGCAGACGGACCACGAAGGCCTCCAGGTTGCCGGCGCGGACCACCACCGCGCCCCCGTCGGCACTCAGCGCGGGGGCGTTGTTGAGACGCAGCACGACCTGCCCGCCGGTCTGCTCGCCCGCGACCACGCCCGACAAACCATAGCGGATTTCCGGCGGCTGCCGTTCCTGGTACCAGCGATAGCCCACGACCAACAGCATGAATGCCGTCATCGCCGCCATCGACTGGACCCAGATCCGGTCCTGTTGCTGATTCAGCCGCTTCGCCTTGGGTTGCGCCACGGCCTGACCCTCCAGCTTCGATCCTTTCAGTATGACTCATCGCACAGCAGTGGTAACCGCCCGCCCGACTTCCGCGCGGCCATCCCGCCCCTTCATCTTTTGTTAGGCCGCCAGCCCGTTGCAGCGAAGTCGCCCGGCAAGCCGATCCAGGCACCAGGCCGGCCGTCCAGCGCGCTCCCAGAGCGACCCGGCCGATTCCGCCAGCGGAGCTTGACAAGGCCTCCGGCGGTCGGTACGGTAGAGGTCCCCGTCCGACCGTCGCACAACATATTGGGGACAGGTCAGGGTCAGACCACAAGATGTTGTGTCCGTGCGCTGAAACCGGTGCCGAGCGGTGGATGTCAATGGGAGCACGGATGCGGTTGCCGGACGGGAGTCCGCGGAGAGGTACACGATGAAGATCGAGCGGTGGTTCACGCGGCCGGGGGAGAGTCCCTACGCCGATCTGGAGTTCGAGCAGCGGTCGTCGCGCATAACGAATCCTGACGGTTCGGTCGTCTTCGAGCTGCCGCAGTTCGCCGTGCCGGCGGGCTGGTCGCAGGTCGCCGGCGACATTCTCGCTCAGAAGTACTTCCGGCGCGCCGGCGTGCCGCTGACCGACGCCGCCGGGCAGCCCCGGCTCGATGCCGCTGGGCAGCAGATCTACGGCGGGGAGGACGATGCGCGGCAGGTCTTCCACCGTCTGGCCGGCTGCTGGCGCCACTGGGGCGAGCGGTACGGCTACTTCGACTCCGCCGACGATGGGCAGGCCTTCTACGACGAGCTGTGCTACATGCTGGCGGCGCAGCTCGCCTCGCCGAACTCGCCGCAGTGGTTCAACACCGGGCTGCACTGGGCCTACGGCATCAGCGGCCCGGCGCAGGGGCACTCCTATGTCGATCCCGACAGCGGGCTGCTGAGCCGCTCGCGCAACGCCTACGAGCATCCGCAGCCGCACGCCTGCTTCATCCAGAGCGTCAGCGACGACCTCGTCAACGAGGGCGGCATCATGGACCTCTGGACTCGCGAGGCGCGGGTCTTCAAGTACGGCAGCGGCACCGGCAGCAACTTCTCGCGCCTCCGCGGCGAAGGCGAGTCGCTCTCCGGCGGCGGGCGCAGTTCGGGGCTGCTGTCGTTCCTCAAGATCGGCGACCGCGCCGCGGGGGCCATCAAGTCGGGTGGCACCACCCGCCGGGCCGCCAAGATGGTCTGCCTCGACATCGACCACCCGGATGTCGAGGGCTTCATCACCTGGAAGGTCAAGGAGGAGCAGAAGGTCGCCGCGCTGGTCACCGGCAGTAAGCTCTGCCGGCGCCACCTGAGCGCCGTGATGGCGGCCTGCTGCGACTGGCCGGGCGACGACTCCGAGCGGTTCGATCCCCGCGCCAACCGGCCCCTCGCCGACGCCATCCAGAGCGCCGTCGGCACCGCCGTGCCGCCGAACTACATCGAACGGGTGATCAGCCAGGCCCGCCAGGGGCTCTGCGAAATCGACTTCCCGGAGTTCGATGTCGACTGGCAGTCGGAAGCCTACACCACTGTGGCCGGCCAGAATGCCAACAACTCGTTGCGGCTGAGCCAGGCCTTCCTGCAGGCGGTGCTCGACGACCGCCAGTGGGAACTGCGCTCCCGCGTCAGCGACCGCGCCGTCAAGCAACTGCCGGCCCGCCACCTGTGGGACCAGATCGCCGGCGCCGCCTGGGCCTGTGCCGATCCCGGCCTGCAGTTCGATACCACCATCAACGAGTGGCACACCTGCCCGCAGGGCGGGAGGATCAATGCAAGTAACCCCTGCTCGGAGTATATGTTCCTGGATGATACTGCCTGCAATCTTGCGAGCATCAATCTTTGCCAGTTCTACTCCGATGCCAACGGCGAGTTTGATCTGCGGGCTTACCGTCATGCGATCCGGCTGTGGACGATGGTGCTCGAGATCAGCGTGCTGATGGCGCAGTTCCCGAGCGAGAAGATTGCGCAGTTAAGCTACGAGTACCGCACGCTGGGGCTGGGCTATGCCAATCTTGGGGCGCTGCTGATGCGCATGGCGTTGCCCTACGACAGTGCCGCGGGGCGGGCCTGGGCGGCCGCGCTGAGCGCCGTGTTGACCGGCGAGGCGTACGCCACGTCGGCGCAGATGGCGGCCGAACTGGGGCCGTTCGCGAGGTTCGCCGAGAATCGCGAGGAGATGCTGCGGGTGATCCGCAACCATCGCCGGGCGGCCTGCGCGGCGCCAGCGGCGGAGTACGAAGCGCTGAGCATCACGCCGCAGCCGCTGGTGGCCGCCGAGTTGCCGGCGGCGGTCGTCGAGACCGCGCGCGAGTGCTGGGACCGGGCGTTGGCGCTGGGTGAAGCCCACGGCTACCGCAATGCCCAGACCACCTGCATCGCCCCGACCGGCACCATCGGTCTGGTGATGGACTGCGACACCACCGGGATCGAGCCCGACTTTGCGCTGGTCAAGTTCAAGAAGCTCGCCGGCGGTGGGTACTTCAAGATCATCAACCAGTCGGTCCCCGCCGCGCTGCGGCGACTGGGCTACAGCGAGGCGCAGATCGACGCCGTGGTGCGCTACTGCCGCGGCGCCCGGACACTGCGCGACGCGCCGGCCATCAACCATGCGACGCTCCGCGAGAAGGCCTTCACGACCGAGGCCTTGGAGCGGCTCGAGGCCGAGCTGGCCAGTGCCTTCGACATCGCGTTCGTCTTCAACAAGCACGTGCTGGGCGAGGAGTTCTGCCAGCAGCAGCTCGGCTTGAGCGCCGCGGAGCTGGAGCGCTGGGACCTCAACCTGCTGGAGCGGCTCGGCTTCACCGCCGAGGACATCCGCGCGGCGAACGACTTCTGCTGCGGCACGATGACCGTCGAGGGCGCGCCGCACCTGCGGCCGGAGCACCTGCCGGTCTTCGACTGCGCCAACAAGTGCGGCAAGTACGGGCAGCGCTACCTCAGCGTCGAGTCCCACATCCTGATCATGGGTGCGGTGCAGCCCTTTGTCTCGGGGGCCATCTCGAAGACCATCAACATGCCGCACGAGGCGACGGTCGAGGATGTCAAGGCCGCCTACCTGCTGTCGTGGCGCCAGATGCTCAAAGCCAATGCCCTGTACCGCGACGGCAGCAAGCTCAGCCAGCCGCTGAACACCACCACCGCCGACGGCGACGCCAATGTCGTGGCCCTGGCGCTGGCGCTGGAGGCGGCTCCCGAGCCGCCGTCGGAGCCGCCGGTGGTGCGGGTCGGCGACGACCCGGCAAAGGTCGCCGAGAAGCTGGTCTACCGTTACCTGCACAAGCGGCGCCTGTTGCCAAACCGGCGCAGCGGGTACACCCAGAAGGCACGAGTCGGTGGGCACAAGGTCTACCTGCGGACCGGTGAGTACCCCGACGGCACGCTGGGCGAGGTGTTCATCGACATGCACAAGGAAGGTGCCGCCTTCCGCAGCCTGATGAACTGCTTCGCGATCGCCATCAGCCTCGGCCTGCAGCACGGCGTGCCGCTCGAGGAGTTTGTCGACGCCTTCGTCTTCACGCGGTTCGAGCCCAACGGCATGGTCGCCGGGCATGACAACATCCGCATGTCGACCTCGGTGATCGACTACATCTTCCGCGAGCTGGCGATGACCTACCTCGGCCGCCATGACCTGGTGCAGGTCAGCCCGGAGGACCTGCGCGGCGATGCTGTCCGCGGCGACCGCAGCTACGACGACGACGACACCGACTGGGACGAGGAGATCCCCGCCCCACCGGGAGCGCAGGCGGCCAATGGCAGCGCCGCCCGCGGCGGCAGCGCGGGCAAGACCAGCGCCGCCACGGCGCCAGCGCCGCGCGACAAGGTGGCGGTGTTGCAGGGCGCCGCGAGCGGTGCCACGCTGGCCGACCGCCGCGCCGAGGCCAAGTTCAAGGGCTACGAGGGCGACCCGTGTGGCGAGTGCGGGCAGTTCACGATGGTCCGCAACGGCACCTGCCTGAAGTGCCTGAGCTGCGGCTCGACGACCGGCTGTAGCTGACCTCAGCCGGCGTCACCGCCCGGGTCGGCTCGCCAGTCGGCCCGAGCGGTGACACGGCGCCGCTCGGCTTGACGGCCGCCGCGGCAGCGCTTACAACCGCCTGACCGGGAGTGCTGCGATGATCCGCGGTCTGTTGCCGTTGTGCCTGCTGCTGGCCGGTTGCCGCGCCGTGCCGGCCGACGAGCCGGCGGACGACGTCTTGTTCGAGGAGCACTTCGACGACGCCCGGTTGGTCGACCGCGGCTGGTACGACGGCGAGCGTTTCGAGATCGTCGGCGACCGTCCTGTGGCGGGGGCCGGCTGTCTCGAGTACCGCTGGAACGCGGGCGGCACCGTGCCCGCCAACTCGCAGGGCGCGCGGCACCTGCACCGGCCGACGCCGGTTGTCTACTTGCGCTACTACCTGCGGCTGTCGCCCGGCTGGCGCTGGAGCGGGCAGCCCTACCACCCGCACCTGACGCACTTCATGACCACCGCGAACAGCAAGTGGCACGGTCCGGCCGCGTCGCACCTGACGCTCTACATCGAGCCGGTAGGCGGCAAGCTGCGGCTCGGTGGGCAGGACATTCAGAACCAGGACGCGCCGCACGGCCTGACCCAGGGCCCGCTGCGCGGCGGCTACAACGGGCAGCTCTTCGACAGCGCGGCGGTGCTTTTCAGCGACGCCGGCTGGCACTGCGTCGAAGCCGAGTTTCGCCTCAATAGCGTCGATCCGGCGGCCGGCACCTGGGCCCGCGACGGGGTGGTCAGGGGCTGGTTCGATGGTCGGCTGGTGATCGAACAGACCAACGTCGTCTGGCGGTCGGTCGACTTCCCAGCGATGCAGTTCAACCAGTTCCTGCTGCTGCCCTACTTCGGGCCGGGCCTGCTACCCCAGCCGCAGACCCTTTGGATCGACGAGCTGCTGGTCAGCACAACGCGGCGCGGGCCGTTGCAGCAGGATGTGGGAAGGACCCCGCCCGCGGGCGGTGGATAGGACCGGCGGGAACGCCTAGGATGGAGTGCCGACGATGCCGAGCGAGCAGGTGCAAGCCGCACTGAACCTGCAGATCACCCGAGAGATCCACTCGGGCTACCTTTACCTGTCGATGGCTGCTTACTTCGAGGACTTGGGCCTGAAGGGCTTTGCGCATTGGATGCGGGTGCAGCACCGCGAAGAAGAGAATCACGGCCTGATGATGTACGGCTACCTCAACGCCGCTGGCGGCCGGGTCCGGCTGCAGGAGATTGAGGCGCCAGCGACCGAGTGGCCCACACCGCTGGCCGCCTTCGAGGAAGTGCTGGCGCACGAACAGCAGGTCACGGCCTGGATCCACGAGATCGTCGACCTGGCGCTGGCCGAGAAGGACCACGCCACCGCCAACTTCTTGCAGTGGTTTGTCAGCGAACAGGTCGAGGAAGTGGCCACCGCCAAAGAGCTGCACGACACCCTGAAGCTGCTCGGCAACTCCGGGCCGTCGCTGCTGCTGCTTGACCGCGAGCTGGCCGGCCGGACCTTCACGGTGCCCGCCGAGGCCACCAAGTGGGGCGTGCTCTAGCCTGCCGACTCACTCCGCCGCCGGCCAGCGGACCTCGGACAGGAGACTCACCTGCTCCAGCCCGGCCGGCGGCGGATAGTCGCGGACCGTCACCCGCGGTCCGTCAAGCGCCGCAATCTCGAATCCGGTGCCGCCCGCCAACAGGTATTGCCCAGCCCGCGCCGCCGGCGGCAGCGGGGCGTCGAGGGTGATCGCCAGCCCGTCGACCGCCCGCACGGCCCGCTCGGTCTGGGCGGCCGGGGCGCTGAGTTGCACCGCGCCATACCGCAGCGCCGTACCGCCGAGCAGCCAGGCGGCGCGCGGCTGGCCGTCGGGGCCCAGCGAGAGGTAGCCGACCCGGCCGGCGACCGTCAACTCGCCATACCGCCGCGGCGTGGCATCGGGTGCCAGCACCAGCAGGTCGGTGCGGTCGGCCAGCTCGATCCGCAGCGCCACCGCGCTCTCGTCGGCCGGCTCGCCGGGCAGCAGCCGCGCCGCCCGGACGGGTGAGCCGGCGCCCTGGTAGGGCGTCAGCAGCGCCACGAAGCGACTGCTGAGATCGGTGCCGGTCCGCTCGGCCAGGATCTGCTGAATCGGCGGGGCGTGCAACTGATCGCCCTTGTACGAACGCCAGCCCGGGGCATCGGCCAGGATCAGCCGGTCGGCGTCGCTCAGCAGCCGCAGCTCCAGATTGCTCTGGGCCACCTGCCAGGTAGCCACCGCACCGGCTGGCGCCGGGCGTCGTTGCCGCAGGTTGGTCAGCCAGCTCAGCTTCTCTTCGAGCGGCTCCGGCGCGGGGCCGCTGAGGTCGGTCAACCGCCCGTTGGCCTGCAGTCCCCAGGTGTGCCGCCGGCCGCCGGCGACTCGGAACAGGTCGACCGCGTAGGTCTGCTGCGGCGAGACGCGCACCAGGGCCAGCGTCCGCCGGTACTCGCGGCACTGCGCATAGGCGTTCGGCGAGGCTGCCTGGACCACCTCGATCCCCGGCCCGTTGGCGTACAGCTCCAACGCGGCGGTGCGTCCGCCGGCGACCTGGTCCTGACCATCGACCGTGACGATGTTGTGGGCCAGCGTGGACCTGGTCCAGGCGTTCCGCGGGTCGTCCCAGATGTAGCCCCGGTCACTGGCCAGCTCGCGGCCGTGGTCGTAGTAGACCAGGCCGAGGGTGTCGTGGTGTCGGTGCCCATGGTAGGCCGACGCGTTGAGGTAGAGCGCGGTGGGGCTGGCCGCGGCCAACCCGCCGCGGAGCACGGCGACCTGCCAGCCGGGGAACCACTCGCTGCGCAACGGCCGCGGCTGGTCGCCGCCGGCCCGCAGCTCGGGGTCGCGGTGGAACAGCGCGTAGGCCGAGCCGCGCTCCGCCAACGGCGCACCGAGGGCGGTCTGCAACAGCTCGGCATAGGCGTTGCCATAGCGGGCCGTGAGCACCTCGGCGTACTCGGCACTGACGCCCGTGCCGACGTGGGTGTCGCCGATTACCGGACACTTGCCGTCGGGGGCCAGCGCCCGCACCATGCTCTCCAGGGCCAACCGGTAGCGCGGCACGTGGCGGTGGGGATCGAACTGGTCGAACCGCTCGCCGGCCGGCGGCTGGTAGCCCGGCGGGTCGCTGTAGCCCGCCAGCACCTCGGGGATGTCGGCCATCAGCGCCAGGTGCATGTTCGAGTAGCTGGGTGACTCGCGACAGAAGCCGTCGAAGTGGAAAGCCTCCTCGATCAGCCGCTCGAAGCCCTCGATCGCGAAGCGCGCCTGGTCCGGACGGCCGAACAAGATGGCGATGGCCCCGGCGAAGGCCCGGCCGGGGCCGCACTTGTTGTTGATCTCGCGGTAGTTGGCCCAGATGTCGGCGCCGGCCAGCAGCAGGTCCCGTTCGATCCGCTGCCGCTCGGCGGCCGGCAGCAAGGGCTGCCCCGCGGCGTCGCGGGCGTCACGCAGCAGGTCGTAGGCGACTGCGCAGTCGAACAGGATCGAGGTGTCGCTGCCGGCGCTGGGGTGCAGTTGGCCAGCGCCCCAGAAACCGTTGTTGAGCTCGCCGAAGCCGTCCTTGTTGGTGTCGACGAGGTGCGGGAAGGCCGTGACGATCAGCTCTTTGGCGAACTTCCCGGCCCGCGGGTTGCGGCCCAGTTCGGCCGCAGCGACAGCCGGCGGGCAGTCGGCGATGGTGCCGTTGTAGCTGTGCAGCAGCCAGCCCGGCCAGGCCTTCGCCAGGGCGTCGAGGCACCAGACCAGCCGCTCGGCGTAGACGGCCTCACCGGTCACCGCGTAGAGCTGCGTCAGCGGAGCCACCTGACCAGCGACCCAGCCTGCGCGCCGCTCGCGAATCGCGCCGGACCAACTCGTGTGCATCGGCCAGGAGGCCCACCGGAACGCCAGCTTGCCGCTGACGTCGGCCGGGTTGGCCCGCTCGGCGTCGTTCAGGTAGTAGGAGCAGCTCTGCCCCATTCGCGGGCACTCGAGCCGACCGGTCTCAGGGTAGTCGGGGTGCGGGAAGACGGTGCTGCAATACTTGCACTTGATCTCGTCCGGCCGCAAGACGTCCCAGACGAGCGCCGTCTCGCCCATCGCCGACTTCTCGCCGACACAGACCGGGCAGGTCTGACCGTAAGTCGTGCCTGGAGTGAGCTGCGGGACGAGTTCCTCCAGCCAGGCCCGGTCGCGCTCCAGGACCAGCCTGGTCTGCCGTTGCCAGCCGGCCACGAGCGACTTGGCCCAGGCATAGCGCGCCAGGTTCTGGCGGGCAATGGCCAGATTGCGTGGCTTGTAAAGCGTCGCCGGTTCGGCCTCGGCGGCCGCGACGGTCAGTAGCAGACCCAACAGGGCGAACGTCGTCCAAGGCGTCATGCGAGAGCTCCCGGCCTCTGTTGCAGCCTTCGACGTCCGCCGCGGGCGGCGGGTGCCAGCAAGCGGACCGCGCTCAGGCGACCTCGGCCGCGGCCAGCAGTTCGAGCGTCGCGGTGAGGTAGTGCGCCAGCGAGTCGCCCGGCGTGGCGCCGAGCTGGTCGTTGAACCACTCGCCGCTGAGGTAGCCGCTGAAGCCCTTGGCCTGCAGCCGGCGGAGCATTTCGACCAGCGGCAGCGCGCCCTCGCCGAAGCGGCAGATGAACGGCTGGCCCTCGGCGCACGGCGCATCGTGCCAATGACAGTGCCGAATCCGGTCGCCCAGCGCGGCGAACGTGGTGTCGAGGTCCTCGCCCAGGCGGTACGGGTGCATCACATCGTAGTTGAAGTTGACCGCCGGGTGCGCGCAGGCCTCGACGATCTGGGCGGCATGGACGGCCTGGCAGACCGTGTCGTGCGTCTCCAGCCAGAGCTCGACGCCGGCCTGTTGCGCCAGTTCGCCGGCGCTGCGGAGGTTCTCGGCCGCGGCGGCCAGCCCGTCGTCGAGGCTGGTACCCTGCGGCAGGCCCCCGGCGAAGACCCGCAGGCCGGGCACGCCGAGGTCGTGGGCCAACGCGAGCCGGGCCTTGGTGTCGTCGAGCAGCTTGGCGCGGTCGCCGGGGGTGACCTTGATATACTGCAGGCTGGTCGCCAGACAGCACAGCGCGATGTCGGAGTCGGCGGCCTGCCGCTTCACGGCGGCGCGGCCAGCGCTGCTCAGGTCGACTTCGATGCCGTGCCTGTGCTGCGAGTCGAGGCGCGGCTCGAGGCCGTCATAGCCGAGCTCGCAGGCGGTGCCCAGCACCTCCGACAGCTCCCACTCGGGGCAGGCGAACGTCATGAACGCGATCTTCACAGCACGGCTCCCGCCCGGCGGTTCGCCGCCGCGCGCCCGGATCCTGCCTCAGCAGCGTAGCGCCAGGCTGACGATCTCCTTGGCCCCCACCGCCAGCCGCACCGCGCCGGCCACCAGCGGCAGCGCCGCGGCCGGTTCTTCGTTGAGATTGCAGCGGTGCACCGCGGTCACCGGCAGGCCGCACTGCACCGTCGCCTCAACCGGCGTGGCGTAAGGGTTGTAGAACCGCACGATCAGCTCGTCGCGGTCCTCGGCGACGCGCAACGCCGAGAGCACCAGCGTGCTGGGCTGCAGCGCGACCCACGAACCGCGCGGCGGCAGTTCGCCGGGGTGCCGGTCGGTCTGGCGCGCGGTCAACGGCAGGGCGAAGCCGCGGGCCAGGGCGTCGACGCCCTCGGCGGCCAGCGCGCCGGGATGCGGCAGCAGGCTGTAGTCGGCAAGCTGCGTGCCCTGACACTGCGCCTCGGGCGTCGGGAAGACGCCCCAGTCGCCGATCTCGCCGGTCCCACGCAAGAGCGTCAGGGCCAGCGTGTTGCGCCCGTCGCGCAGCACCTCGTACTCGGGCAATCCGCGCACCGCCACGGTCAGCCCGCCACGCTCGTCGCTGAGGTCGACAAACTGCTGGCAGGGCTGGCAGTTGCTGGGGTTGGTCCACCCCGACCACGGCGTGATGGCCCGTTCGACCACCTCGAAGTGGCCATCGGCCTGCACCACACCGGTCGCCGTGTCGGTTGGGAAGTGCGCCCGCAGTCGGAAGTCGGTGGCGTTGTAGTTCTCCAGCACCACCTGCACATCGAGCCGCGGCGAGTGGGTTGGCAAGGCCAGCCAGACGGTCGCGCCGATCTGCTGCACGTCATGCTCGTCGGCACCTTCGCGCACGAACGACCCGGTCAGCGCCCAGCCCGCACTGAGCGGGTTGCTCCAGGCCAGCGCGACCTCGCCGTGCTGATGGTCGCACTCCTCGTCGTCGTGGTGGTGGCCGCAGGTCTCGGGCTCCAGGCCGACCAGTGCGTCGTCGGCCGGCTGCCGGTAGTTGTACTCGTCGCCCTCGTCACCGCCCAGCAGCAGCAGGTTGAGCCCTTCCCAGGTGCGGCCCGTGCGCTTGTCCAGCAGGTTGACGGTGTAGCCGTCGCAGCGCTCGACACGCAGCCACTCGTTCTCAATCACGTCGCCGACCTCCGGCTCGGGCGGCGGCGCGGCGCTGCTCGGGGCGATCTGATAGGTGGCGTAGCCGCAGGCCGGGACGTCGGCCAGCAGCTCGACAGTCAGGCGGCGGCAGTGGAACGGCACCCGGAAGCGGTCGTCCGGCAGGGCGTAGTCCCAGACCAGTCCGTGGTCTTCCTTGACCGTCGCTGGCACCGGCGCGCCGGCCGCATCACAGACCGCTACTTCGTCGACCTCGACGCCCTGCTCGAAGCTCACCTCGACCTCGACCACTTCGCGGCGCGCCGTGCCGAGCGGGTTGTAGACCACCACAGCGACCGCGTCGGCGGGCAGCGCGCTGGTGTCGACCCGGCCGGCGAGACGCTCGAAGGACTCCTTGGCGAGCTGGTCGGCAAGTTGCTCGACCTTCGCGAAGCGGGTCTCCATTTCCTGGTGTACCTGGTCGCAACTGCAGCCGCAGATGCTGTCGTGCGGGTGGTTCTGCAGCAGCAGCTTCCAGAGGTAGGCCCGAAAGTCGCGGTCGATCCCGCCGCCCAGCGCAAAGTCGACCGCCTGCAGCGGTTCGAGGTGCTTTTCAAGGAGGTCCTGGCAACGGGTGTTGGCCTGCTTCAGATAGAGCCGCGAGCTGAGCACATTGGTCAAGGTGCCCCAGCCGTCGGTGTACTCGCTGCGCAGCTCGCCGCGGGCCAGCTCCAGGTCGATCACCGTCGCCTGCACCGCGCGCACGTAGTCGTCGAGCCGGCTATGGACCACCACGTCGTCCAACGCCTCGCGCGCCTGGCCGATCAGGGTGCTGATGTGGAGCTGGCAGGGGGTGTGGTCGCAGCCGTTCATCAGCAGCAGGTGCGGCGTCGTGGCATAGCGCAGCGCGGCGTCGCGGATCGCTTCGAAGCGCGCCACGCAGGCCGCCTGGTCGCTGGGGATGTCCATCGCGTTGGCGTACCAGTTGGCCATGAAGATGCCCAGCACCTGGCTGCCGTCGCTGCCCTCCCAACACAGTTCGCTGGGGTACCCCCGCTCGCTGAGCGGCGCGTCGGGCGAGGCCTGGGGGTTGAGCCGGTTGACGCCCCGGCCGAACACCGCGTTGTCGATGCCGAAGCCTCGCAACAGGGCCGGCATCTGGCCGATGTGACCGAAGGAGTCGGCGAGGTAGCCGACTCGCAGCGGCTCGCCGAACTCGGCCGCGTGGCGCAATCCGTAGAGCAGGTTGCGGGCCTGCGCCTCGGCGCTGGTCAGGAACTCGTCCTGCAGGATGTAGTGCGGCCCGACGGTCAGCCGCCCGGCCTGCGCCGCCGCCTGCAGCCGGGCGCGTTGCTGCGGGCGCACCGCCAGGTAGTCGTCCAACGGGATGGTCTGCCCGTCGAGGTGGAAGCTGCCGAACTCGGGGTCGCGGTCGATCACCTCCAGCAGGTCGTCGAGCAGCTTGACCAGCCGCCGGCGGTGCAGTTCGAAGGGCATGTACCACTCGCGATCCCAGTGCGAGTGCGAGATCACGTGCAGCGTGCGGCCAGCCATGGGCATCTTCCTTGGGTGACGAACGAGCTTCGCGCCGGGCGGCGCGGGACCTCTCAGACGGGCTTCGCGGCGCGGGTGGCGAGGTAGGCCGGCAGGTAGTCGCCGGGCGGGTCGGGCTGGGTGTCTTCGTACAGGTCGACCAGCCGCAGTCCAGCCGCCAACTGGCCGCCGATCAGGTCGGTCAGGCTGTGGCTGAACTCCCACGGGCTATCGTCGCCGAACATCGCCTGCATCGCGGCGGGATCCTCGCGGCGCGGGTCGAACGGCAGCCGGTAACGCAACTCGAAGCCGCCGCTGGCACTGCGCTCCCAGATGTAGTAGTCCGGGTTCCTGAACCCAGCCAGCAGCTCGCCGCCTGGCCGCAAGACGCGGGCGACTTCGCGCCAGACCGGCCGCACCTCGGGGCAGAAGAGGTTCGAGACGGGGTGGAAGACCAGGTCGAAGCTGCCGTCGGCGAAGGCGCTCAGGTCGCGCATGTCGCCCTCCACGGTGCGCAGCTCGAGGCCCTCGCGTGTCGCCACCAGCCGGTCCTGCTGCAACTGCGCCGGCGACAGGTCGAAGACCGTGACGGCCGCCCCCGCCGCCGCGAAGGTCGGTCCCTGCTGGCCGCCGCCGCAGGCCAGGCAGAGCAGCCGGCAACCCCGCAGGTCGGCCGGGAACCAGTCCCGCGGCACCGTGATCTGCTCGGTCAGCAGCACACTGAAGCGCCCCTCGCGAGCCGCGGCGATGGTCGCGGCGTCGACCGGCCGGGTCCACGGGTTGCCGAGCGCCACCTGGCGGTTCCAGCGTTCGCGGTTGTAGGCGACGATGTCCAGGTCAGTCCTCCGCCGCGTCACGCGCTGCCGCGGCCCCGCCAGCGGCCGCCCAGCGCTGCCAGGCCGCGCCGTCGCGAGCCGTCGCCTTGGCCAGCACGCGGCCAAACTGCTCACTCAAGTCGACGCCCTGCTGGTTGGCGATCACCAGCAGGACCCACAGCAGATCACCCAACTCGCCCGGCAGATCGACCTCGCTGGGGCGCGGCCGGAAGCCGCGGGCGCGCTGGAAGGCGGCGGCCACCTCGCCGGTCTCCTCGGTCAGCCGCGCCAGGTTGGCCCACTCGTCCCAGTAACCGCCATGCTCGCGAATCCACTGGTCGCAGACGGCCTGCAGGTCGCGCAGGGTCGGCTCGCTCATGGCGCGGTCCAGTCGAGCCGGTAGATGGTCACCGCGGGGAGCGCGTTCCAGGTCGACATCGCGCCCCGCCGCCACTCCCCGTAGTCGTTCTCGAACGACTGCACCGGCTGGTAGCGGATCTGCGGATTGCCACGCAGACCGAGGAACTCGGCGTAGTCGAAGAAGCCCTTCGCCTCGCTGCTGTGCTTGTCGGGCAGCACCAGCCAGGTGGCCCGCTGCTCCTGCAGGTAGGCGGCCTGCCGGTCGGCCTTGGCGGCGTTCAGCCAGCCGGGGTCGATCAGCCCGCCGAGATCGACGCAGCGCCGCTGCATCGCCCAACCCAACGCCCCAATATCGTGCGCCGCGACGACGTCGGTCGGCGCGGTGCGGGCCGCGATGTACTCCGCCGCGGCCAACCGCACGTCGCGCATGTGGCGCACGTCGGCGCGGTAGACGGTCCACCACCAGCCGCAGTTGACCAGCGCCAGCGCCGCCACCAAGACCAGCGGCCAGCGCCCCCGGCGGGGCTGCTGCGCCAGCGCCCCGACCGCCAGCAGCAGCCACCAGGCCAGGTGGTTGACCACCTGGTAGCGACTCGCCGTGCCCGGCGTCGGCAGCTTCGCCCAGTAGGCCAGGTTGTGCAGCAGGAACCAGAGCGCCAGGACCAGCAACGCGCGCTGCGTGGCAGGGGCACCCACGACGTGGCGGGCGGTCCGCCCGGCTCGCCGCAATGTCGGCCAGGCAAGCCAGTACAACAGCAGGCTCAACGGGATCACCGCATAGGCCACGCCATCGGTGATCCGGCCCAACTCCCCGCCCAACGGCAGCCGCGGCCCCGGCAGGTAGGCCCCGCCCGCCACAAAGGCCGCGCCGTAGCCCAGCGCGCCGAGCGGGTAGATGGCGATGGTCCAGATGGGGAGATGCTCTTCGTCGATCCGCGCCGCGACGGCCCCGCCGCCGAGCGCCGTCCGGACGGTCTGCACCGCGCCGCGCATCTGGGCATGCTTCTTGCCCTGATAGCTGGTCGGCAGCCACTTCCCGGTCTGGCCATGGACGTAGACCAGCCACGGCGAGAGCAGTAGGAACGCCAGCGCCGTCGCCAGCCACGGCCCGCGGGTCAGGCGGCGCTCGGCCAGCAGTTCGACCGCCAGCAGGCTGAACAGCAGCACAAAGCCCTCGATGCGGGTCAGCATCAGCAGACCCAGCAGGACCCCGGCCAGCGCGAAGCGGCGGCGTTGGTAGGCCACCACCGCGCCGAGGCCGCAGGCCACCCAGAGCATCGTCTCCATGCCACTGAGCGTGAACCAGACGAGGTTGCCCGAGAGCAGCACGACGCAGGCCGCGGTGCGCCCGCGGCGCGCGTCGCCGGTCATCCAGCCGGCGATCACAGTCAGGCAGACCGCGCAGGCGGCCCAGGCCAGCAAGCCCCACAGGCGCGCCGCCACGACCACCCCGCCGAGCGGCTGCAGCGCCGCCAGCAGCAACGGCCACAGGATGCTGGTGGTGCCGAGCCCCTGGTCGGGCGGGTTGAGGTTGAAGGTGAGCTGACCGGTGGTCGCCAGATGCCGCGCGTAGACGGCGTGGATGTAGGCGTCATCCATCGGGAAGATACCGGGACCGACCGCCAGGTAGGCCACCGCCGCCGTCAGCGCCACGCCAATCGGCAACCAGAACCGCGACCATCGCGCAGGCATAGGCGCATCGTATCACGGGGCTGCCGCAGCGACAACGCGGCAGGGAAGCGGCCCGCCGCCGCGAACTCGGCAGCGGAGCCTCCGGATGCCCGCCAGCGACCGCCCGAACGTGCTGTTCGTCTTCGCCGACCAACTCCGCAGCCGCGACATCGACCATCCCGCGCACCCGCTGCTGACGCCGGCCTACGACCGGCTGCGCGCCGAGGGCACGCGCTGTGTCAACACCGTCGCCAACTGCCCGGTCTGCACCCCCTCGCGGGCGATGCTGTTGACCGGGCAGTATCCGCTGACCAACCGCGTGCCGGTGAACGACATCCCGCTGCCCGACGACGCGCTGACCATCGGCGAGCTGACCCGCGACGCGGGCTACCGCACCGGCTACATCGGCAAGTGGCACCTCGACGGCGTGCCGCGCAGCAAGTTCACACCGCCCGGCCCGCGGCGCCACGGGTTCGACTACTGGGCCGTCCACAACTGCATCCACCACTACCTCGCCAGCAGCTACTACCGCGACACGCCGGATCTGCTGCCGATCCCGGGCTACGAACCGGAGTTCCAGACCGACCTCGCCTGCGACTTCCTGGCCCAGCCGTCGGACCAGCCGTTCTGCCTGTTCCTCAGCTTCGGCCCGCCGCACAACCCGTTTCAACTGCTGCCGCGCTGGTACCGCGACCTGTACGACCCGCAACGTCTGGCGCTGGCCCCGAACGTCCAGCCCCCCGACCCGCTCGGTCTGCGCGACGGCGCGCCGCCGCAGGCGCTCGGCCGGCTGGACGATGTGCGGCTGGCGCACGCCCAGTACTACGGTGCCATCAGCGCGCTGGACCACCAGTTGATGCGCCTGCTGGAAGCGCTCGACGCCAGCGGGCAGGCCGCCAACACCATCGTCGTCTACACCTCCGATCACGGCGAGATGCTCTGGTCGCACGGCCGCGTCCGGAAGCAGCAGCCGTGGGACGAGGCGGCCAAAATCCCCTTCGTGGTGCGCTGGCCCGGCGAGGTGCCGGCCGGCGCCGACCATCCCGTCTGCTTCTCGATCGCCGACTTCACGCCCACCCTGTTGGGGATGCTCGGCCTCGAGGTGCCGGCGACGATGCAGGGCAGCGACCTCAGCGCCACGCTTCGCGGCCGCAGCGCCGCGGGCCCAAGATCGTCGTTCCTGCTCGATCTCATGGCGGTCGACGAGGGGCTTACCCAAAACGTCGCCGAGTGGCGCGGCGTGCGCACCGCGCGCCACACCTATGCCCGCTGGGCCGATGGCCGGCCGTGGCTGCTCTACGACAACGTCGCCGACCCCGACCAACTGCACAACCTCGCCGGCAGCCCCGGCCACCAGGCCCTCACCGCCGCGCTGGAGGCCGAGCTGCAGGGCTGGCTGACACGCACCGGCGATGGCTTCAAGCTGGGTTTGGAGCACCTCGTCGACCTGGGGCTGGCCAGCCTCTGGAACGCCCGCGAGCGCGAGCTGCACGGCGAGCGAGGTCGCTTCTTGGAGGAGTAGTCGTTGAGTATCGCAACGCAGCGCGGCGACGGCGGCACGACGCAGTTGTTCCACGGCCCGCGCGTCTCGAAGGCCGACCCGCGGGTCGAGGCCTACGGTTGTCTGGATGAGCTCGGCGCTCACCTCGGCCTGGCCCGCGCCCTGGCCGGCGACGACCCGTTGGCGACGCGGCTCGAGGCGGTCCAGCGCGAGCTGTTCGTGGTCGGCGCGGAGCTGGCATGTCCGCCGGCCGAGCGCGGGCGGCTGAAGACCCGGCTGACGCCCGCGCAGGTCGCCGGGCTCGGGGCGCAGGTGGCCGAACTCGAGGCCTTGCCGGGAATGCTCAGCGACTGGGCCCTGCCGGGGGCGACGGTGCTGGGTTCGCAGCTCGATGTCGCGCGCACCGTCTGCCGGCGCACCGAGCGGCGGGTGGTGGCGCTGTTCGATCAGGGCGCCGAAGACCACCGCGAGCTGCTGCGCTACCTCAACCGCCTGGCCGACCTGTTGTGGCTCTACGCCCGCTGGTTCGAGCTGCGGCAAGAGGCCGGCGGCGCGCTGCGGCCCGGTCGGCGCGGCTTCGGGCCAGCCTGAACCCTACCCCGCGTGCAGCGCTGCGACCATCGCCATCACGTTGGCCGGCGGGGTGCCCGGCACGATCGAGTTGGAGGACCCCAGAATCCAACCTCCGCGGCCGCGGCACTGCTGCAGCCGGCGCCCGACGAAGTCGGCGACCTCGGCGGCGCTGCCGCGATGCAACAAGCTGCCGCACGGCACGTCGCCCCAGAAGGTGACGGTGTCGCCGTAGCGCGGTTGGAGGTCGGGAATCCGCATCCCGGCGTCGTAGTCGATCTCACCGTAACCGTCAATCCCCGACTGCCGGAAGAACTCGTCGGCGATGCACTCCAGGTTGCCATCGGTGCGGTAGACGTAGCGCATGCCGAGACGGTGCAGCGCCGCGACGTAGCGCTGGACGCGGGGCAGGACCAGCTCGCGAAAGACCTGCGGGCCGTAGGTCGGGCCGTGATTGTCGGCGAAGTCGCCGCCACCCCAGACGATCGTGAAGCCGGCGGCGGCCCAGGCGGTGGCGCTGCGAATCGCCAGGTCGCACATCGCGTCGAGCCAGCGGGCGACCAGGTCCGGGCGCAGGCGACAGGCCATCAGCCAGACCGGTTGCAGCGGAATCACCAACGCCCCGGGCGCCGGCACCAGCAGGTCGGGACAGTCGCGTTGCAGGCGCAGGTGCCAGTCCTGCGGGTCCAGCGCCGGCACGCTGGCGCTGGCGGCAGCCTGTTCGACCTGGGCGACGTGCGCGGCCAGGTCGTCGGGTTCTGCGCTGCTGCGGCGGTTGGTCTGGACCAGGTAGAAGGTCTTCGAGTCGGGATTGTAACGCCACAGATCCCACAGCCCGGCGGGGTCGCCGTAGAGGAAGTCATAGGTGTCGGTCTGCCGGGTGGGTCGCTGCGGCCGGCGCCAGGGCGGACAGATCATGTCCTGCTGGGTGTGCCGCGCGATCGCGATCACGTCGTCGTAGCACTGCTCCACCCACTGCGCGTGCGCCGCTTCGCCGCGCATCCAGGCCGCCGCCTCTTCATAATGGAGCAGGGTCGTCCCGGTCGCGGCCGGTCGACCCAGCAGGGCGCTGGCGACATCGCTGGCGAAGGCCTGCTCAAAGAACGGCACGCGGTCGGGCTCGACATGGTCGAATGCCGCGAGCACCCGCTGTCGTCCGGTCATGAACTGCTCCGGCGCGCCGCTTCGGCGACGCGGCCGGGGTTCCTGCCGGGTTTGCGCCAGCCGCCGGCGCGGTATGGTAGGATCGGTTGAGGTGCCACATGAGCGCTGTTCACGAGCGCGCCTTCTGCGAGTACAAAGCCCGCTTCATGCCGCTGGTCGGCGCCCTGGTCTTCGCCGGGACGCTGGTCACCGCGCTGGCCTCGATGGCGCTGCCGGGGGTCTTCGGCCTGGCGCTGATCGCCGCCTACCTGGCGCTGGTCTTCGACCGGCTGATTCTCTTCGGCAACGGTTGGCTGCGGCGCCGGGTGGCCGCCAAGCTGCAGGCGCTCGGCGAGATCGGCGACGACTCGCAACTCACCTTCGTCGGCCTGGCGCATCCGGTCTACGCCGGTCAGGTGCCGCGCCGGCTGGTCGAAACCGACGACGATGTCGGCTTCCTCCGGGTCACCTCGCAGGGGCTGACTTACCGCGGGGACGCCCTCTCGTTTGAGATCCCCGCCGGCGAGCTGACCGCGGTGCGCTGGGTCCGCAGCATCTACGCCCCGTGGCGGCGGATCGAGCTGCAGACGCGCGACGGCGAGCCGTTCGACAGCCTGATTCTGGACTGCCGCAACCACGGTAGCCACGCCGCCTGCCGCGCGGCCAACCGGCGGCTCTACCAGCAACTGCGGCACCTGCTGGCGCAACAGCAGGCCAGCGCGGCCGGCCGCCGGCTGACCGCCGCCGAGGAACTCGACGCGGTGCTCGCCAGCGGGCGCTGACCGGCGGCTACTTCACGAAGTCGATCCGCGGGTCGTAGCCCGGCGGGCGGAAGCTCGGATCGCTGCTCAACCAGACCGTCGCCAGGCGCGGCCCGCGGGGCGATTGGGTCGGCTCGAACTCGACACCGACCCGCTGCGTGCCGGCGGACAGGTCCAGGTAGTCGGTCGGTCCGGCCCAGAAGCCGGCCAGCCACTTGTCGCTGAACCAGATCTCGGCCCCGGGCTCCACCCCGTTGAGGTGGCGGGGCAGCGTACCGGGCAGCCGCAGCCGCCAGTTGACACCCATCGCGCGCTGCTCGCTGGGGGCCGTCAGCCAGAGCAGCCCGACGGTGCGCGCATCGTAGGTGGCGTACCGCGCCCAGACGTAGTAGCGCCCGGCGCGGGGCACCACGACCTCCCACTCGGCCCGCGGCCGCGGTCCGCTGGCCGCGGCTGGCAGCGGCAACCAGACATGCTCCACGCCGCGCGAGACGCCGGGTTGCAGCCCCCCACTGAGCCGCGCCGCGCTGGCGGCCAGCTCGACTGTGGCGGTCGGCCAGGTCGGCCAGACGACGCGCAGCTCGGCCGGGGCCGCGGCGATGCCGCGGCTGCTGACCGCACGGACCTGGTAATAGACCACCCGCCCCGGCGCCAGGCCCCAGTCGCAGGCGGTGGTGGCCGCAGCCGAGCTGAGCAGGCTGGAGTTGTCGGCCGTGAACCGCGGAGCGGCGCCGACGTGGACGTCGTAGCGCGTCACCGCCGGGTCGGCTGACGCGGTCCAGGAGAGCTGCAGCAGGTTCGGCTCCCGGAACTCCCCGCGCAAGCCCTGCACCGCCGCCGGGGCGGTCGGCCGGTCGTCCACCATCGGCGGCGGCTCGGCGGTGGTGGTCAGCCAGAGCAGGTCCACGGCCAGGCCGTCTGAGTCGCTCTCGATTTGTAGCGACACCTCGCCCGCCGGCAGCCGCAACCGGCCGAGCGGCTGCCACTGCCAGGCGTCGCTGCTGCTGCGGCCGGCGGTCTGTTGGTCAGCGCAGCGCAGCGTCAGGCTGCCGTGGCCGCGCAGCCGGGCCTGCACGACGTACTCCGCGGCGCGGCTGAGGCGCAGCGACAGCGCGATCTGGCCAGCGGTCTCGTGACTCGCTTCGTGCCAGATCCGGACGTAACGGTCGCCGGAGCAGCCACCCTCGAAGGCCACCCGCGCTGGTGGCCGCAGGTCGCCCTCTTCGGGCTCCAGATAGCGCCGCGCCGGCTCCGCTGGGGTGATCGTCACCTCCTCCGACAGCAGGCCTTCGAGCCCGCTGTGCTCCACCGCGGCCACCCCGCTCAGACCCGGCCACGGATCGATGGTCCGGCCCGTGGTGCTGCTGCCATCCTCGCGGAAGCCGATCCGCTCGTCGGCTAGGGCCACGGCCGGGAGCAGCAGCAGCAGGAACCAACGACGAGCTGGTGCGACACCGCGCATGGCAGGTCTCCGGCCCTTGGTTGGGCAGACCGGTGGGCGATCCTGCGGGGCAACCCGAAAGGACTCCCCGCGGCCCTGTCGAAAGCGCGTTCCGCCGCTCCTGCCTGTCGGAGCCTTGTGAGTGCCTGCCGTGAAGTTGCTGCGCTGGTGGACCGCTGTCGCGATTGTGGGCTGGCTGGCTGTCGGGCCGGCGCTGGGCGAGACCTTCGACATCTCGGTCACCTCGCGCTTCAACACCCAGCAACGGCTGCCGCAGAATCTGCGCAACTGGCTGCAGGCCCACCCAAACGTGCGTCTGAAGCAGTGGGACGGGGTCTCGATGCCGGCCCAGGGGGCGCGGGCCTCACTGGCGATGGCGATGGCCGCCAACATCGGGCCGGACATCTTCGAGACCGACATCCGACAGGCGGTCTCGCAAGGGCTGGCCTACCCGCTCACCGAGTGGATCGGCCAGGACGGCATCCTGGCCTCGGGCCAGCCAAAACGACTGCCGAACGGCCAACCAGACCTGAATGGTCAGATCGACGCCGACGAAGCAAAGTGGCCGGGCTGGATGCAGATCAAGCCACTCTACCGGCAGGTCGTGACCGTTGACGGGATCGCCTATGCGCTGCCGAACCGCGGCGGCACCTACGTCGGCATTCTGTACAGCAAGAGCCTGTTGCAGCAGGCCGGCCTCGATCCAACGCAACCTCCACGGACCTATGACGAGTACATCCGTTGGGTCCGCAAGCTGTACGATCCCGCCAAGAAGACCTTCGGGCTGGAGCTGACCCCGGAGTCCTGGGCCTTTGCCCCGTGGGTCGCCACGACCGGCTCAAGCATCGTCGTGCAGACTCGCCGCAGCCCGACCACCGGCCGCGACTATATCTTCAACGAGCAGGCCACCGACTTCCACGCCCCGGACACCGGGGAAGACCTGCAGAACGTCAAACCGGTCTGGCGCTGCAATGTCGCCAGTCCGGAGTGCGCCGCCGCGGTGGAGTTCTACCACCGGTTGCGCTGGGCCCCGTGGATCCTGGACCGGCAGACCAAAGAGCCCGTCGAGTTGACCGCCGAGCAGGTCAGCGCCGGGCAGGTGGTCTTCCAGGGTCGCCCGCTGCGCTTCAGCGAAGATCAGGTGATCCACGGCAGCATCAGCGTCACCACGGCCAACATCATGGACACGGTGAAGCGGCTGGGGCGCGACCTGGCGATGTACCCGCTCTGGTCGGGCGACATGACCGAGTTCGAGAACGCCGGGCTGGACCCGTCCGACATGGGCATGTTGCCGTTCCCTGGTCGCACCGCGGCGCAGCGGCCGGTGCTGCAGGCGAGCAACTCCTTCTTCATGATCGGCAAGGACGTGCTGCGCCGCGGCGGCGACAGCGCGGCGGCCAAGAAGCAGTACCGCGACCTGGTCTGGGAAGTGATGGGCGGGATCTGCAGCCCCGAGGGCAGCGACGAGGTGATCCGCCGCAAGGTCGCCGCCGGGCAGGCCAAGTTCCTCAACCCGCGCGACCTGCACCGGCTCGGTTTCGACGACTACATTCGCGAGATGCCGCCCGAGAATCTGGCGATGTGGGAGCAGATCGAGCGCGGTGAGATCCTCGAAGTGGTCGAGCCCTTCATGGGCAAGTGGCTGCAGTTCCGCGACTTCTACAAGCGCGAGGCGATCGACCTGGTGCTCCGCCCAAGTGGCGAGGGCTTCGACTACCGCAGCGCGCTGAAGCAGTTGGAGCAGGACGCCAACACCGGCATCATGTTCGAACGGCCGCCCGAGGCGCTGCAACCCTACCGGCCGAAGGCCCGGCTGGTGGTCGCTCTGGCGGCCCTGCTGTTCCTCTTCTTCGGGGTGCTGATCGTCCGTGACCAACTGCGGCGGGTGCAGTCGACGGCTGGGGTCTACCGCGGCTGGTTGCCCTTCGTGATGCTCCTGCCGGCGCTCTGCAGCATCGCGGTGTGGGGCTACTACCCGCTCGGGCGCGGCCTGTTGATGGCCTTCCAGGACTACAAGATCGTCGGCCGCTCGCCGCTGGTCGGGCTCGACAACTTCATCAGCATCTGGCTCGACCCGAACACCTGGGTCTACATTTCGACGACCTTTCGGTTCGTGCTCTGGAGCCTCGGCCTGGCCTTCTTCACGCCGATCGTCCTGGCGCTGCTGCTGAGCGAGGTACCGCGCTTCAAGATCCTCTTCCGAACGCTCTTCTTCCTGCCCCAGATGACCAGCGGACTGGTCGTCACGCTGCTCTGGAAGGAGATGTTCGTGGGCACCGCCAGCGGCACCATCAACCAGGTGCTGACCGGCTTCCTGGCGACCATCCGCCTGCTGCCTTGGCTGTCGGGCTGGCTGCCGGAGACCATCAAGCCGATCGACTGGCTGGGCAACCCGGCGACCGTGATGGCCTGCGTGATCATCCCCGGGGTCTGGGCCGGCGCGGGGATCGGCAGCTTGATCTACCTGGCGGCGCTGAAGAGCGTCCCCGACGAGCTGTACGAGGCGGCGACCATCGACGGGGCCGGGATCTTGCAGCGGATCCGGCACATCACCATCCCGACGATTCTGCCGCTGGTGCTGATCAACTTCGTCGGCACCTTCATCGGCACGTTCCAGTCGATGGGCGCCATCTTCCTGCTGACCTTCGGCGGGCCGGGCAAAGAGACCATGGTGATGGGCATGGCGATCTGGCAAGAGGCGTATGTCAACCTGCGCTTCAGCCTGGCGACCTCCTACGCCTGGATCCTCGGCAGCATGCTGATCGCCTTCACCTACCTGCAGTTGCGGATCCTGCGGCGGGTCGACTTCCGGCAGGCGAAGGGGGACTGAGATGGCGATCCTAAGCTACGCCGACCACCGCAAGTTCAAGGGCCGCATGTTGACGCTGGGGATCTACCTGGCGCTCTGCCTGGGCGGCCTGACGATGGTCGTGCCGTTCCTGATCATGCTCACCGGCTCGGTCAGCAACAGCTTCGACTACGAGCGCCGCAGCCCGCTGCCGCGCTATGTCTGGTCGCGTCCGGACCGGCTGATGAGCACGCTCTGCAGCTTCTTCCCGGCGGCCCACCGCGGCTCGTTGCGGCAACTGCGGTCGTTCTTCCCGGACCTCCCGGTGGACTGGTCGCTGTGGACCCAGATCGGCGACGAGACCGCGGCCTCCGACCAGTGGGCGGCGGCGCAGTTGGCCCGCCTCACCGACCCCGGTGTCGAGCGCGCCGCCGCCGATTACGGCGAGTTCGCCCGCACCTGGGACGCCCGGGAGGCCGTGCTGGCCTACGACCCGCGCTTCGTGGCGCCGTTCCTGCGGGGCAAGTACCAGACGCTGGAGGCCGTCAACCGGGCTTGGGAAATCGCCGTCGAGGACTTCGCGATGGTCTCGGCCAGCGAGTGGAGCGGGGAGCCGATTGACCAGGCCGGGTACGTGCCGCTGGTCGACACCCGCTACCGCGACCTGCTGGAGTTCCGCGAGGCCTACCGTCAGAACCGCTACACGCCCTTCCTGAGCCAGGACGCCCCGGCCGGCTACCTGCGTCCGGCGGCGCTGCGGTACGTCTGGGAGGAGTTCGCCGGCAAGGAGCTGGCCGTCGAGAGCGCGGTGGAGCTGGCCCGGCTGCCCTACCCGGTCCCAGCCGCCAGCCCGCCGGCGGTGCTGGCGGCGTGGGACAAGTTCCTGCTCAACGGCTTCCCGCTGCGCCACGTCGAGGTGCAGCTCAGCACGGCGCGGGCAGCGGCTTTCCAGGCCTTTCTGGTGCAGCGCTTCCGCAACCTGGAGTACTTCAACGACGTGATGGGCGGCAGCGGCCAGCCCTGGCAGGCGGTCGCCGGCTGGGACGCCGTGCAGCTCACCGCGACCGTGCCCGACGGGCCGCTGGCGAAGGTCTGGATGGACTTCCTGCGGGCGACCATTCCGGTCGGCGAGTGGACCATCCGCGCGACGCTCCCGGAGCTGGCCTTTCAGCGGTTCGCGCTGCGGCAGCATCACGACCTGGCCGGGATCAACCAGGCCTACGGCCTGCAGTTGACGCAGTTGGAGCAGTTGCGGCTGCCCTTCGGCGAGGCGCTGCTGGTGACTTTCCGCCACCACGAGCGGGAGTTCGTCTGGGACCGCCTGACCGGCAACTACGCCACCGTCTTCGACTATCTGCTGCACCGCGGACGGGCCGTGCGCAACACCATTACCCTGGTGCTGCTGGCGATTCTGATCACCCTGACGGTCAACCCGCTGGCCGGCTACGCGCTGAGTCGCTTCCGGCTGCGCAACGGCGAGAAGATCATCGTCTTCTGCCTTGCCACGATGGCCTTCCCGGCGGCGGTGGCCGCAATCCCGGGGTTCCTGCTGCTCCGCGACCTCGGCCTGCTCAACACCTTCGCCGCGCTGGTGCTGCCGGGTGCCGCCAACGGCATGACCATCTTCATGCTGAAGGGCTTCTTCGACAGCCTGCCGAAGGAGCTCTACGAGGCCGCCAGCATCGACGGCGCGCCCGAGTGGATGGTCTTCTGGCGGATCTCGGTGCCGCTGGTCAAGCCGATCCTGGCGCTCAGCATGTTGAACGCGTTCATCCACGCCTACAACGGCTGGGAGTGGGCGATCATCGTCTGCCAGGACCGCTCGATGTGGACCGTGGCGGTCTGGACCTACCAGTTCAGCCAGACCCTCAGCGGCACGCCGTGGCTGGTGATGGCCTCGTTCATCGTGAACTCGATCCCAGTGCTGCTGATCTTCCTGTTCTGCCAGAAGATCATCCTCCGCGGGATCATCTTGCCGCAGATGAAATGAGGCGCGGGCGGCGACGATTTCCCGCCGCGAGCATTTGACGGCGGCGGCGGCGTGTGCTATCATGGGGATTGTCGCAGAGCGCCCTGCTCTGCGGATCTCCTCGGCTCCACACGTGGTCCCTCCGACACCCCGCGGTGGCCGGACGCCACAAGGTTACCAACACAGAAGGAGCGCGGGCGTGACCGGCTCGCAACCTGTTCCATCGCAACGGATCCTGGTCCTCGACTGCGGGGCGCAGTACAGCCAACTGATTGCGCGCAAAGTGCGCGAGCAGCAGGTCTACGCCGAGATCGTGCCCTGTGATCTGCCGGCCGCCGAGATCGCCCGACGGCAGCCCGCGGGCCTGATCCTCTCCGGCGGGCCGGCCTCGGTCTACGAGGACGGCGCCCCGGCCTGCGACCCTGGGATCTGGCAGCTCGGGGTGCCCGTGCTGGGGATCTGCTATGGCCTGCAGTTGTTGGCGCACCAGCTCGGTGGCGAGGTCCGTGGCGGCGGCCGCCGGGAGTACGGCGCAGCGGCCCTGACCTGGCAAACCCCCTCCCCGCTGTCCGGCGACCTGCCGCCCACGATGGACTGCTGGATGAGCCACGGCGACGCCGTGCAGCGGTTGCCGGCCGGGTTCGCGGTGCTGGCGACCACCGCCTCGTGCGGGGTGGCCGCCGCTGGCGACGTGGCGCGGCGGCTCTACGGGGTGCAGTTCCACCCCGAAGTGACGCACACCCCGCAGGGCTCGCAGTTGCTGGCCAACTTCGTGCATCAGGTCTGCGGCTGCGACGCCAGTTGGACGATGGGCAACTTCGTCGAGCGGGCGGTCGCCGGCATCCGGGCCCAAGTCGGCACCGGCCGGGTGCTCTGCGCGCTCAGCGGCGGAGTCGATTCGGCGGTCATGGCGGCGCTCGTGCATCGGGCCATTGGCCAGCAGTTGACCTGCGTCTTCGTCGACCATGGTCTGCTACGGGCCGGCGAACGCGACGACGTCGAGCGGGCCTTCGGCGGTTACGCCGGCCTGGAGCTGATCGTGGTGGACGCCACCGAGCGCTTCATGACGGCGCTGGCGGGGGTCGACGACCCGGAGCGCAAGCGCAAGATCATCGGCGCCGAGTTCATCAACACCTTCCGCGACGCGCAGCGCCAGGCCGGCGAGTTCGGCTTCCTGGCCCAGGGCACCATCTATCCCGACGTGATCGAAAGCGGCTCGTCGAAGGCCGCCACCATCAAGTCGCACCACAATGTTGGCGGGCTACCGGCCGAACTTGGCTTCGAGCTGGTCGAGCCGCTGCGGCTGCTCTTCAAGGACGAGGTCCGCCGGGTCGGCGAAGAGCTCGGGTTGCCGACCAGCCTGGTCTGGCGCCAGCCCTTCCCAGGCCCTGGCCTGGCGGTGCGGGTGCTCGGTGACTTGACCGCCGAGCGGATTCGGATGGTCCGCGAGAGCGACGCGATCCTGCGCGCCGAGGTCGCCGCCGCGGGCCTCGAGCGGCAGATCTCGCAGTACTTCACGGTCCTGGCGCCGGTCCGCAGTGTCGGCGTGATGGGCGACGCGCGGACCTATGCGCATCCGATCATCATCCGGGCGGTGGTCACCGACGACTTCATGACGGCCCGCCCGGCGCGCCTGCCGCACGAGCTGCTGGAGCGCATCGCGACCCGCATCGTGAACGAAGTGCGGGGCATCAATCGCTGTCTCTTCGACTACAGCTCGAAGCCGCCCGCGACGATCGAGTGGGAGTGAGGGCGCGATGAGCACGGTCCTGGCACCGGACATCGCGGCGGTGCTGCTCGATGAAGCCGCCCTTGCGGGGCTGGTCGCCGAGTTGGCGGCGCAGTTGAACCGCGACTACGGCCAGCGGCCGGTGCTGCTGCTCGGCGTCCTGAACGGCGCCTGCATCTTTGTCGCGGACCTGGTGCGCCGGTTGCGGATGCCGTTGGAGTTGGACTTCGTCGGCGTGGCGAGCTACGGCGACGCGGCCAGCAGTTCGGGGCAGGTCACCTGGACGAAGCCCCCGAGCCGTGACCTGGCGGGGCGCGAGGTGCTGTTGGTGGAAGATATCGTCGACACCGGCGTCACGCTGCGCGCGCTGCAGCGAACGCTGCTGGCGGCCAGACCAGCCAGTCTGGCGACCGTCGCGCTGCTGAGCAAGCCGGCGCGCCGTCAGGTGGAGGTGCCTGTGGAGTACCTCGGGATCGCGATTCCCGATGAGTTTGTGGTGGGATATGGACTGGATTACGCGCAGGCCTATCGGCAGTTGCCATACGTCGGCATCTTGCGCCGTGAAGTGTGGGAGCATCGCTAGCGCGGGCCGCCGCGGCCCCGACCCGGCCCCCATGGGGCCAACGCAAGCCGGCGCGGGACACCCGCCCGTGAACAGCCGGCAGGGAGAGTAGATCCGTGGGACAGACCGAGACCGCTAAGAAGACCTGGGACCTGATCAGCCTCGAAGCGCTGACCTCAGCCGAGTTGGCCGAAGTAGCCCGCGAAGTGAACGTACCGGACTTCGCGAACTACAAGAAGAAGGACCTGATCTTCCATGTCCTGAAGCAGCAGAGCGAGAACCGCAACCTGATCTTCCGCAGCGGCCTGCTCGAGGTGCTGCCCGATGGATTCGGCTTCATGCGCCTCGCCGGCTACTCGCAGGGCGCCGACGACGTCTACGTGTCGCAGTCGCAGATCAAGCGCTTCGGGCTCCGCACCGGCGACATGATTGCCGGGCAGGTGCGCCCGCCGAAAGACAACGAGCGCTACTTCAGCCTGCTGCACATCGAAGCGCTCAACATGCACAACCCCGAATCCGGGCGCAACCGCCCGAAGTTCGAGGAACTGGTGCCGATCTTCCCGCAGCCGCGCTACGACCTCGAGACGAAGTCGTCGGATACCGCGATGCGGGTGGTCGACCTGATCTGCCCGGTCGGTCAGGGCCAGCGCGGCCTGATTGTGGCGCCGCCGACGGCCGGCAAGACCACGCTGCTGAAGCAAATCGCGCAGAGCGTGATGGTCAACTACACCGAGAGCCACCTGATGGTGCTGCTGATTGACGAGCGACCCGAAGAGGTCACCGACATCCAGCGCAGCGTCGATGGCGAGGTGATCGCGTCGACCTTTGACCAGAAGCCCGAAAACCACATGCGGCTGGCGTCACTGGCGTTGGAGCGCGCGCGGCGGCTGGTCGAGCATGGCGAGAACGTCGTGCTGTTGCTCGACAGCTTGACCCGCTACGCCCGCGCCAGCAACCTGACGGTGCCGCCCAGCGGCCGCACCCAGACCGGTGGTTTCGACCCCGCGGCGCTCTATGAGCCGAAGCACTTCTTCGGCGCCGCGCGCAAGATCGAAGATGGCGGCAGCTTGACGGTGATCGCCACGATTCTGGTGGACACCGGCTCGCGGATGGACGATTACATCTACGAGGAGATGAAGGCGACCGCCAACATGGACCTGCGGCTGGACCGCTCGTTGGCCGAGCGGGGGATCTTCCCGGCGATCAACGTGGCGCAGTCGTCGACCCGCCACTGCGAGTTGCTGCTGGACCGCGACACCCTCAAGGCCAACTACTTCCTGCGCCGCATCTTGACCGCCCTGGAGACCGAAGAGGCGACGCAGCTCTTCATCGACCGGCTACGCAGCACGGAGTCGAACAACGACTTCATCCAGTTGATCGAGAAGGAGTTCCGACGCGGCGGGCCTGGCTAGCCGCCGGCCGGGGCTCGGGGAGCCGACCATGCGGACGATCTTGTGGGCGACCTTGCTCTGCGCCGCCACGGTGCAGGGGCAGTCGGTGCGGGCCGGGGCGCAGACTGGACTGCCGGCGCCACGCTTCGCGGCGCGGCCGGTGAACGGTCCGGCGGTCAGCCTGGACGCCCTCCGCAGGCCGGGCGGCGCGCTGGTGGCGTTCTGCGACCCGCGCAGCCAGGACGGCGCCAAGGCGCTCGGCTTCATCGAGTCGGCCCAGACGCAGCTCACCGCGCTGCAGGTCAAGCCGGTCGCCTTCGTGATCAACTTCTCGCAGTCCGGGAGCGTGCAGAAGCTGGTCAAGGACAACGGCCTGACGGTGCCGGTGGCCCACGACAGCGGGCAGTCGGTGGCGCGGCAGTACGGCGTTGACACCAGCGCGGTGCTGGTGGTGGTCCATCCCGACGGCAAGGTCTACCGCCGCTTCGACGCGACCGAGAGCAACACCGACCTCGGACCGGCGGCGCTGGCGGCCTGCAAGCAGCTCTTCGATGAGTTGACCAAGGCCGCCGAGGAAGCCGCCCAGCCGGCGGCCGCCGCACCGGCCACTGCCGCCACCAGCGGCCCGGCGCCGGTCACCCGGCCGAGCGACGAGCAGACCCGGCAACGCATCGGGCAGGGCTGGTCGTTGATCCAGGGCGGCTTCGTCAGTGCCGCGCTGGAGGACGCCCGGATGCTCGCTGAACAGCGCGGCAACGACCTGATGGCGACGCTCTGGCTGGCCTACTGCCTGGAGGTCGCGCGGCTCTATCCCGAAGCGGCGGTGACCTATCGCAAGGTGCTGCTGCTGCAACCGGGGCATGTCTACGCGCTGCAGGCGGTCGGCCGGATCGACCCGGACGGCCGTTGGCGGACCGCCGCCGACCTGCCGCGGCCGATCCCCCCGGCTGGCCCGGTCGCCGAACCGGCCGGCGCCACGACGCGCTCGGGCCCGGCGACGATCGGGCCGTAGTGCTGCCCTACCCGCTCGGTGACACCCCCCGCGTGACCGTGCCGCGCGAGCGCGCCCGCGGGCTACTGGCGCGGCATCCCTGGATCTTCGCCAACGCGCTGCACAAGCCGCCGCGAAACCTGCCGGCCGGCGCGGTGGTCGAGGTGGTCGACGAGAAGGGCCGCTTTCTGGCCCGCGGCGGCTGGAACGACCACTCGCAGATCACCGTGCGCGTGCTCAGCTTCGCCGACGAGTCGATCGACGAGGCCTTCATCGCCCGCCGGATCGCCGCCGCGATAGCCCGGCGGGCCGGGCGCCTGACAGCCTCCGACACCGCCTGCCGGCTGGTCTTTGGCGAGGCCGATGGCTTGCCCGGGCTGATCGTCGACCGCTACGGCGACTGGCTGGTGGTGCAGTTCCTCAGCGCTTGCCTGGAATCCTGGC
The DNA here is from genome assembly GCA_020850355.1 of Fimbriimonadaceae bacterium. Lineage (GTDB taxonomy): Bacteria > Armatimonadota > UBA10988 > UBA10988 > UBA10988 > JADZEX01. The sequence continues at coordinate 11,146 of JADZEX010000014.1, read as the reverse complement.
GACCCGTCGTCAGCGCGGCCCTGGCCGGTCTCGGCGCGCGAGGGATCGTCGAACGCTCCGACAGCGAAGAGCGCCGCACGCATGAAGGGCTGGAGCCGCGCAGCGGGTTGCTGTGGGGCGAGGCGCCGCCGGCCACGGTGGACATCCTGGAGCACGGCCTGCACTTCGGCGTCGACCTGCTGACCGGCCACAAGACCGGCTGCTACCTCGACCAGCGCGACAATCGCGCCGCGGTGGCGGCCTGGGCGGCCGGACGGCGGGTGCTCAACGCCTTCAGCTACAGCGGCGGCTTTGGCCTGCACGCCGCCGCGGCCGGCGCCGCGGCAGTGACGCATGTCGACAGCTCCGCCGCCGCGCTGGCCCTGGCGGCCGCCAACGCCACGGCCAACGGCCAGGACGGACAGGAGTTCGTGGCCGCCAACGTCTTCGACGCGCTCCGTGGTTGGCGTGAGGAGCGGCGGGAGTTTGACCTGATTGTGCTGGACCCGCCGAAGTTCGCCGCCAGCCGCAAACAGCTCGAACGCGCCACGCGGGGCTACCGCGACCTGAATCAAGCCGCGCTGCGGGTGCTCGCCCCCGGCGGGCTGCTGGCCACCTTCAGTTGCAGCGGCGCGGTCGACGCGGCGCTGCTGCAGTCGCTCGTTGCCGCGGCCGCAGCCGAGGCCGGGCGCGACCTGCAGGTGCTGCAATGGCTCGGCCAGCCAGCCGACCACCCGGTGCTGCTGTCGTTCCCTGAAGGCCAGTACCTCAAGGGGCTGCTGATGCGCGCGCTGTGAGCCGCGTCAGCGCCCCAGCAGGCGCGCCATCACCCGCCGGTACTCGGCGAAGGCCTGCGGAGTGATGTTCGGGCGGACCCGGTCGTCGAGCATCGGCGCGTAGCGACCGCTCTCCAGCAACGGCGTGACGAACCGTTCGACGGCCGGCGCCAGGCGCTCCAACGGTCCGCGCAGCCAGCGGTTGTCGATCCCGCCGATCAACCCCAACGCCGGCCCATAGCGCTGCCGCAAACGGTGGTAGTCGACGCCCGAGCCGGCGGCGTGACCGATCCAGATGGCGTCCACCCCCGCCTCGAGCACGACGGGCAAGAGTGGGCTGATCTGCCCGTAACTCTCCCAGATGATCACCGGCACGCCGACTCCGCGGGCGCAGGTGATCAGGCGCTGGTAGAGCGGCAGGCAGTAGCGGCGGAACATCGTCGGCGAGATCACCGGCGCGTGCTGGCTGGCGATGGGCTCGCCAATCACCAGGTAGTCGGCCGCGAACGAGCGCAGCGCGGGTTCGATCAGCGTGCAGGTCAGCTCGGCGAGGTGGCCCATCAGGCGTTCGACGGCGGCCGGCTGGTCGGCCAGGAAGAGCAGCAGGTCAGCCAACGAGCCGCCGTCGGTGACGCCCAGGGCCTGCAACAGGCCGCGGGTGCAGTTCAGCCCGGCCGGCCAGTCGCGCCCCTGCAAGCGGGCGATCTGCGCGTCCCAGTCGGCGGCGTAGCGGCCGGCCGGCTGGTGACTGGCCAACCAGGTCTCCACCTCGCTGAGGTCGCGGATGGCGTGCTGCAACGGCGGACGCGGCCGGAAGTCGATGCTCGGCGGGCCGAAGTAGCCGCCGGTCTGCCAGGGATCGAAGTCGAGCAGCGGCTCGACGCTGGCACGGGGATGCCCGGCGGCTTCCCAGCCCGCCAGCACCTCCTCGCGCACGCTGCGCTCGTGGTACGGCGGGCAGCCGCGCCGGCCCTCGACGAAGGTGGCCAGGAAGCGTTGACGGGCGGTCACAGGCTGCTCCGGCTGCGGTGGCAGGATGAAGCCCAGCAGCTTCGGGTCGTCGACGGCGTGCCGTCGCCAGCGCACGCGGTGATCCGGCGGGCTGGCCCAGTTGCTGTCCCAGAGGTCGAAGCTGGCCGGCTCCACCTCCACCGCGGTGACATACGCCAAATGCCCGCGGCCGCCTCCCGCCCCGTCGCCCCAGACCGCCACCGCCCCCGGCTGCGGCATCCCGGCGATCGGGTAGCCGCGCTCCAGGGCCCGGTCGAGGTACTCTCGCGGCTGGCCCCGGGTCGGCAGTTCGAAGGGACAGACGGCATGCACGAACCAGGTGCAGGAGCCGTGATAGGCGCGCAGCGGGTTGGCCTCACCGGCCCGCACGACCGGCCGGCCGGTGGTCTCGGTGTAGGCGGTCAGCCCGGCGTCGGCGGCCCAGGGCCCGGCCACCAGCGCCGCCGCGGCGAGGCGAGGCAGCAAGACCAGCAGGGGCAACCAGCGCATGTCAACTCCGGCGAGGCTTCACCGGAGTCGACAGCGCAGCGGCGACGCGGTTGCGTCAGGCGGCCTGCCGGTAGAGCAGGCGCCCGCAGGGCCGGACCAGGACCGTCCAGAGCAGCGTGACCAGACCCACCAGGGTGGCCAGCCCCGCCGCTCGCGCCATCACCAGGCTCTCCAGCCACGTCTTGGAGAGTGACCAGTCACCGTCCGGGCGCCAGCAGGAGACGATCTGAAGCGTCAGCCAGGCTGCCGCAATCAGGGTGGTGCCGCTGGCGGCAAAGGCCAGGATGGTGGCCAGGAGTCGAGAGCCGGCGACCGCCGAACAGAGCAGCCCGCAGACGGCCAGGGCCGGCACCTGCGCCCACAGGCCGGCGGTCAGCTCCCCGGGCAGACCTCGCAGCCAGACCTGCTGCCAGACCGTCAGCACCAGCAGCGCGGGCAACGCCTGCCGCAGCACGACGCCCAGCTTGACCCAGAGGATCCACCGGGCGCCTTGCGGCGTCACCAGCAGCGCCGCCAGGGTGCCCTGCTCCTCTTCCTGCACCACGATCCCGGCCGCACTCACCAGCACCCGCAGCAGGGTTGTCGCGGCGAGGACCCACCAGCCGAAGTAGCTGAGGTAGATCCAAGCGTTGGACTCGTACACCGCGGCGTAGACCAGCGTGTAGATCAGGCCGACCAGCAGCAGCACACCGACCCAAAGGTGTTCGCGCCGCGGGCGGACCCAGGCCGGGTAGCGCGCCAGGTCGAAGGCCCAGAGCGGCTCCCAGCCGTGTCGCCGCCACCGCGCGCGGAGGTTGGCGGTGCTGGAGTGGTCGCCCCGCCGGCGCTGCGCGGCTTGCTGCTGCACGGCCCCACGGACCTCGCCAAGGCTGGCGCCGTCGCGCTCGGCCTTGGCCTTGGCGATCCGCAGGTAGGCCCAGAAGTCCTCGGCCTTGCGCCAGCCGAGCAGCAACAACAGGCTGCAGATCCCAATGCAGCAGACCGCCAGCAGGCCGGCGGTGACGGCGGCGTCGGCGTTGTCAGCGCTGGCCATCGCCAGCGGCACGGCAAATCCGAAGACCGGCACCAGCTCGCTGCCGAGCGCCAGGACCGTGACCACGAACAACACCAGCGGGGTGCTGGCCAGCAGGAAGTCGGCCGCGGCGACCACGATGGCGGCAATCGCGAGCGGTTGCAGCAGGCTGATGCAGAGCAGGCCCAGGCTCTGGCTGAGGTCGCTGCTGTCGCTCGTCAGGCCGCTCGACCAGAGCGCGACGGCGGCCACGGCGACCAACAGCAGGCCCAGCACGCCACCCGCCACGAACCGGGAGGCCAGCGACTGGCGGTAGCTGAGCACCAACAGCCAGTCGTCGCTGACATCCTTGTCGAGCTGTCGCTTGACGGCGAAGACCGTCCAGAGGGCGACCAGGAAGGTCACCGTCACCTGGCTGGCGGCCAGGCCCGCGCCGAGCTGTGCCGGCAGGCCGCAGTCGGCCGCCACCAGCCACGGCACCGCCGCGACGGCCGCCGCCATCACCCAGAACAGCTTACCGCGCAGCGCGTGGCGGACTTCCCAGACTACCAGCCGCTGCCAGAGATCGTAACCCATGGCACCCTCCCCGGGCCGCGGGCTGCCCGGCCAAGACCCCTTGCGATACACCCAACCGTCGCCCACCAGGGCCGCGAAGTCAAGGTCGACCCGGTCACTCTGTGGCGATCCCTTCCCCAGCCCGGGGAAGGCCAAACTCGATTCGGCAGGGCCGCAGCGGTGGCAAGCGACCCATGGGCCCTGCCACGGTGTTGGGCAGCAGGACCGCGCCCCCGGCCGTCCTGAACGAGCGCCGCGGGCCAGACGTTCCCGAGTGGCGGCAGGTCGGCTAGTCGGAGCACTCGCCCCACGGGCAGAGCAGCGCCCGCGGCCAACCGAGGTCGGCGAACGGCGCCGCTAGCCGCTGTCGCCAGGCGGCCACGGGGGCCAGCCGCGGCCAACGGGTGAGGCACCGCGCCTCAGCGGCAGCGAGGTCGGGCAGGCGCGGGCCGCGGAGGTACCAGCGCGCCCGCCGGCGGCGCTCGGTCCACAGCAGCAACGCCGCCCAGACCGCCAGCCACCAGGCCGCGAAGCCCGTCACGAGCGAGGTCAGGAGCACCTGCGTGTCGGCGGCCAGGCCCCACCAGATGCGAATCAGCAACAACAGGCCCGCCAGCTTGAGGATCACCCAGACCCAGACCGGGCGCGCTCGGAAGCGCGCCAGCAGATCGCTGTCGACATGCCGACCGCCGGCCGCCGGCTCACTGGCGAGGCGGAACTCCAACCGCGCCAAGTAGCGCTCCCAGGCCGGCACCAGCCACACCAAGTGCGCGAAAGCGCCGATCTGGACGGCCCAGAAGCCGACCTCGTAGCCGTCGCGGCTGACGGCCCAGGCGCCCCAGAGCGCCAACGCGGCCAGCAGCAGGGCGCCGTAGACCGCGCGCTTGCTGGCCGCTGCCAGCCGGGCCAGCAGCCAGAGGCCGGTCCACAGCAGGCCGCTGAGCAGCCACAGCGCCCGGCCCAGCCACGGCTGCGCCGTCCGCCAGCCGCGGGCGGTCCAGGTCGCCAGCAACCCGGCCCGTTCCTTAACCGTCGCCACCCGGCTCTCCCGTCATCCGTTGCCGCCACTCGTCCTCAATCTCGACGCTCTCATCGTCGCTGTCGAACGACAGCTCGGCCAGCTTCCAGCGGTCGGGATTGACACTGGCGCGCATCTGTTCGGCGGCCTGCCACTCGGCCTGCAGGCGCCCAAAGGCGTAGGTCCGGCGGCCGTTCTCGTCCAACTCGGTGTCGGCCTCCCAGGCCTTCGCGAGCTGTTCCAGCACCTCGCTGAGCTGCCCGACGGTATGCACCTGGTCGCCCAGCTCCCGCTCGAAGCGCAGTAGATCGTCGGCGTTCAGGCTGCGCAGTTGCCGCGAGACGACGTGCTTCGCGAACAGCTTGCGGGCGACCTCGCGGATCCGGTTGCGCAGCCCGCGCTCCTGGTTGGCGACGTCCAGGCGCGCCCGGCGGAGCAGCGGGATCAGAAAGAACAGGATGCTGAATCCCAACGGCACCGGCCCCAGCAGTGGCCACAGCAGGCCCGGCAACTGCCCCACCCCGGCCAGCGTGAAGTAGCCCGACCAAAGCAGGTTGAAGGTGTTCATGACCGCAATCACCACATTCGTGGTGGTGTCGTTGCGGTTGAGCACGCCGGGCTGTTCGGGCCGTTCCCACCACCACGACCAGCGCCGCGCGGTCGGCCGTTCGCTGTGGCCCGCGGTGACCATCAGCTTGTCGAAGCTGTAGACGATCTGCCCGTCGTCGCTGACCTCGGCCTCGCCGTCGTGGGCGACCATCAGGTGCAACGCCACCTGCTCGGCGTTCGCCAGGCTGCGCCCGGTCAGCGCGGCAATGTCGGTCGCGCTGATCCGGCCCTGGTGGTCGCGGATGAAGGCCAGCAGGTCGCGCTCTTCGGCCAGCGGGTCGGGCCTGGCCTGCTCTTCGCCAAAGACGAACTCGAAGACCCTCAGCCAAACGGCCGGCTCTTTCTTCTTGGCGGCTTTCGGCTGCTGTCGGTAGGCCGTCGGCCCGCGGCTCTGAAACGACCCACCCACCGCACGGCTGGTCGTGAACGGGTCCGGCGCCAGCCAGAGCGCGGTGCCGCAGCCATCGCCACAGCCATCGCCGCAACCGTCGCCGCACCCGTCGAGGTCCAGATCACCGTCCTTGTTGGCGCTGAACATCGCCACGACCGCGGCGATCATGATCACCAGGAAGACCACGAAGTAGAGCACCAGGAAGACGGCGATGCCAGCCTTGTAGCCGATCTTGAAGAGGTTCCAGGCGGTCTCGAGCAACTTCTGCCGTTGTTCGGCCCAGGTCGAGTCGCGGTGCAGCCCGCGTGGGAAGCTGTAGACCAGCTCGCCATTGGCGTCGACCGCCAGGCGGCCGTTGAACTCGTCGAGCAGTTGCCGCAGGACCGGCTCGGTGCGCTCGGCTGGCAGCCCGGTCTCGGCGACGATGTCGCCCAGCGTGGCCGCCTCGGGGCGACGGCGGAGATGTGGTTCGAGGCGCTGCCGCAACTGCGGCTCGCTCCACTCCTTGGTCTGCAGCTCGGTCGCCATGCCTCAGCGCCCTTCCGTCAGCAGCGTGTCGACCCGGTCGATCAACCGCTCCAGCAGCCGGTCGTAGTCGTCGACCAGGGTCTCGACGGCCGTCGGCTCCGGCCGCCACTGGCCCAGCTCCAGGCGGTGCAGCTTTCCCAGCAACTGCGGATCGAGCTCCCAGACCGCGGCGACCTGTTGCAGCAACGCCTCGACCGCGGCCGGCATCTCCGCGTCGCGCAGCCGCAGCAGGGCCCGCCAGACGCGGTGCAGAGCGCTGAAGCTCTGCGCCAGGACCTGCCGCATCACCTTCGGATGGTGCCCGTACCGGCCGACCTCCTGCCGCAGCCGGTGCAACCCGCCGCGCAGCTCTTCCTCGATCTGTAGCCGCAACGCCGCCGGCGGGAAGGTCAGGTCGGCCAGCAGGTCGTCGCCCGCGACGACCTCGTAGCAGGCCTGCATGTCGAGGAACTCGAGCGGGAAAACGTCCAGACTGCGGGCCAGCTCGGGCTGGCTCAGGAAGAACGGCTCGATGCCCTGCCGCCGGAGCAGGCCGACCTGCGGCGCCGTGGCGCGCAGTTGGGCGCTGGCCGCGTCGTCGAGCACCACCAGCACCTGCTTCGGCAGGCTGCGGTCGTCATCGAGGCACCACGGTCCGTACGCGATCACCGCCCGCAGCCGGGGGCCGTGGACCGGTTCGAGAATCGCCAGCAAGGGCTGGAGCTGCTGGCGCAGACGAACGGTCATCGGGTCCTGCTCCTATTCCTCCGGCGGCTACGCCGCCGCTGACCTACAGCGTGATGCAGTCGCACTACGACGTCGAGTGCGCGCTACCGGCCGGCCGCCGCGGCGACCTCGGCCGCGGTCAGCGCTCGGGCGTACAGCGCGGCGGCGGCCGCCGCGCCGGGCAGGCGCTCGTCGCCGCCGAACAACGGGTTGCAGCCAACACCGAGCTGCGTCGTCGCCGAACTCGGCCCGGTCGCGGCGCAGGCGGTCTCGCTGGCCAGTTGCCCGTCGACATACAGCCGCAGCCGCGGGCCCTGCCGGACGCCAGCGATATGATACCAGCGTCCCAGCGTGATCGCGACGCCGGCCGTGGGCTGGCTCCAGAAGCCCTCAGTCCGCAGATGCAGCCGCTGGCCGTCGATGGTCAGCCGCAGCGGATCGTCGCCGCTCTGGCACCACAGGCTGAGCACCTGGGCGATCCGGCCGGTCGGCCAGGAGTCCAGCCGGAACCAGGCCAGCGCGCTGAAGTCACCGGCGGGCAGGTAGGCGAAGCGGTAGCGGAGCTGGCTGCCTGGTTCGCCAAGCTGCAACGCCGTGTCCGGCGCGCCGGCCGGACCGCTGCTCGGCTGCCAGCCCTGCGCGGCGGCCAGCTCGCCCCACTGCGGGGTCGGGTCGCCAGCCAGCGCCGCCGCGACCAGGGCGCCGTCGTCGCGCAGGCGCAGCGGCGGCGGGAGCTGCGCGGCCTGCGGGCGCGCGCCGGGCTGCACCGTGAACCAGCCCCAGCCGTCCCGGCAGACCTCGTCGCGGCCGTCAGCGGTGCGCACGACCTGCCAGCAGTAGCGCCCGGCCGGCAGCTCGACTTGCGCCGCCGGCAGCTCCGGGCGCAGTTCGTGGAGCGGCGCCGCGGTCGGGTCGGTGGCGATCACCAGGCGCTGCACTGTGGTCAGCGGCCGGGCCACCGCCGGCGGGCCCCACTGCAGCACCACCGGTCCGGGCGGCAGGACGGCCTCCTCGGCCGGCTCCAGCCGACTGAACTCCCCCGGCCCGGCGCCGCTGGCGGGCAGCCAACTGCGGTACGGATTGCCCGCCGCGCCCGCACTGGCAAAGTCGCAAAGCAGCACCCGGCGGTCGGCCGGGCCGACCTCCAGCAAGACCCACGGCCGGGGCGCCGGGCCGTTCGGCGCCACCTCGCGCGGTTGCAGGTCGGCGCCGTCGAGGGTTGGCAGCTCCGCCTCGTCGCGCCGGTTGTGGCGCTGGTCCCAGGCCAACAGCAGCGGACCACGCCAGAGCGCCACCCGGCCCGCGCAGGCGCCCTCGCCGGCCTGCCGGCGCAGCCCGAAGTCAAACGCCAGCCGCACCGTGTCGCCAGCCTGCCAGGTCCGCCGCAGGGCCAGCCACTGCCCCGCCGCGGGCCGCAGCACCTGGTCCCCGGCGATCACCAGCGTGCGCTGCGACCAGCCCGGGATCCGCAGCCGCAGCGCGAACTCGACCGGCCGGGCCGGGTGCACGGTCAGCGTGACCTGCGGCTGGCAGGGGTAGTCGGTGACCTGGGTCAGCCGCACCGCGGTGCCGTCGGCCAAACTGACGCGGCTCTCGCCGGGACCGTAGTAGCTGACCGGCAGGCCGGCGGCGTCGCGCAGGACCGCCCAATCGCCGAGCAACCCGAGCACTCGCGGGCCGTTCACCGAGCAGCAGTTCAGCTCCGGCGTGCCGGGCCGCGCCTGGAACACGATGTCGTGCGCCGAGGCCTTGCGCACGCCATCCATCGGGGTGTTGTAGGTCCACCAGCGCCCCGACGGATGCTGCGCGCCGAGGCCAGCGTTGTAGCACGACCGCTCCAGCTCGTCGGCCGCCCGCGGGTCGGCGGTCAGGTGCAGCACGTCGGCGGTCAGGGCCATCCAGGCGACGGTGCAGCAGGTCTCGATCGCACCGCCAGCGTACGGGTCGCCGACGGCCTGCTCGCCGGTGGTGAACCCACCGGTGTGGTGCACATCGAGCGCCCGGATCGAGTGCCAGAGGTTCAGCAGCGCGGTGCGGTAGTCGGCGTCGCCAGTCAGCCGAAACAGCTCCAGCAGGCCCTGCAGGCAGTGCAGGCTCTCCCAGCGCGGGCGCGGCGTACGGTAGAACGGCGTGTTGGCCAACCCGGCCCGCAGGTAGTCGCCGGCGCTCTGCCAGTCGCGCTCGACCTCGCGAGCCAGGGCGAGGTAGGCCGGCTCGCCGGTCAGCCGGTGCAGGCGCAGCAGGCCGGTCAAGATGGCCATGTTCATCTCGGGGCTGCCGGCGCTGAGCACCCGCCGCTCGCCGTCGAAGACCGCCACGCAGCAGTTGCCGATCCGTCGGGCGACGGCCAGCGCGGCCGTGCTGCCGGTCGCCTCGTGCCAGTCGAGCAGCGCGCTGAGCAGGTGATAGTGGCCCCACAGGTCCCACTGCCCGCGCAGCCGCTCCGCCCGCGGCCAGGGCCCGAGGTAGCCGTCGGGATCCTGGCAGCCCGCCAGCTCCTCGAACAGGTCGTCGATCTGTCGGCTCAGCGCCGGGCTGTCGTGCAGCCGGGCGCAGGCGATGGCACTGACCTGGAACTTGCCGAGGAACTCGCCCGACCAGGGCAGCAGATCCGGCGGCGGCTGGCGGTCCCGGCGGCGGAACATCTCCAGCCAGCCCGGATTGGCCTCCGGCGCGGCCAGCAGCCATTGCTGCAGGTTGGCTTCGAGCCGTTGCCCGACCACCCCACCCCAGCGGTGGCTGGCGCCGGGCGGCGGCGTGGCGGCCAACTCGCCGCGCAGCGGCGGCAGGGCCAGGGAGAGGGTCAGCAAGAGCGGCGAGCCGTGCAGCATGGAGCGCTCCGAGCCACCGCGGCAGCTTCGCCCCGCCGACGCGGGGCTCCTGCTGGCGGGCGAGCGGCTGTCAGATTGGCGCGGTTGGCGTTATGATGGTGGGAGTGCGGCGCCCGGAAGAGGTGTCGCCGCGTGGGGAGAGCGACCCCTGATGGACATCCAGCGCGAACTCGACGTTCTGATCCGCGCCCGCTACCCGGTGCTGTATCTGGTTTCCTGGGAAGAGCCCCGCGTGCTGCGGACGCTGCGCCAGATCGCGCGGCAGCACGAGAAGGAGCTGTTCTGCTGGTCAGTCACCGAGGGCTGGACCACCGCCGATGGTCGCACGCCGGTCCGCGCCAGCGAGCCGCCAGGCGGACGCGGCCGGGGCGGCAGCCCGCTGCCCCCACCGCGCAAGACGCGCAGCTCGACCGTCGAGGTCGACCAGGCCTTGGAGGCGCTGGACTTCGTCGACCAGTGGGGCGAAGACGGCCGCGGTGCCCGTGGCGCGCTGTTCGTGCTGAAGGACTTCGACCCGTTCATCACGGCCCCCTCGGTCGAACGACGGCTGCGTGACCTGGCGCTGAAGCTGCCCTACAGCAGCTACAAGACGGTGTTGATTATCTCGCCGGTGATGAAGGTCCCGAGCCACCTCGAGAAGGACATCACGGTCGTCGACTTCGAGCTGCCAGGCTACAAGGACCTCGAAGCGATCCTCGACCGCATCATCACCAGCGTCAGCAAAGATGGCAGCCAGGTCGTCGATCTCGATCAGGAGGGCAAAGAGGCCTTCGTCAAGGCCGCCCTGGGCCTGACCAGCGCCGAGGCCGAGAATGTCTTCGCCAAGGCCCTGGTGATGGACGGCCGCCTGGAGCGGCTGGACGTTGACGTGGTGCTGTCGGAGAAGAAGCAGGTGGTCCGCAAGTCGGGCACCCTGGAGTATTACGAAAGCGACGCCAAGTTCGCCAACATCGGCGGGTTGACCGCCCTCAAGGACTGGCTCCGCAAGCGGCGCACCAGTTTCACCGAACGGGCCCGCGAGTTCGGCCTGCCGGAACCCCGCGGCTGCCTGCTGATCGGCGTGCAGGGCACCGGCAAGTCGCTCGCCGCCAAAGCAGTGGGCGCGCTCTGGGAGCTGCCGCTGCTGCGCTTCGATGTCGGCTCGGTGTTCGGCCGGTACGTCGGCGAGTCCGAGTCGAACATGCGCAAGGCGCTGGCCGTGGCCGAAGCGGTGGCGCCCTGCGTGCTCTGGATCGACGAGCT
>JADZEX010000013.1 GCA_020850355.1 Fimbriimonadaceae bacterium | reverse complement strand
GGGCGGTCTGCTCCAGAACCCCGCAAGGGCGGCTGGTGCTAGCCCCGGGCAACGCCTTGGGCACCGGTCGCCGCTGCGACCGGTGGCGGGCCCCGGTGCGGGGTGCGCTGCGCGGGGCGCGGCACCCGGGGCGGGCGGGGGCGTGGCGGGATCGGGCAGCGGTCTGGCTGACGGAGCCGCGCAGTTCAGGCCGCGGGCCAGGGTTCGCCCGGGTTGGCGAGCCGCTCGCGCAGCGCCGCGAGCAGGGCGGTGGGGTCCGCGCACTCGACCACCAGGCCCAGCAGGCAGTCCCTGACGAGGCCCCGCTCGTCCGGCTCGGCCGCCGCTTGCCAGCGTGCCAGGGCCGCGGTCGCGAGGTCGGCGGTCGGGTAACGCGCCACCAGCAGGCTGCCCGCCGGCCGCTCGTAGCTCGCTGCGACGACGTCCACTGGCAGCGGTTCGGCGTCGGTCGGCAGCGGCAGGCCGAGCAGGTTGGCGGGCCGGAACCAGACGGTATCGAGCGCGAACTTGCCGTGGAAGAAGCGGGCGCTGTCGGCCAGCAGACCGGCCCGCGGCAGGTGCCGCAGCAGGTCGGGCAGGTCGCCGGCGGCCGGCAGCGCGGCCTCCAGCCGCTGCGCCAAGGCTCGCAGTTCGTCACGCCGGTGGACCGGCTCGGCGGCGCTGCTGAGGACCCAGGTGTAACTGCCCCGCCAGCCCGCCAACTCGCCGGCGACGTGACGCGCGCGGTGGGTCAGAACGACGATTTCCTCACCCGGCTGCCGCCGCAGGCTGTAGATGCCGAAAGCCTCGGCGTCGCGGCCGCTGGCGAACAACTCGACGGTCAGCTTGCGGCGCCCATCGGTGAGTAGCCCGACCGCCAGACTGCGGTAGCCACAAGCCCGCGGCAGCTCGCCGGCGCCGTCCATGTAGTCGTAGATCTGCTCGCCGGTGTAGCTCTCGACCGGCGCCGCCAGGTGGACCGCGCCGGTGGTAAAGACCGCGCGGAGGACCTGTTCCGACGGGTTTGGCGCCGCCAGCAGCAGGACGGTCAAGAGAGGCAGCATCGCTCAGACCTCGTGCGTCACCACCTCGATGCGGTCCAGGTCGGCACAGCCCGCCTGGTACTTCGTGTCGGCCAACTGAATGTGCCGCTCGGGCGGGATGTTGTTGAGCGGCGCGCCGTTCTCCAGGAACAGCTTCAGCGCCACAGCGTCGGCAGCGACCGGGTCGGTGCTTAGCAGCAACACCTTGCGGTAGAAGCTGGGCCCCTTGCGGGCGTTGCCCCAGCGCAGACCGTCGATGATGGTCAAATGGCGGTGCCCGCCGAACTCCTTCGCCAGGACCTCGCCGCAGGTCTCCATGCCGTTCGGGTGGTAATCCGCGATCCGCCCGGCGGTCAGCGTGGCGTAGTGCTTGACGGCGCCCGAGACCCCCGCGATGGGATGCGCCTTGAGCGTCGGCACCGCCGCCAGCAGGGTGAAGCCAGCGTCGCCGAACTTGCATGGCAAGGTGTAGAGCCCGGTGTCGAGCAGCTCCAGCGGCACCTGTCGGGCCTCCAGCGCCGCGCGCAGAAGGGCCATGTAGGCGGCGTTGTTGTTGGTCAGGCGGCAGACCGCCAGGCTCAGCCTGGCCGGCTTCGCCGCCAGCAGCCCGGCCGCCACGGCGGCATAGACGGCCGGCACGTTGTACAGCCAGGTGCCGGCGTCGACCAGCGCGACCCGGTCGGTCGACCGCACCAGCGCCGGCCAGGCCGCCGCCGCCGTGCTGGCGCCCGCGAGCGCCGTCACGCCGCGCTCGAGCATCGCCTGCACCGCCCCGGCGTCGGCGCTGTCCTGCTCGTCGATGGCCCGCGGACAGCGCACCACCACCACCTTGGCCCGCGGCGCCTGCGCGCTCGCCCGCCGGGTCAGCAGCCCGGCTGCCAGCGCCGCGCTGGCGCCCACGAAGGTCCGACGATCGGTTGGCTCCGCCATGGTGACTCCCCAGGTCAGCGTACCCGGCCAGGCTGGCCGGCGTCAACTCGCCGCGAGCTCACTCCACCACCCAGAACAAGGTCCGCGCCGCCGCGGTCAGCCGGAGCGTCGCGCGGCCGGCCGCGATGGTCAGCGGCTGCGGCGCGCCGCGGCTGCCGTCGGCCTGCAGCGGGTAGGCGGTCAAGGCTGTCGCGCTGGTGGCAAAGGTGACTTCGCCGGTGACCGGTTCACAGACCACCGGCCCGCGGCCGGCGGCGGTGATCTTGGTGCGCGGCAGGTTGTAGGTCTGCCCACTGTTCTCGGCGCGCGCCGCGGCGGTCAGCAGCAGGCGACGCGAGGTGGCGATCGGCTGGCCGTCGAGGCTGCTCAAGACGGCCGTCGCGAACGGCGTAGCGATCTTGAACAGCGTGTCACGCAGCGCCAGCTCCTGCCCGCCGACGGTGCCGTAGACGCCCTGCGACCGCGGCGTGTCGAGACTGCCCCGGCCGGTCTCCCAGTCGCGCTGCAACTCGCCGGTGTCGCTCCGCAGCAGGCTGCCAGCCGGCAGCGGCGCGAAGCTGCCGGCCGGCGTCAGGACCCGCGCCGCGCCCGCGGTGGCCGGCACCTCGCCCAGCACGACCCGCACGCGCTGCGTCTCCAGGGCGGCGTTGAACCCGGCGGTGTTCTCAAAGGCCTGCTCGCCGCCGTTCTCCCAGTGCATCGCAGACTGCTCGGTGGCGTCCAGGTGGAGCAACGTCAGGCCCAGGCCGACCTTGACGTCGCCACGGCGGTAGATCAGCGCGCCGGCGACCTGCCCGGCGACGCTGGCCGGGTCGCTCTCGAACTCGAACGGGCTGAGCCGCTCGCTGGGCTGCCCGCCCTGGGTCCAGGCATAGGGCAGCACCCCGTCCCAACCCTGCAGACAGGCCACCGCCGCCAGGCCGGGGTAGTAGGCGGCGCGGTAGGTCTTCGGCGGGTTGTTGCCGCACTCGCTGGCGATCAGCGGCTGGCCCAGCACCGCCATCGCACCGATCTTGCCGAAGGGCGTGTCGCCAGCCGCCGGCGGGTGGTAGGTCCACAACCCACCGACCCCCGAACCCGGCCCGACCTGGTCGCCGCCGTAGTAGTGGTGCGCCTCCATGAAGTCCTGCCCGCTATGGGCGACAATCTCCCAGGGCCAGTGGAACCAGTTCGAGCCGTTGATCGGGATGCGCACCTTCAGCTCATCGCGATAGAAGGCCCGCATCTTGGCGTAGAACGTGCGCAGGACATGGATGTAGAACTTCTGGTGGTCCAGCGGCCAGTTCTGCCCGGCCACATCGCTGTTGGGGTTGGCCCCGTTGGCGGCGGCCCATTGTTTGTAGAGGGCCACGAACTGCTCGCGGTAGGGCGGCGTGCGGGTGATCCGGCCGAGATCGAAGAGCGCCTCGTTGACCATCTCGGTGGTCGCGATGCCCGGTTCGTCGCGGTAGGCCCGACCGGTGTAGGGATTGACGTGCGTCCAGATCTGGCGCAGGTACTGCTGGTGCAGCTCCTGCATCTTCGGATCGAAGAAGATCAGCGGGTGCAGCCCGAAGTTGCCACCGCCCAGCTTGTCCCACCCGGCGACCCCGTCGCCCGCCAGGTACTCGCGGCCGACCCAGGGATCGAGGGTGATGTAGATGCCGCGCGACTGGAGCTCGAAGATCAGCTTGTCGAGCCGGTCGAGGTCGACGGCGTCGAGGTGTTGGGTGGTGCCGCTGGGGTGCTGGCGGTCGATCAGATTGGGGCCCCAGGTGCTGTCGAGATGGTGCAGCCGCACCAGGTTGAAGCCGGCCCGCGCCAGGCGCTCGGCGATCTGCGCCGCCCGGGCGGGCGTCGCCATCGCCGCCCCGGCCGTCACGTTGGTGCCCCAGAAGCGCGCCGGGGTGCCGTCTTCGAAGACGAACTCCTCCCCGCGGACCGTCACGAAGCCGTGGCTGCCGGCCGGCACCCACTGCCCGGCGGCGTCCTTGTTGAGGAACGACAGGTCGACCGGCACGCCGGCCTGACCCGTCGGGTAGGCGAACCAGTCGGGCGTCTGGTTGCTGACCACGGCCTGGGCATCGTCGGTGCTCACCTGCAGGCTGCCGTCGACGGTCAGCGTCAGCTTGGTGGTCAGGGTCTCGCCCGGCGCGATCTGCGCTGGGGCCAGCGTCACACGCACCTGGCCATCGGCGCCGAGCGGCCGCGGTGGAGCGACGGTCGTGCGGAAGCCCTGGCCATCGGACCCGCTCACCTGCAGCCCGGTGACCTCGCCACCCAGCGACCCGCGGGCCGGAATCGGCGCGGCCGTGGCGGTCTTGCCGTCGGCCAACGTGGCGGTCAGCTTGCCGCCCCGCCAACTGGCGCGGTCGGCGTTGATGGTCCAGACGATCTGCGTCAGCGCGGCGCCCTGCGGGGCAGTGACGCGGTACTCCAGGCTGGCCGCGCTGGGGCCGGCGGCGGCCAGCGTGAAGGTCAGCTCGACCGGCTTCCCGGCGACCGTGGCCTGACCCTTGGCAACCCGCGCCCCGGCGCCGCCGGTGGTCTGGCCGGGAAAGCCGAACCAGCTCCAGTTGGGGCCCCACGAGACGACCTCGCAGCGCGCCACGGTCTGGCCGTCGCGCAGCAGTTCGAGGTTGTAGGGCCCATCGGGGATCAGCATCCAGGCCGGCGCCGCGGGCAAACAGCCCGCGGTCAGGGCGATGGCAGCGGCGGTCAGTAAGGCGCGCGGCATGGCGGTCTCCGGACGGCTGGGCGGTCCATTCCGCGGCGGGCTGGGCAGTCCTGCGCAGGACAGCGCAGGGCGCCGGCCAACCGCTCAGCCTGGAGATGTCGTGATGCGGTGGGAGCTGGATCTGGCA
Source organism: Fimbriimonadaceae bacterium (assembly GCA_020850355.1). Classification (GTDB taxonomy): domain Bacteria; phylum Armatimonadota; class UBA10988; order UBA10988; family UBA10988; genus JADZEX01. Next base: position 5,658 of record JADZEX010000013.1, on the reverse strand, counting down.
GGCGAGTGGGACCTGCGCGAGGCGCTGTTGAGCGCGGGTGAGGAGACGGCGCGCGCCTTCAGCGACGCCCCGGACGGCTGGATCCCGACGCCGGTGCCGGGCGACATCCACCAGGGCCTGCAGGCCGCCGGGCGGATCGCCGACCCGTTGCTGGGGCTGCACAGCCACGACTGCACCTGGACCGAGCAGCGCAGTTGGTGGTTCCGTCGGCAGTTCGACCTGCCGGCCGCGGCGCTGGACGCCGAACGGCTGGAGCTGACTCTCGACGGGCTGGACGCCAACGCGCAGATCTGGCTCAACGGGAGCCTGGTCGGGACGCACCCGAGCGCCTTCCGGCCGTTCGTGGCCGACGTGCTGCCGCTGGCCCAGGCCGGGACGAACACCCTGCTGGTGCGCCTGACGAGCGGCGTCGAAACGGTCACCGAGGCCGACCTGGACGCTCCCGACGGGGTCCGCGCGGGCACTGAGGCGGGCAACGGCCGGCCGGAGCGCGGCGACCCCCGGCGGACCTTCGTGCGCAAGCCGCAGTACAGCTTCGGCTGGGACTGGAGCCCCCGCGTCGCGACCACCGCCATCGCCGGACGGACCACCCTGGCCGCCCTGCGCGGCGCCGTGCTGCGCGACGTGCGGATGCTGCCGCAGGTCGAGGGCGCGCAGGTGGCGGTCGACGTGACTGTCACGGTTGACCAGTTGCACTACTACCAGACCGCCCCGGGCGAGCTGACGGTGACCCTCACCGACGCCTCCGGTGAGGCGGTCAGCGCGACCTGTGCGGCGCTGCTGCGCTCTGGGCTGAACCACCTGACGCTGCGCCTGCCGCTAGATCAGCCGCGCTGGTGGTGGCCCCATGGCTACGGCGAGCAGCACCTCTACCAGGTCGCCGTGACGCTGCAGACCGCCGCCGGCGAGGAGTCCTGGCCGACCTTTGGCTGGGGCCTGCGGACGCTCGAACTGCTCACCGACCACCGCTTCGCGGTGCGGGTCAATGGGCAGACCATCTGGTGCAAGGGCGCCAACTGGATCCCCGCCGACACGCTCTACGCCCGGGTCGACGCGGCCCAGTACGAGACGCTGGTCGCCGAAGCCGCGGCCTGCGACTTCACGATGCTGCGGATCTGGGGCGGCGGGCTGTACGAACGCGACGCCTTCTACGCGGCCTGCGACCGGCACGGCATTCTGATCTGGCATGACTTCATGTTCGCCTGCGCCCCCTACCCCGACCACATCGAGTGGTTCCGCAGCGAGGTCGAGCGGGAAGCCGACTACCAGACCCGGCGGCTGCGCAACCACGCCTGCCTGGCCCTCTGGAGCGGCAACAACGAGAACAACTGGGGGTTCCGCGACTGGTGGGTCGAGCGTACCCGTGGCGGAGCGCAGCTCTACAACTACCTGCTTCCGACCGCCGTCCAGCGCAACTGCCCCGAGCTGCCCTACTGGAACGGCTCCCCCTACGGCGGAGCGGAGCCCAACGGCTGCGAGGTCGGCGACCGGCACCACTGGGGCGACTGCATGATGCACCGCGAGATGGACAAGCGCATCACGCCCGAGGAGTACGACCTCTGCCAGAGCCTCTTCGTGAGCGAGTACGGCTACGTCGGCCCGCCCTGCCGCGCGACCATCGAGGCCTACCTGGCGGGCGCCGCGCCGGACCGCCAGAGCGCCGTCTGGCAGCATCACAACAACACCTTCGAGAAGCAGACCGTCGAGGCCGGCATCCGGAAGCACTACGCCGATCCCGAGGGGCTCAGTCTCGACGAGTACCTGCTCTACGCCGGGCTCTGCCAGGGCCTGATGTACGGCTATGCGATCGAGTCGATGCGCTACCGCGGCAACTGCCACGGCAGCCTGTTCTGGATGTACGCCGACTGCTGGGGCGAAGTCGGCTGGACCATCGTCGACGCCTGGCTGCGCCGCAAGACCGCCTGGTACCACGTTCAGCGCGCCCACGCCCCGCTGCGGCTGATCCTCCGCCGCGAGGGCGACACCGCGCACCTGGTGATCGCCAACGACACCCTGCAGCCGGCCGTACTCGACCTGGCATACGGCTACCTCCCGCTCGACGGCTCGCCGGCGGAGCTGTCAGCCCAGCGCATCCACGCGGCGGCCACCGCCCGCACGGCGGCCCTCGCGTTCCCCCTCGGCGACGCCGATTCGACCAGGGGCCTGTGGGTCGCCCGGGCTCCTGGCCTGGAGCCGGCCGTGCTGCGGCTGGGCAGCTACCGAGACCTGCAGGTCGTCGATCCCGGCCTGACCGTCGAGTTGCTGGCCCGCACCGCCCAGACAGTCCACCTCGCGGTCAGCGCCCGCGCCTACGCCCACGCCATCCACTTCGACGCCGGCCCCGACGACCGCGCCGACGCCTGCTGGTTCGACCTGCTGCCTGGCACCCGCCGCGAGGTCCGGATCGATCTCGCCACCGGCAGCACGGTCCGCGCGGTACGCGCGGTGAACAGCGGGTGGGTGCCGCTGTAGCGGCGGCTCAGGAGAGCCGTTGGAGGTGGGTGCGGGGAGGGCAGCAACGGCCCGACCGTGTTGCGCCGACTGTCTGGTCGCCAGCGTCGGCCGCCGTGGGGGTTGCCGCTACCGGACTGCGGGATGCGCTCCGGCCGGCAGGTCGCCGTACGAGATCAGCTCGATCCCCCGCTCCGCAAGGCGCGCCGCCACCGTCTCGTCGCACCAGCAGTCGGTGACGCCCTGCCGGTCGAGCGCGACGTTGGAGTACCCAATGTGGTGCAGCGCCCGCGTCTCCGGCGTGTCCAGCGCGGGGTGGTCGACGAAGAGGTAGGTCTGCCCGGCCGCCAACGAGTCGATGGTCGCCAGGAAGCTGGCGCGCTGCTCGGCGGCCATGCTCTTCGGACCGCTGTAACCGACGCCCTGCACGCCGTGGGCGGCCGGCCAGCGGTCCAGGCCGTACTCGCTGGCGAGGCGATGCACCAGCGCGCTGGTGGCGTCGTCCAGGCGGTTGCAGCCCATGTGGAAGGAAAGATGCGTGACCCCGCTCAGCCGCCGCAGTGCCAGCTCGATCTGGGCCCGGAACTCACCCTCGACCTCCTCCAGCCGCCACGGCTGCAACAGCAGCGCCTGGCCGGGGTAGTGTCGATGCTCCCACAGGAACGGCCAGAACCAACCGTCGGGGTCGACCAGGCTGGGGCAGTGCGTCAGCGGCCGCCACTTGAGGTGCTCCCACTCGCTGGTCAACGTCAGGTGGACCCCCAGATCGATCGGCGCGACGTCCTCCAGCCGGCGCAGGGCGTCGGGGAACCAGCCGCAGCAGACCATCACCTCGGCGGAGGTCGCCACGCCGACGGTGCAGCAGCGCAGAATCGCCTCGTTAGCGGCCTGGCAGCAGCCCAGGTCGTCGGCGCGGATGATCAGCCTGCTACCGTTTGCCATTCGCTCACCGCCCGCCGATCCGCTCGCGCACCAGCTCGGTCCAGCGCCGCAGCCGGGGGCGGTCGCCGCAGATCCGGTAGACGTCGCGGAAGATGAACTCGATGCCGCACCGTGCCCCGCCCGCGAGGGTCGCGTCGAGGTCGGCGGCGAGCACGTCCCAGTCCGGCGTCGGACCGCTGATCGGGGCCGGCTTCGGCTTGCGGGAGAGCACCACCCGGTCGGCCAGCAGGTCGCCAACCAGGTTGAGATCACACCACGGCGAGACGCTGGCGCTGCGGACGTGGGGGATGGCGTCGCGGATCAGGTGCCAGCGGTCGTGGATCGGCTCGCAGCAGCCGTAGTAGATCAGCCCGAACTTGGCGGCGACAGCGGCCATGTAGGGCAGGAAGAACTCGCCGAAGCAGTCCGGCGAGTGCATCGTGGTCTCCTGCGACTCGAGCCACACCCAGAGGTCGCGGAGGCGCGCCTGGCCGGCGTAGTCGGCGGCCGGCAACGACGTCGTCAAGCCGGGGCTGCCCGATCCGACGAAGGTCCAGTGCTGGTTGAGGCCCAGCAGCCCCTCGGCCTCCAGGAACTCGAAGTAGCCCAGCTTGTCGTCGCGGATGTAGGCCATCAGGCGATGCAGCGCCGCCGGCTGGTCGTACGGCCAGAGCAGCAGGTTGTCGTTGCCGATCAGGCGAAAGGCGTCGCTGGTCAGCCCGGCGTGCAGGCTCTCGGTGCCGTGCAGCACGACCGGCAGCAGGTCCCCAAAGACCGCGTCGATCGCCTCCACCCGTTGCTGCGTGCTGTCTCGATTGACGTGCCACCGCCGCGGCACGAGCCGCTCGAGATCGGCGGGTGTGCGGATCGGGTGGTTGAAGCGGTAGCCGTGATGCGCGCCGGCCGAGTCGACCGCCCGCTCACTTTCGATGGTCACGCCGTAGCCAGTCCCGCCGACATCCCAGCCGACTCGCCAACACGGCTCCAGCACCAGGTCGTCGCCCACCTCGGTGGCCTGGCGCAACGTCCAGCGCATCCGCCACTCGAGGCCGCGGGCCAGAGGGTCTTCACACTCCAAGGTGACATCGGCGAGATAGTCTTCAAGCGTCCAGGTCTCGAACAGCACCATGTGCCGCTCCGGCCGCAGGTCGTGCAGCGCCGTCCAACAACGCCGCCGCTCGGCCATCACCGGATCCGCCGCCAGCTCCGCCCACTGCGCCGCCAACCGCCGCAGCACATCCCGTTCCGCCGCCGTGATCGCCATCTTGCCGCCTCCCAGCCCACATCGGCCAGCCGCCGCCGAGTGTAGCACGCCGCCCGCCGAGGGCGATCGGCCGAGTCGTGCGGCAGCACCGGCAACCCTCGCGGCGGCTGACCTGCGGCCAGGCGAGGCGGGCCCCGGCTGACCCTTCCGCCGGGGCGCGCAGAAAGTGGGAACCGCGCCCGGCGGTCGCGGCTCGTTGGGAGCATCGGAGGTTCGATAATGCGTAAGCTACTGCTCGTGCTGGCGGCGGCGATGTTCCTCGGGGCGACCGGGGTCGTCGCGCAGAGCATGCGCTGCGGTGGCGACAAGCCGTGTTGCACCTGCTGCACGGACTGCAAGGCCTGCTGCGGGGACAAGTGCGACTGCGCCGCCGGGTGCAAGTGCTCGGGCTGCAAGTCCGGCTAACCATCCGACGCCCGGACCCGACCACTGCCCGGTCGGGTCCGCGGTCGGTGCCGGCGCACACCTGAGGCACCCACAGGGTCCCAATCAGAGGGGCCACCCCATCAAAGGGGTCAGGACCATTTTCTGTACCCAGAAAATGGTCCTGACCCCTTTGATGGTGGGTGCGCCAGGAGCCGGTCGTCCACGCTTGCACCGCCCCACTGCGGGCGTCCAGCAGCACGGCCAGTTGGAGCAGCGGGAAGCCGCAGCCGGGCTGTTGATTGCCGGCTTGCGGCCAGCGGTGCGCGTTGGCGGCGGTGTCGGCCAGTGTCAAACAGGTCATGTCCAGCAGCAGCGCCCGCCGGGAGCGGCGGCCGCGGGGCAGGCGCTGGGCCACCTCGCGGCCGAGGTCGCCCAGCAGGCTCACGGGCAGCCGCTCGCGCGCTTTGGCGAACGACCCGCTGCGGGGCGCGACGCGCACTCCCAGCCAGGCCCTCACCCGCCGCGCCAGCGACGCCTGGGAGACCTGCCCCGCGACCACCTGCCCGACCATCGCCCAGACCGTGACCAGTGGCGAGAAGATCCGTCGGCGGCCGGCGCGCTGAGCCTCGAAGGCCAGCAGCGGCTCGCGCGGGAGC
>JADZEX010000012.1 GCA_020850355.1 Fimbriimonadaceae bacterium | reverse complement strand
CTTCTGGCTGCGAGCCGTGGGCTGGGCCTGCTCCAGCACATCGGCGATCAGCTCCTTGGCGCTGGATTTGCCCACCGAGCCGGTGACGCCCACCACCAGGCCATCCCAGCGGTCGCGCCGGAACCGCGCGAGATCGCCGTAGGCCAGCAGCGTGTCGGGCACCTGCAGCACCGCCGCGTCGCCCGCGTCGACTGCCGCGCTGACCAGCACCGCCGCCGCACCCGCGGCCACCGCCGCCGCGACGAAGCGGTGCCCGTCGTGGCGTTCGCCGCGCAGCGCGACGAACAAGTCGCCCGGGCCGACCTGGCGGCTATCGGTGACGATTGCCCGCAGCGGGAGGGCGTCGAACGGGCCGGCCAGACCGACCGCCGCGGCGGCCCGGGCCAGCGTCCAGTGCAGCTCAGCCATGGCTCGCCAACCACTCTCTGGCGACCTCACGGTCGTCGAAATGGACCTTCTCGGTGCCGAGGATCTGGTAGTCCTCGTGGCCTTTGCCGGCGATCAACACCACATCCCCCGGCTCGGCGGCGGCCAGGGCCTCGCCAATCGCGCGCCGTCGATCCACGTCCACGGTAAGCCGGCACTGCTGCAGCTCGATGCCCGCCAGGATGTCGTCCAGGACCCGATTGGCGTCTTCCGTGCGGGGATTGTCACTGGTCACCACCACCCGGTCGGCCAGCGCCGCGGCGATCCGACCCATCAGCGGCCGCTTGCTGCGATCGCGGTCGCCCCCCCAGCCACACGCCACGATCACCTGGCCCGTGGTGAGCTGCCGCACCGCCCGCAGAGCGTTCTCCAGCGCGTCGGGCGTGTGGGCGTAGTCGACCAGGCAGAGGAACGGCTGCCCCGCATCGACCACCTGCAAACGCCCCGGCGCCCCCGCCGCGCGCTCCAACGCCGCGCCAATCACCGCCGGCGAAAGGCCCAACGTCAGCGCCGCCGCGGTCGCCGCGAGGGCATTGGCGACGTTGTACGGCCCGACGATCCGCAACCGCTGCTCCCACCGGCCGGCCGGCGTCAACGCCGTGTAGCTGGACCCGCTGGCGTCGAACCGCACCTCCTCGGCCCGCACCTCGCCCTGCCCGATCCCGTACAGCAGCGGCTCGCGCACATCACGTTCTAACAGTGCCCGACACCACGGATCGCTAGCGTTCAGGACTGCCCGTGGCTGCCAACCGGTTTCATCGGCCGCAAACAACTTGGCCTTCGCCTCGAAGTACTCTTCGAGGGTGGCGTGGTAGTCCAGGTGGTCTTGCGTGAGGTTGGTGAAGACCGCGGTTTCGTAATGGGTGTGGTCGACGCGGTGCTGGTTGAGGGCGTGGGAGCTGACTTCCATCGAGCCCCCGGTCACCCCGGCTTCGACGGCGGCGGCCCAGAACTGCTGCAGGCTGACAGGATCCGGCGTCGTCGTGGTGGCCGGCCAGACCTGCTCAGCGAGTCGTGTCTCAATGGTCCCGGCGAGCACCGTCAGCCAGCCCGCCGCCACCAGGATCTCGTCGGTCAGGTAGCAGACCGTTGTCTTGCCGTTGGTTCCGGTTACTCCAATCAGGCGAAGTTTTCGGCTCGGCTCGCCGTGGAAGCGGGCGGCCAGGCGCGGCAGCAGCCAGCGCGGGTCGCTGCTGACGAGCGCCGGCACGGGCAGTTGCGCAGCGCGGGTGGCCTCGCTGACGATCACAGCGGCCGCCCCGGCGTGGACAGCGTCGAGCAGGTAGTCGTGACCGTCGTACTTGAACCCGGCCAGCGGCGGCCGCGGCAGGGCACAGAACAGCGCCCCGCGCCGCACCTGCCGCGAGTCGGCGGTGATCTGGCCGATCTCCAGTCCCGCGGCGGCCCCGGCGTCGAGCCAGCCCGCCACCAATGCGCCGAGTTTCATGGCGTCGCCTCCCCCGGCGCGCTGGACGGCGCCTGCGGCAACGGTGGGACGTTGAGGTACTGCAGGCTCTGCTCGAGAATCTGCCGCACCGCCGGCCCGCAGGTCGAGGCGCCCATCCGGGCTCCCTCACGGGGCTCGCAGACCGACATCAGCACCAGCAACTGCGGGTCCTTGGCTGGCGCATAGCCAACGAAGCTGACGATCCGCTGCCCGTGCGTGCGGTACTCCACCGACGTGCCGGTCTTGCCACCGATGTCGTACAAGCTGCTCCGCGCCAGTTGCCCGGTGCCTTCGCGGTCGGCCACCACCTGGTGCATCATCTCGCTGACGGCCCGCGCCGTGGCCGCGCTGAAGACCGGCGTGCCCTGGTCGGCCGGGTGCTCCACGACAACCGTCCCGTCGCGCTCGCGCAGCCGCCGCACGAGGTGCAGTTCCGGCATCCGGCCGCCGTTGAGCAACGCACTGTAGGCCCGGCAGAGCGCCACGGCGGTGGTCTGAATGCCCTTGCCGTAACTGACCGTGGCCACCTTCTGCGGCGTCCAGTGACCATCCTCAGTGTGCTCAAACACCCCGCCGCAGGCCTCCTGGCCGGCCTGCCCGAGCCCGGTCCGCGAGAGCAGGCCGAGCTTCTTGAACCAGTGCCGCAGGCGATCCTCACCGAGCCCCAGCCCCAGCTCAATCAGCACCATGTTGCAGCTGTCGCGAACCGCGTCGGCCACCGACTCCGGGCCATGCTGCTTGATACAGTTCAAACTGGCGCTGCCGACCTTGCGGCGCCCACCGCAGTAGTACCCGGAGTGCGCCTCGCAGTAGCCTGCCTCGAGCGCCGATGCAACAACAAGAGGTTTCATAATACTACCTGGCTCGTAGGCGGTCGCCAGGCAGCGGATATTCCTGGGCACGTCGTACTTCGCGCTGGCGACATCGACCAGGGCCAGCACCTCGCCGTTGCGGGGGTTGCAGACGACCGCCAGGCCCCAGTCGGCGTCGAACTCTTTGACGGCGGCCTCGACGGCCTGTTCGCCGTAGTGCTGGATCACGCTGTCGAGGGTCAGCTCGACGAGCTTGCCGTGGACGGCGGGGACCAGCTCCTCGCGTTCCTGGAGGATCGGCCGCCCGAGCGCCGAGACGGTCACCTTGCGGTAGCCGTCGACGCCGGAGAGGATCTGGTTGAAGATCTGCTCCAACCCGCTGAGGCCGTGCTCGTCGACATCGCAGCGACCGAGCAGCCCGCGGGCGACTTCGCCTTGCGGGTAGCGGCGGGCATACTCGCGGTGGACGCTGACCCCGGCCAGCTCTTGAGGATGCTGCTGAATCAGCGCGGTGACCGCGTCGCCCAGTTCGATGGCGACCTCTCGCTGGAGGTACACGAAGGGCGCCCGCAGGCGGGCTTCGACGCCGCCCTTGTCGGGCACCTCCGCGCCCTGCCAGAGCGGCGTCAAGTCGGCCCAGACGGCCGGGTCGAGGGTGGCCCAGGGCGTCATCACGCCTTCCCGGTTGGGCGTCTGGATGATCTGCGCGGCGCTCGGCTGCAACCACACCGAGACCACCGCCCGGCCGGGGTTTTGCTGCACCAGCAGGCCGGTCAGCCCGAGCTGTTGGACCCGTTTGGCGCTTTCGGCATCGAGGTCTGAGCGCAGCCGCACCGCGGTGGCGGGCAGGCCGCTGAGGCGATCCAGTTCATCCGGCTGACAGCCCAGCACCACCGCCAGCGCCTGACGGTCGGCCGGTGACGGCAGGAACTGCTGCCCAAAGACATACAGGCTGAAGCTGCTGGCGACGGTGCTCCGCTCGAGGCGCAGGACCTTGCGGTCAACCAGCGGCTGCAACTGCTGCACGACGGCCGCGGTGACGTCACGCCGCAGCAGGACCTGCCGCCAGCGCCGGCCGAGGGCGGCCGTCAGGTCGCTCTGCGGCACCCGCAGCAGCGGCGCCAGGAGCTTCGCTGCAGCGGCGGCGTCGACCACCTGCTGCGGATTCGCCGCGATCGAGGCGACCAGCTCGCAGCGGGCCAGGCAGCGGCCCTCGCGGTCGAGCAGTTCGCCCTTCTGGGCCGCCAGCTTGTGCTCGCGGTGGTACCGGATGCGGGTCGGGTTCTCGTACCGCTCGGGATGCAGCACCTGCATCCAGGTTAGCCGCAGCAAGACAACGCCGGCGAGCCCCAGGAAGCAGCGGGCCAGGAGGGCGGTCCGGGTTTGGTAGTAGGCGTCCACAGCGCACCCCCGGAGGCAAGCTAGCGTGGCAGTTGGCTGGTCTGCACCGGCGCCACCGCCGGCTGCGCGGCGACCGGTTCGCTGGCCTCGAGGTAGCCGGCCGGCACCTCGACGCGCTGCACGCCAACCGCCCCGGCCGGCACCAGACCGAGCCGTTGCGCCTCGCGCTCCAGGCGATCCTGCTGCCGGCGACCGTCCCGGGCAACGTGGAGGCCCTGGTTCTGCTGCGAGATCTCGCGGATCTCCCGATCCAGCTCGGCGGCCCGCGCGCCCTGCGCCGAGAGCCGCCCGAAGGCCGTGAGGTAGAGAATCAGCAGCGCGGCGATGGCGCCGATCAGCATCAAGGTCAGCCCCATTGGCAGCAGTTCGCGCCCGCTGAGCGGCGCCGCCCGCCGCTCCAAGCCGCTCTCGGGGCCCCGCGCGCGGGAACTCGTTGCACGGCTGGCAGAGCTGAAGCGCTCGTCCGGGACCCGTTCAGTGAACGCCATTGCCACCCTCCAAGGCTGGAGCCGCCGCCTCCAGAACTCGCAACTTCGCCGATCTCGCTTGCGGGTTGGCGGCTACTTCGGCGGCGCCGGCCGTCACCGGCCGCCGCGTCACCAAGGTGCCCCACCCGCTCGTCCCGCACTCCCGAAACGCCAGTTTGACCATCCGGTCTTCGTGACTCTGAAAGCTGATGATTCCAACCCGCCCGCCTGGCGCCAGGGCCAGGGGCAGCGCCTGCAGCGCCGCCGCCAGGCTGTCGAGCAACCGGTTGACCGCGACCCGCACCGCTTGCAGCGCGCGGGTCGCGACGTGCAGCCGGCCGTGCCGCGCGGCCGGCGGGTAGCTGCGCCGCACCAGGTCCACAAACTCGGCGGTCGTCAGCAGGTGCCCGGGCCGCCGTCCCTCCACCACCCTCCGGGCGATCCGCCGGCTGTAGCGCTCGTCGCCGTAGTTGAACAGCAGGTCGGCGATCTCGCCCTCGCTCAACCGCGCCAGCAGCTCCGCACCACTCTCGCCCTGCTGCGGGTCGAGACGCTGGTCGAGCAGCCCCGTGCCGTGGAAACTGAAGCGCTCGCCGGTGAGCTGGGCGGTGTTCAGGCCAAGGTCGAGCAAGATCCGGTCGAAGCCGTGCGGCGTGTACTCGGTGGCCAGGGCCTCCAGATCGGCGAAGTCGGCCTGGCGCAGCGTCACCCGGTCACCCCAGGGCGCCGCCGCGGCCGCCGCCACCGCCAGCGCCGCCGGGTCGCGGTCGAGCCCCAGCAGCCGCGCCTGCGGGGCGGCCTGCGCCAGCAGCAGCGCCCCGTGGCCGAAATGGCCGACGGTCGCGTCGCACAGCCACTGACTCGTGCCGCCTCCCAGCAACTCCGCCACCTCCGCCGTCAGCACCGGCTCGTGCCGGACCTCGCTCATGCCGCCTCACCCGCCTGCCAGCGCTCCATCTGCGCCTTGCCCAGGCCCTGCAGCGCCTCCACCATGCGGTACTGCATCTCAGGCGTGTTGGCCGCCCGCTCCCAATCTTCAATGGCCTCCTGCGACCAGAGCTCCAGGCAGTAGTCCATCCCGACACACCGCGCCGCGCCCTCCAACCGCGCCCGCCGGCGGAGCGGTTCGGCGATCAACAGACGCCCCGCCTTGTCCAACTTCACGGGGTAGGCATTCATCATCAGCATCCGCCGCAGGGCCTCTTGGCCCGGATCGGTCGTGACCGTCGGCAGGATGCTCCGGAGGTACGGCTTGAAGGCGTCGGCCGGGAAGATCAGCAGGTGCTGGTACGGCGGCAGGGCGCGGGTCACGATGACCTCTTCGCCCAACTCGGCACGCAGGCGCGCCGGGACGGTGATGCGTCCCGCCGGATCGAACTGGACGTCGTACGCGCCAGCCAACATGCCCGCCGTGCCCCTTGTCAGAACCGCCCGCCGTAACCTGCTCCCCAGTCCCTTCCAGAATCATCCAGCCCGGACTCTTCCGGCTGACAGCCAGGACTCTACCCGGCTAGGATCCGCGTGTCAAGCGGCTCTTACTCCTGCGATAGTAAGAGTCGACCAGGCGCGAAGGTTGCGCCAGAGCCGAATCAGCGATCCGCTTTCCAAGCGGATCCGGGGAGTCCTGAACTGCATCGATGGGCGGTTTTGAGCAAGATTGGGGTGCGGTTCTCCCAAGGGCCGGTCGACTCGCCGATGGCCCGCTCAGCAAGCGCATTTGGGCGATAGCGCAGGGCGATTTCAGTCGCCTGGAATCGACACTCGCGGCGCCCAGAAGTAGCGAAAACGGGCTATTCCGGGTCGACTCGCGATGGATTCGTGGCGGACTCACCGGGGGTGCGGGGAGTCGGGCAGGTCTGGCCCGCCGCGGTCGGTGGTGGGTCGGAGAGGCTTCGGGCGTGGTGCGACTGGCTTCCGCAGCGAGTCAACGCGGCGGCGCGGGCGGACCGCTGCTGCCCCAGAAGGCACCAACGCGCCCCAGCGGCGGCTGGCTTGGGTCCGGCGCGGCGAGCTTCAGTCGCGTTGCCAGCGCCGCGACATCGGCAGTTCGAGCTCGTCGCCGACATCCAGCACGACGCAGCGCACCATCCGGCGGCCGCGCTCGTCGGCGGGCAGGTCGGTCAGCCTGGCGGGTGGGGCACTGACCGTCAGGCTGCCGCTCCCGCGGGCCGTCAGACGGCCTAGCGAGCGGCCTGCCGCGTCCACCACGGCGACGCCGGGCCAGGCCAGGTAGACGAACGGTGGGTTGACCCGCAGGGTCTCGCCCTCGACCGCCGTGACGTTGAACCGACCGCAGGTCAGGTCGTCGTCTCCCAGGCTGAGGTGGGCCCCGCCCAGCAGGCGGTCGACTCGGGCCGCGGCCCCGGCGTCGACTCGCGTGGTCACGAGGTATCCACCCGCCGGCACTTCGGTTAGTGGTGCGTCGCAGGTCAGGCTGCCCGTGGCCCAGTCGAGGGCGGTCACGCGCCGCCGTTGGTTCGGCGCCACGGGCAGCGCCAACCTGCCCCACTGCGCCCCACTGGCGTTGTAGACGTAGGCGCGCTGCGGTTGCCCCGCCGGGTCGGCCACTGCCAGCACGGCCGCGGCGTCCGTCGTCAGCTCGCCGGCCAGGCTCGGCAGCGTCACCCTCGGGCCGCGCTGCAGGCGGTGCAGCAGCAGGTGTGGCCCGGCGCTGGTGTCGATGGCCAGCGCCACGGGGAGGCCCGGTCCGGCGACCGCCAGCGGCCGCACGCCCTGCACGAAGGGCTGCTCGCGGTACGGCTCGAAGACGGTCACGAAAGTACTCTCGAGCGCCGGCCCCTGTCGTCGGCGGACGACGTAGCGCACCGTCCGGGGCAGGCTGCTCAGATTCTGTGGCCGAGCGTCGGCGCTGAGCAGCGTCTCGTCGCGACCGACCAGGTGCGCCCGCAGCGTCAGGCCGGGGTTGGCGCCACTCGCCGGGACGGCCCAGGAAACCGTCTGACCAGCCGCCAGCGGGGCCTGCTGCACGTTGAACAGCCACTGGAACCCCGACCCCGCGTAGCCGGCATAGCTCACGGTGCCGACCGGCTTGTCGCGCAGATCGGGGTCGTCGTAGAACTGGCCGTAGGGTACTTCCGGCCCGGCCAGCGTGCCGGCGTCACGGGTTGCGCCCAGGTCGGGCGCGGCGCTGCACACGGCGCCGGTCCCGTGAACCAGCCAGTCGTGCTGCTGCCCGCCGCGGACGCGAAAGATCTCGACCAGATAGTGCTGCGTGGGGGTCACGTCGACCAGCAGCAGCGTGCGCTGGTAGAGCTGCGCCACGCCGGGGTAGGCGCTCTCGGCGCCGACCTCCAGCAGTTGGGCGCCAGCGCCGGGGTCAAACACCCGCAGGTAGCCTTGACTGGCCTGCTGCCGGTGCTGGTCGACCAGCACCGTGTTGTGGGCAACGGTGTGCGCAAAGAAGCCGAAGCGGCGAGGGTCGTAGACGTCGGCGGTCTCGGGGTAACCGAAGTCGGGCAGCAAGCTGCGGCCCTGGCTGAACAGGTCGAGGTGCAGCCGATCGTAGTGCGCGTGACCGACATAGTAACCGTAGAACAGGCTGACCGCGCTGCGGTTGGCGGCCGTGCCGGTCTGCAACGTGGCGTACCCCAGCCCGGGCAGCAGCCGGCTGCTCACTCCGACCGGCTCGGGATGCGCCGCGGCCTGGGCGGCGGCCAGCTCCTCCAGCGCGGGCTCGAAAAGCCGCGGCGCCGGCTTCGCGCCGTCTTGCAGCACGGCCCGCGAATAGGCCGGATCCTGCAACCGGGTGATGGCGGCGCGGCCGTCGTCGTAGTTGAACCCGAGGACGCGCGAGTAGAGGTTGCCACCGTCCCCGAGGGCCGGCGTGAACTGCCCGGCGCAGGCCAACTCCAGCGGCCAGCGCAGCAGCTTGCGGAAGCGTGGCCAGGTGTAGACGTCGGTGCCGGTCTCGCGCAGCGCTTCGGCCACGGCGGTCAACTCGCGCAACCAGAGGGTGTTGTAGCCGGGGTTCTCGAAGGGGAAGCCGTCGCGGTGGACCAGGTTGTCGAGCGCCTGTTCCAGCCCCAGGCCGGTGTAGCTGGTGACCTGGTCGTTGCGCAGCACCCACTCGACCATCGCGGCGCGCCGCGGCGGGGCACCGCGGTCGGGCAGGATGGCCGCCAGTTGCAGCAGCCCGACCTGGTGCATCCCGTAGTTGCCCTGGATCCGCGGCGGCGTGGCCAGGATGTCGCGGGCCATCGTGCGCAGCAGGCGTTCCTCGATGGCTTCTTGGACCTGTGTTCCCGCGCAGCCGGCGGTGGCCGCCAGCGCCGCGTCGTCGGCCAGGGCCTCGCGCACGGCGTCGTAGGCGGGGGCCACCTCCTGCACCGTGAAGCACTCCCAGGTGTGGTAGAGCAGCCGGCCGTAATAGTGCGGATCGAACTCGGTGCCGTAGCGCGACTGCGCCTCGTAGCGGTAGTCCGGGTAGTAGACGCTGAGCTGCCACAACAGCAGACCGACGAGGTGGGCGTAACGGCGGTCGCCGCTGATCAGGTAGGCCTGCGAGCCGTCGCGAAGGGCGTCGAGCAAGAAGCTGCGCGCTGCCCAGTGGGCCCAGTAGCCAGTGAACCAGTACTTCCTATCCTGCCCCGGCCGACGCCAGCCCCAACCGTCGTCTGGGTAGTCGCCAGTCAGCAGCGTGCGGTCCTGGAAACCGGAGGCAGCGTAGGCGGCAAAGTCGTTGCTGGGGTAGCTCTCACCGCCCACCGGGCAGGTCACCCGCCAGGGCTGGTCGGGCTTGAGGATCCACTTGTACATCCCGATGCGGTTCAGCTCGGCGCCGTGGACCGGACACCCCGAGGCATGCACGATGATCGCCCGCGCCACCTGCGGCGGCGGCACCAGGCGCCGGAGCGCCGGCTCGCCCAGCGCCAGCCAGCCGTCGGCCCGGGCGATCAGGTCCTTGGCCTGCGCCTGCGCCCAGGCCTGTTGGGCGAGATTCTGGCGGAGGTTGGTCAGGCGGGCCGGGGTGTACCAGCCGCGTGGATCGGCAGCCATCGTGGGCAACCCTCCCAGCAGGGCCAGGACCAGCCAGGGCAACGGACGGCGCATCCGGCGGTCTCCTGACCGTAGGGTCCAAGCCGGCGGGGGCCGCTGACAAGGGCGGGCGAGCTCAGTCGAGCACGGTGACCCCGCGCCGGGTCAAGAGTTGGCCGATGCTGGCCAGCCGGGCGGGCCGCGTGGCGGGCGCGCCGTCGATCAGGCCTGGGCTCCAGCCCAGGCTGTGGCGGTGCTCGTCGCCGGCCGGTTGGTAGGCGACCAGGCGCACTGGCGGCGGGTGCGGCAGCTCGCCGAGCAGGTCGGCGACGGCGTGCCAGTGGTCTTCACGGTCGTTGGAGAGCGGCACCACCGGCAACCGTAGCGTGACCTGGTGGCCATTGGCACAGGCGGCCCGCAGGTTCGCCAGCAGCGGCTCCAGCGGCTGGCCGGTCCAGACCTGATGCAGTTGCGGATCGGTCTCCTTGAGGTCGATCACCAGCTCGTCGCAGAGCGGCAGCAGCGCCGCGAAGGTCTGCGGGGGGCCCCAGCCGGCGGTCCGCACAACGACCCGCCAGCCGCGCTCCCGTAGCCGGGGCAGCAGGTCGGCGACGAACTCGTGCTGGTAGAGCGGCTCACCGCCCCCGACCAGTACCTCGGTCAGCGGCTGCTCGGCGGCCAGCGCCTGCAGCGTGCTGACCACCTCGCTGGCACCGAGCACCTGGCCCAGCATCTGCAGGGCGTCATGCGGGCAATGCTCGGTACACATCCGGCAGGCGTTGCAGTGGGCCCCGGCGATCATCTCGTGAACGCCGTCTTGGACCTGGTGGCGGCCCGGCTCGCAGACGGTCTGGCAGGTGCCACAGGTACGGCAGACTTCGGATGACAGCCAGACCTCGGGTCGGAAGTGCTGCGCCTCGGGCCGCTGGCACCAGCCGCAGCGCAGCGGGCAGCCCTTCAGCAGGACCACTGCGCGCGACGGCATGCGGTCGCGTCGGACCTCCAGCACCATGCCGGTCGGCGATTGCATCGGCCCCTCCCCGCCCAGGCGTCCCAGCGGCGTCAGGCAACCTGCGAATCTACAAGGCTCCTGCCACCACCCGGCCGCGTCGGGCGAAGGGCTCAGGAGGCCATCACGACGTCCCAGTAGGTTTCGTAGTTGACGACCGGCACGTCGGATTCGACGCTGTGCATGCCGATGATGATCCCCTCGCCGCGCCGCGCCGCGGCGGCGATGGGCGCGGTGTGGGCGCGCACCTCGTCCGGGGTGCCGCCGCAGATCACGCCGGAGTTGTCGACCCCGCCGACGAACTGCAGTCGCCCGCGGTACTGCCGGGCCAGCGCCACGACGTCCATCCCGGCCCGCGGCTCGACGGGGTTGATCAGGTCCACCCCAATCTCGGCGAGGCAGGGCAGCAGCGCGCGGATGTCGCCGTCGGAGTGGAACCAGAACCAGCGCGCCCCGGCCTCTTTGCAGGCCTGCACGATCCGGGCGTAGCCGGGCAGGAAGATCCGCTCGAAGCTCCGCGGACTGATCAGCAGGGCGTTGTTGTAGGCGATGTCGTCCCACATGCTGGCGCCAATCTGCTGCACCAGCTCCCCACCCCGCCGCAGCGACTCGACCGCGACGGCGATCAGGTGGTCGGCCATCTTGTCGGCCAGCAGCCTGGCGTACTCCGGGTCGGCGGCGATGTCCTGCAGGTACTCCGTCTCGCCGCGGACGAAGGTCGTCCGCAGGAACGGCCCACCGATCTTGCAGAAGCCGGCCAACTGCTGCTGGCGGCAGCCCGCGAGCTGCTGCTCGTAGCCCTGGTAGCGCCACGGGTCGAGTGGGTCGTCGTACTCCAGCGCCGCGCACTCGTCGGCGGTCGCCGCCGGCTGGGCCAGCACTTCGTAGAACCAGCTACCGGCCTGCTCGCGCAGCAGTCGGCCCCAGGCGTCGCGGCGGATGGTTCGCCGCTCCTGCCGATCGAGCACCGCGGCGTTGGCGGCGAAGACGCCCTCCTCGGGGGTCAGAATGGTGATGTCGGTGCCGTAGTGGGCCCGAATGTCCAGCTCCGCCGGGACCGCGCGCTCGGCCCGCCAGCGTTCGACGAACCCCGGCATGAACTCCTCAAAGTGCGGCAGCCGATCGACCGGCTGTCCCGCCAAGGCTGCCAGGACTCGTTCGCGTGAGGTCATCGCACCGCTCCGGCCGCCGGCTTGGTGGTGGGCCGGCTGAATCCTGCCGGCAGGAACGCGGTCCGCCCGGCCGAACGCCCGGACACGGAGAGAGCGGCGATGGGACTGCGCAGTGGACTGCTGGGCCTGCTCCTGCTGGGCAGCAGTGCCACCCTGGCGGCCGAGGTCAGCCCGCTCGACGCCGGCCAGGACGACTTGCGGGTCTGGCCGAACCGCGTCAGTTGGCGCAACAGCGATCCCTGGCTGGTGGCCCACCACGACGAGCTGCGCGAGTTGCGCCCGCGGCTGCTGGTGCTCAACTTCGCCAACTCGGTCGACGACCAGGCGCTACGGCAGAAGACCACCGACCTGATCGGCCAACTGGCCGAGAGCACGCGCTACCACGGCTTCGAGGATCCCGCCGCGCCGGCCTTCCTGAACTACCAGGTGCTGAAGTACGTCAACCTGCGCGACACCAACCCGACCGCCGAGCAGGCCCAGGCCAACTGCAGCCGGGCGCCCTACCTGCCGCAGGGTCCGGAGACCTTCGACTACGGCGCGCTCTACAACGACACCTTCGCCGCCTGCTACGGCTTCCGCGACCCGGCCGATCCGCAGCGCTATCTGACGCTCAGCGAGCTGATCAACGCCGGGATGGTGCACGAGCTGTTGTTCTACTGGATCCACGAGCCGCGCGGCGCACCGTACGAGACGATTGAGGACAAGCAGTACTACGACGAGGCCGGTCAGCCGCGGCCGGGGGTGCATGGCTGGGCGGGCAACGGGCACTCCAAGACGATGCCCTGGGTCGGTCGCAGTTTCCGGATCACCTTCGCCAACCCCGCGCGGGGGATCGGCTGCGTGATGGAAAACTACGGCCACGCCCTGGAGGGCATGGCCCACTCCAACAGCATTCCGCCGTTCCGCAAGCTGCTCTACGAGTACGCCGAGTTCAACCTCGACCGCAAGTACGGCCTGCCCTTCAACAGCCTCTACGCCACCAAGGGCGCCGAGGCCGTGCGTTACCTGGACGATGGCGCGGTCGAGGTCCGGCGCGGCGAGCAGACCCACCGGATCGACCGCTACGTGGCGGTCGGTGGCAACGTCCACTTCCCGCCGGGCGGACGCAACCACTACGACAACGCCAGCCCGGTCACGCTACAGAGCACGATCCGCAGCTTCTTGCGCCACAACGGGCCCGACGGCCGCGACCTGGCCGCGCCGTTTGACAGCAGCGCCTTCCGCGGCTACGCCCGGCAGTGCCCCGACTGCATGGGCGCCTGGCTGGTCTACTGGCGGCAGTGCATGCCCGGCCTCGACAACCCCTGCCGCGATGAGCAAGGGGCGCCGGTCAGGAACTGGTGGGTCTACCTGTTCTACTGAGCCTCACTCGCCAAACACGAGCACGCCGCTGCGGGTGACGAAGGGCTGCTTGACGCCGCCGACCGTCGCCTCGCCCCGCACTGCGACGCGATAGCGACCGCTCGGGCGGGTCACCTGGAAGGTGGCGGTGCCGGTCGCCGGCGCTGTCCCGAGCACGGCGATCTGCTGCCCCAACAGGTCCTCCAGCACGACCTGCCCGCTGACGCCGCTGACCGGCCGCCCGGCGGGGTCGGCGCCGCGACCGACCTGCACCGCCTGCGTCGCGTTGGCCGCCAGCCAACGGGCGTAGCTCTGCCGGTCGGTCAGCTCGCCGAGGTCGAAGGTGTAGCGCGGTGCGTTGTGCGGCCGCGGGCCGGTGGGATCGGTGAGCGTCGACAGGCCCAGCTCCGGCAACACGTGCAGGGCCACCTCACGGCCGTAGTCGAAGACCGTGAAGCCGTCGGCGCCAAGCTGGCGGGCGATCTGGATCTGCGCCGCGGCCCCGTCAGGTGCCAACGTCGAGCGTGAGGCGGTCACCCCAATGCCAGGGTAGTACGGCACCATGCCCTGCAGGTGCGGCATCTGCCGTTGCAGGATGCTGGCGAAGCTGGCGTCGCTCTCGGTGTAGTTCATTGGGCAGACGAAGTCGAGCCAGCCCTGGCGGATCCAGTGGATCCAGTCCTGCCCCACGGCGACCCGGCAGCCGGGGTAGTCGCTGAACACGGCGGCCGAGATCTTCACCTGCGGCTTGACCCGGCGTACTTCGGTGGCCACCCGCTGCACCAGCCGGCTGATGTTGTCGCAGCGGAACTGCGTCCAGCGGTCACGCCACTCAGGCTTGCTGAGATCGGCCGGCCAGTTGGCGATGGTCTGCCCCACCCCGGCCTCGAAGGCGCGGCGGCAGGTCGGACAGAAGCAGCTCTCCTGGCCAGGGTACCGGATGTAGTCGAAGTGGACGCCGTGGACTTCGTACTTCCGCGCGACCTCGACCATGGCGTTGGCTTCGAGGTCCTGGTTGACGGGGTTGCCTGGGCAGAGCCACGGGATGGTCGTGCCGTCGGCCTGCTGCTGCAGGCGGCCGGCCGCGGCGAGCTGGTCGCGGAAGGCCTGTGGCGCGTTGCCGAGGTTCCAGTTGACCTTCCAGACGTGGACCTCAATCCCGTACGGCCGGGCCGCGGCGACGCATTGGGCGATCTGGTCACCGGACTGGCCGACCACCGCCGAGGCCGGCAGGAACTCGCTGGGGTAGTGCGCCAGGCCGCCCCAGAGCATGTTGGGCAGCACCGCGTTGAAGCCGCTGGCGTGCAGGTTCTGCATCGACGCCGGCCAGCCGCCGGGCAGCGCGCCGGTGCCGCTGTGGTTCCAGATGGCGCGCATCTCGGCGGGCCGGCTGGGCTGCACCAGCACGAAGGCCCGGCGGAGCTGGGCGTCGGCCTCCTGCGCTGCCTCGACGCACTGGCTGTAGCGTTGCGCCGCCAGCTCGTCGCGGCCCTTGGCGCGGGCCGTGTCGGCGGCGGCCAGCGCGGCCCTGGCCTCGGCCGCCCGGGGGGCGGTGGCCAGTTGCTGCTGCATCCAGGCCCGCGCGCTGGCAACATCGTCGAAGGCGCCCAGCCGCTCCGGCCCGCGGAGCGCCGCCGCGGCCACGGTCGGCCAGAAGCTCGGCACGTAGTGCCCCACCAGCGCCTGCACCAGCCGGACCTTCGGACCGCCAGCGTTGAGCAGCACATGGCTCATGTAGATGCCGTTGGCGCTGCGCAGCATCGCCGGCCAGCCAGTGCTCTTGCCGTCGCCGTCGTGCCACCACGCCAGCACCTGCGAGACGCCCGGCACGGGCTCGACGACGCTGAGACACCAGGAGTCCTGCGGCACACTGCGCGGCAGGCCCTCGATCGGTTCGTTCCCAAAGCGCAGTTCCGCGAGCTGCGTGGGGTACTGCCGCTGGCTCCAGCCGGGCTCCTTGCGGCGGATCCCCAGCAGCTCGCTGACCACCGCGTGGTAGCCGTAGAACGCCAGCAGCTTGCCACCGGCCTGACAGTAGGTGCGCACCGCCGCGGCGGTCTCGGCGGTCATCCGCGGATTGTGCGGCAGGATCGCCAGCTTGCGGTCGCGCAGGGCCCCGGCCTCGACCTCTTCGTCGGTCACCGCGCCGCAGGAAATCCCGGCCGCTGCCAGCAGGGACTCCATCTGCTCGGCGAGCCCCTGCACCGAACTCGACTCCTCGTTGCCGGCGCGCACCGTGCGGGCTTCGAGGACGATCACGACCTCCTCGCGGTGCAGCACGAAGTTGTCAATCAGCACCTCGCCGCTGCGCCGGGCGCCGCGCCAGGCGGCGATCCGCACCCGGTCCACCTGATCCCAGCCGGCCGGCTCGCCCTCGGTGCGGAAGGCCGCGCGGGTGAAGCTGAGCGTCGTCCAGCGCTTCGTGCCGACGCTGCAGCCGTGGCCGTACCAGCCGTTGCCGCTGTGGAAGTAGATCGTGAAGCTGCCCACCAGCCCGGGATCGGCCACCCGCAGGTCGAGGCTGAAGCGGTCCCACTTGGTGAGGTCGACCCGCAGGTCGCGATCTACGACCGCCCGTCCCAGGTCGCCGGTGAAGTCGGCCGGCAGCCGCAGCGCGCGACGCTCGTCGACACTCACCGGGTCGACCGGCGCGCTGCGCTCGGAGGCCTTCCAGACCGCCTGCGCGGCCGCCGCATCGGGGTAGTCGCAGGGGTCGATCACCTCTTGCACGGCCGACGCCGGGAGCGTCGTCGCAAGTACCAGCAGGATGGTCAGCAGGCGGGCCATGGCGGTCTCCGGGTCAGCGCCCCTTCGGCGGTCGCAGCGAGACTCCTGCGCAGGAGTCGGCGGCGGCCGGCGAAGTGCCTGGCGGGAGACCGCGATGCGTGCGCTGGGCTGCCTGCTGCTCTGTTCCGGCGCCCTGTGGGCTGCCGACAACCTGGTGCCGAACGGTGGCTTCGAGGAGCCGGTGGCACCGGGTGGCATTCCGCCGGGCTGGGCGATGTGGGGCGCGCAGGAGTACAAGATCCCGGCCAACTTCAGCCGCGACACCACCCAGCCCCATCGCGGCGAGGCCTGCTTTCGGGTCCACCAGCCGGCCGGCGGCCGCGGCTACTGCATCATCGATCCCGCCCAGGCGATTCAGCCGCTGGCCGGGCAGACCTACACCCTGTCGCTTTGGGCGCGATCCGACCAGCCCGGCCCGCTGAACATCGGCTGGTGCGCCTACGCCAGTCTGAATCCCTACCGCGACGCGCCCTGGCCGCGGACCTGGAACCTGGCGCTGACGACGGCCTGGCAGCGCTTCGAGTTGCCGCTGCGCGAAGGCACCGAGTTCTTCGCCGACGTCTGCCGCCACCTCAGTGTGCTGGTCCGGCCCGAACCCGGGGCGACCGTCGCGCGGACCTGTTGGCTCGACGACCTGAGCGTCGTGGCGACTCCCAACCCGGATCCGTTTCGGCTGATCAACCCCGCCACGCTGACCCACACGCCGCTCACGGAGCCGCTCCGACCCGGAGCCACGACGGTGCTGGAGGTCCAGGCCGGCCAGGTCGTCCGGGCAGTCCGCCGCGAGGTCGGCGGGGTCTCGTTCCACCGCGTCAGCGGCTGGACTGGCCATCCCTACAACCGGGCGGGCGAGTTCACGCTCAACCCGGCCCAGGTCAGCGCCGTCGCCGAGCTGCAACTACCGATGACCCGCTTCTACGCGGTCGGCGACGAGACCTACCCGGTCGAGGCCGCGCTCGACCGGATCGACCAGCTCTGCCGGCAGCTCAACCTGCCGCGTGCGAACGTCGTGATCGAGCTGGAAGACCAGGGCGCCAACCGCAAGGTCGAGCCCGCCCGCTGGGCCGACGCCGTGCGGCACAGTCAGCAGCGGGGGTACGGCTTCCGCTGGTGGGAGGTCGCCAACGAACCCTACAGCTCCACCTGGGGCACCAACCACGGGGCCGCCTACCCCAGCGGCGACGCCTACGCCGCGCAGGTGGTCGCCGTCTCGCAGGCCGTTAAGGCGGTCGACCCGCAGGCCCGCGTGGGGATCGCCATCTCCGAACAGACGGCCTGGGGCAGCAACGTCCTGGCCCGTGCCGCCGGCCACTACGACTTCGTCGTGGCGCACTACTACGCCGGGTTCGGCGAGGCCGCCCGCCGCAAGTTCGAGGCCGTCGCGGTCGGCTTCAACCAGTTTATCTTCGACCGCATCCGCCGCACCGACGCGCTGATCCGGGCCTACAACCCGCAGCGGCCGGTCGTCCAGTTCGACACCGAGTGGGGCCTCCACATGAGCGGACCCGCCGGCAGCGTCGCCGACGGCGTGCTCCGCAACGGCAACTCCTGGGGGCTGCTGCACCGCGCGGTGCGGCTGATTCACTACGCTCGCGAGGACCTCCTGGCCGGCGCCTCGGCCTGGCAGCTCTTGAATGTCAGCCGCTCCCCCGGCTTCGGCGTGATCGCCATCGACCGGCCCGAGCCACGGATGCTGCAGTACTTCCTGCACCAACTGGTCAACCAGCACCTCGGCGACGAGGTCGTCGCACTGAGCGGCACGGCGCCGTTCTTTGTGCCGGCCGCCGGGGACGACCCGCAACTGCCGGCCGGTCAGTTCGGCGGCCCCCTCACCCCGGCCGTGGCGATGCTCGGCGCCGACGGCCGCCACCTGACCCTGATCATCGCCAACGCCAGCCTGGACCGCGAGCTGCCCATCGCGGTCAACCTCCACGACTTCGTCCCCGGCGCCACCCAGGCCACCTTGCTGCGCCAGGCCGACCCCGAAGCCAGCCCGTTGCTGACCGCCCCCAGCGAGGTCCTGCACCCGCTGCCGGTGCAACGAACCGGGACCGCCCTGCGCCTCTCGCTGCCCTCCCACAGCGTCGCCTTTGTGCGGGTCGAGCGCGGGTAGGCACGGCCTCAACGACCGTGAATCTGTCAGGGAGATGGACAGATTTACGACGGTGACCGGTTGACTTTCGTCGCCGAACGCGGCATGATCGCGGGATGTACGCACGTCATGTCGAGGCTCGGTTGACGGCTGCGCTGGCTGACACGCCGGTGGTGGTGCTGCACGGCGCGCGCCAGACCGGGAAGAGCACGCTGGCGCAGGCGTTGGCCGCAGGTCGCGGCGGCCGGTATGCCTCGCTCGACAACCTGGCCCGGCTGGCCGCGGCGGAGAGCGACCCACGGGGCTTTCTGGCCGAGTTGGGTACCCCGGCGGTGATCGACGAGGTGCAGCTCGCGCCCGTGCTGTTCCGGGCCATCAAGGAGCGCGTGGACGCCGACCGGCAACCCGGGCAGTACCTCCTGACCGGCTCGGCCGATCTGTTGCGCGTGCCGGAGCTGGCCTCGGCGCTGGTCGGCCGGCTGGAGGTCGTGACGCTCTGGCCGCTGGCCGAGGGGGAGATTCGGGGGGTCACTGCCAACGGCGTCGACCGCCTCTGGAACGCCGAGTTACCGGCCGCACCGCCCCTGTCGCGAACCGACGCCCTGCAACTGGCCCTCCGTGGCGGCTTCCCGGAAGCCGTCGCGCGTGCCAGCCAGACCCGGCGCAGTCGCTGGTTCGAGGCGTATCTCGATACGGTGATCCGGCGCGACCTGCCCCGCGGCGGAGACTTCCTGGCCGCCCAGGACGCCTGGCGCCTGGTCCAGTTGCTGGCCACCCGCGCCGGCCAGCTGCTGCAATGGAGCGAGCTCGGCCGCGGCGTGGGGTTGGACCGGCGGGTGGTCCAACGTCAGGCCGCGCTCCTGGAGCAGGCCTTCGTGGCGATCCCGCTGCCGGCCTGGGCCAGCAACCTCAGCAAGCGGCTCAGCCGCACGCCAAAACTGCTGCTGGGCGATACCGGCCTGCTGGGCTACCTCTTGGCGCTCACAGCCCCGCCTGCGCTGGACCTGGTTGCGGGCCAACTGCTCGAGAACTTCGTCGGCCTGGAGCTGCTGAAGGCCCTCGCCTGGTCGGAGCAGAGCGCCGCCCTTTGCCATTACCGGACGCACGACGGCAGCGAGGTGGACTTCTTGCTGGAGCGTCGTGACGGGACGGTGCTGGCCATCGCGGTGAAGACCGGGGCCACCTTTGGCGCCCGCGAGTTTGGCCCGCTCCAGGGCCTGCGGGAGCGCCTCGGTGACCGTCTGGTGGCGGGCTACCTGCTCGGCACCGGCGATACCACCACCAGCTTCGGCGACCGTCTCTACACGGCGCCGATCAGCCTGCTCTGGGCCGAGTGACACCCAACGCCCACGGGCGGCGCCTCGGCGCGCCGCCCGTGGTGGGTGCTCCCCGCGATCGCGGAATCAGCGCTTGCGGGCGCGGAGTTCCTCGGCCAGAGCCTTGATCTCGCCCAGCGATTGCTGCATCGCGCTCCAGCCATACCACAGGGCGTAGTCCGGGTTGGCGTGGAAGGTGCCCTGGAACGTGCGATTGCGCTGTTCCAGGAACATCACGAAGAGGCGCTGCTCGATGCGGCTGGGGGCGTCGTGGAAGGTCAGCAGGTCGGGGAAGGTGTAGGCGTAGTTCTGCGGCTTGCTGAGTAAGCCTTCCTTGTAGAGGTCGCCGACCAGATTGATGCCCTGCGCCATCAGCTTGTCAGCGGCGCGGATCATGTCGTCGCCCTGCTGCAGTTCGGCCTTGGCGAAGTTGCTGCTGTGACAGTTGCCGCAGGTGCTCAGCATCTTGTCCCGCTCGCGCTGCCACTCGGCCTGACTGCCGCGCAGCAGGTCGGCACCCTTGGCCAGGTCCAGCCGCGCGGTCGGCTTGCCGTCGGGGGTCAGCACGCCGAGGGCCTGCAGGATGGTGACCTGGTCGGCCTGCCACTCCTTGTCCTCGGCCAGCGGCAGGCGGAGGCCCAGAAAGCCCCAGGCGGTTCGCACGTTGTGGTTGCCCTCGGCGAGGTGGCAGGTCTGGCAGGTCGGTGCGGCGGTCTCGGGCGGCAGGGTCTTGTTCTGCTTCAGCAGGTAGCGCACCCCGTGCTTCGAGCCGCTGTACATCTCCCACTGCGGGTGATCGAAGCCCGTGTGGCAGGTCATGCAGGCCTGCGGCTGTTGCGCTTCGAGCTTGCTGAAGGTGTGACGAGTGTGGCAGGAATCGCACGAGGCGACCCCAAAGCCAGCGCCGGCCTTCTTCAGGTCGGCAATCTCATCCTCGCTCTTGAGGCCAATCTTGTGGCAGCCGCCGCAGCCCTTCTTGCCCTGCGTCATCGCCATCGGCTGAAAGTGGATGGTCGGCATCGCGTCCATCGCCGCCCAGGCCAGCGCGTGCTTGCCCTTCGAGAACTGCGTGACCTGCTCTTCGTGGCAGTCCTTGCAGACCTCCGGCGTCGGGATGCCGGCTTTTTCGACATTCTGCGGGCCGTTGTGTTCGGTGCCGTGGCAGACCGCGCAGGTCACTTCGTTCTGGGCGTGCTTGCTGAGCTTCCAGTCGCTGACAATCGCCGGCGTCACCGCCTTGTGGCACTCGGCGCAAGCCTGCGCTGCGACGCGGTTCGCCGCGCCGCTGAGCAGGAGCGCGGCGAGCAACCAACGGGTCCAGGAACTGTGCATCCGCGACCTCCTCGGGTGGCTTCGAACGGCCCCGCCAGGCTGGCCGGTGGCCTCCACCGCCGGCCGCTGCAACACTCTCACCAGCCGGCCGGCGCCGTTGCGAGCAGAGCAGCAGCCCGGCGCCGACTGAAAAGTCGTCAAGTGGGTCGACAACTCCGTCACCTGGCGCTGAACCGGATCGCGTCGCCGACGTCAGACTGCGGATGGGAGAACGCACCGATGCTACGCAGCCTGGTGCCGATCGTCAGCGTCGTGGATGTGCTGGCGACGGCCGCTTTCTATGAGCGGATGGGGTTCGTCAAGAAGAACCACTTGGAGCACGAAGGGCAGGTCACCTGGGCCTTCCTGCAACACGGCGAGGTCAGCCTGATGCTCGGCCTGGGGCACGACCACGACGAGACCGGGGCCGACATTCCGCTGGACCACAGCCACGGTCACCGTGAGGTGATTCTGTACTTCTACACCAGCCAGTTGGAGCAGGTCCGCGAGACCTGGCTGGCCGCTGGCGTGGAGTGCAGCGCGATCGAGGTGCAGCCCTACGAGATGCGCGAGTTCAGTGTGGTCGACCCTGACGGCTACCTGGTGCTGGTTGGCCAGTCGACCACCGGCTGATCAACGGGCCTCGACCCGCAGGACGCCGTCCCAGAGGTCGGGCGCGGGAGTCAGCCGATACCGTGCGGCGAGGTCGGCCTCGGCGGCGGCCCGGTCGACCTGCCGGGTGGCCGCCGCGAGTTGCCACGGCAAGAGCAGCTCCGCGCGCAGCGGCGCGGTGAGCCCTTCAAGGTAGACCGCCCGGCCCGCCGCCTGGGCGCGGTCGATCTGCGTGTGCAGCCAGCCGAGCCAGGCGCTGCCACGCAGGTCGGCCGGCGGCCGCTGGACGAAGTCGAAGACCTCGACGTCGGGCCGGTAACGCGGCACGCCGAAGAAGGCCGACTGCCCCGGCACCAGCACCAGGGCGCGCTGTTCGACCCGGTCGCGCACCCGAAAGACCCGCTCCCAACGCTCGTCCCAACGGTGGTAGAGCGGCGTCGGCGCCCACAACGGCAGGTTGGCGGTCAGCAACAGCAGCAGGAACAGGCCGCCCAGCGGTGCCACCGCTCGCCGCCAGCAGGCCGCCAGGGGGCGCACCGCCAGCAGGCCGAAGAGCAGCAGGAAAGGGTACACCGGCAGCCAGAACTGCGGGTCGCTGCCCTGCCACTGGGTCGCGAAGAGGCCAGTCAGCAGCGCCGCACCAGTCATCATCGCCGCGCCGGGCCGGCGGCGTGAACGCCACATGCCCAGCGGCACCAGGACCAGGAACAGCAGCGTCGCCAGGGCGTTGCGGCCGAAGGTCAGCCAGTCGGCCGGGTCGGTGGCCACTTCCTGGCCCTTCAGGACGGCTTTCAGCGCGGTCTCGCCGTGCGAGTACGGAAACCACAACCGGCCCAG
Source organism: Fimbriimonadaceae bacterium (assembly GCA_020850355.1). GTDB lineage: Bacteria > Armatimonadota > UBA10988 > UBA10988 > UBA10988 > JADZEX01. Next base: position 60,941 of record JADZEX010000012.1, on the reverse strand, counting down.
CCCGCCGAGGGCGCGGGCCACGCCAACCAGGCCGCCGCCGCCGACCTTGACCTCGGTCTGCACCGGGTGGTGCGTCAGCCAGGCGACGAACTCACCGGGCGTGCTGGCCCCGGCCGCCTGGCCCGCCACGAGGTACGGACCACCCAACAGCAGGGTCAGGCTCAGCAGCCCGCCGGCGACGGCCGGCAGACGCCGTTCGCGCGGCTCACTGAGCGCCACTTGGAGCAGCAGCCAGGGAGCCAGCAGGACCAGGTTGAACGACAGCAGCGCCGCCATCGCCAGACAAGCGCCGGCCCACCCCGCGGTGTAGCGCGGCCGCTCGGCGGCCGGCCGCAGCAGCAGCAGCACGGCGGCCAGCAGCAGCGGCATCGGAGTGATGCCGGTCTCGGCCACCCGAGAGTGGAACCAGGGCGCCCAGGAGAGCGCGAAGATGGCCGCGCCCCAGCCAGCCAGGCGCAGCGAGCCGCTGCAGCGCGACAGCAGCAGCAGCACCTGCACCACGGTCAGGCCGCCGAGCAGCGCGTTGAGGGTCTGCAACGGGATGAACGGCAGGCCAGTGAACCCCACCGCTTGCCAGGTGGCCAGCACGGCCCGGTTTAGCACCGTTTGCAGCAGGTGGTTCGGCCGCAAGTTGAGCCCGCTGACCGCCAGCTCGTCCACCTCGCCCTGCGCATCGCCGTCGGTGGCGACATAAGAGGCGGTCAACAGGTAGAACCCGGCGGCGGCCAGGAAGACCCAGCCGAGCGTCCGGCGCGGCGGGCTCACGCGTCGGCCCAGGAACGCAGGCCGAGCAGCCGCTCGCCCAACTCAGTCAGCGCCGGCGGCCCATAGTGCTGCCGCTCCCAGCCGCGGGCGTCGCCCGGGAAGGGCGTTCCGTTAGGCGGCGCCAGCTCGCGCCACTGTCGGACCCGCTCCGCGGCGTGAGCGTCCAGGACTTCCGGGGCGGGGTACATCGAGACGTACTGCGCCAGCCGCGGCCGCCCCGAGGTGTTGTGGCCATTGCCGTGCGGCAGCGCGACATGCCAGATCAGCAAGTCGCCGGCCCGGCCGGGGATCGGCTCGACGGTCAGCCCGGTCAGGTCGGGCACCCGCGGGTCGCGGTCGGCGGGTTGGGTCGCGGCCCACTCGTCCAGTCGGCGGTGGAACCCGCGAATGCATTGGAAGCCGCCCATGTCGGCGGTCGTGTCGGTGAGGTAGAGCACGCCCTGCACCCGGAACGGGATCGGCCGTTGGCGGCTGTCCCAGTCCCAGTGCGTGAAGCCGCGGTGGTCCCACTCCGGCTTATCGGCCCGCGCCGGCGGTTTCATGTTGACCCGGTCGAGGCTGACCCACAGCCGCGCGGTGCCGAACAGCTCGCTGAACGCCTGGTGGACCCGCGGGTGCTGCCGCACGGCCCACATCGCCGGGTGGTGGTACATCTCAACCATCCCACCGTAGCGGTGCGGCGGCTGGTACCAGGTGTCGGGATTGCCGGGATCCATCCCCAGGAAGTCCCAGACCGCCTGCACCACCGCCGTCAGGTGATCGGCGGGCACGGCGTCGGGGACCACCACGTAGCCGAAGGTGTCGAAGAAGTCGCGGTCGATCAGAGACATCGCGGCCTCCTACCTGGCGACCACCACCCGCCGGGCGGTACCGCCCCAGTTGCCGGCGCCATCGCGCGCACGGACCTGCAGCAGGTAGATCCCCGCTTGAGCTGCCGGCAGCTTGGCGCTGCTGGCCTGCGGCGTCAGGGTCGGCGGCTCGGCCGCGTCGAGACCAGGTGTCAGGCTGACCGCGGCGCCCTGGATCCCCGTGGCGTCGTAGCAGACCCAGTTGGCGGCCACCTCGCCGAGCGGCACCGGTCCGTAGCAGGCGGCGTTGTCGAGCGAGTACTTGACGCCGCCGGCGCTGCCGTATTCATTCAGGAAGATGTAGGTGCAGGTGATCTTCTCGGCCTTCCCGACGCCCTGCTCGTAGAGGCTCAGCAGATCGATGAAGAGCGTGTGCCACTTGTTATCGGCGACCACTGGCGCGCTGCCGATCTGCTTGTACGACGGCGACTTCTGCGTCAGCGCGATGCTGTAGTAGGCGCCGTTGATGTAGGCCATCAGATGCAGGCCCAGGCTGCCCGACAAGCGGTAGTCGACGCTGAAGTAGGGGTTCGCCTTGAGGTCGTAGCCGCCGTAAGCCAAAGGCAGGCCGGAGCCGGCCGAGGTCACCTCGCAGACGTAGTCGTTGCGCAGGTCGTCCAACATCCGCTGCCGCGGCGAGCGGTAACCGGCCGAGATGTTGCCAAACTGCCCGAGCCCCTGGGTGCAGGTGCTCACCCGCTGCGCGGTCTGTCCGGCGACCGTCACGTCCGGCGACAGGGGGGGCTGCTTGTCAGCGGCGTAGCTGACGGTGTAGGCGTAGGTCGCCGGCTTGACCGTCTCGCCCGCCAGGTCCTTCCCGGCGACCGCCAACTGGATCGGCGTGCCATCGGCGACCGGTCCACCGAACTGCTTCGTCGCCCAGGCCCAGATCCAGTTGAGGGTGTGGTTGGCCTGGTTGTAGTAGACGTCACCCTCGACCGCCGCGACGGCTTTGCCACCGGCGGTCAGCCGCAGTGCCGCCGGGTCGAGCCCGGCCGGGCCGACGTTGGCCAGCGGCACGGTGATGTCCCAGGTGCCCAGCCCACCCGGCGCCGGCACCGCCGTGCCGAAGCTGAGCGGGGCGTTGTCGAGCAGCAGCGGCCAGCGCGCCACGCGGCTCCAGTTGCCGGCCCCGTCGCGGGCCTGGACGCTGAACCAGTAGAGCCCCTCCGCGGGCGCCGTCAGGAGCTGGCTGGTGACCTCGGCGGCGACTTCGGTGGTTGGCGCGGCCGTTTCGTCCTGGCCAAAGCCCCAGCGCCAGCCGGCGATGCCGGCCGGATCGTTGGCCGCCCAGCGCAGGGTCACGCCGGTCTGGCCATTGCCGACCCCCACCAGCCGCACGTTGTCGATCTGGTAGCTGGCCCCAGGCGCGCCGCCGCTGTAGCCGTAGTCGGCGGCCACCAGGTAGCGCAACGAGTAGAGGTTGGGGGCGAAGGGCGAGGCGCCCAGCAGACCTTCCTGCAACTTGAACTGCCCGCGGTGCCACTGCCCGTCGCGCGTCGCTTCGGGCACCGCCCCGAGCGTCGGATAGGCCGCCGCCTGGTCGGTGAACAGAATGCTGTGGTACTCGCCCGGCGTGTAGACGGCGAAGTCGGTCCGCAGCGGCGCGTGGGTCTTGTAATCGAACAGCAGCAGCGGCGCTCGGCCGGCGTCGTAGTCGCCCTGCAAGAGGTAGGTGTCGTAACTGCCCGAGGGCACCAGGTTGACGATCCGCACCGACCCGGCACCCGGCTCGGGACCGTCGGCGGGGTCCAGCACGACCGCGGTGGCGGCCGGGTTGGCGGCCGTGAACGGCGCCTTGCCGCTGGCGCTGGACGCCAACACCCCTGGCCCGCTGATGCTTGGCGGCAACGGCGGGGTGGTGTCGGCAGCCAGCTTGAAGGTGCGCTGGAAACTGGCCTCGCCGGCGGCGCCCCCGGCCTGTTTGACGGTGACCTTGACCGGCACGGCCTGGCCGTCGGTGTAGCTCAGCCCCGGCACGCGGGCATCGACCAGCAGCTCCCGCGCCGCGGCGTCCCAGCTCACCTGGTCAGCGGGAATCACCTTGTCGGCCACCGTCACGGCCCACTCGCCGGGCGTGCCCTCGCCCAGCGCCACGCGCAGCCGGCCGCCGTCCCACGGCCGGTCGACGTCGACCGGCGTAAGCTGCGGCGCGGCCGCCAGGACGAGCAGCGGCAACCGCGTCAGCGGCGTGCGGCTGCCGTCGGCCCACTCGCCCTGGGCCGTCAGGAACCACAGCCCCGGCGTGCTGGGGGCCTTCACCTCAGCATCCGGCAAGACCGTCGTCGGAGCCGCCTCGCCGCTGCGGTCGAAGGCCATCCGAACCGCCTTCAAGGACGGCGCCCCGGCCTTCGGCGGCGCGGTGAAGGTCGCCGCCACGGGTGTCCCCGGAACCACCTCGGAGGCCAGCGTGAGGTTGTCGATGGCGTACCAGGCGCCGCGCGGGTTGCCCCCGAAACCGGCCAGCAGGTAGCCCTCATGCTGGTTGCCGAAGGCCAGTTCGGTCAACAGCGGTCGCTTCTCGGCCGGCGCAGGCGCCGCGGTCACCAACAGGGCCGGCCAGTCGCCACCGGCCAGCTCCTGGCGCAGGGCCACGCCGAGGTGGACGACCGCGGTGTGCCAGGCCCCGTCGGCGACGATCTTCGGCCGGGCCAGCACCGGCACCACCGGGCTGTTGGCGACTTCGCCGGTCAGCGGCACGACCAAGCGCTTGCCGGACTTCAGCTTCAGGTAGAGGTTGATCTTGGTCTCGGCCGGTAGCCGGTAGTCGAACCGCAACAGCCCGGCGCGCGAGAGGTCGACCCCAGCCTCGGGCAGCGGCGCGAGGGCCTCGAAACCATCGCCGGGCAGGGTGTTGCGGGCCACCAGGTACTGCCGCCCGCCGGCACTGCCCTGCTGCAACAGCACCCCGCGCCATTTGTCGCGGGTCTGCCAGCCGTCGGTGCCGCTGTCGAAGGTGCAACTGAGCGCGGGCGCCGCCGCACTGGCCAGCAGGGCCGGCGCGCCGCCGCTCTCGGGCTCGACGGCCTCTTCGTCGACCAGCCGTTTGGGGATCTGCTTGTCGAGGTAGGTGATCCGGATCCGCGCCACCACGACCTGGTTGTCCTGCGTCCAGATCGCCACCCGGTCGCCCGGCACCGCCGGGCCGTCGCCCTCCAGGACCTTGACGTTGTCGAAATAGCCTTCCAGGTGGCCGTCCAGGTAGCGGCTCTTGACGTAGTACCAGGCTCCATGGACATCGCGCCCGGCCGAGATGTAGGGCACCGGAATGTAGCGCTGTCCGCTGTCCTCGCGTGTCCGCGGCACCAGCGGCCGGTCGGTCTGCAGCAGGGTCTGCCCGCCCTGCACGTAGCGCGTCCAGACGCTCGACCAGTCGGCGTCCCAGGCCCCCGGCAGCAGGCTGATGCCGCTCTCGAAGCTGAACGGCCGGCAGCCGAAGCTGGTGTTGAAGTCGCCCGGCCGCGGGTAGATCATCGCGTAGTCGCTCTGCATCCGCATGCCGGCGTAGTACTCGATGGTGACGTTGCCCGGAAAGGCCGCCTTGTGCCACAACGCGCCAAGCCCCTTGCGCTCGAGCGCGGCCATGTGCGACCAGGTTGGGGTGCAACTGAAGCGGTTGGTGATCTCCCAGTTGCCCTGCTGCACCCAGTCGGCCGGCGCCCGCTCGAAGACTTCGTCGATGATCCCCTCGCGGCGGCACTTGACCTGATAGAGCACATCGTTGCCGGCGACGCGGAGCGCCACCCGTGGCCCCGTCAGCGGCTGCGGGTCGTGGTAGACCAGCAGGTCGTCGTCGCCGCCCTGGACCCAGGTCACGCCGCCGTCGTGCGCGACAGTGAGGCTCTCGGTGCCCTCCGGCAGGGCCGCCTCCTGCACCACCACCCCCTGCCGCAGCAGCACCAGACGACCGGGCGGGCCGACCACGACATGCAGCGCGTAGCCGTCGCCACAGTCGACCTTGTTCTCGACCGTGCTGATCTTGGTGACACCGGGCGCCGTCACCAGGTTGTCGGCCGGCGGCAGCCAGTGCTCCACCGCGGCGTTCAGCAGCAGAGCGCAACTGGCCTTGGCCGGCAAGGTGATGCGGTAGGCGCGGTAGAAGTCGCCCTTGTGCCAGTAGACCGGCTGCGGGGCCACCCCGCCAACCGGCGTCAGGTCGCCGAGCACCTGCACCGGCTGCGGGTCGCCCTTCGGGAACCAGTCGGCCAGGGACGAGGCCCAGTGCAGCATGAACGGGTCGCCGCTGAAGTTGGCGTTGTCGACCTCCACCTCGGTGTCGACCGGCACGACCTGCCGCACCAGCAGATCGTCGAAGACTGCTGCGGTGTCGCTGGCGCCGACGCCGCAGCGCCCGGCCGGCAGGTCGGCCACCGCCGCCCGCATCCGCAACATGCCGTCGCGACGGACCTGCACGCGGCCGGCGGTCAACAGGTCGAGCGCCACCTCGTGCGGGCGCCCCGGCTCCAGCCGGTCGCGCACCAGGCCGAGTGGCCGGGCCTTGCCGTCGTCGACGCGGACGACGCCCAGCCGTCCGCTGCCGGCGTCCCACTCGGCCACCAGGTGGTTGCGCGCATCGCGCCAGCCGAAGTAGAGCGCCACCCGGCCGCCGCGGCGCGGCAACACGGTGGCGTCGAGCCGGTAGCTGCTGGCCGCCGGGTCACCCAGCACGTAGTGCCCACCGCCCTCACCGCTGGTGACCAGCCGCCGCGGCCCCGGATCGCCGTCGATCTTCCCGCTGGAGGGCTCCAGCCGCCACTCGCCCTGCTTTTCAGCCCCGGCCAGCAGGTCGTGTCCGCGGTCCAGCGGCCAGGTGTAGTTGGTCTCGACACGCACGTCGTCGAACAAGGTCTCGGAGCCCGCCCCGCGTGACCAGAGACCGACCGGGCCGCCCAGGCAGTCGGGCTCGAGGCGGTCGAAGATCGGGTCGCCATCGAGCAGACACTGCACCCGCGGGCCGCGCAGCCGGACGCCCAGCCGGAACCACTGCTCGGCCGCCAGCAGCGCGCTGCCGCCGGTCAGCACCGTCTCGGTCTTGCCCTTCACCCGGACCAGCTCGATGCGGCGCGGCCGTTGCGTCAGCTCACGCAGGTCGGCGCGCAGCAGGAAGTGGTCCTCGGGCGACCGCCAGCCGAAGGTGATCCCCGCCCAGGCGCCGCCACGGCTGCGGAGCGAGGTCTGGTAGACGTAATCGGCCCAGAACGGGTGACCGGTGATCACCGCCGCCGGGGCCTCGCCCTCGGCGTCCAGCCCCAGGCTGAAGGGGTTCACCGAGAGCTTCAGATCGGCCTTCTGATTGGTCTCCAGCACCGAATAGAAGCGCCACTTGCCCGAGACATGCTGCCAGACGCCAAGCTGCTGCTGCTCCTTGGTGCGCATGAAATCGTCGGTGAAGTAGATGTCCTCGACCGGCTGGTAGCCGCCCTCGGCCAGCTTCACCCGGGCGCTGTCGGCCGCGGCGACCCAGACCTGCCCGGCGGCCGCGCTGCCATCCAGCAGGTCGGCCTGCAACCGTCCATCGATGGCCACCTGCAGGTTCGACTCACGGCGCCGCAGCAGCAGTTGGAACGGACCCTTGCCGCTCGGCCGGGGGCAGCGCGCCAACTCCACCGCCGGCTCACCAAGCCGCTCCAGGACCAGGTTCTCCGCCCCGGCGCGGAGCCGGTAGCCCTGGTTGGCGCCGTCGGCCGCCAGGAGCAGCGTGGTAGGCCAAGGCGCGGTCACTTCGAGCCGCAGATCGTACTGCGTGTCGGGGGTGGCCGTGACGGCGCGCAGGCCCTTCGGGGCCGCCAGCTCGTCGGCCGGGGCAGCGCTCAGCGGAGCCACGGTCAGCAGGAGGAGCAACCAGCGCATCATGCGATCCACCCTCTGGCCCGGCGGTGCGGCCCGCGGCTAGCCAGCGTTGTAGCGGTTCATCACCTCGTCGATACCCTGGGAGACCCACACCCCCAACGCCTCGCGCGAGCGCGCGATGGCCTGGTTGACGGTGTCCTTCTCAGCGGGCGCGAACTTGCCGAGGACGTGCCCAATGGCGTCGCCGGTCGGCGCCGCGATCCCGATCCGGAGCCGCGCAAACTCGTTGGTGCCGAGCTTGGCGATGATGTCGGACAAGCCGTTCTGTCCGCCCGCGCTGCCGTTGCGGCGGAACCGCAACCGGCCGAGCGGCAGGTGGAAGTCGTCGCAGACGACCATCAGGGCGTCCAACGGCAAGTCATACCAGCGCAGCAGCGCGCTGACGGTCTTGCCCGAGAGGTTCATGAATGTGCGCGGCTTGACGAGCAACAGCGGATCCCCAGTCTCCCGCCGTATTTCGAAGAGATCCGCGTCGAATTTGTTCCGCGAGTGGCTGGGCGGCCAGGCGGCCAGGAGGGCATCGACCACCATGAATCCAATGTTGTGCCGAGTCTGCTGGTACTCGGCACCTGGGTTGCCCAGTCCGACGATCACCTGACGACCGCCAGCGGCGCCTGCTGGCCAGAGGCGACCGAGCAGGCCCGCCACCAGTCAGGCGCTCGCGGCGAGGGTCTGGAAGTCGACGTGCAGCACGGCTCGGGTCGCCGGCCGCCGCTGGATCTCCTTGACCTTCGCCAAGACCGGCGCGCTGCCGGCGATGTTCAACTGCACCAGCGCGCCAACGCCACCGATCTGGCGCAGCAGCCGCTCGAACTCGCGCAGCTCAATCGCCAGCCCGGTCGCCGCGCTGCCGCCGCCGTAGACCACGGCCGGGACCTGCCCCGCGCGGTGCAGCGCATTGCAGACGCTCCGCCCAGCACCCTCACGCACGGTTGCCGCCAACTCAAACGCTTCCATGACTCACTTCGCTCCCAGACCGCGGCGCTGCAAGATCGTCTCGACCTCGGCCAGTTGCGCCGGCGTGTTCACCCCGAGGGCCATCGCGGCGGGGGCCTCTTGCGGCACCACCACCCCGCCATGTCGCGCCAGGTGGCGCGGCACGTCGGTGATGTAATACTCCCCGGCCTTGTTGTCGTTCTTCAGTTCACCCAAGACCTGCCAGATCTGCGGGGCGTTGAACAGGTAGAACCCAGCGTTCAACTCCCGAATGGCGCGCTGCTCCGGCGTGCAGTCGCGCTCCTCAATCACGTCGCTCAAATCGCCGTCGGGCTTGCGGATCAGCCGGCCATACTCCAGCGGCTGCGGCGGCACGACGTAGAGCAGCGTGGCGTCAGCCTGTCGCCGCAAATGTGTCTCGCGCATCGCCGTCAGCACCGCGGCGTCGATCAGCGGGCTGTCCCCGTTCAGCACGAAGACCAGCCCCGGCTCCTCGCCGACGGCCTCGCGGGCCTGCGCCGCGGCGTGGCCGGTGCCCTGCTGCTCGGCCTGCCGCGCGAAACGCACGCCCTGCGCGGCGAGCGCCTCGCGGACCAGGTGCTCCTGGTAGCCGACGATCAGCACGACGTCGTCGATCCCGGCGCCCCGGCAGGCCTGCACCACCCACTCGACGAGCGGCCGGCCGGCGGCGCGATGCAGCACCTTCGGCAGCTCGGAGTTCATCCGAGTGCCCTTGCCCGCTGCCAGGATCACCGCTGCCTGTTTCACCGTACCGCCGTCCGACGTGGCATCTGGGGCGCCAGGATTCGAACCTGGGATGGAGGATCCAAAGTCCCCTGCCTTGCCGCTTGGCCACGCCCCAAGGAACCGTGTCAGTATACCGGCGGGCGGGCCAGGGGTCAACGGACGCGGCGCTCGCGAAGGTTGCTGCCACCTCCCACGGGGCGGCAGCTTGCGCTACAATGCCAGCGGGAGTCTGCGATGCACCGCTGCGAGCTGGCGTTGGCCCTGCTGCTGCTCACCCTGCCGGCCGGGGCTCGGTCGATCAGGCTCGACGAGCTGACCAGCCGCAGCCGGCAGACTATGACGGGCGTCAACGACTTCACCTGTCGGATGACCTTCACCGTCCGCGCCAGCGACCTGCGGGTGCCCGAGTCACGGCTCAAGATCTACTTCAAGAAGCCCGACAAGTTCAAGCCCGAAGCGATCGACGGCGACTTCGCGGTGCTGCCGAAGACCTACAACCTGGCCATCGGCAACATCCTCGAGCGGATGCTGAAAGACCACACGGCCCGCATCCTGCGCGAGGAGACCGTCCGCGACCGGCTGACCTGGGTGCTCAAGCTGACGCCGCAGGAGGAAGACCAGGTGATCAGCTACCATCTGGTCTACGTCGATCAGGAGCAGTACACCGTCAGCCGGCTGGTGAGCTACCCGCGGCAGGAGAAGCCGGCCACGATGAACCTGACCTACCTCCGGCAAGGGCAGGCCTGGCTGCCGCAGACGGCTGCCATCGACGCGGTCCAGAAGCGCAAGGCCAAAGACGGCGCGGTCAGCGAAACGCCGGTCGCGGTGCGGTTGCGGTTCGATCAGTACAAAGTCAACGTCGGTCTCAGCGACAGCATCTTCAAAGACTGATCGAGCCCCGGCCGGGCAGGAGAGCGGCGACGTCGCGCGAAACGGTGGGCATGACCCGTAACGCGGCCGACAACCCGCGTCGTTCGTTGCACGATACGCTCGGCGAGTCCGAACTCGTCGTCGCGATGTTCCGCACGCTGATCCTCGGCGTGGTGCTGGTCGCGCCCGTGGTGGTGGCCGAGGAAGCCGGCAACCGTTTCTACCTGGCCGTGACCTGCGCCGGGCTCTACTGCCTGGTGACGGTGCTGCTGCTCCGCCAGGGCATGCGCAGCCGTTGGCGCTGGCGGCGGCACCTGATGCTGCTGCTCGACATCGCCTGCCTGACCGTGCTGATCTACCACCGCGACGGCCTCCGCGGCGGGCTCTGGCCGCTGTTCTACCTGACCGTCGTAATCGGCGCGATGTGGTTCAGCCTGCCCGGCGCCGTCGCCGCCGCGGCGCTGGTAACCCTCGGCTCCATCTTCGGCACGCTCCTGACGGTGCCGCCCGATCAGGTCTACGCGCAGCTCTACCACCACCTCTCGCCGCAGGTCTTGCAGCTCTTCCTGACGGCGGTCCTGTGCGCCTATCTGGCCGAAGCCTGGCACGCCGAGCAGCGCCGGGCGGAGCAGCAAGAGCAGGTCATGGCGCAGTTCCGCAAGCAGATCTCCTGGGCCCAGGAGCTACAGACCCTGATTCTGCCAGCCAAGCTGCCGCCCGCGGCCGGGCTGGAGGTCGGCGTCCGGACCCGCCAGGCCGACCTCGTGGTGGGCGGCGACTACTACGATGCGCTGGCCTTCGAGGACGGCACGCTCGGGCTGTGCGTCGCCGACGTCTCCGGCAAGAGCATTCCCGGGCAGTTGCGGCTGCCGCTGGTGAAGTACGCCTTCCGCGTCGTGGCGGCGCAGCTCCGCGAGCCGCAGGCCGTCGTGGAGGCCCTCAACCGGCTGCTCTACGACGAGCTGCCCCCCGAGATGTTCGTCAGCCTGGTCTACGTGCTGCTCGACCCACGCGAAGGGGTCGCCACCTTGGCCGGGAATAGCTGGCCGCCGCTGCACCTGACCGCCGGTAGCGGCGCGGTGCGCACGCTCGACCTGCAGGGCGTCGTGCTGGGCATGGAACCCGACCTGCGCTACCAGCCGCTGACGGTACCGCTGCAGCCCGATGACTACCTGGTGCTCTACACCGACGGCGTGATCGAAGCCAAAGACCGCCGCGGGCACGAGCTGGAGGTGGTCGGCCTGACTCAGATTGTCAACGACGCCACCCCGGAGTCGGCCCAAGACCTCGCCAACCTGATCTTCAGCGGGGTCGAGGAGCACGAGGTCGGCGCCAAGCGCGACGACCTGACGGTGCTGGCGGTGCGCCGCACGGCCCGCTGACGGTCGGGCCGGACCCCGCGGACGGGGGCCCCGGCCCGGCAGCGCCGCTCAGCTCGCCAGCACCGCCTCGGCCTCGCTGCGGTAGGCCTGCATCACGTAAGGGATGCCCGCGACCTGGGCGGCCTCTTCGGTCAGCGCCAGCACATCGCGCCGCGAGATGGTGCTCAGCCGGAAGTTGCGACTGCCGGCCATCAGCTGTTGCAGCCCGGTGCGCAGCTTCTTGCAGAAGCTGTAGAGGCCGATGGCGCCGAGCGGCAGATCCATCACCTCGCTGCCGAAAAGGTCGCGCAGCTCCTCGTAGACCGTGAAGACCTCCTCGACCCGGTTGCCATGCTCGGCAACGCTGCGCGGGAGGTTGCCCTCTTCCAGCCAGAGCCCGATGTTCTTGCCGACGAAGGCCGGGATGGTCAGCGCGCGGCCCATGCAGACGGCCTTGAAGTAGGGCGCGCCCATTGCCAGGGCCTTGAAGATGCCGTCCTCGGACGAGAAGCCCCCGGCGATCGCCAGGTCCGGCACCCGCAGCCCACGGCCGGTGAGCTGCTCGGCGAAGTCGTAGGCCAGGGCCAACAGGTAGAAGGTCGGGATGCCCCACTCGTTCATCATCGGCCAGGGGCTCATCCCCGTGCCGCCGCCCGCGCCGTCGATGGTCAGCAGATCGATCTGCGCCTCGGCGCTCCAGCGCAAGGCCATCGCCAACTCGACCGCGGAGTAGGCACCGGTCTTCAGGGTGATCCGCTCGTAGCCCAGCCGCCGCAGGCGGCCCACTTCCGCCAGGAAGTCGTCGCGGTCCAGGAAGCCCAGCCGCGAGTGGCGCTCGAACTGCTTGATGGCGCCGGCCCGCCAGGCCTCGACCGTGGCGGGCAGCGTCGGGTCGGGCAGCACCACGTAACCCCGCCGCTTCAGTTCGACGGCGCGCCACATCGTCGACCTTGATCTCGCCGCCGATGCACTTGGCGCCCTGCCCCCACTTCAGCTCGATCGTGTTCAGCTCGTGCTTGTCGAGGCAGTACTCGGCCACCCCCAGGCGGGTGTCCTCAACGTTCATCTGCACCAGGATCTCCCCGCCACGACCGTGGTAGCGGCGTTAGATCCGGATCCGGCGGTCCATCTCGGGCGAATTCACGACCCGCCCGGTGGCATCGAGTTCGAGCAGCGGGTCGACCCCGCAGACGTTCTCGCCACAGACCAGCGTGATCCCCGAAATCGCCGCGCCGACCGCGAGGTGCTCCCAGTTGCGGCGCGCCACCTCGGTCGAACCGAGGGCGCCGGTGAAGACCGGCAGGGCCAGCTCGACCTGCTGCTCCCAGCCGTAGCGGGTAGCCGTGTCGACACACGGGAAGAGCGCCGTGTCGGGCCCCGGCGCGACGCCCTCAGGCAAGCCATGGGCCCCCACCGCGTAGCCTTGGATGTTGAGGTGCGAGTAGTCCACCGGGTACTGCTTGTCGGCACCGGCCGTGGTCCGTCCGAAGGGCCCTGGATACAGCACCTCGGCACCCCGGAAAGACGACAGGAAGACCTCACACCCACCCTTGCAGCCGTCGTAACAGGTTGTACACAAGCCCGAGTATGGCACGACGCTCTTGGAGCGGTTGGCGGACCCCGTCGCCACATTCGCGTTGGGTTGTCGCAGGTTCATCCGGCTACTCGCTTTCGTGGTTCGCAGCAGTTTGGCAGGTCCCACCAGTCGCGCGGCCCGGCCGCCTCCCACCGTCGCGTCGCATCTATGAAATCCACCCGTGACGTTTCTGTAACACACCTCCCCGCCGCTGGCAAGACTGCGGCGTGACCGCGGGTGCCGTCCGACCGTTCGACACCGGCCCGGCGGCCCTGTCGGAGTTCGCGACAACCGCCGGCCCAAACGCCCCCAGGGGTGCTGGCAGCTCCCTTGCAGTGCCGCGTGACAGGGGACGCACGCAGCCGTGGTTCGACGCCGCTAGCGACCTGCGGGCCGCCGGTCATCTGCGGGTCTGGGGGCCTCCGCAGGCCAAAGGGGAAAGTGCCATGAAACGACGGGGATTCACACTGATCGAGTTGCTGGTGGTGATCGCGATCATCGCCATCCTGGCCGCGATTCTGTTCCCGGTCTTCGCCAAGGCCCGCGAGAAGGCGCGGCAATCGAGCTGTCAGTCCAACCTCAAGCAGCTCGGGCTGTCCTTCTTGCAGTACAAGTCCGACTACGACGAAATGGCGCCCTACGCCGCCGATGCGGTCTACCACAACGATGTCCGCAGCCTGGTGTTCCGGCTGACGCCGTACATCAAGAACGGCCAGATCTGGCGCTGTCCGTCCGCGGCGCAGGTCAGCATCAACAATGGGATCACCGCGACGTACTTCCTGAACGGCCCGATTTTCGCCTTCCCGGTGGCCGATGCGCAGGTCGGCCGGCCAGCCGAGATCGGCGTCCTGTGGGAGTTCATGGAAGGGCGCGACGCCACCTACCGCCGGCCGAACTACACGACCAGCACCGCCAACACCTGGGGCGGCTTCATCTCGGCCGGTCGCTACGGCGCCATTCACAACGAAGGCGGCAACCTCAACTACTACGACGGCCACGTCAAGTGGCTGAAGGAGACCGAGCACACCGCCGGCAAGTTCGCCTTGACCCCCAATGACCGCGACAATGGCAACACGCACTCGCTGAGCTGGTAGCAGCCGGCCCTGCTCGACCCGCCAGACCCGCTGCAGCCTGGCCGCTGCGGCGGGTCTGGTCCCGCTGTCGCGCACCGAGTTGACAGGCGCGGCGGGCGGAGTCTACCCTTGCCAACCAGGCGCGGCAGGGACCGAGGAGGAAGCCATGGCAGGGACGATGCGCCGCCGTGCGTTCACGCTGATCGAGCTCCTGGTGGTGATCGCCATCATCGCGATTCTGGCCGCGATTCTGTTCCCAGTGTTCGCCAAAGCCCGCGAGAAGGCCCGCCAATCGAGCTGTATGAGCAACCTGAAGCAGCTTGGCCTGGCCGGCATGCAGTACACCCAGGACTACGACGAGAAGCTCCCCACCGGCTACCGCGGACCGAGCTGGTGTACCGCCGACGGCAGTTGGCGACAGCTTCAAATGGCGTACATCAAGAACCAGCAGATCTACGTCTGCCCCTCCGAGCCGAACGCCGGCACGACCTGCGCCGCGGGTTCGGTGCTCGAACGGCTGGGAACTTACGGCGCCAGCGCCTTCTGGGCCGAGAGCGGGATCACCGCCCTGACCGCCTTCGAAGAGCCAGCCAACACGTTCTACCTCGGTGAAAACGGCGACGGCGACTGGGTCGTCGAGCCCGAGGTCGGCGCCTGCACCTCGAGCTGGGCAGCGCCCGGGACGGTCGTCTATCGGCACAGCGAAGGGGCCAACTGGAACTACCTCGACGGCCACGCCAAGTGGACGCAGCGGCAGAACACCCACACCAACGACTGCTGGACCTGGAAGCCGGACAAGCCCTGACCGGCGGCGACACCGGCCTCAGCCGCGGCCTCCAGCCCACCCGCACAGCCAGCGGGCCGCCCGCCGCAGTCGCCAGGCGGTCCAGCGGGACTGCTGCCCGCACCAGGCCGCCAGCCGCTGGCGCCCGCTGAGCGGCCAATGGCTGGCCAGCCAGCAGTTGAAGGCGTGGCAGGCGGTCGGGGCCTGCAGGCTGCCGGCTTCCGGGTAGACTGTGATCTCGCCCAGCAGCGGGCCGGTGGTGGTGTCGTAGAGGTCGATCCGCGCGAAGTCGAGGCCCTGTCCGAGCCGGGCGGCCTGCGCCAGCAGCGTCGGTAAGGTCGCCGGGCGCGCCGGCAGCGGGTCGGGCAGCGGCTCGCGCTGTCGGCTCAGCGGGATGGGGGCCCAATCCGGCGTGAGGAACGCATTCC
The DNA here is from genome assembly GCA_020850355.1 of Fimbriimonadaceae bacterium. Taxonomy (GTDB): domain Bacteria; phylum Armatimonadota; class UBA10988; order UBA10988; family UBA10988; genus JADZEX01. The sequence continues at coordinate 45,703 of JADZEX010000012.1, read as the reverse complement.
AACCGTGCCGCCGGTAGCGCGGGCTGCCGAGACTGAGCGCGACCACCGTCCCAGCGAAGACGTAGCAGCGGATGTCGAGCAGCTCCGGCGGCTGCCGCGGCCGCAGCACCGGTTCGGCGAACAGCCGGGGGCGGATCTGCTGATAGGCCCACTCCTGGCGGTGGTAGCGCTGCGCCAGCCAGGTGTCCAGCAAGGCCGCCGCCTGCCGGTCGGTCAAAGCCGCTGCCCCGGGTGGCACGACCAGACTGCCGTCAGCGGCGACGAAGTCGGCGCCGTGCCGGTAGGGGTAGCAGCGACCGGCGGAGCGCAGCAGGTTGTAGCCGCACCCATGGTTGGCTTTGAGGAAGCACTCTGCCGGCAGCGCTGCGAGGTCCAGGTCAGCCGCGCGGTCGGCGACCGCCAGGAGCGGTGCGGTGGCCACGCCACGGTCGGCGGCATACTGCCGCACGGTGAGTTTGTCCTGGCAGGTCACCTGCCACGGCCGGTGGTCGTGGCGCAGCCGCCAGCCGACCTTGGCGCTGAGGTCGAGCGTCCAGCGACCAGCAGGCGGCACCTTCATCGCCACCGCCGTAGACTGCCACAGAGCCGGCGCCAGGCCCACCAGGCGCGCTGCCGAACCCAGGTCTCGGCAGCAGCCGCGGGTGGCAACGGCCAGTGGCCGGCCAGCCAGCAGTTGAACGCGCGACAGCCGCTGGGCGCCTCCAGCGCCCCGGCGTCCGGGTAGATGGTCAGCTCGCCGAGCAGCAATCCGGCGGTGGTGTCCCACCGATCAACCTGCACGAAGTCCAGCCCGGCGGCCAGCAGCTCGGCCGTCGCGAGCATCGCCTCCAAGTTGGCTGGCCGCGCTGGCAGCGGGTCGGGCAGCGCCTCGCGGTAGCGGGTCAGGCCGAAGGGCTGCCAGTGCCGGTCGAAGAAGACCGCCTGGCCGCGCTGGCGGTCGAGCGGGCAGGCGACGCTGATGGTCCGCACGCGACCGTCGAAGGTCAGGCAACGATAGTCGTACAGCACGGGCGGCACCCGCGGCTGCAGCAGCGGCTCGACGATCACGCGGGGCTGGAGCAGCGCCTGCGCCCACGGCGCAAGGTGATAGGGTTGGGCCAGCCAACGTGCCAGCAGGTGCCGGGCCGCCGGCTCGCTCAGCGGCGCGGTGGCCAGCGCCTGGTAGCCAGCCGCGCCGGCGCAGGCCTCGCCGTTGCCAAACTGGTAAAGCTGGCCCGCGAGCCGCACCAGATTGCGGCCGGAGGCGTTGGTGGCCTGCACGAAGCAGTCGTCAGGCGGCGCCGCGAAGTCGAGCTGGCGGGGGTCGTCGACCACCGCCAGCAGCGGGGCGGTGGCCACGCCGTGGCGAGCGGCGTACTCCCGCAGCGCCAGCTTGTCGAGCCGCGCCGCCAGCCAGGGGCGGCGGTCGTGCCGCAGGCGCCACCAGAGCTTGGCGGAGAAGTCGAGCTGCCAGCAGCGCGGGGCGGGCAGCTCCAACCGTCTGTCGCCCACCAGCTACCGCTGCAAGGCCGCGCCGCAGCGCTGGCAGAATCGCGGGCTGATTCCCTTGCCGAGATAGGCCCGGCAGGCGGGGCAGCGCCAGTTCACCAGCGAGAAGCCCACCACGGCGAGCACCACCACCAGGCAGCCGATGGCGACCACGTTGGCCGGCAGGCCACCGCTGGCCTGACCGGTGCGCTCATTGGTGGTGGCCAGGAGCAGCACGGCCAGCACCGCCGGCAGGACGGCCAGCAGTTGTCGTGTCCGGCGGCGGCCGAACTCCTCAATCACTTCCTCACGCTGCACCTCGGGCGGCTTCACAGCTCTCCTCCTCGCCAGTCGGTGGGCTTATGCCGTGGCCCAGAGCGCGGCAATCTCGGCGACGGTGGTCTGCGCCACCTGCCACCCACCGGCGGGCCCCACCGGGTTGCTGGCCGGCACGGCGCCGTAGCCACCGCCGGCTTGGGCCCGCGAACTGGGCACGTAGGTCCCCGGGCCGGTCAACTGCACCAAGAACGTCTGCAGCGCGGCGCTGCGGGCCTTGATGTGAATGCCGTAGTCGAGGTAGTACTCGAACGGGTTGGTGGCGAAGGCGATGTCGCCGACGCGGATCACATGCACCTCGATCGGCAGGTTCGGCGCCGTCTGCTGCCGGTGGTACCGGTCGACGACGCCTTGGAACCAGCGCATCCGGCGATGCGCGGCGGTGATCGGGTAGTACCAGCGCGGCCGCTCCCGCAGGCTGGGATCGGCCTCCAGCTTCGCCCGCTCGGCTTCGTAGGTCGCTCGCAGCGCGATGATCTCGGCTTCGGCGGTGGCCACATCGTCGAGCGTCAGGCACGCCAACGGCACTTCCAGCGGCAGCACGCGATGCGCCACGGCGACCTGGTCGCTGCGAGTCGCGGCGATCTGCTCCAACACTTCATCGACCGCGCGCCCCAGCCGCTGGGCGATTTCCTGACGCGGGGTGCGGCCCGCCAGCTCCAACATCCGCTGGTTGGCGCGCTTCTCGTAGATCAGGTGCGGCGACTGGTCGCCAGCCGCGCTGCACTGCGCCAGGATGGGTAGCCCCTCACCATACCGCGCGCGGAGCACCTGGCGGGTCTCGTACCAGTAGTCGGCGCTCAGCAGGTGCTCGTGCTCGCTGCACTGGCTGGGGCAGGCGACGTTGACCACCAGCCCGCTTAGGCTGCCGTCGGGCAGCCAGGTCGCCAGGACGTTGACGCTATGGTCCTCGTAGCCCTCGATGTGGCTGAACTCGGCGACGTTGGTGTTGCCGTACATCGTGTTGACGCCGGCGGTGGAGGTCCAGCGCCGGTTCCGCCCGACCACGGCGTAGCCCAGCCCGTAGGCCACGGCCCCCGGCGCGCGCTGCTCCCAGGCGGCCCGCACCGCCCCGGCCAGCCGCTCGGCCGCGAACTCGATATACTGCTCGACCGGCATCACCGGCAGGTCGATCCCGCAGTCCAGCGAGGTGTGCGCCGCGCCGCTGGAGTCGAGCCGGCAGTCCGGCCCGGTGTGGGTGTGCGTGCCGCTGACCATCACCTTCAGCGGGTCGAGCCCCGCCACCGCGGCCAGCCGCCCGCGGACCGCGTCGCGCAGGTCGTGCGAAATGGTGACGATGTCGCAGCTCACGAAGACTGCCTGATCGCCCCCGCCCTCAAGCACCAGCACCGTCGCGGTGATCGGGTCGGCCACCCCTTCGGAGACGCGCGAGGGAAACTGCCCCGCCACCAGCACCGGCTCCGGCGGTGTCAGGTCGACCTGCGCCCAGCCAATCTGCAGCCCATCAGCCATGCCGCTTCCCCATTCGCCCCGGGACCCGTCCCGGCGGCGTCGTGGCAGAGGGTAGCACGGGCTGCGCCTGGTGAACAGGCCGCCTGCCTACTCCCAGACCGCCTCCGTCCGCAGGCGGTAGAGGCGCAGCAGGTGGCGTTCGACCGCGCTGCGTTCGGCGGGCGGCAGGGCGCGGCTGTAGACCACGACCTCGGACAGGTCACCGAGGTGCGGCACGTTGCCGGCCCAGAACGGCACCGCCAGGTGGCCACCGCTACCGAACTCCGCGCCCGGCGCGAACTGGGGGCCGCTGGCGCGCTGCGGGGGGCCGCCGTTGTCGCGCACTTCGACCGTCTGCTGGCCGTCGTGGAGGTAGGTCAGCAGGCTGCCGGCGGGCTGCTCGGTGGTGAGCTCCAGGCGCGTGGCGTGGTAGGTCAGGCCCTGTCGGGTGAGGTACAGGCGCGGGATGCCGCCTCCGCCGGCGGCGCCGTTGCCGCAGAGGCCGAAGACATCGTCGGCGGCGGCGCTGACCACGAAGATCGTGAACGCCCCGCGCAGCCAGCGGTTGGCGAAGCCGGGCGTCGAGAGCAGGTCGGTCGGCCGGCTGAAGCGCACCGTGGGCTGACCGCCGATGCCGCGCTGCAGCAGTTGCGGCGGGGTGGCGGGCCGCTGGTCGTAGAGCCGGAAGCCGTCGCTGACGAGGGCCGGCCCGACCCGTGCCGGCCACTGCCGGACCTCTGCTCCCTCGCCCAGCGCTGGCGTGAGCTGAGCCGCGCGCAGCCACAGCCGCAGGTCGCTGAGGCTGTCGGGAACCGCCTCCTCCCGCGGGTTGCCGCGCTTGCGGAAGCGCACCGCCGAGACGGCGCTGGCGCCACCCGGCGCCACCGCCAGGGCCCGCACCGTGGTGTCGGCCGTCAGGCGCAAGGGAGCACTGTACCGGGGCGAGGCCGCCGTCGGCGTCGAGTCGTCCAGTGTGTAGTGCAGCGCCTCGTCGTCGGCAGCGCCGGCCAAGGTCACCTGCAGGGTCGGGTCGGCCAGGCTGGCGACGGTGGGAGCGATGTACGGCGGCCAGCGGCCGGGCTGTTCCAGCGGGCTGATCACCAGCATCGCCCAGGGCGTCGGCGCCGGCAGGTCCAGCGTGGGGTTGAACCCACTGGCCAGCACGGTCCGCTGCACCAGCGGTGCGAAGTCCTTGGTCTGCTCGGCCCGGGCATGCGCCGCGGCGTCGTAGGGCGCCGGGCGGAGCAGCTCGATCCGCGCCCCGCGGCGGCCGAACAGGCGCGCCGGATGCAGCCGCACGGTGCAGGCCTGCGGCGCTTCGCTGGGGTCGACCAGGTGGATTACCACCGGCGCGTCGGCCTGGCCGCGCTGCGCCCGCACGAACACGGCCAGGTCGGCGGAGCCGCCGGTCACGGTCACCGGCAGCGCCGCGTCGGGCGCCGGGCCGGGCAACGGCCGGATCAGCGCGGCTTCGGTGTAGCCGTCGAGGTAAGCGGCCGCCCCGCGGGCCAGGCCGTAGAGGTCGGCGTAGTCGGCCGGCTCGCCGAACTGCCGCGGCGCGTCGGTGGCAATGTAGACGTCCCACGGCACCACGACCTGCGTGCCGAGGGCGTAGGCCGTGGCAATGGCGCCGCGGGTCAGCCTCCGGTCGCGGCTGACCAACGTGAACAGCAGCCCCTTGCCGAGCTGCTCGACGGCGCTCAAGGTGGCGTGCAGCCGCGCGGGGCGAGCTTCGTGCTCCGCCAGCTCGCGCAGCCCGAAGTCGAAGATGTCGGGGTAGAACGGCCGTTCACCCGGCGCGGCGTTGCACGACCAGGGCACATGGCGGCCGGCGTACTCGTTCATTGCGCGGCGCATCTCGCGGTAGAACTCGTGCGTCGACGGCTCCTGGATCTCACGCGGCTGCTGCCCCAGCCGCGCAGCCTTCGCGCGGCAGTGCGGGCAGTAGCAGCCGCCCCAGGCGACGGCAGCGGCGTTCTGGCCGGGATCGTCCATCTGCAGCGAGGTACAACCAGCGTCGAGGTAGGCCTTGATGTAGTCCAGGTAGACCCGCCGCCACTCGGGGCTGTTGACGCAGCCCCACCAGCCTTTGAACGAGCGCATCCAGGGTCCGGTCACCAGTTCGCCCTGGGCGTCCAGGATGCGGCCCTGCTGGCGGGTGTTGCCCCACAGCGTGTCGGGCAGAATCGTGGCCAGCCAGCCCTGACAGGAATAGCCGCGGCGGACGATGTCGCGGAAGTAGTCGCCGTTGGGGCCATTGCACCACCAGAAGCCAGTGGCGTGAAAGGCCGCCGCGGCCTGGAAGGTGTCGTGCGGATCCTGCGCGTTGATGGGGCGCTTCCAGCGGCTCGAAAAGCAGACCGCCGAGGGAGCCGGGAAGCCCGGCGGCCGCACCGCGGGGCGGGCCAGGTCGGCCCAGGTCGGTTCAGCGGCCGACAGCGCGGGGGCGGTCACCGCCAGCAGCAGGGCAAGGCGCATCGTTCGGCTCCGCCAGGCCATTCGTGGCCGCTGACCAGGGTCCTGCGGGCCGGCGCAGCACGGACCGGGTTACGGCGGCGGCACGGCGATGTCTCGGCAGATCCGGGCCACGAGATGCTCGTCGATCTCGCGGTGGCGCGGCACCGCGGTCGACCGGGTGCGACTGCCGTCGACGTAGATTGTATGGCGGCTACCTTCGCGATGCTTGGTGCAGCCGTGCCGCTCGAGATGGCGGACGAGATCGGCGCGCTTCAAGTCGTGGCGATCGTCAGTGGCTCGCGGATTAGCTCGCCGGCCCCGGCTCGTTCGTCCGCCAGATCGCGATTGGTCTGCAAGATCAGCGTCACCGCCTCGCGCAGGTTGCGCCGCGCTTCGGCCAGGCTGCGACCCTGCGTGTTGGCTCCGGGCAGTTCCTCAACCCAGCCGATGTAGCCCGTCGGTACTTGCTGGAAGACGGCTGTCAGAGTCATCGCCATTTCCTGTTCCACCACACCACGGTATCCGGCTCGCTGTCAGGGTGCTGGGCTCCGTCCGCTGGGACCCGAGCAGCCGATCTGGCCAGCGCACCAACATCGCTCGCCGACCGCCGCACCCCGGCCAGGCCGCCAGCTACCGGCCGAACGCCGAGCGCTGCGGCCTGCCGTGGAGTGTAGCACCTTCGCCAGTGGCACGTCGACGAGCCACCACGTGCTGGCCCGCCGCTCAGCCGCGCCACCCCGGCGGCGCCACCATCAGCTCTTCGATCAACGCCGCCAGCTCGCCACGATCGCCGATCAACTGCACATAGGCCTGCCGGCTGGCGGGATCGGGCAGCCAGCGCAGCACGCCGGCGGCGTCGATCCTGGCGCGGCCGCCGCGGACCAGGGACCACCACTCCGGCTGCGCGCCGCGCACCGCGTAGAGGGCCGCCGCCTGGTCGAAGCTCGGCTGGCCGCCATCGATCGCCGGCCGACCCGCGTAGGGGCGCAGCTCGTAGGCCCGCCGGACGGGGTTGCCGGCGGGACTTTCCCGCAAGCGGGCGCCGGTGATCAGGTGGTCGCCAATCTCGAAGCCTTGCCAGACGAGTTCGCCGGGCCACTCGTGCGCCACGGTCTGCGCCGCCGCGACGTGGGTCCGGACGTTGGTCTCCCACTCGGGGTGATTGGGAAACCGGCCGGCCATGATCACCAGCCGGGCGACCTTGCGGCGAACCAACTCCGGCTCACGGCGCCACAACTCGGCGAGGTTGCTGAGCGCGCCGATGCTGCAGATGGTAACCGCCCCATCGGCCTCGGCCGCCAGCGTGTGACGGTAGAGGTCCAGCGCGTCGGGGCACCGGTCGTCGGGCAGGCAGGCGTGGGGGAACTCGTCGCGCAGCGCCCGGGTGTAAGCGCTGGTGCGCTGCAGGTCGGTCGGGCCGATCTTGTCGGTCCCCAGCGGCAGGTCGCCGCGGCGGTACCAGGTGTTGATTGCCGCGACCGCCGCGGCCGAGGCGTTGGTGTGGTCACGCCGGTTGACCGCCACCGCCAGCAGGCTGACCTCACCGCGGTCGGCCAGGGCGTGCAGCAGCGCCAGCGCCCCGGCGTCGTCGGCGTCGCCCGACATGTCGGTGTCCAGGATCAGCCGCACTGGCGCGGCGGCGAGGTGCAGCGAGAGCAGCGGTGAGAGCCACGGCATCGGTTCCTCCGGGGCGGCTCAACCGCCGGGATGGACAATCTCCGCCAGTTCCCGCACCAACGCCGCCGCGGCTGGCTCGTCGGGCGCCTCGGCGACCACCCGCAGGAGCGCCTGCGAGTTGCTCGGGCGGGCCAGCACCCAGCGGTCGGGCCAAACCAGGCGCACGCCGTCGGTCAGATCGTGAGGCACGTCGCGGTACCGCTGGCGCACCCGGCGCAGGATGCCGGGCACCTCGCGCGGGCCGACAGTCAGGCTGCGCCGCACCATCGCGTAGCGCGGCAGCCCGCGCAGCGGCGCGTCGAGGGCCTCGCCGCGGGCGACTGCCTCGAGCAGCACGGCGAGCGCCGCGAAGCCGTCACGGCCGGGGTTGAGGGTCGGCAGAATCACCCCGCCGTTGCCCTCGCCGCCAACCGCCCCGCCGTGCGCCTGCAGCGCCTCACAGACCTGCGCCTCGCCGCCCTGACAGCGGCGCACCTCCCCGCCCGCCGCGCCGACGACGTCGTCGACCAGCCGGCTGGCGGCCGCGTTGACCACCACCGGGCCGCGGCCCCGGCGGAGCCAGGCCCGCGCGACCAGCGCCAGCGTCGCGTCTGCTGGCAAGATGCCGCCGTCGGCGGCGACCAGCAGCAGGCGGTCGCCCCCAGCAGCCAGCCCCGCGCCCAGGGCGGCCTGGTGAGCCCGCACCGCCGTTGCCAGCGGCTCGCGCAACTCGGGTCCGGCGTCTTCGTCGCCCGGCGGGCTGTCCAGGAAGGTCGCCCGACAGCCGAGGGCCGCGCACAGTCGCTCGGCGACTTCGCGCCCGGCCCCGCCGTAAGTGTCGATCACCAGCGGCACGGCAGCGGTCCAGATGCTCGCCGCGTCGACCTGGCCCAGCAGCGCGTCGAGGTAGGCCTCGACGGCGTCGCCCGGGGTCTGCACCGGTGCAATCGCCGCGGCGTCGACCCGCGGGAAGACGCCCTGGTGGTAGAGATCGATCAGCTCCGCGGCCTGCCCCGGCGGCAAGGTCGCGCCGTCGGCGCCGCGGAAGCGGAGCGAGTTCCAGCCCTCGGGCTGCGAGCCACCGGTGGCGATCAGCCCGCCGCGGGCGCGCCAGCGTCGGATGGCGTGCTGCACCACCGGCGTGGGTTGCGTGCCGAGGTCGAGCGGGGTGCAGCCGACCGACAGCAGGCCGGCCAGGGCAGCCTGGCGGATCATCTCGCTGGAGGCCCTGGTGTCGCCCGCGACGACGATCGGGCCGCCGGAGCACCAGGTCCCAAAAGCCGCCGCGAACTTGGTAACCAGTTGCGGCGAGAGCGCCTCACCAACCACGCCTCGGACGCCCGACAGACCGATCTTCAGTTGCAGTGGTGTTGCCATCGTCGGCCCCCTATCGCCGCGCTACAAAGCCGGCCAGCATCCGTTCGGGAAGCGCCACCGCGGTCTGGTAGAGCTGCTCCGCCCGCTCCGCCGTGGCGGCCTCGACAATCAGCCGCAACAGCGGCTCGGTGTTGGAGGCACGGACATGCAGCCAGGCGTCCGACCACTCGACCCGCAGGCCATCGCGGGTGTCGACGCGGTCGCCGCGGAGGGCCCCGCGGAGGCTGTCGAGCAGCCGGTAGACGGCGTGCGGCGGGCAGGGGATTTCGCCCTTCCGCATCACCAGCCGGGGCAGCTCATCAACCAGCGCCGCCAGCGTCGTCTCGCGGGTCGCCAGGGCCTCCAGGACCATGCCGACCGTCAGCAGGCCGTCGAAGGTGGTGGTCGCCGGCAGGACCGCCACGCCGCCGCTGCCTTCGCCGGCCAGCACGGCCTCGTCGGCCAGCCCGACATCGATCACGTCGGCCTCGCCCACCGCGGTGCGCTGCACCTGCTGCCCGTACCGCGCCGCCACGTGGTCGATCATCTGCGAGGTCGAACCGTTGGTGACCACCAGCCCCGGCCGCCGCGCCAGGCGTTGCAGCGCGGCCAGCGGCAGGCTGTACTCTTCACTGAGCGCGGCGCCCGCGCCGGTCACGAAGCCGACCCGGTCGCCGTCGACATTCAGCGCCACCCCCAGGTCGGCGCCGAGGTGCCGCGTGATGGTCGCCAACTGCGCCATGTTGCGCGCGCTCGGTGCCGGCAGATGCGCAAACTCGCCGGTCGGCTCGGCGTTGATCGGGTAGACCTGGCAGCCCAGATCACGCAGGAAGCGGTCGGCCAACTCGCCGCAGGCGCCGTTGCAGGTGTCGATCACCACCCGCAGCGCACGCTGCCGGATCGGCTCGGCGTCGAGCACGCAGCGCAGGTGGGTGAGGTACCGCTCGACCAACTCGGGCGCTTCGGCGACCGGCTGCAGCGCGGCGTCCGGCGCGTGACGCCAGGCAGCGGCGTGGTAGACGTCAAGCAGCTCCTCGCCCTTGGCGGCGTTGAGCAGCGTGCCGTCGGCGTCGAAGAACTTCAGGGCGTTCCAGCGAGCGTCGTTGTGACTGCCGGTGATGCTGATGCCCCCGCCGCCGCCCAACTCTCGCACGCCGTAGCTGACCAGCGGCGTCGGCGCCAGGCCGAGGTCGATCACTTCGCAGCCACCGGCCAGCAGACCGGCCGTCACAGCGGCCCGCAACATCTGCGACGAGCGGCGGCTGTCCCACCCGATCACGACGGGCGCGCCATCGGCGAAGCTGGCGAAGGCGGCGGCCAGGTCGACCGCCAGCTCCGGCGTGAAGGCCTCGCCGACCACGCCCCGCACGCCGCTGGGGGCGAACTTCAGCTCCCGCATCAGGCCACCTCCAGGTAGCGCCGCGCCTGCTCCCGCCCATCGCGCAACCGCTCGAAGAGGGTCAGTTGCACCAGCGCGCGAGTCTTGTTGAGGGCGGGCGGGTCGGCCGGCCCGAGGGCGAAGTAGCTGTCGCCGCGGAGGTAATCGGTCAGGAAGCGCACACCCAGCTCGAGGGCCAGGATCTCGACGGCTTCTGGCATCAGCTCGACCTCCGCCGGCAGCACCCGTCGCGCGGTCGAGCGGAACCCGCTGGCCAGCGCCTGGTAGACCTCCCAGTCGGGCCGCACGCGCTCCAGGTCGGTCTCCTTCTCCCCCGCCACGTTGCACAGGCTGCGGACCATGTCGCCCCAGTCGGCCAGCCAGCTATGCGGCAGGATGGTGTCCAGGTCGACCAGCGCCTTGACCTGGCCGCTGACGGGGTCGAACAGGAAGTTGTCCAGCTTGGTGTCGCCGTGGATGGCCACCCGCCGCAAGGTGCCGCTCTCCAGACCGCGCAGCAGGGTCAGCGCAAACTCCTCCTCGGCCACCGCCAGCGCCAGATAGCGTTGCAGCTCCGGGTCTTGCAGCCGGCGCCAGTACTCCGCCTCGCTGCAATGCACCTGGAAGTGGCGCGCCGTGCTGCTGCGGACGATCTCGTCGGCCGGCAGCCAGCGCTCGGCGGCGTCTGGCGTGCGGACGCCCTCGAGCACGCTGTGCAGTTGCTGGTAGTAGACCCGCGTCTCGCGGTAGCCTGGCAGCGGATTCGCCAGCCCGCTGGTCTCGAGGTCGCTGACCAGGTCGCCAAACAGCGCCAGCCCGCGCCCGGCCTCGGCCGCCACCGCCAGCCGCCGCGGCGGGTCGGCCAGCTCGCCGAGGCTCTTGTAGGTCTCGGCGTCGGGGATCTTGTGCATCAACCGCCAACAGGTCTCGCCGCGGCGGTCGGCGACCCAGGCGTACTCCTGTCCGTCGCGCGTCGGCACCAGACTGATCGGCGTCCAGTCGCGCCCGGCCGGCAGCAGCCCTGCGGCCAGCCCCCGCCGCTGCGCCGCCAGGCAGGCGCTCATCGCGGCCATCACGCTGCGCGGCCGGACGAAGACCTCCTGGTTGATGCGCTGCAGCAGGTACTCCTGCGCCGGCCGCCCGGCCCGCACCAGGAAGGTGTGCTGGTTGATGTTCCCCTTCGCCTCGAAGTCGAACACCTCGACCGGCGCCGGCAGCTCGAAGCGCGCGATGATCCGCGTCGCCAGCGTGGTCGGATGCTCCGGCAGCGTCACCGGCCGGGCCGGCGGCTCCAACACAAGATCGGGCAAGGTCGGCTCCACGAGGGGTTAGAGTGACCGGCGAGGCGGGGCGTGTCGGGAGGAGCCGGTGGCGCGGCGAGGAGATCCCATGGCCGAACTTTACTTTCGACATCCGATTATCCACAATGCTCTGGAAGGTGGGTCGGCCCGTCCTGGTGACAACACCTCTGGAGGAACGACATGCCACGGACCTGGTGGGGGCGAGGCGTACTACTGGCGAGCGGCGTCGGCGCGGTCTGGTTGACGACCGCCTGCGGCGGCAGCCAGGCGGTGTTGTGGGCGGCCTGGCAACGGGTGCTGCTGGGCGCAATCGGTGATGGCCAGGGCACCCTGCGGCCAGCGGAGCGGCCGCTGCTGTTTGGCCCGATGCCGACGCCCGACGTCGGCCAGGCGGCGGCCTTCGACCTGCGACTAACCTGCACCAGCGGCCCCGGCGTGGTGCTGGCACGCTGGTGGTACGACGACCCGGCAGCCGGGCCAACGCCCGTCGCGCAGGCCTTCGGCTGGGGCCAAGACCAGGTCGAACTGCGCCTCGGGCCCGGCCCCCTGGAGACGATTCTCGGGCACTTCACGCGCGAGACCTGCCCGCGCCTGTTCCTGGAGCTGGCGCTGCCGGCAGGGCGGGCCGACACGACCGTCGCGCTGGAGGTGGCACTGTTGCAGCGTCCGGTGGGCTCTGTCGCCGACCTCGAGCCGAACAACCAACCCGCCGCGGCCACGCCGCTCGGCGAGTTGCCAACGCCAGGGGCGCTGTGTCCGGTCTTCGGCGATGTGGTCGATTACTACCGCGCCTTGCCGATCCCGCCGGGGGCCGACCTTCAGGTGGAAACCACCAGCGCCGATGGTGGCCCGACCATCGTCGAAGTCACCGACGAGAACGGTGTGGTCCTGGGCGGCCAGACCGCCGGCACGGTCAACCTGCGGCCCCTGTTGGGCGACCTCCCGGTCACCGGCCGGCTCTTCCGCACCAGGCCCGAGGACGCTCGCCGAGACAGCCTGCTGGTGCTGATCTCCCCGAACATCGTGGTGCCATAGCAGGGCCGGCCCACCCGCCTGCCGAACCACCGGCGCGGAGGACACCCGCTGCGCCGGTGGTTGCCGCGGCACCACGGCCGGCCGCCCGGCGGGCCCTGGCGCCGCGACGATCAGGCTTGCGCTCGCTGGCTCGCGGCGATGCCTTCGGCGCGGCGGATCACCGGCTTGCTCCGCACAGGTGGTGGCGGGGGCGGGGATTCTGATACCGGTGCAAGCGCAGATGCCGCCTTGCTCCTGGAACAGGCTCTCATTGACGGCTGCGATGATTTACTTGTTGTTGCGTAGGGCGCCGTAACACAATGGAGATCCGTCGACCGCGTCGGTGCCGCTACGCTTTGCTCGCCACTCAGTCAGCAGCCTCGGTTCCGGCCGCTTGCAATTGTTCGCATCGTCACCCGCCCCGTGGCAGTCCTCGTCGCACAGCAAGTCCAGGGTGTCGAGACTGGCCTCGAGGCGAACGTATTGGCCCGTGTCATCGGACAGCACTTGCCGCAGCCGCTTGAGGGCGGCGCGAGCCGGAGCCAGCCGGCCGTCGCCCATCGCCTGTTCGATCGCCTCAACCAGTGCTCGCGCTTCCTGGCTCTGCGACGCGGCGCCGTCCATCTCGAAGTCGAGGATCCAGTTGGAGTCCGCCCCTTGTGCCACCCTGGGATGCGTCACCCCGCGCTCACTCAGCACCAGCACCTGCTCCCGCGGCAGCTCGCCGATCACCTGGGGCGAGTGCGTGGTGCAGACGAACTGCAGACTGGGGAACGTCCGCTTCAGGTCGGCTGGCACGCGGCGCTGCCAGCGCGGGTGCAGATGCACGTCGAGTTCGTCGATCAGCACCAGGCCCGGCGTCTCGCGCAGCACCGCCGGCAACTCCTCACCCGGATCCAGGGCCTCGGCCGGCAGCAGGTGCGCGTTCTGGGTGACCGCCTTGATCGCGATGTCGGCGACCATCGCCGCCATCATCCGTTGCCCGTCGCTGAGGTTGCCGAACGGCTGGGCATTGCCCTGGATGGACAACACGATCTGGTTCATGTCGCCATCGAACGCCAGATCATCGGCATCCGGCACGCAGTTCAACACGGCCCTGCGGACGGCCATGAACCCGGGCCGCCACGCTCCTGCCCGGTTGCCCCGCTCCACGGCCTCGCGCCGGAACCAGTCGGTCAAGTCGGGGAAGCGAATCCGGGCCGTGAGGCAGTCGTACAACGCGCCCCAGAGTCGCGCCGGGCCTTCGTTTGCCAGACGCTGGTTGCGTTCGCGGGAGTGGTAGGCTGAGCGTCCTGCGCCGTAGTAAGCCACCACCGGCCGGAGCACGGGCTGGCCGGCGTTGACCTGTCTGGCGACTTCCTGGATCTTGGCCAAAGCGTCCCTGGCATCGAGATTGGTCGTCCGCTCCCCAGTCTCGCGGATCTGCCGCGCCCAGGTGACTTCCTCGTCGCCAATGCAACCAGTGGATCTGACCTCCACCGGACGGTGGGACACAAACAGTGTGCGATCCGCCTGCCGGATGGGCTGCAGCCGGATCTCGTGCTTCCAGATCGGACGCTTGCTGCCGGCCAGCCACGGGTCCGGGACGTCGGCCAGCCAGATCCCGGCCGCCACGGCGAGGGCCTCCAGGACGCTCGTCTTGCCGAGGCCATTGTCGCCAATCAGCAGGGTGAAGTGGGGGTCGAGCCGCAGCGACAGGTGCTCGAAGCGCCGGAAGTTGCGTAGATCGAGGGTGTCGATGCGCATGGTCTGCCGTTCCGGGTGGGGCGTGGCACAGCACGCTGCCGCCCCGAGGATACCCGCTGACTGCGAGCGGCGTCAACGGCCAGCGACCGGCGGACCGGGCTGGCTCCAGGTGGATGTCCACCGGGTCCAGGCTGCGGACCCGGCGATTCCCGCGGTATCCCGCGTGGACCAGATGCGGCGACCTGCTGACAGCGCTGGGCATGCTGCCGGATCCGCTGACCGGACCGCTCGACGTGCCGCCGCTGCGGTGCCGTGGGGGCGTCGCGGAACTGGCGGGCGCGTCGAGCAGGCGGTCGCGGAGCCGGCAGCCTTGACCGGGTCCTCTCCGCGGATCAGTCGCCGAGGACCTCCAGGCTGAGCCCGTCAAACCACGCCGACCCAACGGCGGAGTTGCCGTAGTGACCGAGCCTGGCACAGACCATCACCTCCGTAGCGTCCCCGGAGTTGAACCGGCAGACCACCCGCTGCCAGTCGGTGCTGCCCAGAACGGCCGGCTCGCTGATCGCGTCCGTGTCCCAGATACAGAGGTTGGCGCCGATTGCTCCCTGCTCGAAGGACTGCACGTTGCTGGTGCGGATCCACCCGCTGAGGCGGTAGGCGGTCCTTGGCCGCACCGCAACACGCTGCGTGGCGCGGCTGTCGTCCGGTTCGTTGGCCCGGATCAGCAGGCAGCGCTCGCCGTGTCGGGCAGCTCCACGCACGACGCTCGCGAAGTCCTCGCGCTGGCGCCAGGAGTCCTGGTCCCAGCCATCCAGACCTTGCTCGAAGCCTGGATTCCGGAGCATCTCCGGTGCGCCACCCGTATCGGCAGCGGCTTCCTCGTCGCCACCCTCGTCTGGCCAGGCTGCCGGTCTGCCGTCGACGAAGCGAATGGTCCCGCTGCGGCCGCCAGCCGTCGCATTCAGGAAGCGGCTGCCGAGCATCTGGAATGGGTTGCTGGAGGCCCGGATGTAGCCGGACGGCGTGCTGGCGACGACGATGCGGTCCAGGCGCTGCCGGGCCTCCTCGACGGACAGGCCGGCAGGCAGCGCAACCTGGCCACCTCGGCCGAACACCAGTGGCTCCGTGGCCACCCACCGGAGCGGATCGTCACGCAGCCGCGCGCCTTCGCTGGCAATGCAGCCCAGATACTGCCCGTCGGCGTCGAAGCCGAAGACGAGGACGTTGTAGCCGCCCTGGAGCTGGTCCCGCGGGTAGTTCGCCGGGCGCAGGTCGGTCACCTCAACCTGCCACGATGGCCCTTGCGCCGTCTCTCCTGCCGGCTCAACGACGTAGCTTGCCCGCAGGTACATGCGCGACTGAACGTACTTGACACCATCGGCGAAGACCGCCTGTGCTCGGCTGACGCGGTCCCAGATGTGCTCGGCGACCCGGTCCTCGGCACCGCAGCCGGCAGCCGCCAGCAGCAGCGCGAGGCACTGCCACGCACTTCGTCGGATCCCTCGGTTTGCTCGCATTCTAGCCTCCCCGGCGCCGCACGGGCGGCAAGCCGTGCGGCGATGCTACTCGCGCACCGGGCGGCGCGCATGAGTGTTTCTACGCAACCTCGCAGGGCAAGATGATCCTCCGGCCGGTTGTCGAAGCCAAGTGCGGAGCCACGACCATGTCGCATCGCCTGCTGCTCCTGTCTGCCCTGCTCCTGCCCGCCGGCACCCTGGCGCAAGTCGGGTTCCAGCCCGTTCTGGTGAAGGCCGAGGTCACCCCACGGGTGGTGCGGCCTGGCGACGCGGTGCAGGTCGCCGCCTGGTTCCGCAACCAGGGCGTCACCGACCGCTTCCTGAAGAACAGCTACGAGGTCCTGAGCTGGGTCAACCGCCTCAGCTTCGGCGTGCCGCTGGAAGCCCACACCGTGCGCGGCGAGGTCGAGGAGACTCGCTTCGGCAGCGACCTGCACGTCGTGGTGAACTACGGCGCGAGGCCAGTCGAGCTCGCCGCGGGGCCGGTGCTGGGACAGGTCCGGCTGGGCCCGTGGGGCTTCGCGGTCTGGTCGCCGACCTTCGTCGCGGTGCACGCCCTGGCCGCCGGCGGGCTGCAGTACCCCACCCCGGCGCTCTACACGGCGCGCTCCCTGGACGGCCAGCCGCTGGCCAGCAGCGCCCGCGTGCGCCTCTACCACGGCTGCGGCGGCCCCCGGCTGGGGCTGGCGGGGCGGGAGTTCGTGGTCGACCGCGAGGCCGAGCTGCGATTGCGGTGAGGGCGGGAGCCAGCCTGGTTTGGTTGGTGCTGGCGGCGGGCATGTGACGCTTGGGAGACCGCTTGATGGCCCGCCGGTGGGTTGTCGTCTGGACGCTCATGTGCTGCCTCAGCGCCGCCAGCCGCGGCAGCGGGCCGGACTCCGGGCCGGGTCGCATCGCGCTCGGCGGGCTGTTCCCGATGGGCTATGTCGGCTGCCTAACCCGGCACGGGCTGCCGCGTGACGTGCTGTACGATGCGCAGCTTCGCGACCTGGCCACCTTGCAGCGCTACGATCTGGTGATCCTGGCTGGTTCCCTGGCCGACCCGGCGACCGACCGCAGCCTGCAGGAGTACCTCCGCCAGGGCGGCCACGCCATCGTGGACTACTCCGGCAGCGCGGCCAACCTGCCGAACCTGCCGAACCGTGGCGAGTTGGCGACGTGGATGGCCGGCAAGTCCACCGCCCCAGGTGGCTTCGGGGTAGCGGGCGTGGCAGTGGCGCCCTGGTCACCAGCGGCCAGCAGTGGCCCCTTGGCGGGTATCCCGTTGGCGGCGGGTCTGGTCGACCCCAAGTCGCTGGGCTATCTGCCTGACGCCGGCGCGTTGACCGAGGTGCGGGTCCTGGCGCGCTACCCGGCCACAGTCAGGGCAGCCGGCAACACGGCCGAAGCGCAAGGCGGGCCCGCCGCGCCGGCTATTGTCGCGGGTCGGCTCGGTCGCGGCCGAGTGATTCTGTGCGGGTTGCAGGTCGGGGTCAAGACTGAGCACACCGGCCTGGACCTTGAGGCGCTGATCCTGGCGATGCTCAAGGAAGTGACATCCGGTCGCGCCGAGCCGCAACTGCGACCCGACACGCCGCACGTTGGCTACGCCGCCACGGTGGGCAGCGTGGTGGCCGAGGTGGCCGTGGCGGCGGAAGATCCGACCGCCGTCGAGGACCAGCCCCCGGCACCGCCCGGAGTGGCGGCGCCGCTACCCCGCGGTTGGCGCCCGATCGAGCCCGAGCCGGCGGCCGAGTGGGACCTGGTGATGACCGTGCCGTCGGCAGCGACCACGATGCTGGTGCGCTACTGGAACGGCGAGAGCTTCGCCCGCCTGCGGGTGGGGCCGACCGGCCTGCGCCTCAGCGTGCGGCGGAACGGTCGTGAGGAGGTGGTCGCGGAGCGCGCGGTGCGGTTGCAGCCCGGCTCCCCGCTGACGCTCAAGGAGCGCTGCGACCGGCTGCTGGCACAGGCGGGTCAGATCGCGCTGGTCGCCGACCTGACGACCTTGCCGCCCGGCGTGCTGGCGGTTCAGGGCTCTCTCGCGGCGGCCGAGTACCGGCCCGCGGAGTCGGTCTACTTCAGCGATGACTTCATGCGCACCGACGCCGCGACGGGGCCGTGGCGCTGGTCTGGCGGAGACTGGTCGACCGCGCCCGACCAGAATGCTGAGATGGGCGCCAACCCGTTCGCGCTGAAGTGCCGCGCGGGCGACGGCACCGCGACAGCCCTGGCCGGCGACGAAACGTGGGACGAGTACCGGGTGACCTGCGCGGTGCGGCCGACCAGCGCGGCGGGTGGCACCGTGGGCCTGGGCTGGTATGCCCAGGACGAGCGCAACATGTACCTGCTGCAAGCGAATCTCACCGCCGCCGGGCAGACGGCGCCCGACGGCTGGCAGCTCGTTCGCCTGCAGGACGGTCGCGCGCACCGTTTGGCCGCCTGCCCGGGCGGCGTGCAGCGCGGCCAGTGGTACGCCCTGCGGGTCAGCAGCAGCGGCCCCCGGCTGTCCGTGGAGGTCGACGGCGTGCCGCTGCTCACCGCGGTCGACGCGACTTTCTCGCGCGGGGCGATCGCGCTGCAGGTTGGCCGGGCCGAGGCCCGCTTCGACGACGTGCACGCCACCGCCAGCGTCTGGCCCGCACCGCAGGGAGCCGTGCTGGCAGGCCGGCCGCCCCACCATGCCGGCCTGATCGACGTCGACTCCTGGGCCAGCCCGGCGACCGGCTGGGAGCCGGATCCGGCGGCTGCCGGCCAGTTCTGGCGGCGCGAGGTCTTCTTCGGCGATACCGACCTGGACTTCCGCTGGGCCGCCATCCCCGATGGCGGCGAGGTGGAACTGCGACTGCGGGCCGAGACCGCCGCACCAGCCGACCGCTACAGCCTGCGCCTCCGTCGCCTCGGCCCAGCCGGCGAGTTGGTTCTTTCGCAGGCTGGGAAGTTGCTCGGCAGTCGGACCGTGCCACTGCCCACCGGGGTGCATCTCGCCCTGCAGCGCCGGGGGCCACAGCTCACGGCGCTGGTCGGCGGTCAGCCGGTGCTCGCCACCGCCACCCCGGCCCTGCCAATGGCGCTGCGGCTGGGCTTCGCGACCCGCGGCTTCCGGCCGCAGATCTCCGCGCTGACGGTCTGGTCGCGACAACTCGCCGACCTCACCTTCGACGCCGCGCCCACCGATTGGTGGGTGACCAGCGGAACCTGGGACCTCACCAACCGCTGGAGCTGCGTGCCCGAGTGGTCCTGGTTTGGCGGCTACAGCGAGCAGGTCGCGGCGGCCTGGCTGAAGCCCGAGTTTGCCGGCGACCTGGTGCTGGACGCCTATGTCGGCGCCAAGATGCTGGACAACAAGGTGCCCGGCTACCGCGGTCCGGCGCAGGAACGGACGGGCGACTTCAACCTGACCATCTGCGGCGATGGCCGCAACGTCGAGTCGGGATACACCTGGCTGGTCGGCCCCAGCGGCTCACCGCGCGAGATCGTCAGCACCCACGGCCGGATCAGCGGGGCCGATGCCCGGTTGCTGCGGAACGGCGTCGCGGTGGCTCGCAACGACGACTTCCGGCTGTTCAGCCAGGGCCACAACCGTTGGGCCAACCTCCGCGTCGCGCGACGCGGTGGTCAGATCACGCTCTGGGTGGATGGCCAGGAGGTGCTCACCTACCGCGACCCGCAGCCGCTGCCCAGCGGCTACGCCGCCGTCTGGACCCGTGGCAACGGCATCCTGGTGCCGCGGGTCACCGTCGCCTATCAGCAGCGCACCGCCCGCGTCTTGTCGCTGCCACCGGCCGCCGCGCCGCCGTAACGCCGTCGGCGCCGGGAGGAGCCACGCGACGGGCGGCCAAGCTGGCGGCAGTTGGGAAGCCTATCGCATGAACCGCAAGATCAAACTCGCCCTGGTCGGCGCCGGCATGTTCGGCGGCGATGTTCATTTGCGCGCCTACGCCGATGTCCAACGCTTTGGCCTGTCGGGCCTGCTGGCTCGCGTCGGGATGGACGCCTTCGCCCGCCCGCTGGCCGAGGTCGAGTTTGAGCTGGTGGCGGTCGCCACCCGCTCCGCCGCTTCGGCGGCCCGCGCGGCGGCGGCCTACGCCGAGCTGACCGGCAGCCGGCCGGCCGAGTTCTGCGGCGAGACGCCCTGGGAGGACATCGTCCGCGCCCACCCCGACCTCGACGTGATGGCGATCGCCACGCCCGACAACCTGCACACCCCGGTGACGCTCTGCGCGCTGCAGGCCGGCGCGCACGTGATCGTCGAAAAGCCGATGTGTCTGTTCACCCAAGAGGCCGACCAGATCATCGCCGCCAGCGAAGCCGCCCAGCGGATCGTCTGTGTCGATATGCACAAGCGCTACGACCCCGACCACGTCCGCATTCGGCACGACATCCAGCACCGCATCGGGGCCCCGATCTACGGTCGGGCCATCTTGGAGGAGCCGCTGGAGGTCTCGACGAGCACCTTCAAGTGGGTCGAACAGTCCGATCCGTTCAGCTATGTCGGGCCGCACTGGGTCGATCTGATCTACAGCTACTACCATAGCGAGCCGCTCGGGCTGACCGCCGTGGGGCAGCAGAAACGGCTGGTGCGCGACGGCATCCAGGCCTTCGACGCCGTGCAGGTGCGCGTCGATTACCGCAACGGCATGAGCATCACCTATCAGAACAACTGGATCACGCCGGCCGACTTCGAGGGGCCGGTCAACCAGGAGCACGAGATCGTCGGCGCCGACGGGAAGGTCGAGTCGGACCAGCAGTACCGCGGGTTCCGGTTCTGGTGGCACGGCGGCGGCTCGCGCACCTCGAACAACCACTTCACCCGCGACATCCGCCGGCCGGACGGCTCGCAGGCCTACATCGGGTACGGCACCGACAGCATCCATGTCGGCCTGCTGGCGGCCTGCCGCATGAAGTTCCTGGGCGCCAGCCTGGCCGACGTCGACGGCACCTACCCAACCGCCCGCGAGGGGCGCCACACCGTGGCCATCGTCCACGCCGCGCAGGTCGTCCGCGACCGCAACTGGGCGCACGTCCAGGCCGGCCGCCCGCCGTGTGTCACCGCCGGCTTCGGCCCCGACGGCATCACCATCATCGACCCCTACGCCGAGCAGGTCTTCGAGCGGATCTATGAGGGGGATTGCGGAGGCGCGGAGTGACGGTGGACCAACTGCGGCAGCAGCTCGCACCGCGCCGCGCTGAGCTCCGGCAACGGGGCGTGCGGTCATTGCGGGTCTTTGGCTCGGTGGCACGCGGCGAGGCATCCGAAGCGAGCGACGTCGACCTGCTCGTGGAGTTCTCCGAGCCGATCGGGTTGTTCGCGTACGCCGGTCTGCAGGCGGATCTGGAAGACTGGCTGGGGGTGCCGGTGGACCTGGTCACGGAGTCCGGTCTGCGCCCGGAGGTGCGGCCAACAGCTTTGGCGGAGGCGGTGCTTGCGGCGTAGAGAGCAGGACTTCTACTTGCGGGACATGCTGGCTGCGTCCGAGCGGGCCCGCAGCTACGCCGCCGCCTGCACCGCCGCCGACCTGGCCACCGACCCAATGCGTTGCGATGCCATCCTGCGCAACCTGATCACCATCGGCGAAGCGGTGACCGCGCTGCCCGCAGCGCTGCTGGCCCAGCAACCGCAGATTCCGTGGCAGCAGATCCGCGCCATGCGGAACCTGGTCGTCCATGCGTACTGGCAGGTCGATGCGGCCATCGTGCTGTTGACGGTGCAGCGTGACTTGCCCCTGTTGGAGGCAGCAGTCCGGTGCTTGCTGGCGGACCTGGAAGGGTGGCCTTGACGGCGCCCGCCGTGTGTCACCGCCGGCTTCGGCCCCGACGGCATCACCATCATCGACCCCTACGCCGAGCAGGTCTTCGAGCGGATCTATGAGGGGGATTGCGGAGGTTAGGCCGCCGAGCGAGCCGCCAACCACCGTTGCAGCGACGCCGGCGACTCGGCGGATCGGCAGCCCTGCAGCAACGCGCTGACCTCGATGTCCGCATCGAGTTGCGGCCAGTGCACGCCCTGACCAGCGCCGACCAGCCGCCACTCGGCCAGCTCAGCCGGCGTCCCGGCGGCCAGCCGCGGATACCACGCCAGCGGCACTGCGATGCTCCGGCCATCGCAGAGGTCCACCTGCAAGGTGTCTGCCGTCACCACGACCTGCATCGCCTTGGCAACTTCAGTCGCGAGGGCCGAAGTACTCATCCCATGCTCTCCGGAACTCAGCCTGGTGCGCCTCCGCCTCCCGCAGCCGGTCGCGCAGGTCCAGCCGACTGAAGCCGCTGCTTCGCGCCAACTCAACCGGCTCGATCCAGAACTTCGCCAGGACGCCGTCGCGCTCGACGTGGCCGGGACGAGGTTCGGTGTTGTCGCTGGAGTAGCAGAACCAGCGGTACGGCCCGAAGCGCAACACGGTGGGCATCGCACCACCTCGGGCGACTGCGGCATTCCTACCACAGCGCAGCGGGGCCGTCAACGCGCGCGGGCCGCGGGCTGCCGCCAAGAGGCGACCTGGCTCCCCACCCTTGGCCTGCTCGCCGGACTGTGCTTTAATCGCGGCGCAGGAGTTGTCATGGGCAAGCCGTTCAGCCTGACGCCGGTCACGGTCCCGCGAGTCGACACCAACTACCGGCGGATCCTCACGCCGTTGCCGCATCCCGAGAGCGTGCCGTTGCTGCTCCGCCTGCAGGCAGCCGAACCGATCTCGATGCAGGGGCAGCCGCCGCTGATCTGGCACCGCGCCGAGGGCGTCAACGTCTACGACGCGTACGGCAACGTCTGGCTGGACTGGTCCTCGGGCGTGCTGGTGACCAACGCCGGGCATGGCCACCCGGCCGTCAAACAGGCCATCCGCGACCAGGCCGACCAGGGGCTGCTCCACAACTACGTTTTCCCCAGCGCCGAACGGATGGAGCTCTGCGAGCTGCTCGCCAGCATCGCGCCGCCCGGCCTGAACAAGGTCTTCCTGGTGACCACCGGCAGCGAGACCACCGAGTGTGCGCTGAAGCTGATGCGGACCCACGGCCTGACCGTCGGCGGGCCGCGCAAGAACGTCGTGGTGTCGTTCGGCGCTGCCTTCCACGGTCGCACCCTGGGGGCGCAGCAGATGGGCGGCATGCCCGCGCTGAAGGACTGGATCGTCCACCTCGATCCCGGGCTGGTGCAGGTCCCCTTCCCCGACGGCTTCCGCCACACTGACACCCGCTTCGAAGGCTTCTTGGAAGCCTTGGCGGCGGCCGGAGTCAGCGGTGAGCAGGTGGCCGGGGTGATCAGCGAGACTTACCAGGGCGTCGGACCCGACTTTCTGCCGGTCGAGTACGCCCAACGCCTGCGGGCCTGGTGTGACGAACAGCAGGCCGTGCTGACCTTCGACGAAGTGCAGGCCGGCTTCGGCCGCTGCGGCACGCGCTGGGGCTTTGAGCACTATGGCGTCACGCCCGACCTGATCTGCTGCGGCAAGGGCATCAGCAGCTCCCTGCCGCTCGGCGCGGTGATCGGCCGGCCGGAGCTGCTCGACCTCTACCCGCCGGGCTCGATGACCAGCACCCATAGCGGCAACCCGGTCTGTTGCGCCGCCGCCATCGCCAGCATCCAGGCGATCGAGGACGGCCTGATCGAGAACGCCCGCGTCCAGGGCGACCTGCTGCGTGCGCGGCTGAGCGCGCTGCAGGCGAAGCACCCGACGCGGATCGGCGCCGCCCATGCCGTCGGCCTGGTGGCCGGCCTGCAGATGGTCGTCCCGGGGACCACCGAGCCCGACGCCGACGCCGCGCACGCCATCGTCGAAGGCTGCTTCCAGCGCGGCCTGCTGTTCTTTGCGCCGGTCGGCGTGGGCGGGGCCTGCGTCAAGATCAGCCCGCCGTTGTGCATCGACGCGGCGGCCATTGAGGAGGGCTGCGACGTGCTGCAGGCGGTCACCGACGAGGTGCTGATCCGCTGACTGGACGGTCTACGAGGCGGTGGGGCACCGCAACCATGCCCCGGAGTGCAGAGCATGGATCCGAAGGTGATTCTGACCGGGTTCGCCGACGAGGGCCCGCCCAGCAAGCAAGCCGAGGCGCAACTGGCGATGTGCCGCGCGCTCGGCCTGCGCTACTACAGCCCCCGCTTCGTCGACTGCGGCTCCGGCGTCAAGAACCTGATGCTGCTGACCGACGCCGAGCTGGCCACGCTGCGGGCCCTGCAGGACTCCTACGAGATGCAGGTCAGCAGCATCGGCTCGCCGATCGGCAAGGTCAAGCTGTTGGATGTCGACGACGGCACGCACAACCGCTACGTCCCGTTCGAGACCTATCTCGAAACCGATGTCGCCCACATGATCAAGGTGGCCGGCGTGCTCGGCGCCAAGCTGGTGCGCGGGTTCAGCTTCTACCCGCCGAAGACCGCCGACCCGTGGCAGCATGTTGAGCTGGCCGCGCAGTACCTGCGAGCGATCGCCGAACGCTGCGACGCCGCGGGGCTGATCTTCGGGCTGGAAGTGGAGGCCAACCTGGTCGGCCGCAACGGCGAGCTCGAAATGGCGCTCTGCCAGGCCGTCGACCACCCGGCCCTGATGCTGATCTTCGACGGCGCCAACATCGCCTGCCAGGGCTACGCCACCGAGGCCGTCTATGCGCAGTACGAGGCGATGCGCGAGGGCATCGGCTGGATGCACGTCAAAGACTACCAGCGCCGCGACGACGAGGGCTTCAAGGACTACGTCGACGAGGAGATGATGCTGCGCTTCGTGCCCTGCGACCGCGGCAGCTCGGGCTACTACGGGGTCTTCACCGACTTCAAGCAACGCCTGCCCGAACTGATCGCCCGGCACCAGGCGCGGGGCATCCCGGGGGTCTTCCTGGACCTCGAGCCGCACCTCAAGGGCGGCGGGCAGTTTGGCGGCTACAGCGGCCCCGACGGCTTCGGAGTCGCCCTCCGGGCGCTCTGCCGCGTCCTCGACGCGGTCGGCATCGGCTACGACCTGACCGTCTACGACCAACTCAAGAAGGGTAGCTGAGCCTCACCAGCAGTCCCCGCGGCCCCCGGCGGCTCGCTCGCCGGGGGCCGCGTCTGGCCAGCCTGGGACCGCTGCTCAGTCGCCCTCCAGAGCCCCGGCATCACGACCGGCACCACGGGCGGCGGCGCCGGTGAAGTCGCGGTACATCGGGCCGTTGAACTCCCAGGCGTAGAGCTCCGCCGCGGTCGTCTGCGACGTCGCCAGACTGCTCCGGGCGATCCGCGCGAACTCCAGTGCGCCGCGCAGGCCGCGGCCGCTGGGACTGCCGCCGAGGTGCAGGTCGCCGTCACCGGCCAAGCTGACGTCGGCCGCCGGGCCGGCCGCCTGGCCGTCCGCCTGCCCGTCCACGTAAAGCGTTAGCCGCCGCGCGGCGCGGTCGCACTCGGCCAGGACCTGGTGCCAGGCGCCATCGGCCAGGTTGGTCCGGCCGGTGACCGCCCAGGTCGGCCCGCCCTGCACCGACCAGACCGCCTGCCCCGCGGCGTTCAGCGTCAGGCTGTAGCCGCGGCCGCCCAGCTTCGCGACCAGCACGGCCTCCCCACCGCCGGGCTCCGCGCGGAAGCAGACCTCCAGCAGCAGACTGGAGTTGTGGATCTGCGGGCTCTGCAGCTCCTCGCCGCTGATGTCGCGCGTGCCGCGGGTGGGCTGCCCACCGAGGCCGGTCGTGCGGTTGGCCGTCACCGCGCCGCGCGGCACGGTGACCTGGCCGGTCTGCGTGCGGCTCTCCCAGGTGCCCTCGCGGCTGACGAAAACCGTCACCACGAAGTTCTCGAGACCTGGCTTGTCGACCGGTGTGATGTTGAACCGATAGGGCCCGGCCCCGCGGACCGGCTGCCCCGTGCCACCCCACACGTTGACCCCGCCAAACCCGCCGCCGGCCTTGCTGAAGTGCAGATCGACATGCAGCCGCTGCCCTTCGAACGGCTGCAGCAGCTTCACCTCAAGCGTCGCCGGCCGGCCCACCGCGAGGTTCTGCGGCGCGGTCACCTCGG
Organism: Fimbriimonadaceae bacterium; assembly: GCA_020850355.1. Classification (GTDB taxonomy): domain Bacteria; phylum Armatimonadota; class UBA10988; order UBA10988; family UBA10988; genus JADZEX01. Next base: position 20,131 of record JADZEX010000012.1, on the reverse strand, counting down.
CCCACTGCCCCGTGGTGATCATCGTCGGCACGCCGTAGGGTTTGCTCAGCGCGGCGTGCCGGGCCACCGCGTACTGCCGCCCGTCGAGCGCCAGGGCGCCCTTCGTCCAGCTCTCCAGCGGCCCGGCCACAAACTCGCCGCCGACCGCATCGAGCGGGTAGCTGGGGCGCTGGTAGTAGTCGTCCCGGCCGATGTGGTAGGGCGTCAGGTACCAGTGCTCATCCAGCACGCTGCGGCCGCCGTCACCGGGCACCAAGAAGTGCCACTCGCCGACGGTTGCCGCCAGGCTCCACGGCACGAAGGTGCGCACGCCAGCGTCGCGGGTCGGTCCGCCGGGCGCCGGGCGGAAGTCCAACTCGGCCGCCCGCGGCAGCGGCGCCATTGGCAGCTCGCGACCGAGCCACGGCCCGAGACTGCCGCGCGCCGCGAGTGCGGCGGCGAAGGCCGCGAAGGTCGGCTGTGAGTTGCCCGCCGCTTCAAACAGACCATACTCGGCGACCTGTTGGAAGAGGTTGTTGGCGTAGGCGTTGCTGCCGTAGTCGAAGACCTCCTTCGCGGCACCGGCGTCGGCGGCATTGCCCTCGCGGGGGGCGGTGCGCGGGTCGGCGTGGCGGAACACCATCTGACCGATGTCCTGCCAGACATTGCCCAGGAACTTGTTCCGTCCCGCCGCCGGTGCCTGCCGCCGCGAGCCGATCACAAAGCGGTAGACCGTGTTGTTGAAGAAGGTGTTCTGGTAGCTATGAATCTCCTGAAACGCTGCCGTGTTGCCGAGCGGACTGAGCGGATCGCTCGACTTGCCCCAGGCGATGTTGTTGAAGTGATAGTTCTTGAAGGCACCGTCGAGGTAATAGGCATGGCCGAAGCGGGCATTGGCCGGCTTGGTTGGATTCAGGCGGTGGCCATAGTTCCAGTAGCCGCCGGGATTGCCCGAGATGTTGTTGTAGACATAGGCCGGTCCACCTTGCCACGTTTCGATGCCACCCCAATCGTTGGTGTTCAGCAACGGGTCGGTGATCTTGTTGTGGTGGATCAAGATCCGACTGAACGGCCGGTCGGTCAGCGAGCCACTCGGCTTGCCTCCAAAGACAAAGATCCCCGATCCCCACAGTTTGTCGCCCAGGTTGCCGGCGACTTCGAGATCCTCGGCGTACTGCACGCTGATGGCGTGGCCGTGCCCATAGCGCTGCGGGCGGCGGCCAATGTGGTCGATCCTGTTGCGCAGGATGCTGACCCGCCGGACCCGCGCCACCTCCGTGGTGACGCCCCACTCTCCGCCATCGGCCACGTCAAACGCGCCGTGATCGGTCTCGCGGACGATGTTGTCGGTGATCCGCACGTCGTCGATGGCCGCGGTCGGACCGCCGGCCGCCTTCAGCCGCACGGCCTTGTGGACGTGCTCGAAGGTGCAATGGTCGACCTGCAGGTCGCTCCCCGAGCCGTTCAGCCGAAGGCACCCCGGTTCGACATCGGGCCCGCCCCAGGGGCCGGCGGTGAGGTCCCAGACGACGTTCGTGAAGCGGAACGTGAGACCGCTGACCACCACGTGGTCGAGCGCCCTGGCGTCGATCATGGTCAGGCGGCGGGCTACCTCGACCTGGGCCTGGTTCGGGTCGGCGTCGCCCGGCAGCCGCAGGTAGAGCCGGCCGCCCTGACCGCGCTGTGCGCACCAGAACTCGCCCGGCTCGTCGAGGTACTGCGGCTTGTCCTCCAGGCAGTAGCGCATGTGGCGGACAATCTTGTAGTCGCCTGCACCGCCCCACTTACCACCAAACCCGAGCCCCTTCTGTGCCGGATCGACCACCTCGACACGGGTTGGATAGGGACTACCCATGACCCAGCCAAACTCGGTCCAGACGATGGCGTCCTGATAGTACTCCGCCGGCTGCGTGAGATGCTGGGTGTCGATGCCCAGATTGAGCTTGGTGCCCTTGGCATCGTTGATGTAGTTGTCGAAGGGCTTGCCGGGATTGTCCCAGGTCCACCACTCACTCTTGACATCGTCGTAGTTGCTGACGCGCCAGTTCGGTGTGCGGGCCAGGTTGAGCCGCGTGACCGCGCCGTCGGGCGCCACCAGCCAGGCGTTACGCGGCAGCCACGGCAGATCGACCCACCAGACCTGCTCGCGGTCTGGCAAGGTCGCCAGGTCGGCCCCGCGCTGCCAGCCGGTGACCCGCTCGGAGCCCGCCAGGACGGCCTCGCCGGTGCCCCAGGTCGGATCACTGGTCAGCCGCACCGGCCGCTCCGCGCTGCCGCCGGCGGTCGGCCGCAGCTCACCGCGGTAGACCACCCCGCACCGGAAGACGTAGGTTGTGATGCCGCTGGCGGCCCGCGCCTGGCCACTGGCGGCGGGGTCCCAGGGATGATGCTGCCAGGGCGCCGCGCGGGTCCCGGCAGCGGCGTCGTTGCCAGCCGCGTAGTCGATGTAACGGGTCTCCCCCACCGCCGTGAAGCGGTACGGCTCGGGCTGCCATTCCAAGTCGCCGGTTGGCAAGACCTTGGCCTGTGGCTGGGCCCAGCCGTAGGCCTCGAGCGGCGCCGGCTGCGCCAACCGCCACCCCTCCCCTGCCGCCGGCTGCGGCGGCGCCACCTGCGCCCGGCTACAGGCCACCAGCCCCAGGAGCACCGCTAACCGGACTAGACCACGCATCTCGATCTCCGCCGCCGCGCCCCGACGCGGTAGGGCAGTTCGGCGCGCCGGGTGGGAGTCCTGCCCGCTGTCACCGGGGTGTCGCGGACGGCGTGTGCTCAGCGTCGTTGCCCAGGCGCCAGCGGGTCTGCAAAGTAGTGTTGGCAGTAGTGGTAAGGGTGCCGATCGGCGAATCGGCCGAGGTTGTCCAGGACGGTCACGATGCGGCAACGCGCTGTGCCGCCGTTCTTCTCGCCGCGGAGCCCGCGGCCCACCATCTGCATGTACCGCACTGGGCTGAACACCTGCCGGGCGATGAGCACAAGATCGGTCTTCGGCGAGTCGAAACCGGTACTTAGCACCGTGTGGTTGCACAACACTCGGATCTCCTGCTGGGCGAACCGCTCCAGGAAGTACCGCCGAGAGGGGCCGGGCGTCTCGCCACTGACCGCCGCCGCCGGTGTGCCCGCGCAGTTCAGGCGCAGTGCGATCTCCTCGGCGTGTCCAACCGAGTTGGCGAAGAACAGGATTGACTGCTCAGGCGCTGCACGGAGCTGAGCCAGGAGCAGTTCATTGCGGTCCTCATCGTCGGCCAAATGACGGTTGATAGTTTCCAACAATTGTCTGAGTTCGAAGCCTTCAGGCTGATCCAGTAGTTCGGCCAGCCGAGTCAGATGCTCTGCGGGCACAGACGTTTCTGACTGCAGGGGCTCGTAAACGGCCTCGGCGAGGACCCGTTGCCCCCGTAGTCGGGCGTATAGCCCAACCTGGTCCGCCGGCAGCCAGCAGTTATCGAATCGCGACGCCAACCGCCTGCTCTCATCCTCGTCAACGCGGAAAGGAGTCGCACTCAAGCCGATCACCGGAGGGCCGTCTGCGAAGTCACTATGGTTGTCGATCCGGTGTAGCAGGCGGCTGTAGCTCGCCGTGATAGCATGGTGACATTCGTCGACTACCAGCAACCCAACCTCCGACAGAAGATCCTCAGCCAAGCTCTCGGCGCGTCGGTCGACTGTCTGAATCGAAGCCACAACGACTACCGGTTGCTGTGGCTCTACAAAAACAGGATTGGGCTGCCCGCCCCACAGCCGGTACACCCTTAGCTTGGTGCGCTGTGCGCCATGGTTGACCCATACCTGGCGAAACGCCTCGACGGCTTGCTCGCAGAGCTCGTCGGTCTGGGCGATCCACAGGACCCGTCGTCGTTGCCCCTCTGGTGCCAGGACGAGCTTCACCGCTGCTTCAACCACGACCCGCGTCTTGCCGCCTCCGGTCGGTAGACTCACGACTGCCCTGGCACAGCCGGATGCCGCGAGCAGGTCTTCGATACCGGCGTACACATCCTCCTGATAGTCATGCAGCGGTGGTAAGTCGATTGGCCCACTAATCCATTCGTCCGGCTCCCTTCGGCTGCTTGCTGAAGCGGCGAACACGGCTGGGAAGCCGAGCCCAGTCACGAAGCCGACCGCTGAGCGACCCCAACGATCTGGGGGCCGCAGCCCAGCCTCGTCGAGCGCCGACCGCATCGCCTGGAGGGTCGCCGGCCCATGGTGGTTCAGCACCAGCCTGGCCAACTCAACGGGCGTGCAGCGCGCAAGGTCAGCCCGCTGCCCCAGCTCACCGAGCGCATCGAGCAGTGGTTCACTGCGGCCTCCGGCAGCGCAGAGAAGCTTCTCTTCCAGTGTCGGCGCCGCCGCCACCTCGGTCCGAAGTCGCTCCACCTGCTCGTCACCCAGGTGGCGAAGCGCTTGATCCTCGCTGCCGGACAGCCACCGGGCACCGGCGAGTGTCTGCACCAGGCAGCGCGACCGCTGCGCCCGCGGGAGCTTCTCGAGGTGACCCAGGTCGACCAACAGCCGGTCGTCTTGGTAGAGGCAGGGCTCCGGATCCACATGTCCATCGATGGCTAGTTGCAGTCCGCTGACTACCTGGCAGAGGGCGGTGTCGGCCATTTCATCCGAGATCACGGCACTCAGCTCGGGCAGCACTTCCAGCAGACGGCAGACCGGCTCGTCGTCCTCCCACCTTGGCTGGAGCAGGTCGGCCAGCCTACGGGCACCGTTTTGCAGCCAGAGCTGCTCGGTCGGTGCGCCAACGCTGACCGCCGGCACCCCGCGCTGCCAGGCGCGCCGGGCCAGGTCGGCCGAAGTCGTCACGCAGATCCTGTCGAGCGGCTGCGGGCCACCCGGTGTCGCCAGCGCTGGTGGCACCCAACCGTGCGTGGCGGCCTCTTCCCAGAGCGCCTGGAGTTGGTCCTGCGCGACGGCTTCCGGCGCGGCCAGATAGGCCGTCAGTGCTGTCCATAGATGGTCGCGGTCTTGGTCGGAGATCTCCACCGGCGGCTCGGCGCCGATCAGCCTCACACGGAGCGGTCGGACCCAATCACCAGCCGGGAGCTGGCTTAGCAGTTCGTCGCTGCAGTCCAGGATGGCCGCCAAGCGTACAGTGTGGGAGCCTACCAACATCTGGCCGTGCCGCATCAGCAACCAAGGGAGAGGATGTGGCACGTCGACCTTATGGTATTTGGGCTCGGTATGGTGTTTGAACCGCACGGTCGGAGGGCAATGGTCCGTATCCACCAGTGTGGCGAACTGCCTTGAAACCTCCGCCGCTGCTCGCCCTTTGAGTTGCGCCAGCAGAGGCCAGCCGCGAGGCATCGAACAATCCTCCGGTTCCAGGTACAAACGGCTGGCGCGGTTGTCGACATTCTGGCGGTAGAGCGTGCGCTGGTGGTCGAGCCAGCCACCAGGCGCCTCGCCACCAGAGCACGCTACGACACCGTCCAGCGCATCGGAAAGGCCCAAATCACGCAACAACTCGCCATCGGCCCCATGCGTGGACTCGCAGACCAGGAGCCCGGCATTGCCCTCCTGGTCGTCGGCCGCGATCAGGCGTCCCGGCAGGAGCACCTCCGTTGCCGGTTCCCATTGCCCGTCGCGTCGCTTGACCCGGATAGGATCACCAAGCCGCCGGACTGCCTCGCGGGCAGCCTCTCGCGGGGCACTGCGGAGTAGTTCCCAGAACGCCAACCACGCCTTTGGTTGCGCCCACCGCTGCGGATGCTTCGCTGCAATCGCGTCAACCCACTGTTGCGAGTCGAGATCGCGTACCTCCAGTACATCCTGCAGGATTCGCCTGGCCTCGTCGTCCGCAGCTAACTCGGGCGCGACCGCATGGCGACCGTCCGGCAGGGGCGCTTCGGCCGGCGCGAAGACCGCCTCGGATGCACACACCAGCGATCCGTCGGCTGATGCGATGATCCGGAGCTGCGGCTTGGCGCTCCGCCACCCACACCCTTTGGTCTTGCCGTCAACAGCGTCGGCCAGCCGCAGCAGCTCGCGGCTACGGTCCGTTCCTGGGTGGGCAACCATCTGGAACCACTCGACCACCGTCATCGGGACCAGTGCAGCCTCGCCCGGTAGCCGCTTGGCCAGCTCGTCCAGGCGGCTGGAGCGGTCACGGGTCAAGCAGGAGTCATGGACGACCTTCTGCAACTCGCTTGGCGCGGCGAGGCGTTGCCAGTGCTGGGCGGGTTCGCGCAACTCCACCTCCTCGGGCGGCCGCTGCAGGTGGGCGCCAGCCGCCAGCTCGCCGGTGGCCGCGGGTACCACGCGCTCCTCCGCCAACCGCCGCCAGACGGCCTCAATCAATGGAGCGGCGGGCTCGTCGGCACGCTCCAGTTGGCGGGGAAACGCATCCAGGATGCGGCCTGGATCGTCTCCGCATGTCCACGCGGGCAGACTCTCTACCACCAGATCCGCCGCCGCCAACATCAAAACGCGATTCCACTCGCCAGGGATCACTGCGCTGCGATCACTGTTCAGCTTCCAGGGCGCATTGAGGATGCCGGGCAGGCGGGTCGCGGTCTGCGTCGGGAAGACAGCCCAGAACCGACCGGCCCCCTCACGACCAGCCTCGATCGGCACGGCCCAGCAGACGGGCACCTCGTCCCGGCCATGGAGGCTGGTGGCGTCGTCCAGAGCAGCCTGGTCCGTGACGCGGATCATCCGCTCGTGGACGCGCCATCGGTCGGTCTTGTCGCCGTCGATGAGCAGATGGTCGGCACCCTCCCGCACCCTCGTGATCTCCCTCCGTCCGCCGTCGTCGGGTTGGAGCAGGAGGGTGAGATGACCGACCGGTAGAAACAGCAGAAACTCGGCGGCGAGACCCTCCAGTTCCTGGTTCAGGCCGCTCCGGATGTCATCGCCGACCACTTGCGCGGCAACCACTGTGGTGGCCCATTCGAAGCGCTCGCGCAGTCGGGCGACGCATCGTGATTCCAGGTTCCAGGCCAGCCGCAACGCCGGCGCCCGGTCGACCCTGAAACGCTCCTGGAGTTCGCGGCGGCAGCGCACTGGATCGAAGCCGAACGCAGCCGTGTTGCTGACGACATCGATCCGGCCGCCCAGCCTAAGGAGGGACTTGAAGCCCTGTCCGAAGCGCCCAATCTGAATGTCTCGCTTGCGTGAGCTGTGCGAAGACAAGAGTGCCCGGACGCCATCTGGGCTAAACGGCTCACCCGTGTTTGCGGCGTACAGCCAGTCACCATCCAGTACGACCTCAATACGGTGCTCGGAAGCTTCGCTCCGCTCGTCGACGCTCGCTTCCAAAATGGCGTCGGCGGCGTTCTGGATCAGCTCCAGGACCTGCCGGTAGCCGTACCCACCAGCGAGCACCGTCTCCTCAATCCCGTGGTGCTCGGAGAGATCGTCGGGTACCCTCTCATAGGCGCCAAGCCGCCCGTCGCGCGAGTCGTCAATTAACGCTGCGATCCGATCTGTCCCGTCACCCATCCCCGCACTCCTGTAGCCGATCGGTGGCCCCAGCCGCCTGGCGGACTAACTGGGGCGGTTCGCTGCCCGCCCGCTGCCTCCTACCGCGCCGCCGTCAGTACGACCTGTTGGTGGCTCGTCTGGCTCCACTGCCCCGCGCGGTCGACGGCGCGGACGTGGCAGGTGTAGCGGCCGGGGCGGAGGCCGGTGGCCTGGGCTCGGCGGGTGGTCGAGCGGAGCTGCGCGGGCGGCGTGGTGGTGACGTGTTGGTCGATCACCCAGGAGTACCCGGCGATGCCGCTGGCCGAGCTGGGCTCGGGCCAGGTCCAAGCGGCCGTGGTGGCGGCCGGCGAGTAACGGGCATAGTCGTCGATCAGCAGCACGCCGTCGGGGGGCAGTCCGACCGCCAGGAAGATGCGGTGCAGCTCCAAGGTCGGCCCGTGGGGCTGCAGGGCTGCTGCGAGGTCCAGGTCGGCGGTCTGCCAGTCAACGCCGGCTGCCGGACAGGTCGCCAACAAGGTCCACTGCTCGCGCTGCCCGTCGAAGGTGGTGCCGTAGACCTGGAGGCTGGCGCCCGGGGCGTCGACGGCGCGGTAACGGAAGCGCAGCCAGGGGTGCTCGCGCCACTCCTCGCCGAAGTCAGAGGCCAGCACGAAGCCGCTACCCTGGGCAGGGACGCGGAGGTAGCGCAGCTCCAGGCAGTGATTGACCGGTCGCTCCGGTTCGGCGATCCGCAGCACCTGGCTGGCCAGGAAGCAGCCCCAGCCGCCGGTGTCGCGCTCGAAGTCGTTGGCCTCCGCGACGCTGGCCGGGCGGGGGCAGAGCTGCGGGGCGTCCGGTGGCGCGTGTGGTTGGGTGGGGTCGACCCGGTACCGCCAGGCGCGGCTGCTGCGTCGGCCGGCGAGGTCGGCGAGGTCGAGGCGGCAGCCGAGCGAGCTGCCGGGTGGTCCCCAGGACTGGCCGGGTGGCAACTCCCAGCGCAGCGTGCTGGCGTCGGCATCCCAGCGCAGCGCAGCGTCGGCGAGGCTCCAGTCGCGGCCGGCCACCGACAGCCTGACATCGGCCGGGCTGAGCGCGACACCGCTGCTGAGCGGGATCGTCAGCCGGTCCGGGCAGACGCTGCTGCCCGGCGCGGGGTCGGGCTCGCCGATCGCCAGGGGCTCACCGGTCGGGACGCCGACCACTCGCAGCGGCTGGCACAGTGGTTCCGACACCTCGCCAGCAGGACCAACGCCGAGGGCGTGCAGCCAGCAGGTCTGGCCGACTTGCCCGGCGAGCGCGGCGGCGAGGTCGCCGGACTGCCAGTCGCTCTCGGCCGGCGCGCTGGCGGATGGGGTCAGCGCCCAACGGCAGGTGGCCCGGGCGGTCTGCGGATCCGGTGACAACCGCAACGCGGCCGTGCCGCGAGGCGCCGCCACCACCGCGTCGAGCCGCAGGTTGTCGAGCCACCAGCGGGTGCCGGCCCGGTTGCCGGGCCAGCCCGACGAGCCGAAGGCCAGCTCGCTGACCACCAGCGGGCCAGCCCCGCCCAGCGCCGTCGCGAGATCGATCCTGGCGTGGTGCCAGGCGCCGTCGGCGCTGGCCCCGAGATTGCCGACCACCGGCCAGCTCTGGTCGTTGTCGCAGAACTTGATCACCACGCGCCGGCCGTTGACGGTCAGGATCAGGTCGAGCCGCAGCTCGGCGGTGATGCGGTAGTCGAACGACAGCCATGGGTAGCGGGTCGCCTCAAACGGCACCGCCCGCAGCGCCAGCCCGCCCAGGCCGCCCAACTGCGTGATGCTGATCTCGCGGCAAGGATCGCCCGGGGCGCGCGGCACCTGGCGGCAGACGGCGGCCGCAGAGAGGCCCCAAGGCTGCAGCGCACCGCTGGCGTCGGCTCCCGAGTCGATCACCAACGGGTCGGGCAAACCAGCCAGAATGGGCGGCAGCGGCCGTGGCTGGCCGGTTGGTGGGCGCGGCTGGCTGCACCGCAGCGGCGCCGCCGGATGGCCCAGCCGGTCGGCGGCACACAGCTCGACGCTGACGCTGGCGGCGTCCGCCGGCCAAGGCAGCCGCCGGCGGTCCACGGTCAGCACCTGGCGCAGCGCATCCCAGCAGAGGGCCGGGTGGCCCAGGCGGTAATCGCTGCGGTCCCAGCGCAGGCGCAGCGTCTGCTCGTTGAGGCCGGCCGGGCCGCCGTCGGCGACGGCGAACCGGAGCAGGCCCGGAGTAGCGGGCGTGGCATCCGTCAAGAGCCGCAGCGCTGGCGGTGCCAGGTCGGCCAGCAGCACATCCTGGGCCGTGGCGTGGCCGGCCGTCAACCGCACCACCAGCGGTCCACTGCGCTGCGGCTGGACCACCAGGCCGGCGGACGCGCGGCGCACGGTGGCTCCGGGAGCGACCACCCGGCCGGCCGGCGTCACCGTGTAAGTCACTGCCCGGTCGGTGGCCGGCCCGAGCGCCAGGTTGTCGAGCTGCCAGGTCAGCCCGAGCGGGTTACCCCCCAGCCCGTAGCGCTCGTATGCGGCCACCGCTGCGCTGCTGAAGCAGAGCTGTTCGACCTGGCCGACCGGCGCCTCAGGCTGGGCAGCGCGCCACCGACCCAGCAGATCCAGCACCGCGGTGTGCCAGGCCCCATCGGCCCGCAAGTCGGTGACCGACCCGAGATCGAGGCAACCTGGTGGTGGCTCGGGCGGCCCGGTCAGGCGCACCCGACCGCCGCGGCCGGCAATCTCGACGAACAGATCCAGGCGCGCCGCGGGCGGCAGGCAGTAGTCGAAGGCCAGCGCACCAACCGGCACTCGCAGGCCGGACCGGCGCACCTCAAAGGCGTCGCCGGGCGCGCAACGGCTGACTGCGAGGCAGGTCCCGCCGACCGGCGCCGGGCGCGCGACGACGCTCAGACGGCCGCCATCCGGTCCGCCCGCCTGCCAGCCGTCCAACCCGCTTTCGAAGCTGCTGACCCAGCGCGGCGGCCCGCTTGCCCGGAACGGCAGCGGCGGCGGCAGCGCGGCCGCTGGCGGCCGGTCGAGCGACGGCACCGGCTGGCTGGCTGCCTGGTAGTAGACGCGGGTGCGCGCGACGGTGATCGCCTGGTCGATGGTCCAGATGCCGAGGCATCCACCTGGTAGCGGCTGCGGGTCGTCGTACTGCAGGACGGGCCGGCCGTCGACGGTCAGGCGGACGATCGTCCCTTGGCGCTCCGCCCGCAGGTGCCACCACTCGTTGTGCAGCTTGTGCGCCTCGGCCCGGCCCAGGTCGCCGCCCAGGGCGTCGAGGATGTCGGGCACCCCGGCTCCGGCGACGCGCTGCACCAACTCGCCGTTACGGAACAGCCCGCTGGCGGTGTTGCCCCAGCCGGCGAAGACGAAGGTGTAACCGCTGTCGGGGGCACCCTTGGCGCTGGCGATGGTCAGGGCCAGGTTGCCGGGGTGCTGGTAGAACGGGGCCCAGGGCTGGTCCATCGGAATGCCCACATAGCACTCGGCGACCAGGTCCCCGCCGAACTGGCGGCGGGTCCAGATGGACGCCAGCCCACGGGAACGTCCCTGGAGCCAGGACCAGCGCGGCGTACAGGCCCAGCGGTTGCTGACTCCCCAGTGCCCCGAGCCGATGGTCCAGTCGGCCGGCGCCGCGGCGAAGGTCTCGTCGAGGACCTGCTGGGCCACGATGGTCAGCGCGCCGGTCTGGGCGGTCGCGCTGGCGGCCGTCAAGCCGATCTGCCCCTCGGCCGCCTGGGTGGTCGACGCTTGGAGCAACTCCTGGTCGTCGCAGAGCACGCTGACCAGGGCCCCCCGGCGACGCAGTTCCCAGCGCTGGCGGCCCGACCCGGGCGGCACGGCCTTGGCCGCCGCGAGGCGGTTGCCGTCGCGCAGCTCGACTCGCACCGCCCCACCGGCCTGTGGGAGCAGGGCGAGGTGCTGGCCGCGGCCAGAGGTCGCAGCAGCAGGGCCGGGCGCGGCCTGCAAGTGCAGCTCGGCGGGTTCCTGGAGCCCGGCGGCGGGGGCCAGCCAGTGCACCGCCACGTCGCCCCAGAAGCGCCCCGCGTGCCACACCCCGCCACCGTGCGGCAGCCACTGGTCACGTTCATCGGCCCACTCGCGCATGTACTGGTCGCTGGCGAAGGACTCCGCCGGGGCCTCGCCGGCCGTCGAGCCCAGCGTCACTGGCCGCCGCGGCAGTCGGTCGCCGCTGTAGACCAGCACATCGTCGAAGGACGCCACGCCACGTGGCGGCACCCAGAGCCCGATCGACCCAGGCGCCAGCTCCGGGCTCGCGGCCTGCAGCAACTCACAGCCGTCGACTGCCGCCACCAGCCGGCCGGCGACGCCGCTCAGCGCGAAGCGGTGCCAGTCGCCCGGCTTGGCGTACCACGCCCGGCTGGCCAGCACCTCGGCCCGTCCGGCGCGGAATCGCAGCAGGCGCAGTCGCGGGCCGGCCGGCGGGGCCTGATACTCCAGGACTGCTGGCGCGCCTCCGGACCGACAGCCCAGGGCTACCCCACCGCCGCTGCCGCCGCACTGCACGCTCGCCTCGATGGTGAGGTCATCCCAGAACCACTCGCCGGCAGCCGTGAGTGCGGGCCGGTCGGACGGTGCCCGGCCGACCAGCCGAAACGCGTTGGCGCTGTACCGGGCGCCGGCCAACTGCGAGACGGTCCAGTCGCCCGCCACAGTCTGCCAGACCGAGCGCTGCTCGGACTGGCGCATGAAGTCGTCGCTGAACCAGACAGCTTCGGTCGGCTGCAGCAGCGCCTCCGGAGCCCGTCCGGCCGGCGGGTCGAGCCAGCCCCAGCGCGCTCCCGCCGCCGGCGGCGGACGCAGGCGCAGAACCGTTGCGCCGCCGACCGACACGGCGAGGTGGGATGCGCTGCGACTCAGCAGCACCGGGCCCGGCCCAGGCAAGCGTGCCGCGGCGGCGGCGAGACGGGTCTCACGGCCGGCCGCCCGGCGACTGGCGACCAGACCGTGGCTGCCGAACTGCAGGACCAGTCCAGTGCCTTGGTCGGTGGCCTCCAACAGCAGGCGCTGACCAGCCGCGACGGTCGCCCGCAGCACCCAACTCGCCGGCAGCGGCTCGTCACTCCAGACGACTGCCCCGGCAGCCGGACCGGCCAGCGCCACGGCGACCAGCACCAGCAGCCCCAGTGCCCCCCTCATCCCGTATACATCGCCCTGGTCCCGCCGGCCTCGACCGCGCGGCCCATGCGGCGGAGGGCGTGAGCGTAGGCGGCGATGCGCATGCCGATCCGGTGGTCGGTGCTGAGCTGCCGGATGCGGCGGTACTCCTCGGTCATCGTACGGCGCAGCCGGCCGTGGACTTCGCCCAGCGGCCAGTACAGGCCGGCCTTGTTCTGGACCCACTCGTAGTAGCTCACGGTGACGCCGCCGGCATTGGCCAGAATGTCGGGGATCACCATCGTGCCGCGCTGCCGCAACCCTTCGTCGGCATGGGCCGAAATGGGACCGTTGGCCAGTTCGCAGACCACCTTGGCGCGGATCCGGTCGACGTTGGCGTGGGTGATCACGCGCTCCAGGGCGGCCGGCACGAGCACCGTGACGGGCAGTTCCAGCAGGTCGGCGTTGCTGATCGGCTCGGAGTTTGGCAGGCCGCGCAAGCTGCCGCTGGCTTTGACATGCTCCAACGCGGCGGCGACATCGACGCCCTGCGGGTTGTAGCAGCCGCCCGAGACGTCGCTGACGGCGACCACCCGGAAGCCCTCGGCTGCCAGCAGCCGCGCCGCGTGGGAGCCGACATTGCCGAAGCCCTGCACCGCCACCGTGACCTCGCCGTAGTCCCAGACCATGTCCTTGGCGACTTCCTGCAGAATGTAGACCCCGCCCCGCGCCGTGGCGTCCTCGCGGCCGAGGCTCCCGCCGAGCGCCAGCGGCTTGCCGGTGATCACCGCCGGCGCCTTGACGCGCTTGATGATGGCATACTGGTCGGCCATCCAGCCCATGATGGTGGCGTTGGTGTAGACGTCCGGCGCGGGAATGTCGCGGTCGGGACCGATGAAGTCGGCGATGGCGTCGATATAGCCCCGACTGAGGCGCTCGATCTCAAACAGACTGAGCTGTGTCGGATCGACCACCACCCCACCCTTGCCGCCGCCGAAGGGCAGGTCGACACAGGCACACTTGCAGGTCATCCAGAAGGCCAGCGCCTTGACCTCATCGAGGCAGACACTGGGATGAAACCGGATGCCACCCTTGGTCGGTCCACGGGTATCATCGTGCCGCACGCGATAGCCGGTGTAGACCTCCAGCCGACCATCATCGTGGCGCACCGGGATGGCCACTTCCAGGATCTCCTTCGGCTTCTTCAGTTTGGCCAGCGCCTCTTCACCAATGTCGGCATAGGGAAAGGCCAGGTCGAGCCGGGAGATTGCATCGTCGAACAACCCCTGCGACGGGGACGTGTCGCTCATCGTCCACCTCTGCTCTTCAGGCGACGCGCAGCCCGGCCAGCAAGGCCACGATGCTGGCGGTGGCGCGGTACAACTCAGTCAGTGGCAGGTGCTCGGCCGGACCGTGGGCCAGGCGGATGTCGCCGGGACCGAAGACCAGCGCTTCCTGCCCAGCAGCGTGGTACGGGCCGGCGTCGGTGAAGTAGCTGACCCCCGTCGCACTGCCGACGCCGCCGGCGGACTGCACCGCCGTGCGCAGCCGGCTGGCGAACTCACCGTCGGGGGACGAGGCGAAGCCAGGGTAAGGCCCGCCGCGGACGGCGACGGTCAGCTTCGGCGCGTCGTCGGGCAGGGCGGCGTGGAGTGCGTCTTCGAAGCTGCCGACGACCTGCTCGATGGGATCCTGCGGCAGGAAGCGGTGGTCGACCTCGATCCGACAGCGCGCCGGTACGGCATTGACGATCTCGCCGCCCTGAATCACGCCGACGTTGGCGGTCGGATGGCTCAGCAGCGGGTCTTGCCGCGCGCGCAGACCGGGGATCCAGTGCTGCTGCATCCAGGCCAGCACGCGGCCGATGCGGTAGACGGCGTTGTCGCCGGCCTCGGGCGTCGAGCCGTGGGCGCTGTAGCCGGTGGCGGTGACCTCCAGCCAGACGCAGCCCTTGTGGCCGACGACCACTTCGCATCCGGTCGGCTCGCCGACCACCACCCAGCCTAACTCGACGCCCGCCGCCGCCAGCGCGTAGGCGCCCTGGCAGCCGCTCTCCTCACCCATCGCGGCGACGAACTGGACCGGCCGGTCGAACCGCCAGCCTTCGGCCCGGGCGATCTCGAGGGCCGCCAGGAAGGCCGCCAGGCTGCCCTTGGTGTCGCAGGCCCCGCGCCCCCAGAGCGCGCCGTCGCGGACCTCGGCGCCGTGTGGCGGGATGCTCATCTCGGCGGTCCCGACGGTGTCCATGTGCGCTTCGAGGGTCAGCGGCCGGTGGCCGGGAGGGCCGTCCCAGCGGGCCAGCAGGTTGTCGCGACCCGGGGCGACGGGGTGGCGCTGCAGCGTCATGCCGAGCGCGGTCAAGCGGGGGACGAGGTAGGCGGCGACCGCCTCTTCGGCGCGTGGCAGCGCCTCGGCACTGACCGAAATGCTAGGGATCCGGACCAGGTCGGCCAACAACTCCACGGCGGCCTGATGACGGGCCGGGGTCAGCCACTGCAAGGCGTTGCTCCCACTGCGTCGCTTGGCCCCCCGCCGCGCGAGTCCTTCAGCCGGCTTCGCGCACGATGCTGAAGGTTGAGCCACGCTCGGCCTCTTTGAAGACCTCGATACGGGTCGGGAAGCGGTCCTTGAGGGCTGCCAGGTGGGTCACCACGAGGACCAGGTCAAAGGTGCCCGAGATGGCCTGGATGGCTTCGACGAGTTGCTCGATGCCGTCTTCATCCTGCGTCCCGAAGCCCTCGTCGATGATCAGTGTGCGGAGACGTGCGCCGGCCCGGCCGACCAGCAGACGACTGAGCGCCAGCCGGAGCGCGAAGTCGACCCGGAAGGCCTCGCCGCCGCTGTAGTTCTCGTAGCTGCGGGTGCCCAACTCGTCGCTGATGTCGATCTCCAGCGTTTCCCGCTCGCCGCCCGCAACGAGTGGCTTCTGGAGGCGGATCTGCAGGAACAGGCGACCGCCCGAGAGCAGCGCCAGCACCTCGTTGGCCGCCGCCTCGATCTCGGGGACGGCGTTTTCGATGATCAGCGCGGGAATCCCGTCGCGACCAAACGCGGTCACCAGGTGCAGTTGGATGTCGCGCCGCTGGCGAAGCTCTCCCAGCCGGGCGGTGAGCTCGGCCAACTCGCTAGCCTGGCGTTGCTGGCGGGTCACGGCTTCCTGCAGGCGGCCGGTCTCGGCCAGCCAGCGGTGCGCCCGGCCGCGGGTCTCGTCCAGGACCGCCGCGGCGGCGCTGAGGTCGCGCCGCAGCGCCTCGCGGTCGAGCAGTTGGCCGCGGCCCTGGTCGATCTGCACCGTCAGCTCGCGCTGCGCCAGGTCGCGTTCGGCCACCTTCTGGCGCAGCTCGGCGAGCCGCTGTTGCTCGCTCGGCAGCCGCGCCGCCGCGGCCTCGCACTGCTCCAGCAGCGCCGGCGCGCCGCGCAGCTCGCGGAGTTCGCGCTGCAACGCGGCGAGTTCGCCGGTCTGGTCCGGCAAACTCTCCAGCGCGGTCTCGACCTGCGCCAACAGAGCGCGCTCGGCCGCCCCCAGCAAGCCGTCACGGCGAGTGCTGTGGAGTTCGGCGAGGCGCGACCGGAGCGCCGGCAGTTCGGCGCTGAGCCGCCGATGGTCCTCCTCGGCCTGCTCCAAGCGCAGGCCGTCGCGGTCGATCTGGGGGTCCCGGTCGACCGCCCGCCGCAGCTCGGCCAGTTGGTCCGGGTGGTAGTCCAGTTCGCCCAGCTCGCGGCGCAGGCGCCGCAACGTCTGCAAGTCGTCTCCGCCGTAGTCGCCGGCGGCCAGCTTGGACTTCAGGTCGCGACTCCGCTCGTCCCACTGCGCCGCCTCAGCGGCCGCCTGCTGCGCAGCGCTGATCTGACGCTCGAGCTCCCCGCCCTCGCGGCTCAGGCGGGTGGTTGCGCTGGCCTGTGACTGCAACTCGGCAAGCTGCGCTTCGAGCCCAGCCACCTCGCGCTTGAGCTCCCGCCCGGCGGTGCGGTTGGCGTTCGCCTCGTCCTGCAACTCGCCGACGCGGGCGTCGTAGTCGCCACTGACCGCGGCCTGTCGGCCCGGCGTCAGTTGCGTCCCGCAGACCGGGCAGACGCCGCCGCCGCGGGCCAGGATGGCGGCGTGCTCCCGCAGCTCGTCGCGGCGGGCCTGGAGCTGCTCGTCGATCGCCTTCAGGCGCTGGAAGCGGACCGTCAGCTCGACCCGCCGGGCCTCGAGTTGGAGCGCCTGCTCGCCCGCCGCGGCGGCCGCTGCGAGAGCCTCCTGCAAGGCCGCCGCGCGAGCCCGCAGGTCCGCTTCGGCCGCCGCCTGAGGCCGTAACACGCGCACCCGCTCGGCGGCCTGGCGTTGCTCGGTCTCCAGCTCGGTGCGGGCCTTCTCGACCCGCCGCTCGACGGCCTGCAGGTGCTCTTGCAGCGCTCGCCACCGGCCCTCTTGCTGCTCGGCCAGCCGCAGCCGCTCGCGGGCGGTCTGGCGGGCCGCCAACTGCTGCCGGATCCGCTCCCGCCGGCCGAGCACCTCGTCGGTCTGGGCGCGTTGCGCCAGCAGCCGCTCCAGGTCCGCGGTGCCCCGTCGCACCTCACCGTCGTGGTCGCGCTCGAGCGACCGCAAATCGGTCTGCAGGCGGTGTTGCTCCGCCTGCAAGTGGCGGCGCTGCTCCCCTTGGGCGGTCAGTTCGGCGCTCCGCGCTTCGAGGTCGGCCAGCCGTTCGCAACAGCGCCGCACGCGCTCGCGGTCGTCGGCCAGGCGCCCCGCGTCGGCGACCGCCGCCTGGGCCTCCTGGACCGCCCGGTGCAAATCGGCCAGGGCTTCGTCGGCCTGGCGCTGCTGCTGCTCCCAGGCCTGCAGCAGCACCCGCTGTTGCTCGTCGGCCGCGACCTGCTCCCGCAGCGCGGCGATCACCTGCTCCGCGGCGGACGCCGCGTCGCTGGCCTGTTGGCTCTGCTGTTGCGCCTCCTGCCAGGCCGTGCGGGTCGCCTCGGCACCGGCCAGATCGGCTTCCAGAGCCGCCGCCTGGCGTTCGGTGGCGGTCACTTCCTGGTCCGCCTCCGACGCCTTGCGGCGCGCCAGGTCGCGCAGTTGGTCGTACCGGCTGAGGCCAAGAATCTCCCCCAGGATCTGCTTCCGCTCGGCCGGCCGCCGCATGCTGAACTCGTTGGCGCGGCCCTGCATCAGGTAGGCGCTGTTGACGAAGGTGTCCCAGTCCATCCGGATCTCGTCGCGGATCCGCTGCTCGGTGGCGGCGATGGTCGGGCAGGTCAGGTTGCGATAGACGTCGGCCGCCGGGTCCCAGAGCAGCAGGTCGAGCTCCTGCTTGCCGCCCCGGGCGCCCGCTCGCCAGGCCCGCCGGACCCGGTAGCGGCGCCCCTCGTGCTCGAAATCGAGCACCACCCAGAGCTCGCTGCGGCCCTGGCGGACCAGGCCTGCCTGCCCCCGGCCCGGCCCCAGGCCTTTGCGGGCTTCACCCCACAGGGCCCAGCCGATGGCCTCCAGCAATGCCGATTTGCCATGGCCGTTGGCACCCGAGAGGCAGACGGTGCCGAGGCCAGCCAGCTCCAGCGGCGGCACGTCTTCGCCGTAGCTGAGGAAGTTCTGGAGCTGCAACCGGAGGGGAACCACGCGGCGACCTCGCCCGCAGCATAGCCCTCAGCGGCCAGCGGAGTCAACGGTGGTGGCCGCCGGTTGAGGCGGCGACGCGGCCATCGCGGCCTCCCGCCCGCGCGGCTGCGGCGGCAGGCGGGGCGGTGCGTCGGCGCCGGCGGCGGGTGGCGCGTCGGATGAGGCGGTCACGGCTGGCCCATGCACCAGCCATTGCAGCGTGGCCACCATCCCCAGCAGTGCATCGGCTTGGCTGGCGACCTGCTCGCCGGCCGATGCCGCCTCGTCGGCGGCGCTGCCGGCGACGCGGGAGACTTCCGCCAACTCCTCCAGGGCACCACGGAATCCCGCCAGGCTGGTGGCCTGCTGCACCGACTTGACGGCCGCCGCGCGCCTGGCGGCCTGCCAGGCCCAGCCGCCGCTGACCGTCGCGACCACGACGATCGCGGCCAGCACCGCGATGGTGCTCCAGAACGCGAGTCGCCGCGGCATCGAGGCTGTCCGCATCCAGTACGCCCTCGGCCGTCACCCCGCCGCGCGGATCGATCGGAGTTCGACCGGGAGTCATCGTCTGCCGGGCGGCTGGCTTCGCAGGGCCGCTCGCGGCCGCTCGCGGCGGGTGGTGGCCGGAAGGGCTGGGCCGGGTCGTGGGGGGCCGATCGGCCTGCGCCGCGGAGTCTACGCCGCCGGCTCGGGCGGGTGCGCGGCGCGCAGGCGGTCGACCTCGCGGCGCAGGCGGGTCAGTTCGGTCTGGTGCCGTTCTAGCACCTCGCGCAGCGGCTCGGGGAGCTGGCAGCACTCGCCGCAGTTGCGCTTCGTGGACAGGGCGCCCGGGGCCGGGTGTTGGAAGGCCTTGCCACAACAGCGACAGGTGCGGTCGGTCATCGCCATGCTCCGCGGTCAGCATAGCACTGCGACCAGTGCCTGACCAGCCGGCGGGCAGGCGACAGGAAGTCGCTGGCCGCGGCCGAAAGACGAGCGCCATGGCGGACTTGAACCTGCGCGATCCCGAGTTCCTGCGGGCCCTGGAACGGCTGAAGCTGGTCAGCAAGCGGGCCGTCAGCGGCGCGCTCAAGGGCGAACGGCGGAGCACCCGGCGAGGCGTCAGCATCGAGTTCGCGGACTACCGCGACTACGTGCCGGGCGACGATCTGCGCTACCTCGACCACAACATCTACGGGCGATTGGACCGCCTGCTGATCAAGCTGTTCGTCGAGGAGGAGGACCTGCGAGTCTACCTCCTGTTGGACCGCAGCCGCTCGATGGCTTTCGGCGATCCGAGCAAGTTCGACTACGCCCGGCGCCTCACCGCAGCCCTCGCCTGGCTGGGCCTGGTGGGCCTCGACCGGGTCACCGTGGCGAGCTTCGGCAGCGGCCTGGAGGGCGGCCTGCCGCCGCTGCGCGGCGCGGGCAACGTCGGACGCGTGTTCGACTTCCTGACCGCCCTGCAGCCCGACGGCGGAACCGGCCTGGCGGCCAGCCTGACGCGCTTCGGTCACGAGCACCCGCAGCCGGGGCTGTGCGTCGTGGTCAGCGACTTCCTTGACCCCGCCGGCTACCAGGCCGGCCTGCGGGCCCTGCAGGCGCGGCGCTACGAGGTCGTCGCGCTGCAGGTGCTGGCACCGGACGAGCTCAACCCGCAAGTCACCGGCGACCTCAAACTGATCGACAGCGAGACCGGCGAGGCACGCGAGATCACCGTCAGCGACAGCCTGCTGCGCCGCTACCGCCGTAGCGCCGCCGCCTGGTGCGACGGCCTCCGCCAGTTCTGCCGCGGCCGCGGCATGGCCTACGTCCAAGCCCTCACCAGCGACCCCGTCGAAGCCCTCGTCCAAACCGCCCTCCGCCGCCTCGGCCTGGTCCGCTAACCCGCACCCCGCCCACCAAATGGTCCTGACCCCTTAAAAAAGGGGTCAGACCCCAATACCATACCCCTGGGCTCGGTGGCGATGCTCGGACCTCGTCCTGTAGCGGCGATCTTGGCGGTAGCCGACGCGCGACCGCGACAATCGACAGCCCGGCCCTCATGCCACCGAAATCGGGTCTGACCCCT
>JADZEX010000011.1 GCA_020850355.1 Fimbriimonadaceae bacterium | reverse complement strand
TGTCGGCTCGTCGCATCCTGGGGCTGGAGTAGGTCCCAAGGGTCGGGCTGTTCGCCCGTTAAAGCGGTACGCGAGCTGGGTTCAGAACGTCGTGAGACAGTTCGGTCCCTATCCGCTGCAGGCGCAGAAGCTTGAGAGGAGCCGCCCCTAGTACGAGAGGACCGGGGTGGACGGACCTCTGGTGTACCGGTTGTCACGCCAGTGGCACACGCCGGGTAGCCATGTCCGGATGCGATAACCGCTGAAAGCATCTAAGTGGGAAGCGCACCTCAAGATGAGGCTTCATAGGGTCGAGGAAGACTACCTCGTGATAGGCTGGAGGTGTAAGAGCAGTAATGTTCTTAGCTGACCAGTACTAATTCCCATATGCTTCCCATTCCCCTGAACAAAGTGTCAGGTCGGCAAATTGCCTAACCATCATCCAAGATTCCCGGTGACCATTGCGGTGGGGCCACACCTCTTCCCATTCCGAACAGAGCAGTTAAGACCACCAGCGCCGATGGTACTGCGGGGGCGACTCCGTGGGAGAGTAGGTCGTTCGCCGGGTGCCCTTTCCGTGGCCCAGCCCGTTTGGGGGGGCCCCGGGGGTTGGGGGCTGCCTTCGCCCTGCTACCGCCGCCCTGTGCGGCCGGCCGGGCGCGGTCGCCCGTCTTTCTGAACGCCGCTCCTCCGTCGCGACTCGCTGGGCGCGGGCGCCGACGGTTCTCACCGGCGCATGGCAGCGGTCTGGGACTTCGCTCACCCACAGCCAGTTGGACCGTGCGAGACGCGGTCGGCTGGTTCCTCCTCTCTCCTATCCCGCGTCGCCAGACCCACAGCTCCGAGCAGTGATCGCCGACCGAGTGGTCAATCGGCCGGTCAGGGGTCACCGGTGGTGGCACAGTGGGCTTGCGAGGCGTGGTCGGCGCTGGCTTGACCGGGGCGACCGTCGCGCGGCTCACTGAGGCGCCGTTCATGCTGGGCATATCCGATCCCAGCAGCCTCGCTGAGGGCACGCCTCCAGCGACCGCGGGGCGCGGCCATTGGGAGCAACAAGGGCGCCACGGCGTGTTGCTCCACACCGTCCTGGCGGTCACCGCCGAAGGCCTGCCGGGCGGTCTGTCGGCGCAGCAGTGGTCGGCCCGCGACCCCGCCCAGCCTGGCCAGCACCTCACCCGCCGGCAGCGTCCGACGGCTGCCAGCGAGCCAGAAATGGCGCAACGCGGTCGCCGAGGCCACCGCCGCCGTGCCGCCTGGGCCGCACCGGCGACGGCGAGCCCGGCCTGGCGGTGATGCTCGGCCGTCGCCGCCTCCCGACCTTGCCGCCGCCGATCTGCTCCTCCGCGCAAACCGCGGGCCGGCCGCGGTGGGTCAGGGGTAGTCTCTCCCGTGGTGGCTCGCGGTGTGTCCTCCCCCGCACTTCATCGTGGCTGCTCGACAGGGTGCTGCAGAGCTGCGCCGATCGTTCGCGGGCAGCAGTGCGCCGATCCCAGCAGGCCACACCGCAGGCTGCGCGTGGCGGTGCGGTTAGCCGATGGCATGGCAGGACCCCGTCGCCGCGTGCCGAAGCCCGGGACGGCTGCATACACGGAGTAGACCATGGCCTCGGAACCGCGTGCGCGGTTGGCGTTCATCGGATGTGGTGGGTTTGCGACGGCGTCGATCTTCCCGAACGTGCCGTTCATCCCGGAGATTGACCTGGTCGCGGTGTGCGACCTGGACGCGGCGAAGGCGGAGCGCAACGCCCGCAACTTCGGCGCGCGGCGTTGGTACACGGACCTCGACAAGATGCTGGACACCGAGGAGTTGGACGGCGTCTTTGCGATTGGGCCGGCGCCGCAGCAGTATCAACTCGCGCCGCGGATCCTCCAGCGCGGGCTGCCGGTCTATGTCGAGAAGCCCTCGGCCAACACCAGCGCCGAGGCCAGAGAGCTGGCGGAGCTGGCAGAGCGGCACGGCACCTGGGGCCAATGTGGCTTCATGAAGCGCTTCGCCTACGTCTACCAAATGGCCCAGGACATCTTGGCCCGCCAGGACTTCGGGCCGGTGAAACTGGTGAGCTGCAAGTTCGGGCAGGGCCCGTACCCGCAGATCTGGGGCATCGACAGCTACAAGCGATCGTTCCTGATTGGGCAGTGCGTCCACCTGTTCGACTTGGTGCGCTGGTTCGGCGGGCACATCGAGGCGGTCAGCGCGCTGATCAACGAGGCCGGTGACGGCCGCTGCGCTTACCTCGCCAACCTGTGCTACGCCAATGGAGCGATTGGGCAGATCAACCTGAACTGCTACGAGAACACCCAGGGCTTCCGCGACATTCAGGAGCGGCTGGAGGTCTACGGCGCCGGGCAGTGCGTGCACGTCAACGACATGCACGACGTGCGCTGGTTTGCCGGCAGTGACTGGTCGACGGCGGTACCGACGACGGGGCCGTTTACCCACGACTACCACCCCGGCTGGACCGGCACCTCGAACAGCCGCGAGGTCTATGGCTACCACGGCGAAACGCGTCACTTCGCGCTGCGCTGTCTGGGCCTGGTCGACCGCGGGCCTGACCTGTGGGACAGCTACGAGAGCCTGCGCCTGGCCGAAGCCGTCTACGACAGCGCCCACGGGGCCGGGACGGTGGTGATTCCGGCGCGTTGAGGCCAACGTCGCGCGCTGGTGACCGCCGGGTCCCAAGTGCGTGATTGGATTGCCCGCCCATCTGGTAAGATCATCGCCAGGCGGCCGCCGTGAGGCGGGTCGCCGCAGAACCGTTGTGCCACGCGGCCGGTAACCCGCCGGCCGCTCAGGAGACAAGAATGCGTGTCCGTCGAGGGTTCACCCTCATCGAGCTGCTGGTCGTGATCGCGATCATCGCGATTCTGGCCGCCATCCTGTTCCCGGTCTTTGCGAAGGCGCGCGAGAAGGCCCGTCAGTCGTCCTGCTCGTCCAACGTCAAGCAGATCGGCACCGCGCTGATGCAGTACACCCAGGACTACGACGAGCGCTACCCGCAGTACACCGGCGGTCTGACCGGCGTGACCGGTCCGGCGCTGCTGGGTGCCGGTACGCTGACGCCGCAGGACAAGATCTTCCCGTACATCAACAGCCGCCAGGTCTACGTCTGCCCGTCCTCGACGGTTGCCGGCTACAGCGCCTACGGCTACCACAGCCAGTTGATGGCCGGCGCCGCGATGGCGTCGATCAACTCGCCGGCCGGGACCGTCGTCTTCGCCGAGGCGGCCAACATCAGCGCGGCCACCGCGGCGGGCGCCTGCACCGGCTACGCCGCAGCGGGCAACTCGCACTGGGAGGTGCTCTTCCCGTTCAGCCCGACTGGTGGCGCGGCTTCGGCCTACTACACCGGTGCCAGTGGCTACCGGCGCGTCGACAGCCGCCACAATGAGGGCCTCAATGTGGCCTTCGGCGACGGCCACGTCAAGTGGACGAAGTGTGGCGACCTCGAAGGCCCGGCGCCGCTGACCGCCAACTGCTTGTACGACAACCAGTGAACTGAGCCCCCCGCAGTCTACCGACCGGCCGCCGCGCCTCAGCGGCGGCCGGTCCGCTTGGGGGCTACGGCAACGACTGCGGCACGAGGCGCAGGCTGTCGTTGGGGAGTGGATCGCGCCAGGGTGGACATCGGCCGGACCAGCCCACCGCCGCCCTGGGGCAGCGGCGCCTGACCCAGAGGGGCGACTGCTCCTGGCCGGTCCGGCGACGGCGCCATGCGGGCGACGAGCGGGTGGCCTGTCGGAGAGGGTGCTCACGAGGTGGGCCAGGCGGCTGGCGGTTGACAGGCCCTCGGGTTGGTGCGAAGCTCACGGCGGCGCAGGACCAGGCACTGGGATGGTGTGAGGGATCCTGGCGCACGGGGGTTGGTCGCCATGGAGTACTCCGCTCACCGGGCTCTGGAGTTGCTGCGGCTTGGTTCGGGGATCCCAGACGCGGTCTTCCGCGAGGGCCAGGAGCAGGCCATCCAGCAGGTCATCGGCGGCAGCCACCGCTGGCTGGTCGTCCAGCGGACAGGCTGGGGCAAGAGTTTCGTCTACTTCATCGCCGCCAAGCTGCTGCGCGAAGCTGGCGCCGGTCCCGCACTGCTGGTCTCGCCGCTCTTGTCGTTGATGCGCAACCAGATTCGTGCCGCCGAGAGGATGGGGGTCCGGGCGGCAACCATCAACTCCGACAACGAAACCGCCTGGCCGGACGTCGAGCAGCAGCTGGCAGCGGGCCAGGTGGATGTCCTACTGATCGCCCCGGAACGGCTGGCGAATGGGCGCTTTCGGGAGCAAGTCCTGGCGCGCATCGCGGCGCAGGTCGCCCTGCTGGTGATCGACGAGGCGCACTGTATCTCGGACTGGGGGCACGACTTCCGGCCCCATTACCGGCTGATCGAGCGCATTGTCGGCACGCTGCCGCCGAACCTCCGACTGCTGGCGACGACTGCCACGGCAAACCAACGTGTGATGGACGATCTGCAGCAAGTCCTCGGTCCTGGCCTCCGGGTCTTGCGAGGGGATCTTGCCCGGCCGTCGCTCTGCTTGCAGACCATCGCCCTGCCGAGTCGGGCGGCGCGCCTCGCCTGGATTGCGGAGCAACTCCAGACATTGCCCGGTCACGGGATCATCTACGTCCTGACGGTCCGCGATGCGCAGCAGGTCGCCGGATGGCTGCAGTCGCGGGGCTTCAACGTGCGGGCCTACACCGGCCGGACCGGCGAAGACCGCCCCGAACTGGAGCAGGCGCTGCTCGACAACCAGGTGCATGCGTTGGTGGCGACGACCGCGCTCGGCATGGGCTTCGACAAGCCCGACCTGGCCTTCGTGATGCACTACCAGGCGCCAGGTTCGGTGGTGAGCTACTACCAGCAGGTTGGCCGCGCCGGGCGGGCGCTGGACTCGGCTTACGGAGTCCTGCTGCACGGCGAGGGAGATCGCGCGATCACCGACTGGTTCATCGGCAGCGCGTTTCCGAGCCCGGAGGAGGTGGCCGCGGTGCTGGGCGCGCTGGAAGAGGCGCCGGCGGGCCTGACCATTCCGGAGCTGCTGCCCCGAGTCAACCTCAGCAAACAGCGGATCGAGAAGACCGTCGAGCTCCTCTCCTTGGAGTCGCCAGCCCCAATCGTCAAGGTCGGCGCCGCCTGGCAACTGACTGCCAGTCGGCTGAGTCCAGCCTTCTGGGCCCGGATCGAGCGACTGACGGACCTACGGCGGCGCGAACAGCAGCAGATGCAGGACTACCTGGCGCTGCCCTTTGGCGAGCACATGCGGTTCCTGATCGCGGCCTTGGACGGCGACCCCAGCGGGATCACCGCGCCGCGCCTGCCAGCTTTGCCGTCGTCGGTCTGCCCCGGCCTGGTGCGGCAGGCCGACGACTTCCTGCACCGCACAGCCTTGCCGATCCAGCCACGCCTGCGGTGGCCGGACGGCGGCCTGCCGAGCGGTCTCCGGGGGGCGATTGCGGAGGACCGCCGTGCAGCCGAAGGCCGGGCGCTGTGTGTCTGGCGTGACGCGGGGTGGGGCGAACTGGTCCGCCGCGGGAAGTACCAGGACGGCCGGTTCGCTGAAGAGCTGGCGCAGGCTTGCGCCGAGATGGTCCGGGCGTGGAACCCACAACCTGCTCCGACCTGGGTCACCGCCGTGCCGTCGTTGCGGCATCCCATGCTGGTGCCCGAGTTGGCGCAGCGCGTTGCCGACCTGCTGGGGTTGCGCTATCTGGCCGCGCTGCAGAAGGCCGACGGCCGTCCGGAGCAGAAGACCATGCAGAACAGCGCGCAGCAGGCGCGCAACGTCGATGGGTCGCTGGTTGCCACGGCCGCGCCATTGCCCCGCGGACCAGTGCTGTTGGTCGACGACCTGGTGGACTCGCGGTGGACCATGACGGTGGCCGCCGCGTTGCTCCGCCAGCACGGCAGCGGACCGGTCTGGCCGGTGGCGTTGGCCAATACGGGGAATGACGAATGATGCCTGCGCTGACCGCCGACACCAAGGCTGTCTTGCTGCTGACGGCCCCTCTGCTGACCGGCCGCGACTCGCCGGACGTGGCGCTGCTGTCGCCACGAGACTACCGCGCGGTCGCCCACCGCCTGGCGGAACTGCAGCTACGGCCGGCTGACCTGCTGGGACCCGACACCGCCGACATCCTCAGCGAGGTTGGGCCGGGCACCGACCCGCGGCGCCTGCTGCAACTCCTGCAGCGCGGGTTCCAACTGAGCATGGCCGTCGAGCGTTGGCGCGCGCGGGCCATCTGGGTGGTCGGCTCCGGCGATCCGGACTATCCGCAGCGGGTCGCGGCGCGTTGCGGGGACGCAGCGCCGCCGGTCTTCTATGGTTGCGGGGAGGTCGCCGGATGCACCGCCGGGGGGCTCGCGGTGGTCGGATCACGCCACGTCGACGAGGCTCTGCTGGACTACGCGGTCGAGATTGGCGAACTGGCAGCCCGGGCCGCACGGCCGGTCGTGTCGGGTGGTGCCCGCGGCGTCGATCAGGCGGCGATGCGCGGCGCCCTGGAAGCTGGCGGTACCGCCTGCGGCGTGCTGGCCGACAGCCTGGAACGGGCCGTCACGAACCGCGAGAACCGCGATTGGCTGCTGGATGGGCGGCTGCTGCTGCTGTCCGCCGTCGATCCGCAGGCCCGGTTCAACGTCGGTAACGCGATGGGCCGCAACAAGCTGATCTACGCCCTGTCGGATGCGGCGCTGGTGGTCAACTCCGACCTCGAGCGGGGTGGTACCTGGGCTGGCGCCACCGAGCAACTGGACCGCCGGCGGTGTGTGCCGGTCTACGTCAGGTCCACCGGGCAGCCCTCCGAGGGGCTGGCGGCGCTCCGCCGGCACGGCGCGCAGCCGTGGCCGAATCCCGACTCGCCGGAGCGGTTGCTGGACCTGCTGGACAGCACGGAGGCCACGGGCAGCCCGGCGCTCGCAGCCTCGTCACCGGACCCCGTCCAGCCAGCAGCGCCCGCGGCGGAGTCGCACCTGCCGGACGAGGCCCGGGCGAGTGTGCCGACAGCAGTGCCTCGAGCGACGGCACCGCCCACGCCCCGGCCGGCTCCCGCGGCCGAGCCGTCTGCCGCCGAGCAGGTCATGACAACCGTCCGGTCGACCTGCCTCAAGTTGCTCCGAACGCCGCGCTCGGCAGCAGAGGTGGCAGACCAACTGGACGTTCTTAGACCCCAGGCCCAGCAGTGGTTGGACCGCCTGATCGCCGAGGGCCTGGTCGAGAAGAAGCCCAGACCAGTGCGGTACTCCCTGACCGAGCAGCCGTCGCTGTTCTAGCGGTGCCAGGCTGGCCCTGATCCCGACGAGGCCGCGGGTCCGCTGCTGCGGCTACTTCGCCTTGGTCGACACCACCACCGCCGTCCCGGCCTGGTAGCACTTCAGGGGCTTCGTGGCCGGGCCGGTGAGGGGCTTGCCCTCCAGGTCGAAGACCGAGTTGTGGCAGGGGCAGACGAACTGCTTCTTCTTGCCGTCGTACTCGATGTCGCACTTCTGGTGCGTGCACTCGAGCGAGACCACCGCCCACTGGTCCACGTCGACGCGCGCCACGAGGACTTCGGTGCCATCCTCAAAGGTCAACTCGGCGCTGCCGCCGGGCTTGCGGAGGTCTTCGAAATCAGGGTTGGCCAGCGGCACCGTGAGGGTCTGGGGCTTCTCCTCGGCGGCCGTGGCCGCGCGGGTGATCACCAGGCCGGTCCCAATCACGGTGGCGCTGCCGACGAAACCGCGGCGGTTGACGCAATCTTCGCTCATCACACCCTCCACTCTCAGACGGGCCTCCGGGCCGCGCGGGGTGAACACGGAGAAGTGAGTGGGATGGGCCGCGAAGCCCCTTCTCCGTGTTCACCCCGCGCGGCGGCGGAGGGCTAGCGGTCGACCACGGCGCCGTCGCGCCAGACCTCGTAGAACCGCTCGCCTCGCACCGGCTCGCCGTCGGCCGAGGTGATGAACGGCTTCATCAGATGCTCCCCGGCCGCCACGAAAGGTGTCCGGCCGGCCATGTAGTGCAGCGCAATCGCCCGCCGCGGGCGGCCCGAGGTGTTGGCGTGGCTGCCGTGCCAGGTCAGGCAGTGGTGGAACGACACCTCACCCCGTCGCACTGGCCACAAGGTCACCTCGACTTGCTCGCCGGCCGGCGGGGTGAACCCCACACCGACCTGGTCGTACCCGGAGAGACTGCCCAGGTAGTCGCGGCAGTTCCCCCAGCGGTGGCTGCCGGGCACCATGCTCATGCAGCCGTTGGTGACATCGACGTCATCCAAGGCGACCCAGGCCGTGACCATGTTGGACTCGCCCAGCGGCGGCCAGAAGGGACCGTCCTGGTGCCACATGTTGACGCCGCCGGTGGCGGCCGGTTTGTACTGGATCTGGTCGTGCCACAACCGGATGCTACGGTCGTCGATCAACTGCCCGATCATCGCGACGATGGTCGGGTGGTGCACCAGTCGCCGGAAGGCCGGGCTGGCGTCGCAGATGTTGACGATCTGCCAGACCGGCGTGGCGTCGTTGCCGGTCAGGTTGATCAGCCGCACCGGCTGCCCGACCGCGGTGCCAGCGATCACCTGCGCCAGCTCGCTATTCAGTTCGGCGACCGTGGCGTCGTCGATCACGCGGCCGCCGTTGAGACAGCCATCGCGCGCGAACGTCGCCACCTGGTCCGCAGTCAGCATTCCCTCACTCCCGCCGGTAGTATGACGAGCCGCGCTGGCGAATGACTGCCGGATGTTCCGTTGCGGCGGCCCGGTGGCGGCGGCAGGAGCGCCCGCGGCGGACCCGAAAGGCGCCGGCGAACCTGGAGCTGGCGATGCGTGAAGTGCGCTGGGAGCGGATGTTCCCCGACGAGTTGGAGGCCGCCTGCGCGGCCTGCCCGGGCGTCTACCTGCCCTACGGACTGTGCGAGCCGCACGGCCCGCAGAGTGCGTTGGGGTTGGATGCTCTGAAGGCCCAGGGGATTGCCGTCCGCGCCGCGCAGCTTGGTGGCGGGATCGTCGCGCCGCCGTTTTTCTGGCATGTCCACGAGCTCGGAATCTACGCGGTCTGGGCCAGCGAGCGGATCGGCGAGGCGCGGCCGTGGCTGACCGGCCTGCCGCCAGCGCTGTTCTTCCGCAACGTGCTGTACCATCTGCGCACGATGGCGGCCCTGGAGTTCCGGGCGGTGATTCTACTGACTGGCCACGGCGGCCCGCACATGGCCGACTTCCGGCGCGTGGTCGAGCTGCTGCAGCCGTACTTCGCGCCGCGGCTGGCGGTGGTGATCAACGAAGGCAACCCGGGCTTCCCGACCGACGGGATGACCGGCGACCATGCCGGCAAGGTCGAGTGCAGCGAAATGTGGTACCTCGATCCCGCCTGCATCGATGTCAGCCGGCTGCCGCCCCGCGGGGACGACCGCGGTGCACCGCATTTCGCGATGGCGGATCATGCCTACGAGACCAGCCGCCGCGCTGGACAACACATGGTCGAGGGCTTTGCGCGGTGGCTGGCGGCGAAGCTCCAGGAGCTGTTGGCAGCCTACTCCGCGAGCACTCCGACGCGGCTCAGTTTCGCCGAGACCGAGGCCCTCTGGCACGACGTGATCGAACCGATCCTGCCGTCGCTGGAGTCGATGCAGCAGTACCGCGGCCCGCAGGGCGTGCCACCGGCCAGCCGCTGGCACCACAACTGGGCGCCGCCGCCGGTCTAGCCGGCCTCGATCACCGCGGCGATGGCCTCGGCAAACTGGCTGGTGGTGGCCTCGCCGCCGAGGTCGCGGGTGCGCCGCGCCGGTTCCTGCATCACCTGCACCAGCGCGGCTTCGATGCGGTCGGCGGCGGCACGCTCTTCGAGTTGGCGCAGCATCAGCAGCGCCGCCAGCAACAGCGCGGTGGGGTTGGCGACGCCGAGTCCGGCGATGTCGGGTGCCGAGCCGTGGACGGCCTCGAAGATGGCGCAGCGCGGGCCAAGGTTGGCGCCGGGGCAGAGGCCCAGACCGCCGACCAGACCGGCGCAGAGGTCGCTCAGAATGTCGCCGTAGAGGTTCTCCAGCAGCAGCGTGTCGAACTGCCGTGGGCGCATCACCAGTTGCATCGCGGCGTTGTCGACGATCACCTCGTTGTAGGCGACGCTGCCGTGGCGCGTGGCGACCTTGCGGCAGCAGTCCAGGAAGAGCCCATCCGAGAGCTTCATGATGTTGGCCTTGTGGACGGCGCTGACCGTCTGACGGCCGTTCTGCTCGGCGAACTGAAACCCGAACTCGGCGATCCGCGTGCAGGCCTTCTCGGTGATGATCTTCAGCGACTCGACGACTCCGGGCACGACGACGTGCTCCAGCCCGCTGTAGAGGTCTTCGGTGTTCTCGCGGACGATCACCAGGTCGATCTCGCCGTGGTGCGTCGCCATGCCCGGCAAGGTCTTCACCGGGCGCAGGTTGGCGTACAGGTCGAAGTGCTTGCGCAGCGCCACGTTGACCGACGGGAAGCCCGACGCGACGGGGGTCGTCAGCGGCCCCTTGAGGGCCACGCCGTGCTTTTCGATGGCGGCCAGCAGCGTGTCGGGCAAGGGCGTGCCGAGGGTCGCCAGCGACTCGGTGCCAGCGACGTGGCGCTCCCATTCGATCTCGACCCCGGCCGCGGCCAGGATCCGCAGCACGGCGCCGGTGATCTCCGGCCCGATGCCGTCACCGGGCACCAGCACGACGGTATGCTTGGCAGCCATGGCAAGTCCTTTCAGCCGGCGAAGACCGGCTCGCGGGTCTGCAGAGCGCCGGCCAGGGCCGCCATCTCAGCGGCCTCGGGAGCGCGTAGCTCGTTGACTGCGGCGATGGCCAGGCGCAAGAGCTCGATATGGCCGGGCGAGACCGCGGCGGTGATCGGCTGGGCCAGCGACCAGCGCACCGCCGGCGCTACCAGGGCCGGGTTGTCGAGCGGTTGGTACCAGCACTTGCCGAACGGCCGCTGCTCGTCCTTGACGTACTTGCCCAGGGCCATCGCCTTCAGCGCCAGCCGGCCGACGCCCTGCCGCACGGCGGTCTCCATGATCCGGTGGCCGAACTGGCCGTTGGTCCACGAGAAGTAGTTGACCGGGAACAGCACGCTGTCGAACTCGAAGCGCTCCAGCGCGGCGACCGCGGCCTTGTCGCTGTGAGCGCTGAAGCCGAGATGCTTCACCAACCCCAGGGCGCGAGCCTCGACCAGTTCCTCCACCGCGCCGCCCGGGCCGAAGGCGCGCTCGATGTCCTCGTCGCTGGTCAGGGCGTGGAGTTGGTACAGATCGAAGTGGTCGGTCTTCAGCTTGGCCAGCGACTGGCGCAGCTCGAGGGCGGCCTCGTCGCGGGTGCGCTTGGCGGTCTTGCAGGCCAGGAAGACCTGCTCGCGGTAGGGCTCCAGCGCCGGTCCGAGGCGCTCCTCGGAGTTGCCGTAGCTGGGTGCGACGTCGAAGTAGTTGACGCCCGCGTCGACCGCCTCACCGACGTAGCGGGCCGCCTCGGCCGGGGTGGTGTCACGGACGACAATCCCGCCGAACCCGATCACCGACAACTGCTGCCCGGTCTTGCCCAGCTCTCGTCGCTGCATCGTCGTCTCCTGCCCGCTCCCGGCAACGGTAGTGTGCCACAGGTGGCGCCGGCTGAAGGGGAACCGCCGCCAGACGGCCAACTCGCGGCGTGATGCGCGTGTTGCTTTCGCTGCTGCTCTGCCTGCACCCGTTGGCTGCCGCCTGGGAGGTGGTCGGCGAGCAGTGGCTGCACGACGGTCGCCCGACCGCGGTCTATGCGGTGCGGCTGCCGTTGGACGCCCGCCGCGAAGGCCAGCCGTGCGATCCCGCCGCGACGGTCGCCCGGTTGCGGGCCCTCGGCGCCAACCTGGTGCTGGTCGGCGCGGCCGATGGCCCTGGGCTGGACGACCTGCGCGCGCTGCTGCCGGTGGCCCATGCGGCGGGGCTGGCGGTGGCGGTCGAGCCGCGGGTCGAGCGGCCCGAACGGCTGGCGGCCCGGCTGGATCTGCAGCCCGACCTGTGGGTCTGGCCCGCGACGGCACCGCCGCCACCGCTCGGCGCGCCAGTCGTGCGGGTGGCCGGTGAGGTGCCCGGCCCGCCGGGAGCCTGGCTCAGCCGGCTGCCCTTCCTCTACCGTGAGGGCCTTGGCGCCGGCCGGTGGGCGCAGCAGTTGCAGCGTCAGCGCGAGGCTAGCCCGGGGGTTTGGTGGACCGAGTTGGCCGCCTGCCCGCCGCCGGAGGCCATCGCCAGTGCGGCGCTGCAGGCGGCCGCGCCGCACGCCGACCTGTACCGGGACGGACAGCTCCGCGAGGCCAGCGTGCTGCGTTACGCGGGGGAGTGGCTGCTGCTGCCCGAACCGGCGCAGTTGCGGCTGCAGGCGTACGCCGCTTGGGGCAGCGGCTCGCGAGGGGTGATCTGGAACCAGCTCGGCCACCTGGTCAGCGGCCCGGCCCCCTTCAGCGGTGCGGCGCGCGCGCTGACGATTGCCGAGCTGGCGCGCGAGGCCGACTGGTTCGCACCGTACCTGGCCAGCGGGCAGTGGCTGCCGGCGCCGGACCTGCCGGACGGCCTGGCGGGCGGGGTCTGGCAGCGCGGCGAGGAGACGCTGCTGCTGCTCTGGCGTGACAGCCGGCTCGACACGCGGTCGGTTGGCGACGCGCCGTGGCCGCCGCTGGGGATCGACCTGCCGCTGCCGCACCCGCCGGCTGGCCTGCAGCAGGTGCTGCTGACGCCGGCCGGTCCCGAAGTGCGTCCGGCCGACTTGCGGCAGGATGCCGTGCGGGTGCAGTTGCCCGGTCTGGATTTGACCGCCGCGGTGCTGCTGACGCCGCGGCCGCCGACGGAGCTGGCGGCGCGCTGCGCCGCCGAGTTGCCCGCGGTCGCCCAGCGCGCCTTCCGGATCGCCGCGGAGCGCGTGCTGCAGGTCGGCTACACCCTGCAGCCGTTGCGCGCCGAGGGCCGCGCGGCCGGTGGCGACGGGGCCTGGCAGGCCGCCCGGGAGATCC
Organism: Fimbriimonadaceae bacterium; assembly: GCA_020850355.1. GTDB lineage: Bacteria > Armatimonadota > UBA10988 > UBA10988 > UBA10988 > JADZEX01. The sequence continues at coordinate 62,173 of JADZEX010000011.1, read as the reverse complement.
TCGCCGAGGCCGCCCGGGCGCTCGATCACGGCTACCTGCGAAGCGCCTTGGACCTCAGCCTGGAGGCCGAGCGCGCCACTCGGGCGGCGCAGGGACTGGCGCTCGAAGCGGCCTGCGGCGAGCCGGTCGACGCGGCGCTGGAGCCGTTCCGGATGACCTTCGCCGCGCTGCCCTGGCTGACGCGGCCGCGGCTGCGGCCGGAGCGCGGCAGCTACCCGCTCAGTGCCGCCGCGCCGCTGACGCTCACCAGCGACGAGCTGGCCGTTGGCAGCAGCCCGCCGCGCTGGAGCGCCTTGCCGGGCTTCGACCAGACGGTCGCCACGCTCACCGTCGCGCCGCCCGGCCAACGCGGCGGGCAGGGCCTGCGGTGGCAGCCCGCCGGGACCGACGCCGGCGCGCTCTACCTGCCGTTCGACGCGCAGCCCGCGCTGACCGTGGAGGGCTGGCTGCGGCTGAGCAGCCCGCCGCGCGGCCTGCGGCTGGTGCTCCTGGGGACGGCTGCCGACCGGGCCGGCGTGGCCGGTCTGCGGCTGCTGCCCGATGGCACCGTCTGCGGTTACCCGACCGCCGGCGCGGCCCGGCCCTGGCCGCTCGGGCGGTGGGTCGCGGTCCGCTGGCGCCTGGCCGGCGGACGCCTCGCGGTCACCGCCGACGGACAGCCCGTGGGGCCGGCGCAGCCGGTCGCGGGGCCGCTCGGGGCGCTGCTGCTAGCCAAGCCGCCGGGCGCCGACGAGGTGGTTCTGGAGCTCGACGAACTCCGCCTGACGACGCCCTGAGTCGCCCGAGCGCGGGCGGCGATCTGCGTTGACAGGTAGCGGTCACGGTGCTACCGTTGCTCCCAGGCAATCACCGCCCGCGAAGGGATTTGGTCGGCGGATGAAGCAGCCAAGTCAGCAGGTTGGGCAGCCCAGAGTTCAGGCAGAGCCTTCCCGGGGTCGGGAAGGCTTTTTCATATCGCCGGGAGCGTCACATGCCGAAGCGTGAGGACATCCAGAAGGTCCTGATCATCGGCTCCGGGCCGATCGTGATCGGGCAGGCCTGCGAGTTCGACTACTCGGGCACGCAAGCCTGCAAGGCCCTCAAGGAAGAGGGCTACACGGTGATTCTCGCCAACAGCAACCCGGCGACGATCATGACCGACCCCGAGTTCGCCGACCGCACCTACATCGAGCCGCTGACGCCGCAGTATCTCGAGCAGATCATCGCCGTCGAACGGCCCGACGTGCTGCTGCCGACGCTGGGCGGGCAGACCGGGCTGAACCTGGCCTACACCCTGGCCCGCGAGGGCGTGCTCGACCGCTATGGCGTCGAGCTGATCGGCGCCAACTACGACGCCATCCACACCGCGGAGGACCGCGAAGCTTTCCGCGAGGCGATGCAAGAGGTCGGCATCGAGTGCTGCAAGTCGGTGATGGTGAGCACCGTCGAAGAGGGCTTGCGGCATATCGAGGCGATTGGCCTGCCGGTGATCCTGCGCCCGAGCTTCACCCTCGGCGGGACTGGCGGCGGGATCGCCTACAACATCGACGAGTTCAAGGAGATGCTCGAACACGGCCTGGCCTGTAGCCCGGTCACGACGGTGTTGATGGAAGAGAGCGTGCTGGGCTGGAAGGAGTACGAGCTGGAGGTGATGCGCGACCTCAAAGACAACGTCGTGATCATCTGCAGCATCGAGAACTTCGACCCGATGGGCGTCCACACCGGCGACAGCATCACCGTCGCGCCGGCCCAGACGCTGACCGACCGCGAGTACCAGAACCTGCGCGACCAGTCGATCCGCTGCATCCGCCGGATCGGCGTCGACACCGGCGGGTCGAACATTCAGTTCGCGGTCTGCCCCGACACGGGCCGGGTGCGGATCATCGAGATGAACCCCCGCGTCTCGCGCAGCTCGGCGCTGGCCTCCAAGGCGACCGGCTTCCCGATCGCCAAGATCGCCGCGAAGCTGGCGGTGGGGTACACGCTGGACGAGATCCCGAACGACATCACCCGCGAGACCCCGGCCAGCTTCGAGCCGACCATCGACTACTGCGTTGTCAAGATCCCGCGCTGGGCCTTCGAGAAGTTCCCCGGCTCCGACCCCACGCTGACGGTGCAGATGAAGTCGGTCGGCGAGGCGATGGCGATCGGGCGGACCTTCAAGGAGGCGCTCCAGAAGGGCCTGCGCAGTCTGGAGATCGACCGCTACGGCTTCGGCGGTGACGGCAAGGACCTCCAGGAGGTGCCCTCGGCCGAGCTGCGACGGAACCTGCGCAACCCGAACCCCGACCGGATCTTCTACCTGCGCTACGCGCTGCAAGAGGGCTGGAGCCTGGACGACCTGTTCGACATCACCAAGATCGACCGCTGGTTCTTGAGCAACCTGGCGGAGCTGGTGGCCGAGGACGAGGCCTTGCGCCGGACATTGCGCGAACGCGGGTCGCTCGACGCGGCCGAGGTGGAGCGTCTCAAGCAGCTCGGCTTCAGCGACTACCAGTTGGCCAAGGCCAGCGGCCAGCGGCAGTCGGTGTTCCGCCAGCAGCGCCTCGCCGCTGGGGTGCAGGCGGTCTACAAACTGGTCGACACCTGCGCCGCCGAGTTCGAGGCCTTCACACCCTACTACTACAGTACTTACGAGAGCGAGGACGAGGTCCGCGACAGCCCGAAGCCGCGGATTCTGATCCTCGGCGGAGGACCGAACCGCATCGGGCAGGGCATCGAGTTCGACTACTGCTGCGTCCACGCTGCCATGGCGCTCAGCGAAGACGGCTACGAGACGGTGATGGTGAACTCCAACCCGGAGACCGTCTCGACCGACTACGACACCAGCGACCGCCTCTACTTCGAGCCGCTGACCCGCGAGGATGTCCTCAACATCGTCGAGCGTGAGCGCCCGGTGGGGGTCATCGTGCAGTTCGGCGGCCAGACGCCGCTGCGGCTGGTGAAGCAGCTCGAGGCCGCCGGGGTGCCGATCATCGGGACCAGTCCCGACAGCATCGACCGCGCCGAAGACCGCAAGCGGTTCGCCGAGATGCTCGACAAGCTGGGCCTCAGCCAGACGCCCAATGGCACCGCTCGGAGCGTCGAAGAGGCGGTCGAGTGCGCCGCCAAGATCGGCTATCCGGTGCTGGTGCGACCCTCCTTCGTGCTCGGCGGGCGGGCGATGGCGCTGGTCTACAGCGAGCCCCAGTTGCAGCGCTATATGGCCCTCGCCGTGGAGGCCTCGCCCGAGCACCCCGTGCTGATCGACAAGTTCCTCGAAGACGCCATCGAGGTCGATGTCGACGCCATCAGCGATGGCCAGCAGGTCGTCGTCGCGGGGATCATGGAGCACATCGAGGAGGCGGGCATCCACAGCGGCGACAGCACCTGCGCCCTGCCGCCCTACACGCTGGTCGACGGGCAGATTGACGAGATCCGCCGCCAGACCGTGCTGCTGGCGAAAGAGCTGGGCGTGATCGGGTTGCTCAACATCCAGTACGCCATCCGCCACGACAAGGTCTACGTGCTGGAGGTCAACCCCCGCGCCTCGCGCACGGTACCGTTTGTGTCGAAAGCGATTGGCGTGCCGCTGGCGAAGCTGGCGGCGCGGGTGATGTCGGGCAAGAGCCTCCGCGAGGTCGGCTTCACGCGGGAGATCTGGCCCGACCACGTCTCGGTCAAAGAGCCGGTCTTCCCGTTCGCCAAGTTCCCGGGCGTCGATCCGGTGCTGGGCCCCGAGATGCGCTCGACTGGCGAGGTGATGGGCATCGACCGGACCTTTGGCGCGAGCTTCTTCAAGGCCTACGAAGCCTCGGGGCAGCGGCTGCCATCGAGCGGCACAGTCTTCATCAGCGTCAAGAACGCCGACAAGCGCAACATCATCATGGTCGCCAAGCAGTTCGAGAACCTCGGCTTCCGGATCGTCTCGACCGATGGCACCGGCGCCGTGCTGGAGCGCAATGGGATCGCCGTCCACGAGCTGCTGAAGGTCAGCGAAGGCCGCCCGAACGTGGTCGACATGATCAAGAACGGCGAGATCGACCTGATCATCGACACGCCCTCGGGCGATGCCGCAAAGGCCGACCATCACCTGATCCGCAAGGAGGCGCTGCGGCGCAACATCCCGACCATCACCACCTTGGCGGCGGCGATGGCCGCGGTCCAGGGGATCACTGCCGAACGGGAGCAGCCGTGTGGCGTGCGGGCGCTGCAGGAGTACCACTCCGAGCTGGTCCGGCGGCACTAACTCGCCCGGCGCGGCACGCGGCGGGTGTGGTACCCTCTCGGCGAGGTTGGCAGTGAGCAGCAGCGACGCCCCGGCCCAGCGACGTCCGTTCAACCTGCGCGTCTGCGCCTGGTTCGCGTTCTGGATGACGGTGATCGTCGTCTGGACCGAGAACAGCACGCTGGTCGTCAACAGCACCAGCTTCAACTCCCTGGCGCCGAGCATTGCGCTGGTCTTTGTGCTGGCCGTCTTCACCGGCGCGGTCAACCCGTTGCTGCGCCGGCTGCGGCCGGGCTGGGCGCTCGACGGGCGAGAGCAGATTCTGCTCTACATCATGCTCAGCATCGGCTCGCCGTTGTCGAGCATCGGACTGGTCCACTTCCTCTACAGTGTCGTCGAGGCGCCGTTCTACCACGCCCGGCCCGAGAACAAGTGGGACCTGTTCACCTCGGCCTACCCCAACTGGTTCGCGATCCCCGATGCCATCGAGGCGCGCCACTTCTGGGAGGGTAGCGCCGATGGCGTGCCCTGGCGGCTGTGGCGCACACCGCTGGCGATGTGGAGCATCTTCGTCCTGGCCTTCAACTTCGGCCTGCTGTCGTGTGTGCTGCTGGTCCACCAGCAGTGGATCCGGAGCGAGCGGCTGACCTTCCCGCTGGTCTACCTGCCGCTCGAGCTGACCGCGGTCGAGCAGGGCCAGGCCTACAGCCCGATCTGGCGCAATCAAATCCTCTGGATCGGTTTCAGCATCGCCATCGTGCCGCACCTCTTCAACGGGCTGCACACCTACTTCCCGGCGGTGCCGCTGCTGCCCTTCAAGAACGAGCTGAACCTGACCCGCGGGATGACCGAGCCATGGCGCCAGCTTGGGTCGATGCCGCTCAACTTCTACCCCTGCATCATCGCGTTTGCGGCGCTGCTGCCGCTCGATGTCTCGCTGAGCGTCTGGTTCTTCTTCGTGGTGCAGTGCCTGCTCAGCCTGTTTGGCGGCATCACCGGGTTGACCGCGGCCACCAGCGGCGGGGCGACGGCCTTTCCGTTCGCGCCGGAGCAGTCGGTCGGGGCCTGGCTGGGCCTGGTGCTGGTCAACCTCTGGTTCGCGCGGCACCACCTGCGAGCGGTGCTGCTCGGCACGGGCGACGCGCCCGCGACCGCTGAAGATATTCGGCTGCACCGCACCGCGCTGCTGGCCTTTGCCTGCTGCCTGGCGGTGCTGGTCACCTGGAGCTGCACCGCGGGCATGTCGCCGCTGGTGGCGACCGTCTTCTTCGGGCTGGTCTTCATGCTCTGCCTGGCCCTCGCCCGGATCCGCGGCGAGGCCGGCGTCGGCTGCATCTCCGGGCCGATGATGCCGCAGGACCTGCTGCTGCTGACCACCGGCACCCGCGCCTACACGCTGCGCGACTTGACCGTGATGACCACCTACCGCTGGTTCACCGTCGAGTTCCGCGGCGCGCCGACGGTGATGGGCTACCAGCTCGAAGCCCTCAAGATGGCCGACAGCGTCGGCGCCTCGGTGCGTCATGTGGTCGCTGCGGTGGGCGTGGCGACCGTCTTCACGATGGTCGTAGCGTCCTACGTCACGCTCGGCGTGATCTACAAGCATGGCGGGATCACCCTCAACACCTGGCGCTTCAGCCAGGTGCCGACTGAGGGGTACAACATGCTGGTGAGCTGGATCCAGACCCCCCGCGAGCGCGACTGGTTGCGGATCCAGGCGGTGCTGTTCGGCGCGGCGGTGCTCTTCGGGCTGACCAGCCTGCGCATGAAGGTGCTCTGGTGGCCGCTCCACCCGATCGGCTACGCCGTCGGCTTCACCAAGCGCACGATTCCCTGGATCTGGTTCGCCTTCTTGCTGGGCTGGCTCCTGAAGGCGGTGGTGCTGAAGGTCGGCGGGCACCGTTGGCACCAGAAGCTGCCCGTCTTCTGCCTCGGCCTGATCCTCGGCGACTTCTTCATGGCCGGCCTCTTCGGCGTGGTCGGGGCGCTGGTCCCGCAGGCCGGTTACCAGGCCTTCCCGTAACCGGCCGCCCGGCCGCGGATTCTGGTCGCCTCGGCCCGCGACTTGGGGCACAATGATCGCGAGAACGGCGATGCGCGACGAACTGGACGGGTTGGTGACCGCGGCCCAGCGGCGGATCTGGGGGCAGGAGTGCGAGCGACGCCTGGCCCGCACGCTGCGGCTGGCGCTGGCGGTGGGGGTCGTGCTGCTGGCGGCCGACCGCGTCTGGCGGCTGCGTTTCGAACCCTGGTGGGTGGTCGGCGGCATGTTGCTGCTGGCGGTGCTGGCCGGCGTGGCGCTGGCCTGGCGGCGGCGGCCGAGCGCGCAACGCGCCGCGCTGTTGCTGGACGAGCGCCTCGGCCTCGATGAACGCCTCTCCTCGGCCTTGGCGATGCGGCAGGCCGGCTACGCCGGACCGGTCCTGGAGCCGCGGCTAGCCGACGCTCGCCGGGCGGCTGCCGAGATCGACCTGCGGCGCGCGATGCCGCGGCGGATCGGCTTCGAGTCACGCCTCTGCGCCGGGCTGGCGCTGCTGCTGATCGGCTGCCACTGCCTCCCCCGCTTCAGCTTCTGGCGCAGCGAGACCGATCTGGCCACGGAGCTGGTGTCGCGGCAGGTCGGCGAGGAGCTGGCTGCCAAGGCCGCCGAGGTCGAGCAGCAGGCCCGCGGGCCGCACGCCGCGACGGCGCAGCAACAGGCCCGCCGGGTGCTGCGCGAGGCGCTCAAGCTGCGGCGCGCGCGGCTCGACAAAGAAGAGGCCCTGCGGCGGTTGGAGCAGCTCAACCAGGAGGTCCGCCAGACCCGCGAGCGGGTCGCCGGGCGTCCCGTGGAGCGCACCGGCCGACAGGCGCGGCGCGATTTGCGCAGTCAGGGCGAACTGGGCGAGCGGATCGCCGAGCAGCTTGAGAACCCGCAACTGGACGCCGCCAGCGAACTGCTGCGGCAGCTTCAGAAGGAGCTGCAGAGCGGCAAGCTGACCCCCGAGCAGGCCCGCCAGGCCGCGGCCGAACTCCGCAAAGCCGCCGAGGCGCTGCGCAACTCGCCGCAACAGAAACAGGGCGAGGCCCTGCAGAAGGCAGCCGCAGCGCTGGAGAAGGCCGCGCAGCAGGACTGCCAGGGCGAGGGCGCCAAGGCCGCGCAGCAGGCCCTGCAAGACGCTGCCGAGGCGTTGCAGCAGGGCGGCGACGCCTCGCAGGAGATGCTCGACGATTTGCAGGAGTACCTGGAGCAGGGCAAGGAGTCCCTCGGCGACGCCGAGCGCCTGCGCGAGGAGGCGCAGCGGCAGGGCGGCCAGTGCCCCGGCGGGCTATGCCAGCCGCAGGACGGCCCGCCAACCGGCGGCCCGGCCGGCCGTAGCCGCGGGCCCGGCAGCACCAACGAAGCCGCCGAGCCGACGCCCGACCACGGCGGGCCGCAGCAACCCTACCACCCCGGCGACTCGCCGGACGACGACAGCAAGCAGCAGTGGGAACAGCTCTACGCGCCCCGCCGCACCGAGACCCGGCAGCACGACGAGCGGGCCAAGGGGCAGGCCAACTCCCGCGGGACCTATCGCACCGAGCAGGGCAGCCGGCAGGCGCCCACCCTCGACGATGCCAAGGTGCCCTACACCGAGGTGATCGGCGAGTACGAAGCGGCCGCCGAGTCGGCCGTCTCCCGCGGGGACATCCCTCTCACCGAGCGGCACCGCGTCAAGCGGTACTTCGAGGAGCTGCACGGCGACGGCGGCGCACCATAATGGACCCGGCGGTCGCCTGAGCGGCGACTCCCTGGGAGCGGCGACGTGGCGGAGCGGAAGATCATCGCGGTGGTGGGTGCCACCGGGGCGCAGGGCGGCGGGCTGGTGCGGGCGATTCAGGCTGACCCCAGCGGTCAGTTCCAGGCCCGGGCGCTGACGAGGGATGTCAACTCGCCAGCGGCGCAGGCCCTGGCGGCGCTGGGGGCCGAGCTGGTGGCGGCCAATGTGGACGACGCAGAGAGCCTGCGGCGAGCCTTCGAGGGGGCCTACGGCGCATACTGCGTGACCTTCTTCTGGGACCACTTCTCACCCGAGCGCGAGCTGGCGCAAGCGCGCGCGATGGCCGACGCGGCCAAGGCGACCGGGCTGCAGCATGTCATCTGGTCGACGCTCGAAGACACGCGCGACTACCTCGACCTGCACGACGAACGGATGCCCTTGATTGGCCTCTACCGCGTGCCGCACTTCGATGCGAAGGGCGAGGCGAACGGCTTCTTCCGCGCGGCCCGCGTGCCCACCACCTTCCTGCTGACGTCGTTCTACTGGGACAACTTCATCGGCTTCGGGATGGCGCCGCAGCCGGGCCCCGACGGGGTGCGGGCGATCACCCTGCCGATGGACGAGGTCCCCTTGCCCGGCATCGCCGCCGAGGACATCGGTCGCTGCGCTTATGGCATCTTGCAGCGCCCGGAGTTGGTCGGCCAGACCATCGGCATCGCTGGGGAGCATCTCACCGGCACGCAAATGGCCGCGGCCCTGGCCACGACGCTCGGCTGTGAGGTGCGGTACAACGCCATCTCGCCCGACGCCTACCGCGGCCTCGGCTTCCCCGGCGCCGAGGATCTGGGGAACATGTTCCAGTTCAAGCGCGACTTCAGCCCGGTCTTCTGCGCCGCCCGCAGCGTCGCGCGCAGCCGCGAACTGAACCCGCAGTTGCAGACCTTCGCGCAGTGGCTGGCGGCCCACCGCGAGCCGCTAAGGGCGGCCAGCGGGCTGGGTTGACAGGCGACACGCTGACATCCGAGAATAGGCTGCGGCGGAGGTCAGCGGTGCCAGCGATCAGCATGTTCTTCGGGATCGTCATCTACCTGCACTTCCTCGAAAACGTCGAGCACCACGAACCTCACATCCACGCCCGGTACCAGGGGAGCCACGCGGCCTTCGGCATCGAATCGGCCGAGGTTCTGGCAGGCTCGCTACCGCCCCGGCAGACGCGCCTGGTGAGTGCCTGGATGAACTGCGGCGTGAGGAGCTGCGGGCCGACTGGGATCTGGCCGTGCGCGGCGAGGTGGTCTTTCAGATCGACCCGCTGCGGTAGGAGCGCGATATGATCGAGGTCGCGAGCGTGCGGGTGCTGCCCGAGTACCAGTTGCTGATCGATTTTGCGCACGGTGAACGCGGCGTCTTCGACGTCCGGCCGTACCTTGACCTGCCTGCCTTCCGACAGCTCCGTGACCCGGCGCGCTTCGGCCGGGCGACGGTCTTGGGGGGCACCGTGACCTGGCCCCCCGACCTCGACATCGCGCCCGAGACCCTGTGGCATCTTGCGCAGCGGGAACCCGCGGCGGTGGCCAGCGGGCTGGGTTGAGAGGCGCGCCAGCGGCGGTGCAGAGTCTGGTCTGGTGAAGCCGCGACGCGCCTGCCATCTGCACGTTCAACGGGACCATGCTCCACCTCCACTGCCTGGATGGCGTCCTCACCATGAGCCGCTGGAACGGGTGACCGCGGTCAGGCCCCCTCGAAGGCTACCGGTTGCTGCTGGGCTTCACGTCGGGCGAGACGCGGCTGTTCGACGCGCAGACGCTGCCGGATCGGGGCGTCCTTCGCACCTGGCAGGACCCTGCGTACTTCGGCACGGTCAGGGCCAAGGACGGCACCATTTGCTGGCCTAACGGCTTGGACCTGTGCCCCGACCGCCTTGACGCGAGCTCCCGCCCACGCACCGTCGGCGAGGTGGAGGCGCTGCTGGCTCCTGGCCGGGCCTGGCGGGTCCTGGAGCCTCGCCTCGCCGCGCCCGCTGCGGGCACGTTCAGAAGCTAAAGATCTCATGCCCGCGGACGCCAGCCAGGGCGTCGAGCAGGGTCCAGAGTCCGGCCGCGGCGTACTCGCCGAGAATCAGTCCGAGGGCCGCCGGTAGCAGGCGGCGGTAGGCGCGCGCGCCGCCCAGCTTGAGGGTCACCACCTTCAGCAGCCAGCCCAGCAGCACGGCGAACCAGAAGTTGATCATCGGCCAACTGGCGCCCATCAGGTAGCCCAGCGGGTGCAGCGGCCACCAGCCGAGGCGACGGTGGAGGCTCGTCAAGCCGCCCATCGTGACGGCGCCGAGGAGCACCCAGAGCAGGTCGCCCGGCCGCGCCGGTTCGCCGTTGAGCACCAGGTGGGCGCTCCAGGAGCAGAACAGGTTGTTGGTGTAGTAGCTGGTGAACCACGGGTTGAGCATCGTGCCGCCGTGCCGCAGCAGCAGGCCCAGGGTGCTCAGCAGCGCCACCGGCCCGGCCACCAGCAGAGCCAGCGACATCGCCCCGAGCAGCCCGCGCGCGCTGACGCCGGCAACCTCGGCCAGCTTCCAGCCCTGCAGCAGCGCCGGCTGCAGGGGGCTGCGGTTGTCGAGCATGAAGAGGTGGTCCAGCAGGACCATCGCCGGCAGCCGCGGCGGACCGCTGGCCGCGGTGCCCAGCCCGCTCAGCAGCAGGTTCAGCGGCCGCGCCGGGTGCTGCACGTAGAGCATCCCTGCCTCGGCCACCAGGCGCGTGCCGACCACCTGAAACAGCAGAAACGGCACCACCAGCAGCGCCGCCCAGCCGACGCCCAGGCCGACCAGGTGCGCCCACAGCGCCAGCAGCCCGGCGCCCACAGCGGCCAGGACCCACAGCTCAGCGCGACGCGGCGCGCCCGGCTCGGGGCCTGCCCGGCGACTGGCCGCCAGGGCGCGCCCGGCGCGGCTGACCAGGCTGCCCCCCGCCGCGATCACGCCGCCGATCATCTGCAGCGCCACGAAGCGGCGGACCGGATAGGCCTGCACGAACGGCATCGTCGCCCCGGCCAGGGCGCCGCCGGCGGCCTGCGCCAGGAAGAAGCCGAAGAAGACCCACAGCGACAGGCCAATCTCGCTCGGCAGCAGGTAGGTCAGGCCGATCACCGTGAAGAGCACTCGCAGCCAGAGCGGCTGAACGGCCTCGCCGACGCGGCCGGAGAGGTACGGGCCGAGGTCGATGCGGTGGATGTTGATGGCCGGGAGCGCCGGGAAGTGGTAGTGCAGGCCGTTGATGGCGTGGACCAGAAAGGGCACCGCGAAGCCGGCCCAGAGCACTCGCGACCGCAGCAGTTCGGGCCATGGCCCGGCGCCGTCGGTGGCCAGTTGGCAGGGCAACTCGACCAGCGGGAAGGTCAGCCGTTCCTCGGCGATCCACGGTCGCCGCAAGGCCGCGGTGGAGGCGATCAGCAGTGCGTAGACGCCGGCCACCAGCAGGCCCCACCCGACGGCCGGCCGCAGCCAGCAGTCCCAGGGCACCTGGCGGCCGGGTGGCAGGCCCTCGTAGAGCGCCTGGCTGAGATCGGCCGGCAGCAGCAGCCAGTGCGGCAGATGGCGCAGCACGGTCTCGGCGAAGTGGTTCTCGGGGGTCGCGAAGTAGGCCGGGCCAGCGGCGTAAGGGACCAGCAGACCGACCAGCCCGAAGCTGCTCAGCCCCGCCGCGACCAGCAGCATCGCGTAGACCGTCAGCAGCTCCGCCCGCCGCAGGCCGCGGCCGGCCGCCCGCCAGGGCGCATTGAGCAGCAGCAAGAGCAGCAGCGCCGTGAAGGCGCCGATCGGGAACGCCGTCAGGCCAACCCAGGTGCCGCGCAACACCAGATCGCTGTAGGGCGTGCCCCAGCTTAGGCAGACCACCCCCAGCAGGCCGAGCAGCACGGCCCGTGGTGACGGCCGGTGCGGTGGGGCGGCAGCCATGGCGAGGTCTGCATTCGCCGACCGACGGCTGCTCCCTGCGCCGAACGGCGAGTGATCGCATCGTGGTGGGGGCCGGGCCCACGGGAGTTGTCGTTGAGCCACTCAGAGCTGCCTTCGGCGTTGGTCTCATCCGATCTCGCCACCCGCCTGTTCGCTGCGGTGGCGACCCTCGATCCTGGCGACTACGAGCGGGTCGGGGCCAACTGCCTGCTCGGTCTGGGCGGTCACCCCTGCCGCTTGTGGCATCTCAACTTGCGGCGCGACTGCCTGGAGCTGCCGACGGCGCGGCCGCTGGTGTTCACCCTGGGCACCTGGTTCGAAGTGGCCCTGGCCCGTGTCGCGCAGTACCACAAGCTGCCTGGCAAGGAGGCCGCTGCGCGGTCCCTGCCGCGGCTGGTCCGGCGTCTGACGAAGCGCAAACTGCTGCAGGGCGACCTGCCTAAACTGTTGACGGCCCTGGCTGATCTGCTGGATCGTTACCGCGCCAACCCGCTGGCCGACCTGGCCGACTGGGACCCCCGCGTGGTGCCGCAGGTGCCGCGGTGTGGCGTCAACCTGGACCTGCCGCGCCCACCCCGCCGGGCCCTGCACCTGCTGCTGCTGCGCTGCACCGGCCTCGCCGCCTGGGACCTGCTGCTGCAACAGCACCGCTGGCTGTACCTGCCCGACAAGGTCAAGAGCCGGCGCTGAGCGAGCGTGCGGCGGCCTTGACGCGTCAGGTTTGGAGCGCTGGCAAGGCGGGCAGGATCAGGTCGCCAACCACTGGGGGCAGGTCGATGCCGCGCTGGTGCCGGATGCTGCTGTTGGGTGTCGTGAGTCCGGGCCTCCTCGGGGGCTGCCAAGGCGCAGCGCGGGAAGCGGTTGCGCCGATCTCGCCGGCGCCCCGGATCGTGGGGGCCAAACTGCGGACTGCCGACCGGACGACGGTGGTGCCGTTGCTCGACGTGCCCTTGCAGCCAGACCGCAATCTGGTCTACAGCCCTGCGCTGCGCGCGGCCTGGAAGCGCTGGTCACCTGGAACGACACCCCGCCCGACCAGCCGCGGCTGGGTTGCAGCGTTGGAGCGGCTGCCGGATCCGGCGAGCTGGTGCCCGCCGCAGCAGCTCTTCACGTTCACCCCGCGCGACGGCAGCGCAGCCGACTGGGCTGCGGCGCTCGCCGCCAGGTTCCCCGGCAAGGCGACCCCGCAGCTACCGCCCGGCTTCCAGGTCTACGCCTACCTGGAAGCCGCCGTGAACTTCCAACGACCCTACCAGGACCTGCCGCAGCCGCTGCCGTTCCGAACTCGCGGCGGGGTGCGAGCGGTGCAGGCGTTCGGCGTTGATCCCGACGCCCCCGGCTACGACCCGGCCTTGCCGCGTCAGGCCGGCCGCCTGTGGCCAGCCGACACGCCAGCGGAAGCGCTGCCGGAGTTCATCCTCGACCTGGACCTGGCGAGCCAGCCCGATCAGGTGATCCTGGCGGTGGTCTCACCCGGCTCGACCTTGGCCGAGACCGTCGCCCAGGTCCTCGCCCGGTGCGGCCCGGCCGTCACGCTCGGACCGAATGACCGTCTGGCCGTCCCGACGATGCTCTGGAAGTTGAGTCGGCGGTTCCCGGAGCTGGGTCCGGCGTTCGGCGGGCTACCGGGCGTCCAGATGGACGTGGAGTTCCGCCTTGACCGCGCCGGCGCGGCCGTGGCGGCCGAAGCCCTCTTGCCGGCCTGCACGCCGCACGCCTACCGGGTCGACCGACCTTTCCTGGTGTTGCTTCGCCGGCGCGGCCTGTCCGAGCCCTACCTGGCCCTCTGGGTGGCTGACGACGAGTTGCTGACCGCGGCCGAGTAGCCGGGTGGCCGTCGCCTGGTACGGGAACGTCTCCCCCCAGCGCTGCGTCGACACACGCGAGCGCACCACGCTGCAGAGATCAGCGCGGGCTGGGCAGGACGGCGAAGTGGTTGGCAAGAAGTCCCTGCGAAACCTTACAAGACCACCGCGGGTGCAGGTTGAAGCGGCGGCCCGCGGACGTGTTATACTGCCAGCAGGCTCCGGCGTAGCGGGCGGAGAGACGGCGTCATGTCAGAAGATCAGGTCACCGCGAGGGCCCGTTTGAAGGTCCTGGCCCAACTCCAGAAGACGCGGCACTTGACCGCCTCCGAGCTCTGGGAGGCGGCCGACCTGCTGCGCGAGCTGGGGATGGAGGACGCCTCGCTGGAAGCCGAGGCCGCCGCGCTGCGGCAGCAGGCTCGCGAGAAGCTCAAGTCCCCCGACGCCACCTTCACCCTCGGCGAGTCCATCGACCCCGACCTGCCCGGCAGCAGCGACGCCAGCGACCAGTGGACTGAGCGCTAGGTACCTCGCCGGGCTACCGGGTCGTATCGCCTGAGATGCTGCTGATCGGCGGTCCAGACCCGGATCCGCCGCCCCAGCGCCAGCAGTTCCGCGACGCTGGCCCGCACCGCCGGTTGGTCTTGCCCGAGGCGTTGGGGCCGCACAGCAGCGGCGCCGGGGGCAGCCCGCTCCCGCTGACGTCGCCGCCCCCTTGCACCACCCTAGGCCCTGGCAGCGCGGCTGCCGGGGAGCGCTCTGATGGCTGGTGAGTTGGTCACGGCGGAGATGGTGGCACGGTACCGTGCCGACGGCTTTGTGAAGGTCGGTGGGTTGCTGTCGCTGGCTGCAGCGGCTCGCTTTCGGGCGGCCGCGCTGGCGGTGATGGAGTCGCGGGAGGAAGTCCGGTCGGGCGGCGAGGTGTTCGACCAGCACGTCAATGTCTGGCGCCACGACGCGGTGATCCGCGAGCTGACCCTCCTGCCGCGCCTGGCGGCGGCGGCGACTGCGCTGGTCGGGCAGCCGCTGCGCCTGTGGCACGACCACCTGCTGATCAAGCGGCCGCACGGCAACGTCAGCACGGAGTTCCACCAGGACCAGCCCTACTGGCCGCACGCCAACTCGCCCGACCCGATTTCGGCCTGGATTGCCCTGCAGGACGTGCCGGTCGAACGGGGCTGCATGACCTTCCTTCCCGGCAGCCACGCCCGCCGCGATCTGCCGGCCCAGAACCTGCGTGACGCCGGCAGTCTCTTCGGCCTGTGCCCCGACTTGCAGTGGGAGCCGCGCGTGACGCTGCCGCTGCGAGCTGGCGACTGCACCTTCCACCACGGCCGCTGCGCCCATATGGCGACGCCCAACCTGACCACCGAGGCGCGGGTGGCGCATGTCGTGATCTTCATGGAGCGCACCACCACCTTCAACGGCGCGGCCCATGTCTGCACCGCCCCGCTGGACCTGGCGGTCGGCGCGCCGCTGGCGGGGGAGCTGTTCCCCGACGTCTGAGCCGGCCAGACGGCAGGGATGCCGGCCAACGCCCCGAAGCGCCCGGCCGGAGCGCTTGATGCTGCTGACGTGGTCCCTGGTGATCCTCGCCACCGCCGTCCGCGAACCGGTGCCGCTGACGGCGGTGCGGCTGCACGACGGCTTCTGGTCGCAGCGGCTGGAGACCAACCGGCGCGTGACCGTGCCCTACGACTTCGCGAAGTGTGACGAGACCGGCCGCAACGCCAACTTCGCCAAGGCCGCGGGCCGGCTGCCGGGCACCTTCGTCGGCACGCCCTTCGACGACAGTGACGTGTTCAAGGTGATCGAGGGCGCGAGTTACGAGCTGCAGCGGCAGCGCGACCCAGCGCTGGAGCATTACCTCGACGCGCTGATCGCCGACATCGCCGGGGCGCAGGAACCAGACGGCTACCTCTACACGGCGCGGCGGCTGTTGCCGGCCGACCAGATGCCGGGCATGAGCGGTCCGACGCGCTGGAGTCGGCTGGCCAGCAGCCACGAGCTGTACAACGTCGGCCACCTCTACGAGGCCGCCGCGGCGCACTACCAGGCCACCGGCCAGCGCAGTCTGCTGGACGTCGCGCTGCGCAACGCCGACTTCCTGGGCACGGTCTTCGGCCCCGGCAAGCTGCTGGAGCCGCCGGGTCACCAGGAGATCGAGCTCGGCTTGGGGCGGCTCTATCAGGCGACCGGCCAGCGCAAGTACCTCGACCTGGCGCGGTTCTTCCTGGATCTGCGCGGGCGCCCCGAGACTCACGCGCTGCGCGGTGCCGGGCAGCAGGACCACCTGCCGGTGCTGCAGCAGAGCGAGGTGGTCGGGCATGCCGTGCGGGCCGGTTACCAGTACGCGGCGATGGTCGACCAGGCCTTGCTGGCCGGCGACCAGGCCTACGCCGCGGCCGCGGTGCGGCTGTGGCAGAACATGGTGGGGCGCAAGCTGTACCTGACCGGCGGCGTCGGGGCGTCGCACGGTGGCGAGGCCTTCGGCGCCGAGTATGAGCTGCCGAACGACGCCTACAACGAGACCTGTGCCGCCATCGCCGCGGCGCTGTTCAGCGAGCGGCTCGGCCGGCTGACCGGCGATGGGCGCTACTACGATGTCCTGGAGCGGATCCTCTACAACGGCTTCCTCAGCGGTGTGGCCCTGAGCGGAGACCGCTTCTTCTACCCGAACCCGCTGGTCAGCGACGGCCGCCGGGCCTTCAACCACGGCTCGCGCGAACGGGCGCCGTGGTTCGGCTGCTCCTGCTGCCCGGTCAACGTGGTGCGCTTCATGCCCAGCCTGCTGCGCTACTTCGCCAGCAGCCGGGGCGACGTGGTCGATCTCAACCTCTACGCCGCTGGCAGCCTCGACCTGGCAGTCGGCGGGCAGACCGTCACCCTGCGGCAACAGACCCGCTACCCGTGGGACGGCACGGTTGAGGTCACCGTGCGCCCACAGCGGCCGGCGACGTTCACGCTGCGCCTGCGCGTGCCGGGCTGGAGTCAGGGCCGGCCGCTGCCCAGCGACCTCTACGCCTACCGCGCAGCCGCCGGCCCGGGACCGCAGGCGCAACTCAACGGCGAGCCGCTGCCAATGCGACTGGACCACGGCTACCTGCCGCTGCGGCGCCACTGGCGGCCGGGCGACCGGGTCCGCTTGGAGCTGCCGATGCCCGTGCGCCGCGTGCAGGCGCACCACCAGGTGCGCGACCTGGCCGGCCTGGTGGCCGTCGAGCGCGGGCCGCTGGTCTACTGCTGGGAGGGCGCTGACCACGCCGGCCGGACCCGCGATCTGCTGTTGCCGCCGGCGGCCGAGCTGCGGCCCGACTGGCAGCCGACGCTGCTGGGTGGCCTCACGCTGCTACGCGGCGCCGGGCAGCGGGCGACCCGGCAGGCGGATGGCGGCGTCACCTGCGACGCCGCGCCGGTGACGCTGATCCCCTACTACGCCTGGTGCCACCGCGGCCCCAACGAGATGGCGGTCTGGCTGCCGGAGCGGCCGGAGCAGCTCAAGCTACCGCCGCGCACGCTGGCCGGCGACGCCACGATCAGCGCCTCGCACTGCTGGCAGGCGGACACGCTGGAGGCGGTCAACGACGGGCAGGAGCCGACCGGATCGGGCGATCTGCGGATGCCGCGGTTCACCTGGTGGGACCACCGCGGCGGGCGCGAATGGCTGCAACTGAGGTGGCCGCAGCCACGGCAGGTCAGCGGCCTCGCGGTCTACTGGTTCGACGACACTGGCGTCGGCTCGTGCCGCGTGCCGGCCGCCTGGCGGCTGTGGCAGCAGGTGGGCGAGCAGTGGTTGCCGGTCCCCACGGCGCAGGAGCCGGGCCGACAGCGCGACGCCTGGAACGAAGTCCGCTTCGCGCCGCTGACCAGCAGCGCGCTCCGGTTGGAGGTGGACCTCGCGCCGGGCTACTCCGGCGGGGTCCTCGAACTGCGCGCCAGACCGTGAAACCGCCGCGCTGTTTCACGTGAAACAGCGCCGCGGCAGGACTCGCTGCCGCGGCCGCCAACACCGCCAGGTGTCCTGGGGATGCCTCGTGCTCTGCCTCTGCCTGGCTCTCACCCCGGCGCTGCTGGCGGCCGATGTCAGCGAGCGCGACGGTGTCGTCCGCAACCGCCTGCTGTCGCCCGGACCGGGCAATCCGCGCAACAGCGAGGGCGACCTGCTCGAACTGACTGACGGCCGGCTGCTGCTGGTCTACACCCACTTCACCGGCGGCGGGGCCGACCATGCCACGGCCCACCTGGCCAGTCGCGTCTCGACCGACCAGGGCCGCACCTGGAGCGACACCGACGGGCTGGTGTTGCGCAACGAGGGCGGCCAGAACGTGATGTCGGTGACCCTGCGCCGGATGGCGGACGACAGCATCGGGCTGTTCTACTTGCGCAAGAACAGCGGCAGCGACTGCCGGATGTACCTGCGGCGCTCCACCGACGAGGGCGCCACCTGGGGCGAGCCAACGCTCTGTATGCCGGAAGTCGGCTACTTCGTGGTCAACAACGACCGCGTCGTGCGGCTCCGCGATGGGCGGCTGGTGGTGCCCGCCTCGCAGCATGTCTGGCCGCCCAACCCACGCTTCCGCCCCTCGGCGCTGGTCTGCTTCCGGAGCGATGACGACGGCCGGACCTGGCGGCGCGGGCTGGGTATGGTGCTGCCGCCGGCCGGCAGCGGGGCCGGCCTGCAAGAGCCCCTGGTGGTCGAGCGCCGGGACGGCCGGCTCTGGATGCTGGCGCGTACCGACCGCGGCACGCAGTGGGGCTGCACCTCCCGCGACGGCGGCGAGACCTGGGACGCCGCGCTTCCGACGAGCATCGTCTCACCGCTCTCGCCGGCTGCCTGCGAACGAATCCCGGCGACTGGCGATCTGCTGTTGGTCTGGAACGACCACCGCCAGATCGCCCCCGCCCTGCGAGGCAAGCGGACGCCCCTGACCGTCGCTGTCAGCCGCGACGACGGCGCCACCTGGAGCCCGCCGCGGACGCTGGAAGACGCCGCCGACGGCTGGTACTGCTACACCGCCATCGCCTTCGTCGGCAGTCGGGTGGTCCTGGCGCACTGCGCTGGCGACGCCCAGGTTGGTGGGCTGAACCGCACGCAGGTCACCTCGTTCGAGGTGGACTGGCTGTACCGCTGAGCGGTACCGCGCGGCCTCGGCTACGGGGCGGTGGCACTGAACAGCGACCAGCCGGTCCAGCCGCTCTCGGTGCGGCTGGTGAGTTCGCGGGTCTCGCCGCCGCGGATCTGCCGCACCTTCACCGGCCAGGTGCCGTTACCGAACTGAATCTCGCGCAAGCCGGCCAATGAGAACTGGGCATTGTCCACCAACGCGATCGGCCGCGGGTCGCCCTCGGGCAGGTTGCCCGGCCCGTAGAGGAACATCCCGAAGGCCTCGCTGCGGCCATTCTGACTGACCGCGAAACGAACCCCCGGCCCTTCGTGCTTCACACCGAGCACCCACAGGTCGCCGCCGACGTTGCGCACGAGACCTTCGTCGCTGTTGCCTTCGGGGTTGAGGTGGCGGGCCCAGAGCTTCTGACCGGGCCGCCGCAGTTCGACGCGGGCGGGGCAGTCGGTCACGATGATGTCGCCGCCACCGTCGCCGATCACCGTCACGCCGCAGCTCTCGACCACCAGCGTGCGGTTGGCAGAGCGGTTGATCACCGGCAGGGCCGGGCCGCCGAAGCTGTCGAGGTGCTGCACCTTGACGACCGGCGCGGATCGGTCATCGATCACCAGTTGGCCCTGCTTGAGGCCCAGGATCCGCCCGAAGCCCAGTCCCAGCAACCGGCTGACGCTACCGTGCAGGCGCACCTCGCCTTCCAGGGTGTACCATTTCGGGTCGCCGCCGCCGACGCCGCGCAGGTAGACCGTGGTCGCCCCGGCTGCGGCGGCCGCGTCGATCGCCCGCTGCAACGCGGCGGTATCGTCCTTGTTGTCACCGGCCACGGCGCCGTGGTCGTTGGCGCAGACCCAGCGCCGCGGGCTGGTCTCCCAGGGCAGGTCGGGTGCTTGCCGGATTGGCAGCCGCAGGGCCCCGGGGCGGCCGGCGAAGAGCCGCTTCTCGGGGTGCGAAACGTACTCGTCGAGGTTCGGTCCCGCGACATCGCCGCCGGGCGACTTGCTGGCGACCGCCTGCTTGAACCCGCTGGTCTGCACGTCGCGCGCGTAGACGATGGAGCTGTTCTCGATGGCCGCGCGGTCAGCCGAACCGCCGCTGAAACGTCCCCCGACGAGGGCCACCACGCCGCCCCACCAGCCCCAGTCGTTGGGGTACTCGCAGCGCATCGCCTGCGGGGTGTTCTCGACGACCAGATCCTCGATGGCGCAGGGCGTCGCGTTGACGTAGACCCCCACCTCGCGGCAGTTGCGGATAGTCACCCGCGAGAGCGTGCTGCCCCAGATCCAGGCCGCCCGCACACCCACCTCGCAGCCATCGACCTCGACCTCCTGCAGCAGGTGCGGACCGCTCTGGCCCAGGAAGCCGGCGTTGATGCCGATCTTGCCCCGCCCCGTGACGCGGACCTGCTGCAGGATGCCCGTGTTGGTGGCAAACCAGCGGATGCCGTCGACCTCGGGGTTGTTGCCGACGTCGATGGTCAGGTTGCGGATGTTCCGCATGAACCAGTCGGCCGAGGTCGGTCCGCTCTCGTTGGGATGCGTCCGCAGCACGCTGTTGAGGCCGGTGACCGCATCGTCCAGCTTGATCCGCACGCCATCGCGGGTCTCGCCGTAGATCCACGGCCCCAGCGCCGACTTGACGACCAACGTCTGGGTCACCCGGTAGGTGCCGTTCGGCAGGTAAAGCACCCGTGTCGTCGGGCGCGGCCCGCGCGCGGTCTCGTCAATCGCCCGCTGCAGCGCGGCTGTGTCGTCGGCGACACCGTCACCAACCGCGCCGAAGTCGCGCCTGGCGTCGGCCACGGCGGGGTCGTTCGGAAAGACGTACCGCACCGGCGCCGCCAGCGTAGCACCAGCCAGCAGCAGGCCCAGCACGATCCAAGGGAGTCGCATCCGTCCAACTCCTCAGGGCCGCAAGCGACCCCACAGCGGCAGCAGCGCGAGGAACAGGCGAGAGGTGTCGTCGGTGGGGAGGGTGGCGGCAACGGCGCAGGCGGTGCGGGCAAGATCGATCATCGAGAGCACAGCGGCCCTGGCCAGGGGCTGGTTGAGGTCGTAGTCCGCTGTGTGTCGCCAGCGTTGGAGAAGTCCGAAGGCGATGCCGAGGCGCTGGAGATCGGGACTTGGCAGCCCAGCCGGCAGGACCTGCTGCAGCGCTGACGGCAACGTGCCACCAGCCAGCGCCTTGCAGGCGCGGGCCATCTCGCCGTGGTCGAAGCAGCGCGCGAGGACTCCCCGCAATGGCGCCCGGCTGGGGCTGGAACCGAGCGCCATCCGAGTGGAGGCATCGATCAGGGCATGGAACAGCGCGTAGTAGGCCGCCGAGACCGCCCGTCGGAGGTCAGCTTGGCGTGGCCTGCCGCGCTGGCGCCGCGCCAGGTGGGCCGCCTGCTCCAGCAAGTGGTCGGCGTGCGTCACGGCACCGGTGCCCGCTCGCCGTGCAGCCAGCCAGACACGGCGATACCCTCGGGGGCCTCGTCGGCGCCAACCACAGCGACGTACGCGAAGCGGTCGAGTTCCTCCTCGCGGAAGGCTCGGATCAGGCCCAGTCCGAAGTCATTGAGCCACTGAAATGAGGCATCGTCAGACGGCTCTGGAATGACCAGGGCGACCTCAACCGCCTCCATGCCATCCTGGTCGGTGAATGGGGACCAATCCGCCCGCAGAATCGGCGGCTCGCCCTGGTGTGCGGCGACTGCCTCACGAACCAGGCGGTCCACCACCTCCCGTTCAGCGCGTTTCATCGCCGTCTCCCGACACGGACATTGTGGTCCGCCGCGGCGCCCGTCGCAAGCTCTTACCGCGGGCCCACCGCGGTCCAGCGCAGCGGCTGGATCCCTAACGCCAAAGCCGGCGAGCCGGCCCGGAACGTCCAGTCGGCCAGCGCGTCGACGAACTGCGGATCGCCGCGTTGCACCGACTCCGGCAGGCCAGCCAGGCTCGCTGCCTGGAGCAGGTTGGCCGTCCAGGTGGCCACCGCCTCGGGCGTCGTCGCTTTGGCCTGACCAGCGGCCACCAGCACGTTGCGCTCCAACGTGTAGCCGCTCGACTTCGGAAACGTCAAATGCAGGTCGGCGTTGGAACAGAAGACGTTGTTCCGGAGGATGTTGTTGCGGGCCATATGGTTGTGGCTGGCGCGCACGACGTTCAGCGAAAGGTTGTTCTCGACCAGGCAGTCCTCGGCCTGCTCGTCGAGGTAGTAGCTGCTGGCGCCGTAGCCGCCGGTGTCGGCGATGTCGCGGACGACGTTGCCGCGCACGGTGACACGCTTGCAGAAGGTGATGTAGATCCCGGCGCCGTCGTGCAGTTCCTGCATCGCGTGGTGGATCAGGTTGGCCTCCAGCCGGCAATCGGTCCCGCCGAAGGTCAGGGCGCTGTAAGGGCAGTGGTGGATCTGGTTGTGCTCGGCGACCACCTGGCTGCCACCCAGACTGACCGCGATGGCGCTCGGGTAGAGGACGCCACTCTCGGCGATGGTGCAGTCGGCCACGCTGAGGTGGTCGCCGCGGACCGTCAGGCCACAGGCGCCGGTCTGCTGGGTGCGGCAGCGCTCGATGGTCAGGTTGGTGGTGTTGGCAGCCTTCACGCCCTGGCCGCCGGTGTTGGTGATCTGCAGGCCGCTGAGCCGCACCTCGGCGGCCTGTTGGAGGGTCACCGCGCCGTCGAAGCGGCCGGCGCCGAAGCCGCCGCTGACCAGCGGGGTGGTGGTCACGCTGAGCCGCAGGTCCCGCAGCGTGACGCCGCGGACCGGCGCCTCGGGCGTGCCCTGCAGGCGGATGATGCTCTCGCAGGTCGGCGCCAGCACCTCGGTGGTGGCGGGATCTTCACCCGGCAACGGGCGGTAGTAGAGCCGGGCGGTCGGCCGGTCAAGGTACCACTGTCCCGGCTCGGTGAGACCCTCGCGGGTGTTCCAGACGACGTACTTCCGGACACTGAAGGCGCCCGGTGGATGGCCGGCCGGGCTGCTGAACCGCAGCGTGCCACTGCTGGGGTCGAAGCTGCTCACGCCGACCAGGGACTCGTCCCACATGTGGTAGACCGTGACTTCGGCATTCCGTGCGTCGAGGGTGGCCGGGAGGTCGCCCGGCGCGGTCAGCATCGTGGTCAGTTCGTCGGGCGTCGGTTTGCGCTGCCAGCCGCCGCCGGTGGTGCTCATCCAGGGCACCTTCCACTCGTTGCGGTTCAGGAAGGTGCCTTCACGCGGCAGCCGGGCGCGGCGTCGGTGGGCGCCGGCGACGATCAGGGCGCGAAAGTCCCACGGCCGGTCCGCGACGGCCGGCAGCGGCGCCGACCAGAGGCCGTCCGCCACCGTCCAGTCGGCCACGCGCCGGCCGCCGATCAGCTCGACTGTGGCCCCCGGCGCCGCGGCGATGGTGAGCTGGGAGTCCGCTGCGGTCAGCGTGATCGGCTGCTCGACGAAGTAACGACCTGGCGCCAGCACCAGGCTGCGCGGCCCCGGACCGAGGGCTCGCGCCCTGACCACCGCGGCGGCCAGGGACTCGGTTGGCCGGACCGGCACCTCGACGGGCGCCTGACAGATCAGGTTCAGCAGACTGCACGACCACCACATGCGACTCTCCGGTGCGCCCGGCGTTACGGTTTCGCCGCGGCGTTCAGGCGGGTGCCGACCAGGTCGGTGATCTCCCAGCCCTGCTTCGCGATCAGCTCCTCCAACAAGACCCGCGCGCGGGCCGGGCGGAGCGGCGAGCGGACCGTGATCTGGGTCAGCGCGGCACTGAAGCTGTCCAGGCGCGCGCTGTTGAACGGCGAGAGCGCCGGCTTGTAGCCGCGTTGGGCCTTCATGTCGACCGCTACCTTCTGGGCACTCAACGGGGCCGGCGCCAGCGCCTTCAGGAACGCGTCGACCTGCGGCTTCTTGACCTTGCTCAGAATCAGCTTGAAGACGGCCGGCTGGGCGACCCATTCGGCTGCCAGCTTGTCGAGGAAGCCGAGCCCTCCAGCCGGTTGGATCAGCGCGTCGACGGCCTGCTTCAGACCATCGCGGCAGCACAGCCGGTCGTCGCCGCCGCCGACCTTGGCGGTGCGCGTGGGGGTTTCCGCCCAGAGCACCCGGCCGTCGGCGGCGTTGACGATGTTGAGCGCCAGGTCGGTCTGGACGCGCACCCCGTTCTGCCGGGCCGCCACGGCTCCGCTGGCGCTGCCGACCACCACCAGCTCGGCCTGCAGGCTGGCGTTGGCCTCCAGCCACTGCGCCGCCGTGGCGTTGTCGCTGAGCGCTTGGATGGCCTTCTCGCGGTCGTTCAGCGCCTGCGCCTGGTTGGCGTCGATCACGTCGAAGCCCGCCTGGCGGAAGTGGCTGACCAACTGCGTCTCAGCGGCGCCACCGGCTGCCAGCTTCTGCCCGGCCGCTTCTTCGCTGACCAGACAGAGCACCCGCGGCCGCTCCAAGTCTTCGTACAGATCGCGCAGCTCCTGGTCGCCACGGACGGTCAGCAACAACGGCGTGACGGTCACCTCGGCGGCAATCTTGACGAACAGGGCGCCGTCCTGCACCACCGGGTCGCCCAACTCCCGGGTGATCCGCACGAAGCCGCTGCGGCTTTCGAGGTCAATCTTGTCCTCCAGCAGCTCGTATTTGTCGACCCGCGTGGTGCTCTTCAGCATCACCCCGAGGGCTGCCTCCAGGGCGTTGCGGCGCGCGTCGAGCAGCGCCAGATCGTGGGCCTTGTCGCGGGCCAGGTCGCCAATGTTGGCAACGCCGACCACCTCGTCGACCTTCACCACGGCCCCTCGATCGGCGGCGGCCGGCGGTGGCGCCGCGGTGGCGGCCGGCGGCGTGTTGGGGATCCCGTCGCGGGTGACCGCATAGTAGTAGGCGGCCGTGGTGCCGTTCCAGAGCGGGTCGAGGTCCTTCAGATAGTCGCGCAGCTCGGGCAGCCAGCGGTCGTAGTAGGCCCGCGGCAGCAGCGCGGTGGCCTCCGGATTGACCTGCGGATCGGGCAGGTGCCGGGCGATCGGCCGCCGGGCGAAGAAGATGTGGACCCGTTCGACGCCGGGCTGGTCGCCCACCAGCTCGAACCCTTCGGGGCTGTAGCCATAGGCCTGGTAGTCGGCATTCGGGATCGTCAGCGGGCGCGTCGCGCTGACCAGCTTGAGCGCCGTCGGCGCTGGCGGATAGAGCTGATAGACCTCGTTGGTGCCGATTCCGATCACCAGGTAGTAGCCCGGTTCGCTGGCGGTGAGGGTCAGTTTGGCCAGGGAGTCGCGCAGGTAGATTGGCAGGCGCGCGGCCTGCCCGGCGGTCTCGCCGCCGCCAAGCTGGGCGCTCAGGACGACGTTGCTGTTGTCGTTACGGGCCTGCTGGTCTTCGCTCTCGGCGCCTGCCGTCAGGCCGCCGGTCAGCCGGGCCGCCAGCCCGTCGGCGATATCGCGACAGAGCAGCGCCAGATCGGCGCCTTCTTTGGTGACCGCCGAGCCTGGCCAGACCTGCGCCGTCTGCACCTCGACGCAGCGCGCGGTCACCTGGTAGCCGCCGTCACGCCGGAAGATGTCGCCGCGGATGGCGTAGCGGTAATCGGGTCGGACGCCCTCTTCGACCTCGAAGACCGTCAGGGTGGGCACGTTCACCAGCCGGTTGAAGACATGCGTCGTGGCCTCCGCCGAGGCCCCGCTGCCAGCCGGATCGCGGAACGCCTCAACGGCCAGCTTCAGCCGCTCCGCCGGGGCGCCTAGGGTCAGCAGCAGCAGACAGCTCAGGGCCGCGTTCATGGCATCCCTTTCACGGTGCGCAGGTCGGCGGCGCAACGGAAGCCGGTGTTCAGCCGACGCTCGCCAGGAGCCAGGGCCGCCCGCTTGCGGACCCGCGCGGTGACCGCATCGGCATCGAACCCGCCGCCGCGGACCACCCGCCGGGGTTCGGTCACATCGACTTTGACGGTCGCCACACAGATCGGGTTGGCCGCCTCGCCCCACTGGTAGAAGTCGTTCTCGTAGACGTCGGTGACCCACTCGGCGACGTTGCCGGTAAGGTCGTAGCAGCCCAGCGGGTTGGCCGGATGCCGCTTGATCGAACCCGCCGCCGGCCCGATGCCGAGCTGGACAGGGTCCCAGCGGTCGCCGAGGGAGTAGCGCCAGCCCTGTCCGCCTTGGGCGACGTACTCCCACTCCGCCTCGGTCGGCAGCCGGCGCCCGACCCAGGCTGCGTAGGCACTGGCCTCGTACCAGGCCACCCCGGCCACCGGCAGGTCCGCCGGAGTCGTCGCTGCGGGCCACCCCGCCGGGGCGCTGACGCCGGCCTGCTGCAGCCATGACCAGCCGTCGGGTCCCCACCACTGTGGGTCACGGTAGCCGCCTGCGGCGACGAAGGCCCGGTACTGCCCGACGGTGACTTCGGTCTCGTCCAGGTAGAAGCTGCTGATCTCCACCGCCCGGTTGCTGAGTTCGTTGAAGAACAGGAACTCGGCCACTTCGCCGAGACCGGGCAACTGCAGGTCGGCTTCGATCCGGGCCTGCGTCGAGCCCCGCTGGTAGCGGCCGCCGGGGATCAGCACCAGTGGCATCTGGTCTTGCCCCAACGGACGCTGGACCGCCAGCGGGACGGCCCCGACCGGGCCGCCGCCGACGGCATCGGGGAGGCCAGTGGCCTTCACCCCGCCGCCCTCGCTGACCTTCGGGCTGACCACCACGATGCGGTCCTGCACCTCAAACGCCAGGTTCAGCGGGCGCAGCACCAGGCCGAGCGCCTCGGACAGGGGCCGGCCCCGCAGCGTCAAGCTGAGCGGCGCCTCTTCGGGCACCCCGGGCGCCAACAGCAGGTCGCAGTCGGCCTGCCGCGCCATCGTCTGGAGCGCCTGCTTGAGCGGCGTCTTGTCGAGCGCCACGGAGACCAGCCGGGCCGGCTGGAACCGCACCAGGGCCAATGGCGCGACGCCGTCCTTGAGCAGCCAGGGCAACTGCGACTCACGGCCTTTGAGGGCCTTGCGGGTCCAGTCGTTGACCTCCCGCTGGACGTACCGTGCCAGGCTGTCGACGGTCACCCAGCCGGCATCATCGACCGCGGCGCCGCGGAGACCTTCCAGCAGGAACCAGGTGAACACGCCGTGGCCGACCTGCGGCCATTCGTAGGCCCGCTGCCCCGGCCGCGCCGCCGAGAAGGTGGCCCGCACGCGGTCGGCGTCGAGGCCGTCGGTGCTGGCGATGCGCAGCGCCGACCCAAAGATCCCGCCGGGACTCTTGGCGGTGTCGCGGCAGGCGTCGACGATGAACAGCACCTGGCGCGCTTTCGCCGGCAGCAGCGCGGTCGTCAGGTCGCTGACGGCCAGGGCGCTGGCCGCGAGGGAGGTCTCGCTGCGCAGGTCGGCGTCGGCCGGCAGCAGGTAGTCCTCGCCCTTGCGGTTGACCCCGTGGCCGGCGAAGTAGACCAGCAACGTCTCACCCTTGGCGGTCGCCGCGGCCACGCTGCCGAGGTGGTGGAGCAGGTTCTCACGCGTCGGGCGCAGGTCGGCGCTGGCCCCATCCTCGAGCAGGGTGATGCGATCCGCGGGCACCCCGGCGCCATCGCCCGCGACCAGGAAGTCGCGCAGCGCGGTGGCGTCGGCGACGGCGTAGGTCAAGGGGTTGATCTGCCGGCTCTGGTAGTTGTTGACACCGACCAGGATCGCGCGGAGCGGCACCCCGCCAGGGATCGGTGCCGCCGTCGCGATGCTCCAGGTGGCCAACCACAGCCCGAGTGCCACACGCATCTGTTCCCTCGCTGCCGCCCAGCGGCCGATTCCCCAACGCTGCGCCACCCGTTGCCATTCTAGTCGGCGGCAGAGCGCCGGGTCAACCTACCCGGGAGTCGGTTGTGGCGTGCCCGGTCCCGCAGCGGGTCGCCCACCACCACGGTGGGGTGTTTCACGTGAAACAGCAGGCTGGCGCGGCGGCTGCCCGGCGAGTGTGCCTGGTGAACGCCGTCTACGACCCGCGGCACACGACGCCGCAGGAGGCGCTCGCGGCCTGGGAGACGCTCACCGGCTGGGCCGCCGGGCTGGCCGCCCAGGGGCTGGCGGTGACCGTCGTGCAGCGGTTCTCGCAGGCCGCACAGTGGACGGCCGACGGGGTGCGCTGGGTCTTCGTCGCCGATGGCCTGCCACCCTGGCCGCGGGCGCTGCACGGCCTTGGCCAGATGGTGGCGGCGGTCGTGGCGGCGCGGCCGCAGGTCGTACACTACGGTTCGTTCCTGCAGCCGCTCGCGTTGCGCCGGTTGCGAAGGGCCCTGCCACAGGCGGCCGCCATCGTCGTCCAGCACCACGCCGAGCAGCCCCGGCAGCGGCTGACCGGCTGGCTGCAGCGGCGCTGCTGTCCCCTGGCCGACGCCTTCCTGTTCACGGGTCGCGAGACGGCGCTGCCGTATGTCGCCGCGGGCGTGCTCCCCGATCTGGACCGCGTGGCTGAGGTGATGGAGGGCAGCACCAGCTTCACGCCCGGTGACCGCGCGGCGGCCCAGGCCGCGCTCGGCTGGCGCGGTGAGCCCTTGCTGCTGGCGATTGGCCACCTGGTCGCCGGCAAGGACCCGCTGACGTTGCTGGCTGGCGCCGGGCCGGTCCTGGCGGCACGCCCGGCCGCCCGGCTGGCGCTGGTCTACCGGCGCACCGACCTGCTACCCGAGGTTCGCGCCCAGCTCGCGGCGCAGCCCTCGGCCGCGCAGGTGGACCTGCTGGGCGAGTTGCCCCACCACCACGTTGAGACGGCGCTGCGGGCGGCGGACCTGTACGTCAGCGCCAGCCACCGCGAGGGCAGCAGCTACGCGCTCTGCGAAGCGCTGGCCTGTGGCTGCCTCCCGGTCGTGAGCGACCTGCCGCCGCATCGTTACATGGTGGGCAGCGTCGGGGCGACCTGGCCAGTCGGGCAGCCGGCGGCGCTGACAGCGGCGCTGGAGCAGGTGCTGGCGGGCGATCGGCCGCAGCAGCGGGCGGCCGCGCGCCGGCAGTTCGAGGAGTTGTTGAGCTGGCCAGCGATCGGCCGGATCGCCAGCGCGGTCTACGCTACGGCGCTGGCCAGGAGGGCGGCAGTCCAATGAGAGTGGCCTGGGTCGTTCCCGGGGGCGTGGACCGTGGCGGCGTGGAGCGGGTCATCCCGTTCCAGCTTTGGCTGATGCAGCGGCTCAGCCGTGAGGTGGAGCTGCATGTCTGGGCCTTGCGCCAGGAGCCGGAGCCGGGCGATTGGCCGCTCTGCGGCGCGCAGGTCCACTGCCTCGGCGACGGGTCGCGCGCCGCGCGCCTGGAGCGCTTCCGCGAGAGCTTCGAGCAGCACGGCCCGTTTGACGTGCTCCACGCGATGTGGGCGGGCGAACCGCAACTCTTCCCAGCGCGCGCCGCCGCCGGACCGCTGCCGCCCACCGTGGTCAGCCTGACTGGCGGTGAAGTCGCCTGCCTGCCGCAGATCCGCTACGGCGGTTGCTGTACCTGGCGCGGCCGGCTGGTCACCTGGCGCTGTCTGCAGCGGGCCGCCGTGGTGATCTGTTGGACGGACTTCATCGCACACCAGGCCCGCCGCTACCGGCGCCGGCTGGAACGCCTGCCGCTGGGCTGCCCGACCGACCTCTTCACACCGGCCCCGGCCCCGCCCGCCGCCCCTCCTTACCGGCTACTGCACGTGGGGAGCCAGAATCGGGTGAAGGACCAGGGCACGTTACTGCGCGCCTGCGCTGAGGTGGTGCGGCGCGGCTGGGACGTGCGCCTCGACCTCTTCGGCTGCGACATCCTGGACGGCGAGCGGCCGCGGCAGGCGGCGGAGTTGGGTCTGGCAGACCGCGTCACGTTTCATCCCGTGATCGCCAGCGCCGACCTGGCCGCGCACTATCGTGGGGCCCATCTGTATGTGCACAGCTCGCTGCACGAGGGCGCCTGCCTGGCGCTGGCCGAAGCTGCCGCCAGCGGGCTGCCCTGCGTCGGCACCCGCGTCGGGTACCTCCACGACTGGCCCCCGGAGGTCGGTCTGGCGACGCCGGTGGGCGACCCGCTGGCCCTGGCTGAGGGCATCTGCGCGTTGCTGGCGGACCCGGCCCGACGAGCGGCGATGGGCGCTGCCGCCCGCCAGTGGGCCGTGGCGCACAACGTCGATCAGACCGCCGCGGGGCTGCTGCGGATCTACCGCTCCTTGGTGTAGGGCGGCCGCTGCCGGAAGTGCGCCGCCACCAGCTCGGCCACCCGCGCGGCGCCGGCTGGCGTGAAGTGGAAGTCATCGTAGTAATACCGCGGCAGCGGCTCCAACTGCCGCGCGAGGTCGAGACACTCGGTCTGGCGGTGGCCACAGACCTGGCGCAGCACAGCGTTGAACTTCGCCATACCCTGGTCCAACGCCGCGGGTGCGCAGTGGCGACCTTCGAACGGGTCAGCCCCCAAGGCGCCAGCGACCAGGGTGTTGGCCACCTCGGGTCGCCGCCATTGCGACCAGATCGTCGGTTGGGTGGCGAGCACCAACCGCCGTCGCTGCCGTTTGGCCTCGGCAATCAACGCGTCAAGCATCGCGGCGTACTGCCGCAGGGCCGGCTCCGGCGGTGGCAACGTCGCCACGGCGGTGTGCTGCCGGCGGGCGGATCGGACCCGCAGCACGGCGGCGGCTAACGCTTCCCGGCTGCGCGGCTGGCCGGTCACCCAGGGGCACTGTGACGCCAGCAGGTCGCGGCGGAGCCGCGCCAACGCGGTCTGGCGGAACCAGGCCTCATCCTGCCAACGGCCGGGATGCCAGCGCGCCGCCGCGGCCTGCACGCGGGCGTCACCCAACGCCTCGGCCGGCGTCTGGGGCCGCCATTGCTGCTGTCTGGCGAGCGGGCGCAGCAAGTCATTCACGCCTACCAGGATCAGGACCGCGTCGATGTTCGGCAGTTGCGGCGTGAGGTGAGTCAGGGTGACCAGGTGGTGCCGGCTGTCCAGCGCGCTCCGCCCGGCGTTGGCCACCCAGGTGGGCGGGCCGTCGGCAGTCAGGAGATCTTGCAGCCGTGCCGGCCAGGCGTCCGCAGTGTCGAGGGCCAGGCACTCGGTGGTCGAGCCTCCGATGCACAGCAGGCGGTACGTCTGCGGTGGTGTCGGATCGGGTGATCGCACCCCGTACCGTCCGACCACGAAGCGCGCGGACGGCCCGAGCTGCGGGAAGACCGACTGGTCGTGCAACAGCATGTGCCGCGACCAGGGCCGCCACGGCCCCCAGGTCTCGTCGGAGGGGTAGGTCAGCCGCAGCAGGCCCTCCAACAGCAGCAGGCCGGCCAACAGGCCGCCGGCCAGCGTCAGCAGCCGGGCTGCCCAGGTCTTGGCGCGTGCGGCTGGCGGCACTGGCGGTCCTCCGTGGTGGCAAGTGTGGGCCGGCCGTGCCAATCCCGACAGCCCCTTCCAGCCGGCCGCTGTTGTGATACACTCCGCGCCGACGCGAGGGATTCTATGGCGGCCGTGCGGCAGTCGCAGGAAGAACGGGAGCTCGCCGAGTTCAGCTCCATCCTCGAAGTGCCCGAGACCTACGCCGAGGGCATGACCTGGGTCGGGGTGATCGGCGCGCTGTTCATCGGATTCGTGATGATGCCGGCGAGCATCTACCTCGGCTTGGTGGCCGGCGAGACGATGGGTCCGGCGGCGGTCTGGGTGACCATCATCCTGTTCACCGAGATCGCCAAGCGCTCGTTCGTCAAGCTGACCCGCCAAGAAGTCTACATGCTCTACTACCTGGCCGGCGGGTTGACGAGCATCGTCGGCGTGGCGGCGCTCAGCGGGGGGCCGTTCGCGACGCTGATCTGGAACCAGTACCTCGCCACCAGCCCGGCCGCGGCCAGCTTCGCGGCGCAGATCCCCGACTGGGTCGCCCCGCACGCCGGATCCGAAGCGCTTATTCAGCGGACCTTCTTCCACGCCGACTGGCTGCAGCCGATCCTGCTGCTGATGGCCCGCGAGGTGCTCTCGCGGCTGTCCTGGTTCGGGCTCGGCTACTCGCTCTTCCGCGTCACCTGCGACATCGAGCAGCTCACCTTCCCGCTGGCCCCAGTGGCCGCGCAGGGCGCCACCGCGCTCGCCGAGACGACTGCCAAGACCGAGACCTGGCGCTGGCGCGTGTTCAGCTTCGCGACCATGCTGGGCATTCTGTTCGGCATCATCTACGTCGCCCTGCCGGCCGTTTCGGGGCTGGTGCTGGTGCGGCCGATCTACCTGCTGAAGATCCCCTGGCTCGACTTCACCGCGGCCACCGAGGCGGTCTTTCCAGCCACCCCGCTTGGTGTTGGGACCAGCCTGCAGTCGGTGATCACCGGCATGGTGTTGCCGTTCTGGGTGGTCGTCGGCACCACCGCCGCGACGCTGGGCAGCGTCGTGATCAACCCCGCGCTGCACCACTTCGGGTACCTCACGCAGTGGGAGCCGGGGATGGACACCATCAACACGGTGTTCGCCAACCAGCTCGACTTCTACCTCAGCTTCGGCGTCGGCACGGCCCTTTCCATTGCGCTGATCGGGATTGGCAAGATGGTCGCCAACTGGCGGACCACCCGCGACCGCGCGGCGCGCCCGCTACCGGCCGGCCGCGGCGACGTGCCGCTGTGGAAGGCGCTCACCGCCTGGCTCTTGGCCGACGTGGTGATCATCCTGCTCTGCCACCGCCTGGTGCCCGAGTTCCCGTGGCCCATCCTGGTCTTCTTCGGGCTGATCTGGACACCGCTCAACAGTTACATCAACGCCCGCATGTTGGGCGTCGCCGGGCAGTTCGTGCCGTTCCCGTTCATCCGCGAGGCGACCTTCATCCTGTCGGGCTACAAGGGCGTGGCGATCTGGTTCGCGCCGTTGCCGTTCGCCAACTACGGCGCCTACGCGCAGAAGTTCCGCGAGGTGCAGCTCACCGGCACGCGGTTCACCTCGGTAATCCGCGCCGAGCTGCTGATGACCGTGCTGCTGTTCCTCTGCAGCCTGCTGTTCTGGAGCTACATCTGGAAGCTCAACCCGATCCCGCACGTCAGCTACCCCTACGCCCAGCAGTTCTGGGAGTTCACGGCGATGCAGCAGGCCTTCTGGATCACCGCCACGACCGAAGATAACAAGGTCTTCCTGCAGGCCGTCAAACCGGGCGTGATGGCCGCCGGGCTGGGCACCGGGCTGGGCGTCTTCGGGCTGTTCAGCGTGCTGCGCTGGCCGGTGCTGTCGATCTACGGCTTCATCCGCGGGATGGGCCAGATTCCCCACCTCTTCATCCCCGAGTTCATCGGCGCGCTGCTCGGCCGCTTCTACTTCGCGCGGCGCTACGGGTCGGAGCAGTGGCGCCGCTACACGCCGGTGGTCGCGGCCGGGTTCGCCTGCGGCATGGGGCTCAGCGCGATGGTCAGCATCGCCGCCGCGCTGATCTTCCAGAGTCTCAGCGACTTGCCCTTCTGACCGACCGACCGCGGGAGGGGAGCCCGGCGCGGCGACCAACTCCGGCGGCGGAGTGCAGCCGGATGGAGAAGCTACGCGTCGGCATCCTGGGCGCCCGCCGCGGCGTCTGCCACCTCAACAACTTCCTGGCCCTGCCGCAGGCCCAGGTGATTGCCGTGGCGGACCGCGTGCCAGAGCGGCGCGAGCGGGTCCGCGAGCGGGTTGAGGCGGCCGGCGGGGTGATGCTCGCCGAGTACGACGATCTGCTCGCGCTGCGGCCCGACGCGGTGATGGTCGCCTCCAACGCCAAGCTGCAGGTGCAGCACGCCTGCATGGCGCTGGAAGCCGGCTGTGCGGTGCTCTCCGAGATCCCCGGTGGCTACACCCTCGACGAGCTGCTGCGCCTGCGGGCGACCGTCGAGCACACCGGCGGCTTCTACATGCTGGCCGAGAACACCTGCTTCTGGGACTTCTTCCGCTACTGGCGCAAGTGGGTCGTGGAGGGCCGCTTCGGGGCGCTCAGCCTGGCCGAGGGCGAGTACGTCCATTACCTGCCGCACACCTTGGAGGTGCCCAGCGGCGAGTACCTCACCCCCAGCCAGGTCCGGGCCGCTGGCCGCAGCGACGCGCGTCCGGTCTGGCGGGCCGACCAGCCGCCGATTCAGTACAGCACGCACGACCTGGGACCGCTGCTGGAGGTCCTCGACGACCGCTGCGTCAGCGTCACCTGCCGCTCCGGTCCGTGGCGCTGTGCCGAGACGCCGCTCCGCAGCGACGGCCAGTTTGCGCTCTTCGAGACCGCTGGCGGGGCGCTGATCCGGATTCTGGTGACGCTCAGTTGCCCCCGGCCCGACGAGCATCGCTACAGGCTGTTCGGTACCAGCGGCGGCTGCGAGTGGTTCCTCTATGAGAACTTCGGCCGCTACTACGACACCTTGATGGAGCACCGCGAGGGCTGGCGGAAGCACGCCATCGGCCTCGCCGGCGCCCTCGACGACACGTCCACCGGCCACGGCGGGGCCGACCTCAAAGTGGTGCGGGCCTTCACCGACGCCGTGCTGGGCGGCCAGCCGTCGCCGATTGACGTCTACCGGGCGATTGAGTACGCTCTTCCGGGCATCTTGGCGGCGGAGTCGGCCGACCTCGGGGGCGTGCCGGTGCCGATTCCCAACCTGCGACGCGAGCGCTTCAGCGGCACCCGATTCTGGGACTGCCTGGGGTTGCCGCAGCAGGACCCGCCGCTGGTGACCTGAGCGGCAAGCCGTCTGGACGAGGGGAACGCCAGACGGGACGGGCGCGATGCGGCGGCGGGGCTTCACGCTGATCGAGTTGCTGGTCGTCGCTCAGAGTGGCGCCCAACGGGTTGACTTGCGACGCCGCCGTTGGCCGCCACGCCGTGGCCTCGCAACACGGCCAGAGGGCCGGTTCGGACACTGGCTGGTGGGTCGTCGACCGCCTGGGTGGCGACCGTGGCAGAGTGGTCAACCTGAACAGCTCACCGGTCCCGAACGCGCCGTTCTGACCGGCCCGGTGCCGCCGCTCGCCTTGACGCTCCGTCGGCGCGTCCCTATACTCCTGGGCAGGCGGCCGACTCGGCCGCGGGATGGGTGCGCATGAGACCAGCCGTCCGACGGCGGCCCCGCGGGCTCTCGGTGGTCAAGTGGGTCGTCCTGCTGACCCTCCTGGCGGATGCCTGCGTGATTGGCCTGGTGGCCGGCATCTACGCCACCGTGGCGCCGCTGGTGCCCGACGAGAGCCAGCTCGAACGGTACCGGCCGCAGGAAACCACCCGGCTCTTCTCACGCGATGGCCAACTGCTGGCGGCGCTGTTCGACGAAAACCGCAAGGTCGTCCCGGTCAGCCGGATTCCGCTGCACCTCAAGCACGCCACCGTCGCCATCGAGGACGAGCGCTTCCTGGAGCACCCGGGCATCGACCCCCGCGGCATCGCCCGCGCCGTGCGCGAGACGCTCGGCGGCGGGATGCAGGGCGGGTCGACCATCACGCAGCAGTTGGCGCGGTCGATCTACCTGTCGCAGAAGAAGAGCGTCACCCGCAAGTTGCAGGAGGCGCTGCTGGCGCTGCGGATCGAGCGGCGGTTCTCGAAAGAAGAGATCCTCGGCCTCTATATGAACGTGATCTGCTACGGCCACCGCGCCTATGGCGTCAACGCCGCGGCCGAGACGCTGTTCGGCAAGCCCCTCGACAAGCTGACCCTCGGCGAGTGCGCGCTGATCGCTGGACTGGCCAAGAACCCGCAGGGCTACAGCCCGATCGAGCATCCCCAGGCCGCCGCCCGGCGGCGCAACGTGGTGCTCACCAAGATGCTGGAGCTCGGCTACATCAGCCGCGCCGAGCACGACACGGCGCGCAACGAGCCGGTCGTGACCCGCCCGCCGACAGCCCAGCCGTGGAAGCTGCGCAACTACAAGGCGCCCTGGTTCACGACCTACGTGATCCAGCAGTTGATCGACCGCTACGGCGAGGACAAGGTCCTCCGCGGCGGGCTGCAGATCTACACCACGGTCGACCTGAAGCTGCAGGAGTATGCGCAGGAGGTGCTCCGCGCCGGGCTCGAGCGACTGGCCGGCCTGCGCGCCAACCGCGGTGCCATCGTGGTGCTCGACCCGCGTACCGGCGAGGTGTTGGCGATGGTTGGCGGCGCCGACTTCCAGCACGACGAGTTCAACGGCGCCTGGCAGGCCCGCCGGCAGCCGGGGTCGGCCTTCAAGCCGGTGATGTACTCCTGCGCGATGGAGCGGATCGGCCTCAGTCCCGGCGACAGCTACAGCGCCACGCCGGCGACCTTCCGCGGCTACTGGGGCACCTACTCGCCGAAGAACTACAGCGAGAGCCAGGCCGGCCCGATGTCCGTGGCCCACGCCCTGGCGATTAGCTGCAACCTGGTGGCGGTGCGGGTGATCATCCGGACCGGCCCGCAGGAAGTGGTCGACCACGCGCGTCGGATGGGGCTCGATCCCGAGGGCAAGTACCTGAAGCCGTTCCCGTCGCTGGCGCTCGGCTCGGGCGAGGTCTCGCCGCTGCAGATGACCGTCGCCTACTCCGCCTTCGCCAACGGTGGGTTCCGGGCCGATCCGGTGTATGTCAGCCAGATCACCGACAGCTCCGGCGCGCCGATCTACCGCGCCCAGCCGCGGCTGACGCGAGTCCTCTCGCCGCGCACCGCGAAGCAGATGAATGCCATGCTGCGCGGCGTGATCAGCTACGGGACCGGCCGCGATGCGGCCATCTCGTCTCCCGCCGGCGGCAAGACCGGCACCACCAACTCGGCCAAGGACGTCTGGTTCATGGGCCTCACGCCCGGCATGGTGGCCGCCGTCTGGATCGGCAACGACGCCAACCTGCGGATGTACGGCGCCACCGGCGGTGGCTTCTGCGCCCCGCTCTGGCGCCGCGTGGCGCTGTTTGCGCGCGAACGCGCTCGCGACCGCCAGGATCCCTGGCCGGCCGACTTCCCCGACCCCGGCAACGCCGGGCCGCTGCAGCCGGCGGCCCCGCCGAAGGACGCCCAGACCATCGAGCAGGAGAAGCGCGAGGAGCAGGCGGCCCGCGACGGCAAGGGGCCGGCCGCCAGCACCGCGCCGACCAGCACCGGCAACAAGCCGCTGCCGACCGATGCTCCGGTCGGCGCCGAGCGCACGCCGGGTGCCGGTCCCGGTGACGGTCCGCAGCCCGGGCTCCAAGAAGGCGGCGGCGGCGCGCCCGAGGGTCCGGCGCCCGTGCCGGTCGAGCCAACGCCAGCGCCAGTCGAGCCGACCCCGGCGCCAACCCCCGCGCCGACTCCCGCACCAGCGCCGGATCCCGCCCCGGCCCCCGCCCCCGACCCGGCGCCGGCCCCGCCCACCGAAGGGTAGCCGCAGCGGCCGAAGGATCCGCCGACGCGCTGGCGAAGCCAGGCGCCGAGCCGCTACGGCGGCGGACGAGGTGCCCGATGCCGACCTGCCGGCGGAGCCTTGAGACGTTGGTCGTCGTGGCGCTGCTGGCCGTATGGCCAGCCCTGGCGGAGGCGGAGCTGCGCTCTGGGCCGCAGCCTGGAGAGACCCTGCCCGGCACCTTCGAGCCGCTCAACGTCACCGGCGAGCACGCCGGCGAGCGCTACTGCCTGGTCTGCGCTGCCGGTCGGGCACCGACGGTGATGGTCTTCGCACGCACCGTGAACGACCAGACCGCGGCCTTCCTGCAACGCCTCGACGCCGCCACGGCAGCCCATCGCGAGCAGCGGCTGGGCAGCTTCGCGGTCTTTCTGAGCGATGCCACCGGCCTCGAAGCGCAGTTGCGGGAGCTGGCTGAACGGCAGCGGCTGACCACCACCGTGCTGGCGATCGACGAGCCGGCCGGGCCGGACGGCTACGAGCTGGCCGCCGCCGCCGACCTCACCGTGGTGCTCTACCGGGCCCACACCGTCGCCGCCAACCACGCCCTCCGGGCCGGCGACCTGACCGCCACCGCGGTCGATCGGATCCTGGCCGACCTGGCCAAGATCCTGCCGGCCGACTGAACGTCGTCGAGGAGACCTTGCATGTCGACTGCCTGGCGCGCGCTGCTCTGCGGGCTGGCGTTCGGGGCGGTGGCGCTGCTGGCGGCCAGCAGTGCGCTGCAGACCGAGCTGCAGGACCCCGACCTGGCGCCGCACTGGATCTACGACGACCTGCCCGCGGCCCGGGAGCAGGCCCGGCAGAGCGGCAAGCCGCTGCTGGTGGTGCTGCGCTGCGTGCCTTGTCCCGCGGGCAGCAAACTCGACGCCGCGCTGACGCACCCCACGCCGGAGCTGCTGGCGGTCGAGCAGCAGTTCGTCTGCGTCCGCGTGATCA
Source organism: Fimbriimonadaceae bacterium (assembly GCA_020850355.1). GTDB lineage: Bacteria > Armatimonadota > UBA10988 > UBA10988 > UBA10988 > JADZEX01. The sequence continues at coordinate 24,224 of JADZEX010000011.1, read as the reverse complement.
AGGGGCAGGGCCTCGACTTGCGGTTGTTCCAGTTCGACCTCGACAACTCGACGATGGTCTTCATGCTGAACGCCGACGGGACGATCTACGGCCGCTACGGTTCGCGCAACGGCAATGCCGGCAACTCCGACAACCTGCACTCGCTGGCTGCCGCGCAGAAGGCGCTGGAGCGAGCCCTCGAACTCCACCGCCGCTACCCCGGCAACGCGGCCCAGTTGGCGGCCAAGACCGGCCCGGCGCCGGCCTGGGCGGTGCCCGAGCAGATGCCGGGGCTGGCCGAGCGGAACGTCAACCCGGTCAATCGGCGCGCCTGCATCCACTGCCACATGATCCGCGAGCAGCAGATCCTGACGCAGTGGAACGCCGGCACCTTGCGGCCGGCCGACCTGTACGTCTACCCGTTGCCTGAGACGATAGGCCTGCAGATCGACCTCGACGATGGTCGGCGGATCCGTGGGGTGCTGCCCGACTCGCCGGCCAACCGCGCCGGTCTGGAGGTGGGCGACGAGCTGATCGCGCTGCACGGCCAGCCGTTGACCTCCCTCGCCGACCTGCAATGGGTGCTGCACCACCTGCCGGCCACAACGACCGTCCTGGCGCAGGTGCGACGCGGTCTGCCGGTGCTCGACGTGCCGCTGCATCTGAGTGGCAACTGGCGCCAGTCCGACCTGGCCTGGCGGGCCTCGAGCTGGGCCGGTCTGCGGCACGGCCTTCAGACGACGCCGCTGACGACGGACGAGAGAGCCGCGCGGGGTCTCGCCGCCGACCGCCTGGCGCTGCGGGTACGGAAGCTCTTCGGCAACGCCCAGAAGGTGCTCCCCGCCGCCGGCCTGCGCGAGAACGACCTGATCGTCGAGCTCGGTGGCCAGACCGCTGACCTCGACGAATCGCGGTTCCTGGTCCTCCTGCGGACCACCTGGGGGCCGCAGGACCCGGTCAAGGTGACGGTGCTGCGCGGCGAGCAGCGCCTCGAGTTGACGCTGCCGCCCTGGTAGGGCCGCGCCCCGACCGTTGAACAGAGCCCTGCGCCGCGTCGTTGCAGGTTGGCAAGGGAGTCGGCCGATGCGACACGGGTGGTGGCTGACGATGGTGGGCTGCGCGGTGTGCAGCCTGCAGGTGGGCGGCTGCAGCGGCGGGGCGGCGGCGCCGGCGCGCGACCCGGGACTGGTTGCCAGCCGGCTCGACCGCCAGACCAACCCGGCCGTCGCGCCGGGCGACCTGGCGGCGTTGACCGCGGCCAACCTGGCCTTCGCCTGCGACTTCTACGACGAGCAGCCGGGCGGGACGAATCTGTTCTACTCGCCCCACAGCATTTCGCTGGCCTTTGCCCAGGTCTTGGCTGGGGCCCGCACGACGACCGCCAGCGAGCTCGCCGCGGCGCTGCACTTTGAGCTGCCGACGGCGCGATTGCACCCGGCCTGCAACCGGCTGGACCTCGAACTGGCCAGCCGCGCGAGCGCCTCGCGGGGCGGTGCGGGCTTCCAACTGAGCCTCGCCAACGCGCTCTGGGGGCAGCAAGGCTACACCTTCCAGGACGCCTTCTTGGACGTCCTGGCGCTGCACTATGGCGCCGGCCTGCGGCCGCTTGACTTCGCCGCCGCGCCCGAACCAGCGCGCCGGACGATCAACGACTGGGTCAGCCAGCAGACCGCCCAGAAGATCCGCGACCTGCTCCCTGAAGGCAGCATCGACTCGCTGACGCGGTTCGTGTTGACCAACGCGATCTACTTCCTGGCGCCCTGGAGCAGTCCGTTCGACCCTGCGGCGACGGCCGCGGCTCCGTTCACTCGGCTCGACGGCAGTCGCGTCAGCGCGCCGCTGATGCAGCAGACCGCCAGCCTGGCGTACGCCGCCGGCGCCAACTGGCAAGCCGTCGAGGTGCCCTACGCCGACGGTCAGTTGGCGCTGCTGCTGCTGCTCCCGGCAGCCGGCCAGTTCGCCGCGGTGGCAGCGCAACTCGACCCGGAGTGGCTGCAGCGGACGGTCGGCGCGCTCGCGCCGCGACCGATCGCCCTGGCGTTGCCGCGGTTCAGCACGCGCACCAACCTGGCCTTGATCCCAAGCCTCCAGGCCCTCGGCCTGCGCGCTGCCTTCGACCCGGGCGAGGCCGACTTCTCCGGGATCGACGGCACCCGCAATCTGGTGCTGACGGCGGTGGTGCAACAAGCCTATGTGAACGTCGACGAGGCCGGGACCGAAGCCGCGGCGGCCACGGGGGTCGTCGGTGGGATCACCAGCGTGCCCGAAGAGCCCGTGTCGGTCCGCGCCGACCGGCCGTTCCTCTACCTGATCCGCGACCGCCCGACCGGCGCCGTGCTGTTCGTCGGACGCCTGGTCGACCCGACCACCGAGTAGCCGTCACTGCGGCAGGCGCAGCTTCAGCAGCCGCAACTGGCTCGGCGGCGGAGCCTCCGCACGCGGCCGGTCGCGGTTCGGGCCGAGGGTCTCCCAGCGCAGCAGATAGCGCCCGCCCGCCTCACCGCTGCTGCCGGCGTCGCCGCCGGTGCGGACCTGCAGGCCGGGGTAACTGCCCTCGATCTTGCCGAGGCTGGCGGGCGTGGTCGACTTCGGTTCGACCTTACCAATCGGCCGCAGGGTCTGCGGGTCCAGGCGCCAGGTGCCGCTGCCGGCCTTCGGGTGGCCATAGCCCAGCGCCAGCGTGCCATCGGGTTCCGGCCGCACCGCCCCGACGCGGATCTCGAACGGGATCGACCCGCCGCCGCCGAAGGCCCAGCGGTAGTCCCAGTCGCTGACCTGCACGATCCGCCAGCGGCCTTCCTCGAGGCGCGCGCAGTAGGCCTGCACGAAGCCCGCCGCGTCGTACTTGTGGTAGCTCACGATCGGCCGCTGCTGGGCGTCCCAGCCATACTTGACATTGCCGTTGATCACGCCGCCGCCGACCGGGATCGGGTCGACGATCTCGCCCGTGGCGAGGGTGATCGGCAGCTTCAGCGGCGTACCGTCGCTGCGGGTCCAGTGTCGCAGGTCGCGGCTGCGGGCGTAGCTGGGGTCGTGGTTGGTCGCGGCGTCGCCAGTCTCGCGCCAAACCCAGACCAGGTGAAAGAAGCCGTCGGGTCCCTGGGTCGGGCCGTCCAGGTAGGCGTTCCGCTCGCCCTGCCCGTCGCACAGCGGCTGGTCCAGCAGGCGGCTCCAGGTCTGCGTGGCGTGGTCCCAGACGTTGTAGATCTGGTTGCCGTTGCCGCTGGAGCCGTCGCGGTAGGTGAAGATGAACTCGTTGGCGGGCCCGCGGAAGAAGCGCGGGTAGGTCGTGCGCAGTTCCTGCGAGCCGACCATCTGCGCGACCCGCTGCAGACTGGCGGCCTCCCGCGGGCGCGTCGTGCGGTAGTAGATCAGCGGTACGACGTGCATGTTGCCCGACAGATGCAGGTGGCCCGCGTCGTCGATGGCCAGCGTGACGTAGTTGTGGCTGTCCCAGCCGACGGCGGTGTCGAGCCGCGTGAAGGACCAGGCGCCGCCCGGCAGGACGCGCTCGGCCACGGTCAACTGCCGGTCGGCCGCATAGTACGCCACCCACTGCCGGTCGCCCGCGGTGAGCAGCGCGAACCCGACCGGATGACCGGCCCAGACGGGCGCCAGGTCGACGGTTTCGACGACCTCTTCGACCGTCGGCGCGAGCAGACTAAGTCCCAGCCACCAGAGGTGCATCGGGGGCCTCCCGTCAGACAGACTTGGCCCCGCGGCGCGGCGTTCCTGCGTCGCTGCTCAGTCGCGGTTGGCGGCCCACCAGCGCTCGAACGACCAGTGCGGGGTCCAGCCCAACAGCTCGCGGGCGCGCCGGGTGTCGTAGACTGCGGGCAGCCAGAAACTGTAGTTGCCGCGCGCGGCGAACCAGGCCTTGACGCCGGCGAAGTGGCGGTCGGCGAGGTCCCAGAGGTCGGCCGGCAGCGGCAGGTCGGCCGTGGTGTAGGGCAGCGGGTTGGTCACGAAGCAGGGCGTGAAGAGCTCGGGCGGGTCGGCCGCCTGCACCGCGGCGAGGTGCGCCGCGGCGATGTCGTCGACCAGGGTGAAGCAGCCGAGCAGCCCGGCGCCGGTGCTGAGCGGGTCTTTCGGCATGAACGCCGGCGGCCGCAGCGCGATGGTTCGCAGGCCGTGGTTGGCCGCGAACCAGCGCGCGACGTCCTCCTGGGCGTGCTTCGTAAAGGCGTAGATGTCGTTGCCGGTCGCGCAGCGGCTCTCGTCGACCGGCCACCAGGCCGGGTCCAGCCGGTACCCCGACGCGGCGATGCTGCTGCACAACACCACCCGCCGCACCCCGACCGCGCGGGCCGCGCTGTAGACCTGCCAGGTTGCCCGGACGTTGAGGTCCAGGTACTGCTGGTCGGTGTACGGCTTCCAGGGATGGATCGAGGCGGCGTGGACCAGCACCTCGGCGCCGTCCAGCGCGGCGAGGCACGCCGTTGGATCGCTGAGATCGGCCTGCCGCGCAAGGCCCGGGCCCGCCGGCAGCGGCAGCAGGTCAATCCGCAGCAGGTCGGTCAGGCCGCTGGCGACAAGCTGTTCGACGAGGTGCGAGCCGAGATGTCCGGCGGCGCCGGTGATGGCAATCTGCATCGCTGGTGACCTCCACTACCAGGGCCGCTGGCTGGTCGACATCACGATGGTGTCGTAGACGTTGACATCCAGCGGGGCGCTGACCGTGTGCAGCACGGCCCGCGCAATCTGCTCCGCCTGCAGCGCGTGCGGCAACTCGCGGCCCTGCGGGTTGACCAGCGGCGTGTCCACCAGGCCAGGGCAGATCAGGCTGACGGCGATCCGCAGCCCGCTGCCCTGCAACTCGCGGGCGACCGACTCGGTGAACCCGCGCAGCCCAAACTTGCTGGCGTTGTAGGCCCCGGCGTCGCCGGCCTCGGTCCAGTGGCTGCGCACCGATCCGATGTTGACGATCTTGCCGCCGCCGCCGTCGCGCATTCGCCGCACGGCTTGCTGCGTCCACAAGAAGGCGGCCCAGATGTTCAGCTCCAGACACTCCCGAAAGCGCGCCGGGGCGAGCTCGCAGATCGAGCCGAACGGCGCCTGGCCGGCGTTGTTGACCAGGATGTCGAGCCGCGGATAGGTGGCGTCGACCTGCGCGAAGACGCGCTCCACCACCGCCTCGTCGCAGACATCGCCGACTTGCGGGTCGAACGGCAGGTCGCCGACCTCGGCAGCCACGGCCGCCAGATCGGCCGCGGTCCGCGCGACTCCCACCACGCTGGCGCCGGCGGCCAACAGGGCCTTGCTGACGGCGCGGCCGATCCCCTTGCCGGCGCCGGTCACGATGGCCGTGCGGCCTGCCAGCAGCGGCTCAGAAGAGGTCATCGTCGTCCACTTCCAGGATGCCGCCGACAATCACCTCTTCGAGCTTGCGCACCAGCCGGACGAGGTGCTTCGGGTCCAAGGCCTCGGATTCCAGCAGGTACTTCTCGTGGTCGAACATCAGCCGCCAACTGCCGCCGTCCAACTGGTCGTTGAGCACCGACGCCCGCACCATCACCAGTTGGCGGTTGAAGCGGTTGCAGACCTCCAGCACCGCCAGCCGGTCGCACTGCACGCTGAACAGCGCGAAGAAGTGGATCAGCTTGCGGTCAGCGTGCGGCGTGACGATGATCTTGATGCGCGACTCGACGACCAGATCGCCGTCCCGGTCGAGTCTGCAGTCGATGAACGCCGCGTCGAACCAGCTCTTCATGAGCGGGCCCGTCAACTCCGAGAGCAGGTATCCCACCGTACCGCCTCCTTGTCCAAACTGTCGCGTCACCTTCGCCCAGCCGAGGCCCACCCCTCTCGTCAGGTTGCCAGCAGCCGCTGCAGCAGCGCCAGGGTTTCGTCGACGTGACTGGTTTCCTCGAAGCCGATCACCATCGCGTCGAGACAGCGTTGTTGCAGCACGAAGCGCAGGCTGGCCTCGCGGTCCTCGACGGTCTTGAAGCGCCCCTCGCCGAACAGCTTCATGCCGATCACGCCCCGCCCAGCGGCGCGCATGGCTCGCAGGTGTTCGGCGATGGCCTCGGGCGAGTGGTCCATCAGCACGCGCTTGTGGTTGACCCGCGCCAACTGCACCTGCACCCAGTCGCTGCCGGCCGCCGACTGCAGGGCCGGGAAGCTGTGGCAACTGGTGCCGTGGGCGCGAATCAGCCCGCGCTCGCGGCACTTCGTCAGTTGGTCGCGCAGCACCGCCAGATCGTCGACCCAACCGCTTTGGACGGTGCAGTGCAACAGCAGGGTGTCGATGTAGTCGGTGCCCAGCTCCTGCAGGAAGCGCTCAACCGCAGCGGTGGCGTCGGTCACCGGCGCGGGCATTCCTTCGGGGCGGAACCAGATCTTGCTCTGGATGGTGTAGCTGTCGCGCGGGAGCCCGGCCAGGGCCTGTTTCAGGAAGGAGTGCGTCCCGTAAAGGTCGGCGACGTCGAACAGGCGCACGCCCTGATCGTAGCAGTGGCGGACGATCTGCGTGAACTTGGCGATCCCCATGCGGGTGGCGTTGGACTGCTGCTGCCAGCCGCGCACGCCGGTGCCCAGGCCGACGAAGGAGCACCGTACGCCTGACTTGCCGAGCGGCACGGTGGCCGTCGGCGAGGTGGGCGGGGCGTTGTCCTGCGCGCGACCCAGGCCGGCGGCCGCCGCCCCGGCGACCAGCGAGCCGACGAACTGCCGGCGATCCAGCTCCATGCTATCCTCCTACCGTGGTCCCGCCGCCGGTCGTGCCGCCGATCCGGCTGCTGCCGTCGGCGCCGCGCCGCGAGACGACCACCGCGGCCTGTCCGCGGAAACCGTCCAGCTCAACTTGGGGCCGTAGCCCGCGCGGCGCAACCCAGACTCGGTCGACGCCGCCGTCGGCCCGGACTTCGATCAGGGTGCCGCCCTGCTCGTCGCGACAGCTCACGGTGACGGCCGGCCGCTGGCCGCGGAAGGGCCGCAAGACCCAGGCCACCGTCTGCGGCCCGGTGCCGCTGAACTGGTAGTCGAGGCAGGGCACCGGCTGGCGGCGGCTGGCCGGGGCGAAGCCCAGCGGCGGATCCTCGCGGCCGACGACAATGTCGAGGCCCATCTGCGGCGCCGCGCGACTGGGGACCACCAGCAGGTTGGCGACCGCGGCGTCGCTGCCCCAGGCGGCGCGGCTGCTGGCGTCCTGCTCGGCGCGCTGGTTGTTGAGGTTCCAGAGCACGTCGTAGCGGTGCGGCCCGGCGCCCAGGAAGCGGTCCAGCACGACCCAGTAGTCGGGCTTCACAAAGACCACGGTCCGCTCGTGCGGCACGGCGATGTCGCGCTGGTTGCCGTAGCCCCACTCGTAGCGCCCGTCGGCGGCGTCGAAGAGCTGGCCGCTCGCCCAGAGGTTGGCGCAGGGCTGAGCGGTCTCATAGGTCTCGCGGACCCGGCCGCGCTGTTGGCCCTGGCCATCCACCAGCGCGGTGTTGTGCGCCCAGGTCCCCAGCACGTAGCGGCGGTACTTGCTGGCATCGTAGCTGTAGGTGCCGCCCTCGGTCAGCAGCACGCGGCCGAGGCCGTAGAGGAAGATGCTGAGCATGTCCTCGTGCTGGTGCCCGGTGCCGTAGGGTCCGCTCTCGAACAAGGCGTAGCGGTCGTCGCGGCCCCAGCCCGAGCGCATGATGTACTGCCCGGCGTAGGGGAAGGCTACCGAGGCGATCCGCGGTGGCTGGCCGCTGACGCCGCCGCTGGCGGCCCAGGCGTAGTCGTCCGAGCCGTACAGCTCGGCGGCCTCCTTGAGCGAGTCCAAGACGGCGGTGTAGCCGGCGTCGTTGAGCGGCGGCAGGCAGCCGTCGGGGGTCATCGCCAGCAGATTGTAGCGGTACATCCGCTCCAGCTTGGCGATGTAGTCGGCGGCCAGTTGCTGGCCGTTGAAGGCCGCGAACTTCTGCAGGCCGACGAAGTTGCTGCGGGCCACCTGGTGGTAGCCGGTGGTCAGCTCCTTCTGGGTGCCATCGGGGTAGACCTGCGCGTCCAGCTCCTTCGCCATGCGGTCCGCGGCGGTGCGCTGCCAGAGCGCGGCGTCGCGCGCTTCGGGCAGCAACAGCCCGAGGTGGCCCAGGCCGTTGCACTCCATGGTGACCCAGTTGCCGCCGTGCTCGGGATGCTCGACGGTAATCCGCATCAGGTGGTGCCCGTGTTCGATCCACGACTTCAGGAAGACCACCAGATCCTCGGCCGTCAGGGAGGGCGAGCCGAGGAAGCGGTAGAGCGCCGTGGGCCAACTGCCCGAGCAGCGGATCCCGGCCTCGATGGTCCGCCAGGTCAGCGTGTTGTTGCCGGTGCCCGTCAGCAGGTAGGGGTGGTCTTCGACCCAGTCGCGCATCTGGGCGATCCACTCGCGGGCGTACTTCTCGTCGCCGCTGGCCCAGTAGGCGTCGCCGAGGGTGTTCCAGTGCGGGAAGCGGTTGAGGCTGTAGGTCCACTCACGGGTGAACGCCGGATCGGTCGGCGGCAGCTTGTTGATCGTCCAGTCGATGTCATCGCCGAGGGCGAAGCCGCCGAAGAGGTGCCGGCAGACGTCGTCGGCGCCCTTCAGGTTGGGCGTGTCGGACTCGGCGATCACCGTCAGCACATCGTTGCCGGGCTGGGCGCACCAGAGTTCCAGGACCAGCGCCTGGTCCTTGCTCCAGTCGGTCCGCAGCGGTGTGCTGCGGATGCTGCCCCGCTGGTCGAGGCTGGCCCAGAGCGCCGCCTGACGGCCCGACTTGACCTGCTCGGTGGTCGCCGCCAAACCGGGCCAGCGGGCCAGGTCGGCCGGTGACTCGAAGTCGGCCAGGACGGTGGTGCCGGTCGGACCTTCGAGGCGGATCTGGTCGAGGATCACGCGCGTGGCCGGGTCGGGCCGGCGGTCGTTGTAGGTCGCGCTGAGCTGCAGGTCGTTGATCTGGTGCCAGCCGATCGGCTGCCGCGACGCGCCGAACTGCGCCAGCGGCAGGCGGATCGTGCGCCAGCCGCTGAAGTCGAGCTTGATGGAGGTGCCGTAGTAGTCCCAGCCGTCGCTGCCGCCGGTGACCGGCTGGCGCTGCGGGCGGTCGCGCCAGTCGAACCACCAGCGCGGCGTGGGGCGGCTCCGGAAGTGCTGCAGCAGGGCCTGCCTGGCGGCCGCCAGGTCCCCCTGGCCGACGGCGGTCTGCACCGCGGCGAGTTCGGGTCGGGTCAGGTCGAGCGCGGCGAAGAACTCGGCGTCGGTCATCCGCGGCCCTGGGCGGGGCGGATCGTAGACCAGGCGGAGGTCGTCCACCAGCAGGTCGGCCTGGGGGTTCGGCGTCTGGCCCCAGCCGGCGCTGCTGAAGGTCAGGGAGTCGATCTGCTTGAAGCCCCGCGGCGACCGTGCGGCCACGTCGGCGGTCAAGGGCAGCGTGATCTCACGCCAGCCGGTGAAGTTGAGCGGGACCTGCCAGCCGTAGTAGTCGGGGCCCTCGGTGTCGGGGTTCTCGGAGGCCGCCAGCACCATGAACGAGGCCGGCAGCGCCACCGCGTTGTGGAGCTGGAAGCGCAGCAGGTGGTAGCCCGACCAGTCGGCCGGTGGCCGGGTGAAGCTCAGCGACGGCGTCTGCGGGTGGTTGCGCCAGCGCAGCGCGCCGCGGCCCTCTTGGACGTTGGCGGTCTCCAGCTCGCCGCCGGCCGCTTCGCTGGTCGCCTCACAGCGGTAGAGCAGCAGCGGCTCGGGCGGCGCCGCCGACACCGCCAGGGTCGTCAGCAGGAGCACCAGGGCAGCGCGCATCGCAGTCTCCACGGCCGAAGTTCGTCGTGGGACCGTCTGGTCCTGCGGTTGACGACCGCCCGTGCGCGAGCCGTCTTTGACTTCGCGGGCCGTCTGTGGTACACCCAGCGCGGCCAGATCACAGGGGGGGCCACCCGTCGGGGGCAACGCTCGGAAAGTGACGGCTCTGATGAAGCGTCTGATGCTCGGCGTGGGATTGGCCGTGGGGGCCTGGCTGTTGGTGCATCCGCAACCAGCGTCCAGCCAAGGTGTCGAGGCGATGGTTGGTGAGATCCGCCTGGTGCCGTACGGCTTCGCGCCCGAGGGCTGGGCCTTCTGTGAAGGCCAGATGCTGCCGCTCGCACAGAACCAGGCCCTCTACTCCTTGATCGGCGCGAAGTGGGGCGGCAACGCGACGACGCAGTTTGCCCTGCCGGACCTGCGTGAGGCCGAGAAGGCCCTGGCCGCCAAGAACGGCGAGGGCAAGGCGCGCTACATCATCGCCCTCAGCGGGGTCTACCCGACTCGGCCCTGACCACCTCGCCTTGACCGCTCCCACCGGCCCGGCCGCGCGGCCGGGCCGGTGAGTCGCTGCCACCCCCGCCAGCCGGCCAGCTCAGCGGCGGATCGCCGCGGGCTGCAAGTTGCCGCCCAGCACGCCCGGCGTGATCCCGGCGGCCGGCAGGTGACGGGCCCAGCTCGGCACGATCACCTGGTGCTCCGCATCGTGCGCCGCCCGGCCGGCGCCGAGGGCCTCCAGATCGAAGGGCTCGACCTCCTGCTTCAGCTCGCCGTCAAGCTCGTTGAGGTCGAAGGTGAGCTGGTAGCGACCGGCCTCCCACTGCGTGCCGTCGGTCTTGACAAAGAAGACCTGGCCGGCCTGGAACCACTGGTTGTAGGTCTGGATTGCGTCCACGCCATCCGGGTCGGTGAGCGTGATCGCGCGGATGTAGACCGGCTCGTTGAACTCGAAGTCCACCACCAGATAGACTTCCTCGTCACCACCGTCGGCGTTGTCGGCGAACTGGTAGTCGTTGCGGGCGCTGCCGGCGGCCGGGGCGTCCTCGTTGGGCGGCGCCGCGAAGACCTCGACCGCGTCGCCCACGACACACTGGAAGGTCTGCCGCTCAAAGGTCGCGTAGGCGAGCCAGAGATAGCCGCCGTCACCCCAGTTGGGGCCCCAGGAGTTCAGCACGCGGTAAGCCTGCCGGGTGTCGTCGTACCCCACCAGCAGCATCGCGTGGGCGGCGTGCTGCGCGCCCTCCCGCATCGGCACCCCGCTGCCGTGGTAGACCACGGCGCCGTTCGGTGAGTCGAAGTCGTTGTCGAGCTGCGCGCCGAAGGCGATGGTGCGCCCCTTGGTCAGCTCCTGCTGCAGCGCCAGGCGGTTCTTCGGGTCGATCGACTTGTAGCTGCGCAGCCGGAAGTTGGCCTGATCGGTGGTCTTCGGAGCGGTGGTGCAGCCGGCATCGCTGTAGGGCACCACCTTCAGGCTGCTGCAGCCCTGCTTCACCAGGATGTCCATCGCCGTGGTGAGCTGCGTGCCGTCGTTGCAGGGGTTGCCTTCGGCCCGGAGGCAGAGCGCGTAGAGAAACGCCGGGCTGCCCTGGTGCGCCGCCTCGCCGGCCCCCCAGCGGCGCTGGCGCTGCTGCTCGACGGTCGCCAGGCCGTAGCCGATGGCCCAGGCGGTGCAACTGCCGAGCTGCCCCTGATTGCCGACGGGCGGCAGACTGGCGCTGGTGTTGGCCCGCACCGCCGGCTGCGTCCCGCCCGCCGCCGGGGTTGGCGTCAGCGCCTTCGGGAACGTCGCCACCACCTCCGGCGCCACGAAGTCCAGACCATAGCGCTGTTGGTACGCGCCGATCCGACTGCCGCTGCTGCATCCAGCCAACGCCACCAGCCCCAAGCCGCCCAGGCAGACCCGCCACCGCATCACAATCCTCCAGTGCCGGCCATCCGGCTGAGGATATGATGACCACGTGGTCTGTTGTTGTCGTGACACCAGGCTGCGGCGGCGGAGCGGGTTGACCGATTCGGGAACCTGCCGCATCCTCGTGGCCAGTTTCCTGCGGTGGGAGAACGTCGTGAAGGTCCTGGTGACGGGAGGTGCCGGCAGCGTCGGCAGTGCTGTGGTGACCGAGCTGCTGGCGCGCGGTCATGAGGTGACAGTCTGTGGGCGGCGCGAGCAGGTCGAGACGCCGGCCGCCTATCGCCAGCTCGACATGACCGACTTTGCTGCCGTCGTCGAGACCTTGCGCGGTTTCGAGCGGGTCGTGCACCTGGCCGCCGTGCCAAGCCCCGGGGGCGTGCCCGACAGCACGCTGTTCGACATCAACGTCCGCGGCACGTACCACCTGTACGAAGCCTGCGCCGAGGTCGGGATCTCGCAGGTGGCCACCGCCAGCTCCATCAATGCCCTCGGCAACCTCTTCGGGGTGCGGCGGATTGCGGTCCACTACTTCCCGCTCGACGAGGCGCATCCGGCGCAGGTCAGCGATGTCTACAGCCTCTCGAAGCAGCTCACCGAGGAGCTCGGGCAGTATGCCTGGGATCGCTGGCAGATTGCCAACGTCTCGCTGCGGATCCCGGCGGTGCTGCACCCGTCGACCAGCGACCGCCGCGCCAACTGGCTGCGGCGGGTGCGCGAGCAGCGGCAGGTGACCACCTTCTGGCAGGACTTCTGGTGCGTGGTCGATGCCCGCGACAGCGCGCGGGCCTTTGCGCTGGGCATCGAGGTGCCCTACACGGGCGCCCACACCTTGTTCATCAACGACCGCGTCAACGCGCTGGGCCTCCCCAGCCGCGAACTGGCCGCCGCCTGCTACCCGCAGGTGACCGACTTCCGCGAGCCGCTGGCCGGCTGCGAAGCGCTGATTTCGTGCCAGCGCGCCAAGGACTTGCTGGGCTGGGAGCCGCAGCACAGCTGGGCAGAGCTGCACCCGGCCTAGCCCCGCCGGCGGCCGCCCACCCGAGGGCGAGCGGCCGCCGCAGCGGCTACTCGATGCCGAGCAGCTCCACCTCGAAGCGCAGCGTGGAGTTCGGCGGAATGTCCCCCTGCCCGGAGGCCCCGTAGGCCAGGCCGGCCGGGATCTCGAGCTTGCGCAGGCCGCCGACCTTCATCGTCAGCACGCCTTCGTCCCAGCCTTTGATCACCTCGCCGCGGCCGATGGTGAAGGTGAACGGTTCACCGCGGTCGCGCGAGCTGTCGAACTTCTTGCCGTCGAGCAGGGTGCCGACGTAATGCACCTTGACCCGCTGGCCGTTCTGCGGCGCCGCGCCGGTTCCGACCTTGACGTCCTCGTACTTCAGGCCGCTGGCCGTAGTGGTCTGCTTGCCGTCACCCTTGGCCGGCTCGGTCGCCACCTTGGCGGCGTCCTTGGCGGGCTCCGCCTTGGCGGCGGGGACCTCGTCGGTCGCCTCACGTTCCTGGTAGCCCTCGTACTTCGTGCTCGCCGGTGGCGGCTCGTTGGAGGTCGTTTCCTTCGGCGCCGGGACCATCGTGTCCGCCGCCGGCGTGGTCTGCAGCGCCGGCACCTCGTCTTTCTTACCGCACCCGGCCAGGCAGCCGGCCAGGCCCAACAGCATCCAGCATCGTCGCATCGTCAGCCTCTCTCTCAACCTGGTGCCTAAGCCAGCTCAAACCATTGCAGCACGCGCTGGATTTGCGCATCCCACAGGTCCCAGGTGTGCCCACCCGGTCCTTCCTCAGAGGTCAGCGGCAGCCCGATCTGGGCGCAGTGGTCGCGGAACTTGAGGTTGTGCTGGTACAAGAAGTCGTCGCTGCCGCACCACTGGAACAGCCGCGGCGGCTGCGGCTGGGCGGCGACCTGGGCGGCCAGATGGAACAGATCGTCGTCCGACCCGGCGAGGCTCGGGCGGTCGCCGAAGATCCGCCGCATCTCAGCCGAGCGCTCGCCGACCACCTGGTCGGTCCAGGCGCAGACATCCAGCGCGCCCGACAGGCTGGCCGCGGCGCAGAACCGCTCCGGCTGGCGCAGCGCCAGCTTGAACGCGCCGTAGCCACCCATCGAGAGCCCCGCCGCGTAGTTGTCCTCGCGGCGGGTGCTCAGCGGGAAGAAGCTCTGGCAGATCGCCGGCAGCTCCTCGGCCAGATAGGTCCAGTACCGCCCGCCCTGGGCCATGTCGGTGTAGTAGCTACGCGCCACGGCCGGCATCACCACCGCCAGCCCGAGCGGGGCGACGTACCGCTCGATCGAAGTCCGCCGCAACCAGATCGTGTGGTCGTCGCTCATCCCGTGCAGCAACCAGAGCACTTTGTGGCGCTCGCCGCCGGCCACGCCGGTGAGCCCGATCTGGCCGCTCGTCGGTTGCGGCAGAATCACGTACATCGACGAGCAGAGCCCCAAGGTCTCGGAGAAGAAATCGCAGTGGATCAACGCCATGCCGGCCACTCCCAGCGGTGGCGTTGGCCCTGGCTGGGCCAGAACCTCCCGGACGATCACCCCGGCCGTGCCCCCCGCGCCGGTCCGACCACCTCCACCGCGGCCTGGCCGCTGGGCAACACCACCTGCAAGCTGCTGCCGGCCGTCGCCTGGCCGCTGCGGACGTAGCCCAGGGCGACCACCCCGTCGCGCGGTGACCAGGCTGCCGAGGTGACGGTCCCGACCGGGCGGGGCGAGTCGCCGCTTAGCAAGCTGGCGTCGCGCCGCGGCACCACCTCGCCGGCCACCCGCAGCCGCCGCAGAACGCGGTTGGCGTGGCCCCGGTCGCGCATCCGGGCAACCACCTCCTGGCCGGGATAGCAGCCCTTGGTGTGGCACAGCGCGCTTTCCAGCTCGGCTTCCAACGGCAGGTAGTCTTCAGACAGCTCCGCCCCCCAGCGCGGCTCGCCCGCCTCCAGGCGGAGGACCTCGAGGCCGCGCCAGCCAATCGGCTGCGCCGTGGCGGCCAGCGCGGTCCACCAGGCCGGACCCGCGTCGGCCGGGCCAGCCAGCAGGCAGGTCGGCTCGCCCAGCGCGTCGGTCCGCGCCAGCCAGCGGTCACCCGCCGCCACAACTTGCCCGGCCGCTGGCACGGGCAGCTCCGCGACCTGCGCCGCCAGACCTGGCGCGGCGGGGCCGATCACCTGCAGCAGGCAGGTCCGCGGCCGCTCGTCGCTCAACTCGACGCGGTCGCCGAACAAGACGTACTGCCGTAACTGCCGCAGCAGCCCCTCGCCCGTGTCGAAGGCCGTGTCCAGCCACAGCCCGGCCGGCGTCGCCAACACCAGCAAGTCGCAGGCGATCCGACCTTTGACCGTCAGCAGCAGGGCCCGCGCCAGCGCGCCCGGCCGCAGCCGCGCGGTGTCCTGGGTTACCACCTTGGTCAGCCAGGCACCGCGCTGCTCGCCCCGCAGCAGCAACCGGCCACGCTGCGAGAGGTCGGCCACCGCGGCGCTGGTGTGCGCGGCGGTCGTCTCGGCCGCCAGTTCGCCGTACCGCTCGGCGACGGTCCAGCCGGCCAGATCGACGGTGGCGGCCGGCCGGGTGTGGGCCAGCAACGGACTGACAGCCATCGGATGCTCCACTCCTAGTGTGCGGCGCGGTCGTGCGGTCGGTGAACGGCAGGAGACGCCACCGCGCGGGCGTACTGGCGGTCGGGAGGATGGGATGGCGCAGCGCTCCCGTCGCGACGGTTGGCGTTGGTTGCTGCTGCTCGGCCTGCTCTCGCGGGTCGCCCTGGCCGACCTCGTCGGCGACCTGGCTAGCGCCAGCTACGCCGGCCGCCACGACCAGGTGATCGCCCTGGCATCCGCCCGGCTGCCGACGGCCGGCGCCGACGCGGCGGTGCTGCGCTACCTGCGGGGAGTGGCCTCGTACCGCACCGGCTGGGTCGCCGCGGCGGCCGTCGATCTGGCGCAGGCGAGCGACCAGCCGCCGTGGCCGGGCTGGCCGGACCCCGCGGACCTGCGGCGCCGTGCCGCTCGCCTGGCGCAGCTCGCGCCGCCGCAGGCCAGCGCCATCAGCACCGCCGACACCGTCTGCTTTCGGGTCTACCAGGAGCCCGACCACCCCTGGGGCACCGCGGTCCGGGCGGCACTGCCCGAAGCACACTACCGCGTCACCGCCTACTTCGGCGTCGAGCTGCCCGACACCGCGGTCTTCATCTTCCGCGACGCGGCGCGCTACACCCAGTTCTTCGAGGCCTGGAGCGGCTACCAGCCGATTGGCTGGCAGTGGGGCACCGGCACCGGCGGGGTGCTGCTGTTCGTCGAGTGCAACCCGGCCGGCCGCCGCATCGCCGACCCGACGGGCAGCTACTTCCGCGCGGTGATCGCCCACGAGTTTGGCCATTGCGCGCTGCACCGCCAGACGGGCACCGCCCCGCTGCCGCCCTGGCTCGACGAGGGCCTGGCGATGCTCTGCGGCGAGTTGGTCTGTCCCGCCGAGGGCGAGCGCTACCGCCAGGGCCTCGCTGACCTGGCCGCCCATCGCCGCGAGCTGCCGCTGACGACGCTGTTGGAACACCGTCTGTTCTACGACCCGGCCACCGCCCGTGACGCCTACAACCAGGCCTACGCCCTGACCGAGCTGCTGCTCCGCGGCACCACCCCGGCCGACCGCCAGCGTCTGCTGGCCGCCCTGAGCACCCACCGCGACCTCGACACGGCCCTGCGCACGGTCGGCTGGCCCGATCAGGTGACCCTCTACAACCGCTGGCTGCGCGAGCTGCGGCCGGGGGAGGGGAACTAGCAGCCGACCAGATCGCTCAGACGGCGGTCGGCCAGAGCCCTGGGGCCGTGCCGCCCCTGGGACAGAGGCACCTGTCCCAGGCCACCAGCCGGGCCAGCAGCGGCCAGGCTGGTCTTCGCATCCTCGCCGAGGGGTATGGCTCGTTGGTTGGCCCAATGTCCTCCATCGGGTTCGTGCGCCGGGGCTTCACCCGCAGCGGAACGACGGAGCGCGAGCCCGGAGGACGAAGCGCCGCGACGCTGGGCACCAGGGTAGGCGCACAGCGTGGCGAATGCGGCGGACGTGCCGGAATCCTGGCTCGGTCCGTGCCGCCAACGGCCTGCCAGCCAAGCGCGCGCCGCGCAACGGCCAAGAGGAGAGCAACCCCGGGTAGGGCCAGAGACCTCCGGCCTTGGCCGGCTACTGAAGAACGTGGCCGAACCCGAACCATCGCCGGCCGAAAGCGCCCGGTGTCGACGGACGCTGCGGCAGGGGATCTGCTACCCCAACCGACCTATGTGAAGGCGCCCAGCCGGTATTGCCCTCAACCGGCATTCCACGGATCGCGAGGCGCTGGTCAGGGGTTACTAGCACGATTGTCCGCAATGGTGCGCGGGCTGGCTTCCGGAGTCGCTGGCGGGCGGTCCATGGGCGTTGCGGCCAGGAGTCACGCGAAGAGAAGCCGGAGCAACTCCTCGCGCGCCAGAGCATGGTGGGCGCCGACCTCGTTGAGGATGGCTCGTAGCGTGCCGGGCTTGAGTGGATCATGCCGCGGCACCGTGACATGGTGCTCGCCCCCCGCGCTCGGTGGTCAGCCGAACATGGCTGCCGGTCTGGCGCGTAGCGCCGTAACCCAGCCGGCCCAGAGCCCTCGCCAGGCTCTCGCCGGACACGTCGCGAGGCTGTCTCATACGGCGAGCACCTCGTCTCGGACAAAGTGCAGCCGAACCAGCTTTGGCGCCTGGCCGTCGTCGAAGTGGCAGAGCACGGCGTCGCGGATCTGCTGCTGGAGGTGATCCCACGTGTCCGCCTCGGTGAAGATCGCATCGCCGACGGCGCGGGCCGTGTAGCCCCCGGTGGGGTCTTCCTCCACCAGGAAGAGGATCTCGGTCGGGACCTGGCTCATTGCTCACCTCTCGCACCGTACCTGGCGGCTGTCCACATTGTGACCGCTGGCACCCTCATCCGTAGAGACCGTTTTGCTGCGCCGTGGTGGTCATGAACTCCAGCGCTTGGACCGCCTCGCCGCTGGTACTCGACCGGGAAACGCTGCGACGCCTCGCAGCGCACGCGGCGCTGCGTGACCGCCTCGCGGAACGGGATTGGGCGCTGTTCGAGCAACCTGACGAAGTACGGCCGCGACACCTCCATCGGGTCGGCGGCCTGCTGGGTGCTGAGTTCGGCACCCAGCGGCCGCAGCGGGCACGGCCGCGGCCGTGCCCGCTGATCTGCACCTGCCGAGTCGCCAACCGGCGACCGGTCGGCGCGGCTAGGTCAGCAGAATCGGCTCGATCCCCAGCACCTCACAGGCCGCTTCCAGCTCGGCGATGATGTTGCCGGGCACGGCGTGGATGTGGTTGCAGGAGAAGTTCTGCGCCAGGGTGCGCATCGAGATGTCGAACTTGCCCCAGACGTGCGGCCAGGGGTAGGTCGTCATCTTGCCGAGTTCTTCGTTCTTCTCGAAGCCGTAATCGACCCACGAACCGGTGAACATGTGCATCCGGTAGAGGCCGGCCTTGCGGGTCAACCGGGCGTAGGTGACCAGCGGTTCGGCATCGCTGTAGAACTGCACGCTGGCGCCGCCGCCCTTGAAGTAGAAGCCGAGCGCCGGCATCAGGCGGACTTCTTTCCAGTTCTCGCGCCAGTCGGCCGAGCGGTGCGCCAGCCACGGGGCGTGCTGCCCGCTGTTCACGAGGTCGTACATCTCGAGGTCCTCGTGATAGTGGCGAAGGTCGGCGAAGAGCACTGGGGTGCCGCTGATCTGGTGCATGATCTGCATCGTCAGCGCGGCGTTGCTGTCGCACTCGGTGGCGGTGATGATCGGGCTCTTGTCGCCTTCCCAGTCGACCACGTCGTTGAGCAGCGCCTCGGGCACATCCATGATGCAGCCCTGGTCCCACTCGGTGAAGTCGAGCTGCCCGGTGAGGCCGGTGAAGTCGACGCCCTCGACGCGGCAGAAGTCCTTGATGGCGAGGTACAGCCGGACCTGCCGGGCGAGCGTGCCGTCCAGCCCGCGGGTGAGGTTCTGGTCGTCGTACTCGACGGCCTTGCAGACCTCTTCGAGCCACTTCACGCCGGCCTCGACCCGCTCGCTGGCGACCTCCAGCATCTTCCAGTAGAGTGTCAACTGCGAGCGGTGGTAGACCTGAACGCCGAACTGCTCCATCCACTGCGACTGGTCGAGGTGGCCGGTGTACATGCCCATCGAGGGCCCGTCGAACTCGCCGTAGCGCTGGCCGTGCAGCCGGCGGGCGGCGTCCTGCCCGACGGCGCGCTTGTCGGGCGCGTGGTCGGCCAGCCAGCGGCGGAGGTCGCCACCGACTTCGGTGGTGTTGATGTCACCAAGCACCCGGCCGAAGTTGCGGCCGATCTCGTCCATCGTGCCGGCCGAGGCGAAGAAGGCCACCCAGCCCGGCGCGCCGGGGTTGATGTTGCCGACAAAGCAGATCGGCGCGTCGATGTAGTTGGCCGCCTGGGCGGTGAAGTCGGGATAGGACCAGACCGAGAAGTTGAAGATCACCGCATCGCAGTCGGCGACGCGCTGCGCCTCGTCGCGGACGGTGGCCCAGTTCCAGATGATCTCCTGGCCGCCGACGGCCTCGTGCCCTTCCTTCTTCAGCCAGTCCTCGATCGCCGCCTGGAACTTGAAGCAGTCGTCGCGCTGCCCCAGAAAGCACCGTTCACGACCGTCCGTGAAGGTGATCACACCGACCTTCATGCTGCCTCCTTGGCGCGCCGCAGGCCGCGGTCACGCGGAAATCGCTTCGAGCACCTTCTCGTCGATGTCGAAGTTGCCGTGCACTTGCTGGACATCGTCGATGTCGTCGAGCAAATCGATCAGCCGGAGCACCTGCCGCGCCTGGTGCTCGTCCAGGGCGATGCTGCTCTGCGCCTCGCGCGCCAGTTCGGCCTCCAGGACCTTCAGCCCGGCGCCCTCGAGGGTGGCCACGACGGCCATCAGGTCGGTCGGGCCAGTGACCACCTGGAACCCGTCGGCATCGGACCGCAGGTCCTCGGCGCCGGCTTCGAGGGCCACTTCGAGCATCGCGTCCTCGTCGCGGCCACCGGCTTCGACGCGGATCACGCCCTTGGTCTCAAACTGGTACGAGACGCAACCGGACTCCCCGAGACTGCCGTTGCACTTGTTGAAGGCGGCGCGGATCTCGCCGACCGTGCGATTCCGGTTGTCGGTCATCGCGTCGATCATGATGGCCACGCCGTGCGGACCGTAGCCTTCGTAGACCAGCTCCTCGTACTTCTCGCCCTCGAGCTCGCCGGTGCCTTTCTTGATGGCCCGCTCGATGTTTTCGGACGGCATCCCGTCGCCTCTGGCCTTCTGGATGCAGAGGCGCAGGCGGGCATTCATCTCAGCATTGCCCCCGCCATCGCGCGCGGCGACCATGATCTCGCGAGCATGGCGCGAGAAGACCTTGCCACGGGCGTGGTCGTTCTTCTCTTTCTTGCGCTTGATGGTGGCCCATTTGGAGTGCCCGGACATGCTGCTCCCTCCGCCCCGTCCCGGATCGGCGAGGCTCCTCGACATTTCGCTGCCAGGCCGATTCTATGCGCGTCGCCCGCGGGGTGTCAAGGCGCGCGCCGGCCGGCGGAGCAGTGCGCGGGCTCAGCGCGCTGCACAGTAGGGGCGCAGGTAGGCGTGGCTCTGCTGCAACGCCGCCTGCCGCGCCGCCAGGCTGCCCTCGTAGGCGCGGTCCTCGACTTCGACACAGACCGCGCCAGCGTAGCCCGCGTCGGTCAGGGCGGCGAAAAAGGCGCCCCAGTCGACCTCGCCGAGGCCCGGCAGCTTCGGCTGATGGTAGGCCAGCGGCGTCGCCAGGATGCCCACCTCGTCCAGGGCGCGGCGGTTCAGGCGCACGTCCTTGGCGTGGGTGTGCCAGAATCGTCCCGCGAACTCGGCGATCGGGGCAATCGGGTCCATCATCTGCCAGACCAGGTGCGACGGGTCGTAGTTCAGCCCGAGCTGCGGGCTGTCCAGGTCGTCGAACAGCCGGCGCCAGATCACCGGGCTGGTCGCCAGGTTCTTGCCGCCCGGCCACTCGTCGGCGGTGAACAACATCGGGCAGTTCTCGATGCCAATCCGCACGCCGCAGTCGGCGGCGTAGGCCAGCAGCGGACGCCAGACCTGCCGCATCCGCGGCCAGTTGGCGTCCACCGAGAGCGCCGGGTCGCGACCGATGAAGGTGTTGACGACCCCCAGCCCGAGCGCCGCGGCGCCCGCGATCACGCGGCGCAGGTGCGCTTGGCAGGCGTCCGCCTCGGCCGCGTCGGGGCTCAGCAGGTTGGGATAGTAACCCAGGGCGCTGAGCGCCACGCGGTGCCGGGCGCAGAGCTCGCCAATGGCATCGACCCGCGCTGGCGAGAGGTCGCCGACGTCGACGTGAGTGACCCCAGCGTAGCGCCGTTCGGCCTTGCCGCGCGGCCAGCACATCGCCTCGACGCAGTCGTAGCCATGCCGCGCGGCGCTGGCCAGGACGCCGTCGAGGTCGAGGTCGGGAAGAATCGCGGAGACGAAACCGAGTTGCATCAGGGGCTCCTCCGGGCGGCGGTCGGCACTGCGCGCCGGGCATGGCCGGCCAGCAGGCAGGCGGCGCGGCCAACGACCTGTTTGGCTGTGGCGAGGTGCTGCTCCACCTCCAGCGTCGTGAACTGGCCGGGAGCGGCAGGGTGGGTCCAGTGGTCCGCGGCCACTTCGTACGGGTACTCGGTGTTTCGCGCGTGCAGTTGGCCCGGCTCCGGACGCTGCGGTGCCAGGGCGCAGAGCACGGCGACGCGGTGGCTGAGCGTGGTGTCACCGAAGTCCTGCTGGACCCGCTGACGGTAGCCCAGTGGGCGCCGGAAGCGCCGGATGGTGGTCATGAACCGGTCGACGCGATGCTCGTAGAGCTGTGGTACCGCAGTCTGCTCGCCGCTCTCAACCAGCAGCGTGGCGACGCCCTTGAGGGCCTTCTCGACGGCCTGCTGGCACTTCGCCGAAGCCTGGCAGCACTGGCCTGGTTCTGCGCTGCCGGCCAGGATCTCAGCAGCCCGGTAGTCGGCCTGGGCCTGCTCAAGCCACTGCCGGCTGGGCGGCAGCTTCTGCCTGGAGTTGCTCAAGGGCCCGCTCCCCGCGTGGATCCGCATACAGCACTTCGAACTGGCCGGCACGCAGGGCGGTCGCCAGCTCCAAGAAGCTCGCCCAGCGGCGCTCGACCGCGGCCGACCACTCCACTGGATTGGTCAGGATGATCCGAAACAGGCCATCCCCTGGCAGCTCCAGGCCGCCCCAGCGGTCCCAGCAGAGCGAGTAGAACTCCTCGCCCAAGACCCAATTGCCACCAAAGCCGTCCGCGATCTCGAACAGGACGAGTTCGTCGGGGCGGTCACCGAGCTGGCACCAGGCTGCCAGCAGCAACTGGTGGTCATCGAGCGTGCGGTGTTCATCCACCAGCGCCTGCAGCGCGGCGCGCTGATCGCTGGTCAGACCGGTCGCAGTCGCACTCATCACCCGCTCCCAGCCCCCATTCTAACTCACCGCCCCGGCAGCAGCACCCAGCCCTCGCCCCGCCAGCTTTCCAGGACCGCGTCGCAGAACTGGATCTCGCGGTGGCCGTCGGCGAAGGTCGGGTAGGGGGCCGCCGCGCCGGTCTGGCCGGCCGCGAGGGCGGTGTAGAAGTCGCGGAAAAGCATCTTGAAGCTGTCGGGGTGGCCCTCGTTGTGGCCGGCCGGGTAGTCGGTGAAGCGGGCCACCTCGGGCGTGAACAGGCTGGCGTCGCGCAACAGCAGCCGGTTGCCCTGCTCGCGGTTGCCGATCCACAGCTCGTTCGGCGCTTCGCTCTGCCAGGCGAGGGTCTGTTCCGAGCCAATGATCTCGAAGCCCACGCGGTACTTGCGGCCGGCGGTAACCTGCGACACCCAGAGGTTGCCGCGCGCGCCGGAGGTGAAGCGGAGCAGCACCGAGCCGCAGTCGTCGGTCGTGATGCCAACCGGCTCGGTGGCGCTGGCCCCGTCGCGCCGGAAGGTCTCGACCTCGCCGCGCGGCCGCAGCCGGGTGGGGTAGACCGTCAGCAGATCGGCCAGGACCGCGCTGACGTCGAGGCCGGTGATGCTCAGCACCAGGTCCAGCCAGTGGGTGCCGATGTCGGCGACCGCGCGGAGGTCACCGCCCTGGTCGGCAAGCACGCGCCAGTTGTAGTCGCTGCGGCGCAGCAGCCAGTCCTGCTCAACCCCGCCGACCACCGCCCGGACCTCGCCCAGGGCGCCGCTGCGCACCAGGTGGCGGGCGTGCAGGCAGAGCGGGTAGTAGCGGTTGTGGTAGCAGACCCCCGCGCCGACGCCGGCCGCGGCGGCGCGGGCGACCAGCTCGGCCGACTCCTGTCCGGTCAAGGCCAGGGGCTTCTCGCAGAGCACATGCTTGCCGGCCGCCAGCACTGCCAGGGCCTGCGGGTAATGCCAGCGGTTGGGGGTCGTCAGATGCACCACGTCGACCGCCGGGTCGGCCAGCAACTGGTCCAGGTCGGCATACCCCCGGGGCAGCCCGTAGGCCGTGGCCGCCGCGGCCGACTTGTCCGGCGTGCTGCCCAACACTCCGGTCACGCCGATACCCAGCCGGCGCAGGGCTTCGAGGTGGACCGGCCCGATGAACCCGGTGCCAACCAGGGCGGCGCGCAGGTCGCTCATGCCGTCGCCTCCCGCGCCATCGGCCGGACCGCGTTGGTGCTGCTGGTCTCGCCGCCCAGATGCTGCCGAAAGGCGAACGCATCGCCCCGGTAGAGCGTGCGCTCGTACCACAGCGGGCGGCCATCGTCGAGGAAGCCCACGCCGGTCACTTCCAGCGCGGCAGCCAGCGCGTCGATGCCGAGGCGCTCGGCTTCGGCGGCGGTCACCACCACGGCCCGAATGACCTGCTCGGCGCTCCCCACCCGCAGCCCGTAGCGGTCGGTCCAGAGCCCGAACAGCGACCCGGCGACATCCTCGACGGTGAGGTCGTCACACAGCCGCGCGGCGATCCAGCGGTGCTCCAGGATCATCGGCTGCTCGTCGGCCAGCCGCAGCCGTTCGAGGTACCACAGCGGCTCGCCGGGGAAGAGTTTGAGCCGCGCGGCCAGGGTGGCCTCCGAGGCGCGTCGCTCACAGCAGAAGACCTCTGTGCTGGGCTCGATCCCGGCTTCGCGGGCCTTGTCGGTGTAGCTCACCAGGGCGCGCAGGTCGTAGTCCATGGCCGGCCGCCGCACGAACGTGCCGACGCCCTTGCGAAACTCTAGGAGGCCTTCGGAGACCAGGCTGGCGAGCGCCTTGTTGGCGGTCACGCGGCTGACCCGGAACCGTTCGGCGACCTGCCGCTCGGTCAGAAACCGGCCGCCCGCCGCAACCTGCCCTTCCCGCACCATCGTCGCCAACTGCTCGCAGAGCTGCTGATAGACCGGCACCTTGGTCGCCATGTCGTCCCCGTGTCCTGTCCTGGCTGAGCCGGCCTCACGTTAGCATGATGCGAGAGGGGGGTCAAATGACGGCGGGTGGGGGGTGCGAGTCACAGCGTAGGGTCAGGCGGCGCGGGGCCGGCGGACGGCTGGGTCGGTCAGCTCGTCGGCCAGGACGGTCAGCAGGGCGGTCAGACCGTCGGGGCTCCAGTTCATGCCGGCTCCTTT
>JADZEX010000010.1 GCA_020850355.1 Fimbriimonadaceae bacterium | reverse complement strand
CGCCCAGCGACCCGACGCAGTTGGCGCAGATTGGCGACCTGACCCGCGACCCGGATCTCGGTACCCGCTACTCGGCGGTGCTGGCGCTTGGCCAGATCGGCAACCCGGCCTCCATCCCGGCCGTCAGAGAGCGGCTCGCTCTGGCTGCCGGGCCGGCCGGCCTGGTGCCGGCCAATGAGCCATCCGACAAGATTCGCCGCCGCGCCGCCACCGCCCTCGGCCGGCTGCGCTCGCCGCAGGCCGTGCCACTGCTGCTGGGCTCGTTCGCCGATCCGGACTGGCAGGTCAACTATGCCGCGCGCGACGCCCTGGCCGAGCTCGGCGCTGCCGCGGTGCAGCCGCTGCTGGCACTGGCCGCCGCCAACGACCCCGATGCCAAGCGCGCCGCGCTGGTCGACCTCTACATCCGCCAGGCCCTCGGTCGCATGAACCCGGTGCCGCTGGCGGAGCTCACCAGCGCCCTGCAGTCGCCGACCGTGCGCGTCCGGCAGGTCGCCGCGCTGGCTCTCGGCGAATCCCGTGCGCCGGAGGCGCAGGCCCTGCTGGAGGCCGTCGCCGCCAACGATGCCGAGCCCACCGTGAAGTACGCTGCCCAGCGCGGGCTGCAGTTGCTGCGGGTGGCCGCCGCCCCGACCAGTGCCGCGCCGCCCGCGAGTGCCACGCCGGCCCCGCCGGCCGAGGCGGCCGCGCCAGCAGCGCAGTAGGCCCGTGCCGCATCCTCTCCCAGCCCCTGGCCTGAGCCGCCTCGAAGTCGCCGGCAGCCCGCGCGCGATGGGTCGCGCCCAGGGCGAACACTGGCGCGAGGCCGTCCAGGAGGTCTGCGAGGCGCGCCTCGCCTCCACCTTGCGTTGGGCTCGGCTGAAGGGCCGGTCGCTCAGCCGAACTCAACTGCTCGGCTACCTGCCGCCCTTCCTGCCGGTCCACCAGGCCTACGATGCCGACGTCTGGGAGGAGTTCGCCGGGATTGCCGAGGGCGCCGGGGTCGGGCTGCCCGAGTTGCTGATCGGCAACGGCTACACCGATGTCCGCGACGTCGTGGTGGAGGCGTTTCCGACCACCGAGGGCTGCACCACCTTCACGGCGCTCCCCCCGGCCACCGCCGACGGGCGGCTGTACGTCGGGCAGACCTGGGACATGGACAGCTCGATGCTGCCCTACGTCTACCTCTGCACGCGGCGCCCCGACCGCGGCCCGGCGACCGTCGGCGTGACGACTTGCGGCTGCCTGTCGCTGATGGGCCTCAATGAAGCGGGGATCGCCGTCGGCAACAGCAACATCACGCCACGCGACGCGCGCGTCGGGGTGATCTACCTGGCCCTGATCCATCGCGCCCTGGCGCAGCGGACCTTGGACAACGCCGTGCTCAGCATCACCGCGGCCGAGCGCGCCAGCGGACACCATTATTACCTGGCCGACGCTCAGCGCGCGGTCCACCTCGAGACCACCGCGACGCGCTGCGACGAGTTGGACCGCGACGGCGCCTGCCACGCGCAGTCCAACGACTACCGTTCGCCGCACTTCGGCGAGCTGCCGGTGCCGCCGACGCCGGAGGGCCGGTCCATTGAGCGGCGCTGTCAGTTGGCCGCCGAACTCGCCGCGCGCAGCCCCTTGACGGTCGGCGGCCTGCAGGCGGCGCTGGCGGCGCCGGGCATCCCGGTCAGCAACGCCCTCGCCGCCACCTGCGCCAGCATCATCATGGACCCGGCCGCGCGCCAGCTCTGGGCGACCCACGGAGCGCCCGCGGCCGACGCCTGGCAGCAGGTCACGCTGTAGCGCAGGAACGGCCGCGGGCAGGCCGAATGCAGCCCGCGTGGGAGGCAGCGATGGGTGCCCAGTATGTGATCGGCCTCGACGTCGGGACGCAGTCCTTGCGGGCGATGGTTTGCGACCTCGCCGGGACGCCGCTGGGGAGTGCCGCGAAGGCTTACCCGACGCATATCGACCGCGTCAGTTGGGCCGAGCAGGATCCCGCCGACTGGTGGGCGGCGGCGGTCGAATGCACCCGCCGCGCTGTCGCCGAGGCGGGCGTCGACGCCGCCAACATCGTCGGATTAGGCGTCGATTCGACCAGTTGCACGGTGCTGCCGGTGCGGCGCGATGGCACGCCGTTGCGTCGGGCGCTGCTCTGGATGGATGTCCGCGCCGTCGCACAGGCGCAGCGGATCACGCAGACCGGCCACCCCGTGCTGAAGTACGTGTCGGGCGTCGAGTCGGCCGAGTGGATGCTGCCCAAGGCGCTCTGGATCAAGGAAAACCAACCCGACCTGTACGCCGCGGCCGACCTCGTGATCGAGTGCCAGGACTGGCTCAACCACCGGCTCACCGGCCGCTGGGTGGCGTCGCTCAACCAGGCGACCTGCAAGTGGAACTACGCCTCACCCGCGGGTGGCTATCCCGTCGACCTGTTGCAGCAGCTCGGCGCGCCGGAGCTGGTTGACAAGTGGCCGACGGAGGTCCTGCCGCTCGGTGCTCCGATTGGCACGCTGACACCCGCCGCCGCCGCCGAGCTGGGGCTGCACCCGCAGGTCGTGGTGGCCCAGGGCGGGATCGATGCCTACACCGCGATGCTTGGGCTGGGGATCACCGCGCCGGGGCAGATGGCCCTGGTGATGGGCACCTCGACCTGCCACATGGCGCTCTGCGACCGGGGGCTCTTTGAGACGCATGTCTGGGGCCCCTACCCCGACGCGCTGCTGCCGGGGACTTGGATCCTGGAGGGCGGGCAGACCACCACTGGGGCGATTGTCACGTGGTTCCGCGACCAGTTTGGCCTGGCCGCCGAGCAAGCGGCGCAGCGCCGCGGCAGCAGCGTCTGGGAGGTCTTGGACGAGCAGGCGGCAGCGGTGCCAGCCGGTTGTGAGGGGCTGGTGTTGCTCGACTACTTTCAGGGCAACCGCACGCCGCTGCGCGACCCACAGGCGCGTGGGGCGCTGGTCGGGCTGTCGCTGAAGCACACCGCGGGGCACCTCTTCCGGGCGATCTACGAAGGCACGGCCTACGGCACGCGCCACATTCTGGCCGACCTGGCGCAGGGCGGCTTCCGCGGCAGCGGCATCTTCGCCTGCGGCGGCGGCACCAGGTCCGACCTCTGGTTGCAGATCCACGCCGACGTCTGCGGGCTCCCGCTGTACCTCACCACCGTCCCCGATGCGACCGGCCTGGGCACCGCGATCTGCGCGGCGGCCGGGGCGGGCTGCTTCACCACGGTGACCGCCGCCGCGGGCGAGATGGTCCACGTCGCGCGGCGGGTCGACCCCGATCCGGCGCAGCGGGCGGTCTACGACTTCCTGTTCGAGCGCTATGTCGAGCTCTACCCGCCGTTACGGGGCACGATGCATCGGCTGGCGGCCCACGTCAGCGCGGCGGAGGCGGCCGGTGAATAGGCCTCGGATGTCGTGCCTCGGCCGGCTGGTCTTGCTGCTGCTGGGAGTCGCCGCGTTGGCGGCGCCGGTCGCGCTGTTGCTGCCGCTCGACGCGGTGGCGGCGGTGCTGCGGGCGATCTTCCCGCCGCAGCAGTACCAACTCGACGACCCGGCGCTGTTGCAGACCTGGCGCCTGCTGCTGGCGTTGGCGACCGGCCTGGGCGGCTGCCTGGTGCTGACGGTGGCGCTGCGCCTGGCTCGTGGTCGGCGCCCGGCGCCGGCGGCGGGCGATGTCTTCGAGCGGCTCAACCACGCCACGCTGACCGGGGACTATCTGGAACTGGAAGCCGCCTGCGAGGAGATCGAACGGCTGGGCGACGACGCCGCCATCCCGCAGCTGACGGCGGCGCTGGCGGTGGAGGGAGACCAGACGGCCCGGCAGCGGATCGCCGCGGCGCTCTACAAGTTGGGACGGGTCACCACCGCCGAGGTCTCGTTGCACCCCCGGCGGTAGGTCAGGCCGAGGTGCTGCTGCTGGTGCTCTCTTCGGGGCTGACTTCCATCCGGCGCGGCGCCTCGGCGGTCTTCTGGGTGTCGTCCTCGTAGGCGGCCTCGCGGGTCGCCTTCTTGAACTCTTTGAGCGACTCCCCGGCGGACCGGGCCAGCTCCGGGAGTTTCTTGGCACCGAACAGCAGGACAAAGATTAGGATCACCCAGACCCATTCGGTTCCCATCAGTCGCCTCCGCCGCCGGATCCGCGGATGGTCGGCGTGCCCCAAGCATACCGAGGCCCTGGTCTGGTGTCAACGACCGCCTGCCCCCGGCAGCGTCCGCCATTGCATCGCCGCGGGCCCGCGGTTATCCTGGACTGATGCAGCCTGACCCCGTCCTCAAGCCTGCCCGGCTGGGCCCCGATCCGGCGCTCTTACACGCCGCCTTGGTGGCCGAGGCCGCGCTGCTGCTGCCGCTGGGCGGCGCCGGCCTGGTCGGCGTGCTGGGCTTCCTGGCACCGCTGGTGGCGCAACGCACGGGGTGCAGCACCGGGTTACTCGGCCACTGCGCCGGCCTCGCGGCGGTGCGCGTGCCGGTGCTGGTCGGCAGCGGGCTGCTGGTGCTGCTGGCCTGGGCCGGTCTGCGGACGGCTGTCGTGCGACGGCTGTTCGAGGCGCAGCCGCTGGTCGCCCGGCTGCTCGGCAAGCTGCTGTTGTTGCTGCCCCTGCTCGCCAGCGTGGCGCTGCTGCTGCTGGTGGTCACGACGCCGCTGCTGGCGGCCCTGAGTGTGAAGCCATGAATCTGCCGGAGCCGGACTTCCAACCCGAGCTGCCACCGCGCCGCGTGGTGGCGGCGGAGGACGGCCTGGTGCTGCTCTGCCTGGCGCTGCTGTGGCTGCCGATTGCCGGCTACCACGGGCCCTGGGTAACGGCCGTGCTGGTGGCCGACCTGCTGGCGATGGTGGTGCTCCTGCGGCGGCGCAAGCAGCGGCTCGACAAGCTGCTGGAGGATTACCGCCAACACCAGGAGGCGCTGCGGCAACGGGGCGCCGTGCCGGGGCTGCCGTTCATCCCACCGGAACGCCTGCGCGGCAGCGAGCCACCGCCGGTGCAGGTCGGCCGCAACGGCTCCGCGCCGCGGTAGGCGGCCACCCGCCCGGCGGCCTCAGCCCTCCGCCGCGAGACGCTCGAAGACTTCCCGCAGATGGGCCGGCTCGATCTGGGTCAGCAGGCGGTAGCGCCGGGCGATCAGCAGGACCGGCACCAGGTCGGTGTACTTCTTGCGCAGCGCCGGGTCGGTGTCGATGTCCACGGTCAGCAGGGCGTGCGGGAACTCCGCCTCCAGCGCCTGCAGGGCCGCCGCGGCGTGCTCGCAGAGGTGGCAGCCCGGCCGGGTATAGAGTACCACCTCGGTCAAAAGTCGACCTCCTGCTGCAACTGCCCGTCGACAAAGACGCCGAGCTTGTCGCCGGCCTCACCGCGGACGGTGTGGCTGAACATGTCGCCGCCCTTCGGTGCGGCGCTGGCCGCGGTGCCTTTGTCGCCGCTGAGCCACTTCAGCGCCACCCGCCGGGCGGGCGAGCCGGCCGGTACGCTGACCACCACGGTCATCGCCCGCGGACCGTCGCCGCCGGCGTTGGTTTCGCCGACGCTGATGCTCACCTCGGGCAACGGCTCCACGTCGGGCGGCCCGTCGGGCGCGCTGCTGGCCGGGCTGTCGGGTGGCGTGCTGCTGGTCGGCGGGGCGTCGGCGGGGCCCAGGCTGACCACCACCGAGACGGCGCTGCCCTCCGCCACCTCGCTGTTGGCCGGCGCGCTCTGCCGCATCACGATGTCGGCCAGGTAGGTGTCGCTGTGGGCCTGCGTGACGTTGCCGAGCGCCAGCTTGCCGTCAGTCAGCGTCTCCTTGGCATCGGCCAGCTTGAGGCCGACCAGCGTCGGTACGCGGACCTTCTCACGGCCACTGCTGACCGCCACGCGGATCACCCCACCCTCTTCCAGCGGCTGCCCGGCGGCCGGCTGCTGGCTCAGAATGGTGTCGGCCGGCGAGGGATCGTCCTTGGTGTCGGCCAGCACCACCTGCGGCGCGATCAGGCCCTTGTTGGTGTACTCCTCTTCGAGCGCCAGCCGGGCCGCGTTCCAGTCCTGGCCGACCAGATTCGGCGTGATCAGCATCTGGCCCGGCTCGATGGTGACCGGCGAGACCTCGCTACTGGCCGGCGGCTCACCGCCGGGCGGCAGCACCGCCATCCAGATGCCGACGCCGACCGCCAGCATCACCACCAGGGCCAACACCGGGCGCAGGGCGGGGTGCTCGGTCCAGGGCACGGGCGGCCGGAGGTACGGTTCGGGATCTTCCTCGCCCCCGGCGGGCCCGCCGCTCGGCACCAGCGCCCGCCGCTCGGTGGCGGCCAGCACAGCGGACCGTTCGAGCGCCGCGCCCGGCGCGGTCAGCGCATCCTGCAGCGCCAGCCGCAGATCCTCGGCGCTGCGGTAGCGCTCTTCCGGGCGCTTCGCCAAACAGCGCAACACGACCTGTTCCAGCGCTGGTGAGACGCTCGGCAGCAGGCTGCTGGGCGGTGGCGGCGGCGTGCCGAGGTGTTGCACGGCAAGCGCCACGGGCGTCTCGCCGCGGAACGGCGGCCGACCGGTGAGCATCTCGTAGAGCACCACACCCAGCGAGTAGATGTCGCTCTCGGCGCCCGCCGCCGCGCCCGAGGCCTGCTCCGGGCTGAGGTAGTGCGCCGACCCGACGATGGTCCCGGTCGCTGTGCCGCTGCCGGCGGCCAAGGCCCGCGCGATGCCGAAGTCGGTGACCTTCACCAGATGGTCGTCGGTGAACAGGATGTTGGCCGGCTTGATGTCCCGGTGGACCACGTTGCGCTGGTGCGCATGGCTGATGGCCGCGGCAATCTGGTCGGCCACGCGCACCGCCTCGGCCGGCTCCAGGCGGCCGCCCTGCTGCACGATGCGGTCCTTCAGCGTGGCGTTGCGCAGCAGCTCCATCACGATGTAGCGCTGCTCGCCGTCCTGCCCGGTGTCGTAGACGGCGGCGATGTGCGGGTGCGTCAACCCGGCCGCGGCGCGGGCCTCCTGCTCGAAGCGGGCAACGAAGTCCAGATCGGCGGCGTACTGCGGACGCAGCATCTTGACCGCCACCTGGCGTTGCAGCCGGAGGTCAGTGGCGCGGTAGACCAGGCCCATGCCGCCTTCGCCGATCCGCTCGTGGACCTGGTACCGTTCGTTGAGCGTCATCGCTCGCTCCTACTGCGCCACGCGCAGGGCTCGCCTCAAGACCGCCATCGCCACCGGACCGGCGGCGCGGCCACCGTAGCCGCCATGCTCGATGACGACGGCGACCGCCACCCGTGGCGCCGCCACCGGGGCCACCGCCAAGAACCAGCTATGGGCCTCGCCGCGCGGGTTCTCGGCACTGCCCGTCTTGGCGGCAGCGTCCAATCCTGCCACCGCCAGGTGGGCCGCGGTGCCTCCCGAGCGCAGTGTGCCGCGCATCATCTGCAGGACCTCTCGCGCCGCGGCTGGTCCGACCTCCGGTTGGCCGGCCGACGGCTGCAGCCGGTACACCACCTCGCCGCCGGGCCGGGTGATCTGGCGGACCAGGCGCGGCTCCAGCAGAACCCCGCCGTGGCCCAGCATCTGCCCGATCCGGGCCACCTGCAACGGTGTCAGCGCCAGCGCGCCTTGACCGTAACCGCAAGCTGCCAGCTCCTGTGGCGTCAGCGCGGCCCCCTTCGGGAAGACGCCCTTGGCGACCAGCCCCAGATCGTCGCGACCAGGCGCGAAAAGCTGCGCACGCTGATCGAAGCCCATCCCTCGCAGAGCGTTTTCGAAGTTGGCCGGTCCCAGCGCCAGGGCCACTTCGGCCAGGGCGATGTTGCAGCTCTTGGCGATCGCCTGGCGCAACGTCAGTCGGCCGTGGCCACGGCGTTCGTGGCAGACCACCCGCGAGTGCGCCAGTTGCTGGACCCCGCGACAGAGGTAGCTGCTGTCAGGCGTCGCGACGCCAGCCTGGAGCGCCGCCGCGGCGGTCAGCACCTTGAACACCGACCCCGGCGGCAGCGGCGCCTGGTAGGCGCGCGCCACCAGCGGCCGGCGGGCGTCGCTGTTGAGCCGGCGCCACTGCTGGTGGAGTTCCGCGGGATCGTAGCCGGGCCAGTCGACCAGACAGAGCACCGCGCCAGTGCGGACGTCGAGCGCGACCACGGCGCCGCGCCGTTCGCCGAGGTCGGCCGCGGCGAGCTGCTGCAGGCCCGGATCGATGGTCAGCGTCACGTCGTCGCCCTGCGGCGGCGGTGGCGCCAGCGACTGCCACAGCAGCCCCGCCACGTCGCGCCGGGTCGGGACGCCGGCCCGCAGGTTGAGCAGCGACCCCTTGAGCGCCAGCTCGACGCCGCTCTCGCCGTAGTCGAAGTCGCTGTAGCCGACGAGATGCGCGTAGAGCGGTCCGCCGGGATAGCGCCGGGTGAAGATCGGCCGCTGCCGGGCGCCCTGGTCGACCCGTTCGCTGACCGCCAACGGGGTGCCGTCGGCGGCCAGAATGCGCCCTCGCTGGACGCCCCGCAAGGCCTGCCAGTAGCGGCTGTTGCGCGGATGCTGCGCCAGCTCGGCACCGCGACCGAAGGTCCACCAGCCAACCGCCAGCAGCACCGCCAGGGTGGCGCTGGCGTACAGCCGGAGCAGCGTCGCCGCAGCGCGCGGGCGGATCATCGCGGCTCCTCACTGCAGCGCAGCAGCAGCGCCAGGGCGAGGTAGTTGGTCAGCAGACTGCTGCCGCCGTAGCTGACGAACGGCAGCGTGATGCCCGTCAGCGGGATCAGCCGGACCACTCCCGCGCAGATCACCAGGGCCTGAAACCCGAGCAGGCAGCCCAGCCCGGCGGCGGTCAGGGCCTCGAAGCGTCCCGGCTGGCGCAGGCCGTGGTGCAAGCCGCGGTAGACCAGAATCAGGTACAGCGCCAGCAGCACCCCGGCGCCCCACAGGCCGAGCTCCTCGCACAGCGCGGCAAAGGGGTAGTCGGTGGTCGCCGCCGGGATGCTCCGCGCCAGGCCCTGCCCCAGGCCGACGCCGCCGAGGCCCCCGGCCGCGATGGCGAACATCCCCTGGATCGGTTGGAAGCCGGTCGTCTCGATCTTCGGCCAGGGATCGACCCAGTTCGCCAGCCGCGCCCGGACATGGCCGAAGAGCTGCCCGCAGACCCAGGCCCCGCCAGCGAAGCTGACCCCGCCGAGGGCCAGCCAGCCCAACTGCGCCGTCGCCAGGTAGAGCATCACCACCGCGGTGCCAAAGAACAGCAGCGCCGTGCCGAGGTCGCGCAGCAGCACCAGCAGGGCCAGGCCGGCGGCCCACAGCAGCAGCAGCGGCAGCAGCAACTGCGGGTCCGGGATCGCCACAGATCCCAGCCGCCGCGGCTCGGCGGCCAACAGCTCGCCCTTCTCGGCGAGGTAACCGGCCAGGAACAACACCAGCGCGATCTTGGCGAGCTCCCCGGGCTGTAGCGTGAAGCTGCCGAGGCGGATCCACAGCCGGGCGCCGTTGACCTCGGTCCCAACCAGGATCGGCAGCAGCAGCAGCGCCGCGGTGAGCAGACCGAGGAGGTACTTGTAGCGGCCCAGCAGCGCCGGCTCCGGGCCCCACCCGACGACCGCCGCGAAGAGCGCCAGCGACAGCCACAGCCAGGTCACCTGCCGGGCGGCCTGCTCCGGCTGCAGGCTGAAGATGATCGCCAACCCTAATCCGGTCAGCGCGGCCGCCACCGGCAGCACGTACTGGTCGACCCGCGGCCGCCGCCAGGCGAGCAGGGCGTGGCACAGCCCGAACGCCGCGGCGACCTGGAGCTGCACGCCAAGGACCTGGTAGAAGGTCAGCGTCGGCCCGCCGGTGGGGAGTGCCAGGAGGTCAGCGCCGCGGGCGACCGCCACCAGCACGGCGCCGGCCAGGCTCAGGCCGAGAGCCGATCCCAGCAACGCTCGTTCGGTCCGGCGTGGCACTGCTCGCTCCCGTCAGCGCGCGGCCGCGTCGGCTGCGGTCTGGCGCGCCAGCACCACGGTGATGTTGTCCTTGCCGCCAGCCTCGTTGGCCAGCACCACCAACTGGTCAGCGGCCTCTTGCAGGCTGCCGGCCGCGGCGAGGGTCGTGGCGATGGCGGCGTCGGTGACCATCCCGGTCAGCCCATCGCTGCACAGCAAGACGATGTCGGCCGGCTCCAGCGCCAGGCTGGCGACAGTTGCCAGCGCGGCGTCGGTGACGCCCAGGGCCTTCGTCAGGACGCTGCGCAGCGCGTGGACTTTGGCTTCGTCGGCCGTGATCAGGCGGTGCCGGACCATTTCGCCGACCAGCGAATCGTCGTCGGTGAGCTGCCGCAGTTGCCCGTCGCGGAGCAGGTAGGCCCGGCTGTCGCCGATGTTCAGGTACTCCAACTGCCCCGCCCGCAGCACCGCCACCACGAGGGTGCAACCCATCCCTTCACGGCCACCGCGCGCCGCGCCGCGGATGGCTTCATGGGCCGCGTCGACCGCCTGCTGCAGGTGGGGCAGGGCCGAACCGTTGGGCGGCAAGGCGGCCAGCGCCGTGGCCACCTGTTCGATCGCCAGTTGGCTGGCGACCTCGCCAGTGGCGTGGCTGCCCATGCCATCGGCGACCGCCAGACCGAGACCAGCCGGCAACGGCACAATCCGCCAGGCGTCCTCGTTGTGGGACCGTTCGAGACCCACGTGCGTCGCTGCGGCGTGCTCCAACATGCTTACCTCTCATACCGAAAGCGGGTCTCACCAAGCGTCAGGCGCGCCGTCTCGGTCAGTTCGACCGGCTCGTGGGGCACTAGTTTCTGACCGTCCAGCACAGTGCCGTTGGTGCTGCCGAGGTCCTCGACCCAGGCCCGCCCGCCGTCGCACCAGACCTGCAGGTGCCGACCGCTGCAGAAGGTGTCGACAATGCTGATGGTGTTCTCGGCAGCGCGCCCGATGGTCAAGACCCCGTCGATCGCGTAGCTGCGGCCGGGTGCGGCCATCCCGCTGCCGCTCACCGAGACCAGCCGCGGCAGCCGGCCGGCGGTGGGCGGGGCCGCGGTGGACCGCAGCAGGTCCCGCAGCAAGAGGCGGTAGAGCTGGTACAGGAAGAGCAGCAGCAGCGCCAGGAAGAGGTAGCGCCCCAAAGCCAAGGCTGCTTCGACCAACTCACAACTCCCGGAACTGCAGCCGCACCGTCCCGATGCTGACGACACTGCCGTGCCGCAGCTCGTGCAGCGCGACGCGCGCGCCATTGACCTGCGTGCCATTGGTGCTGCCGAGATCTACGATGACGTAATGGTCGGCTCGCGGTTCGACCCGCGCGTGACGGCGCGAGACACCGTCGGCCAGCAGCACCAGGTCACAGCCCGGCTCCCGCCCGATCACCGCGCTGGCCCCCCGCAAGGCGAGCTGCACGCTGCCGTCGGCGGTCGCCAGCTCGGCCGCGCCGGGGCCGGGACAGACCGTCGCCAGCAGGCGCACCTCCCCCGCGGTGACGGTCTCGGAGGGTTCGAGCACCACCGCGGGCCGTCCCACCAGCGGCAGCCCGTGGCGCGTCGCCAGCTCGGCCAGCCGCTGCGCCACCTGCCGCCGGACCTCGCCGAGCTGGCTGGCCAACCTCTCGAGATCGCTCGGGTGCAGTTCCAGGCGCAGCGCGTTGGGCAGCGTCCGCTGGCCGTCATGCGGCACCGGCTGCAGGCCACTCTCGACCGCCGCGGCGATGGCGCGGACTGTCAGGCGGCCGCCGCAGAGCTTCCGCGACAACCCCTCCAGGCTGCCGCCGACCGCTTGTTCCAGCCGGGCCAGCCAGCCCATGGCGACTCCTCACGCCCGCTTCCGGCGCCCTGGCGCGGTTCACTGTAGCACGCCGCCGACGGCACCGTCAACCCGCTCCAGAACAGGGCTGGCGGCGCCGTTGACAGGCCTGGATCGCAGCGTTATACTCCGGCCGTGACGACGTTGACCGGAGGAGGGCCGCTGGATGCCGACAATCCGTTTCGAAGGCTCCGACCAGAGCATCGAGGTCGGCAAAGGCGCCAATCTCCGGCGCAGTCTGCTGTTCCACGGCCGCAGCCCGCACAAGGGCTTTGAGCAAGTCGTCAACTGCCGCGGCTTGGGCGCCTGCGGCACCTGTTGGGTCGAAGTGCTGGAAGGTGAAGAGAACCTCTCACCGCCAACCAAAATGGAGCAACTGCCAACCTCGCCGTTCAAGAAGATCGGCGTCAAAGGTCGGCGGCTGTCGTGCCAGACCCGGGTGTATGGCGATTGTCTGATCCGCCTCCACAGCGAGTAAGCCGGCTGCGCCGCGCGGGGGCCAAACTCGCCCTCGCCGCGGGAAGCCTCGTCCTGGCGCTGCTGTTGGGTGAGCTGGCGGTGCGCCTGCTCTGGGGCAACCCGCCCGACCTGCTCGACAAGTCCGATCCCGTCCTGGGCAGCCGCTACTTCCGCGGCATCACCGCCGAGCGCCGCGTCGACAACCGGCGGGTGCCGGTCGTGATCAACGCCCAGGGCTTTCACAGCCCGCCCGTCACGCCACGCCAGCCGGGGCAGCGCCGGCTGCTGTTCCTCGGCGACTCCTTCACCGGCGCCACGGAGGTCGAGCTGGCCAGCACCTTCCACCAGCTCGCCGCCGCGAACCTCAGCCGCCAGGGCCCGCCGACGGTCGCCTACAGCCTGGGCGTCTCGGGCTTCGGCACTGCCCAGGAGCTGTTGGCCTGGCGGCAAGAGGGCCCCCGCTGCGACGCCGACACGGTGATCCTGGTGATCTTCGTGGGCAACGACATCGCCGACAACGAACAGCAGC
Organism: Fimbriimonadaceae bacterium; assembly: GCA_020850355.1. Taxonomy (GTDB): domain Bacteria; phylum Armatimonadota; class UBA10988; order UBA10988; family UBA10988; genus JADZEX01. The sequence goes on along the minus strand of JADZEX010000010.1, from coordinate 141,829 downwards.
TCAACGGCGGGCGCCTCCCCACCTTCACCGTGGCCGCCGACGGCGCGCTGCAGGCTCTGCCGTTCACGCCACGCTGGTCGAAGCAGACCGGCTTCATCCGCAACAGCGCGCTCTACAAGTGGCAGAAGACGGTCACCAACCGCGCCATCCAGAACGCCCTGCGGGCTGCCGATGCGCTGCCCCGGTACGAGGTCTACCGGGCCCCCAGCAGCCCCGCCTGGCGGCACGCCTGGCAGGTCACCACGGCGCTGCTGCGCGCCCTGCGCGACGAGGTGCGACAGGCCGGCGCCGACCTGCGGGTGGTGCTGCTGCCGGAGGAGATGCAGGTCAACCAGGTCGCCTGGGAAGCCCTGCTGACGCGGTACCCGAAGCTGCGCGAGACGACCTGGGACCTCGGCTACCCGCAGCGCCGCCTGGCCGCCGAGCTGGCCCGGTGGCAGGTGCCGGTGCTCGACGTGCAGGGCCCGTTCCGCACGGCGCTGGCGCACCAGCGGCTCTACAACCTGGAAGAGCCGCATCTCAACCCCGCCGGGCACCGCCTGCTGGGACACCTGATCGCCCAGTGGCTCAGCGCACCGACGCGCCCACCGGCGGCCCACCCTGCGGCGCACAAGGAAACGCCGCCTGGAGTTCACCAGGCGGCGCCTTAAGGGAAGTGCCGGGGCCCAGACTTGAACTGGGGACCCACGGATTTTCAGTCCGTTGCTCTACCAACTGAGCTACCCCGGCGGGAGGCCGGTTGGGCGGGACAGGACTCGAACCTGCGACCGTCCGGATGTAAGCCGGAAGCTCTAACCGACTGAGCTACCCGCCCGCCACCGTATAGCCCCAACGGGAATTGAACCCGTGCCTCAGGCTTGAAAGGCCCGCGTCCTAACCACTGGACTATGGGGCCTCGGGCAGAACCGGAGTCTAGCAGCGGGCTCGGAAGCTGTCAACCAGCGATCCGCCGCGCTCCGATGGCGCGTTGACAGGCTCCGGCGGCTTTGGTATGGTCGCTGCTTCCGAGCACTTCCAGGAGCACCCCGATGTTGGACCTGCGGCAGATTCGCGAGCAACCGGAGTGGGTCGCCGCCCAGTTGCGGCGGCGCGAGCCGAGTGTCTCGCTGGCGCCGCTGCTTGAGGCGGACCGCCAACATCGCGGCGCGCTGGCCGAGGAGGAGCGGCTGCGGGCCCGCCAGAACGCGGTCGGCCCGGAGATTGCGCAGCGCAAGCGCGCCAAGGCAGACGCCAGCGAACTGCTGGCCGAGATGACCACCATCAAGCAGCGCATCCAGGACCTCGCCGAGGAGCGCCGGGTGGCCGAAGAGACCGTCGAGCGGTTGCTGCTGGAGCTGCCGAACCTGCCCCACCCGACGACTCCCGACAGCCTCGACAAACACGACAACCAGCCGCTGCGGCACTGCGGCACCGTGCCCGCGCTGACGGCGCCGCAGAACCATGTGCAACTGGCGTCCGCCCTCGGCCTGCTCGACTTCGAGCGCGGCGCCAAGGTGGCCGGCGCTGGCTGGCCCTGTTACCGCGGCGTTGGGGCGCAGTTGGAGTGGGCCCTGCTGAACTTCTGCCTGGACCGCGGCCGGCGCGACGGTTACGAGCAGATCATCCCACCCTACACCGTCAACGCGGGCGTCCTGACCACCGCTGGTGTCCTGCCGAAGTTCCAGGAGCAGGTCTACCACCAGGAGCGCGACGACCTCTACCTGATCCCGACCGCCGAGATCGTCCTGACCGGGCTCTACCAAGACGAAATCCTGGACGAGGCGCTGCTCCCCATCAAGATGATGGCCTGCACGCCCTGCTTCCGCCGCGAGGCCGGCAGCTACGGCGCCGAGGAGCGCGGGCTGATCCGGATCCACCAGTTCAACAAAATCGAGCGCTACCTGATCTGCCGGCCAGACGAGAGCTACGACCTCCTGGAGCAGCTCACCGCCGAGGTCGAGCAGGTCATGACCGAGCTGGAGCTACCCTTCCGGACCACCCTGCTGGTGACCGGCGACATCGCCCAGCAGGCCACCAAGACCTACGACGTGGAAGTCTGGCTGCCGGGGCAGAACGCCTACCTCGAGGTCAGCAGCGCCAGCAACTGCGAGGCTTACCAGGCCCGTCGCGGCAAGATCCGGTACCGTCCGCAGGGCGGCAAGGCCGAGCTGGTGCATACCCTCAACGGCTCTTGCCTGGCCACCAGCCGGCTCTACGCGGCGATTCTGGAGAACGGGCAGCAGCCCGATGGCAGCGTCCTGCTGCCGCCGGCCTTGCGCCCCTACCTCAACGGCCAGGCACGGCTGACGCCCTGACCAGGTGGCGCAGGCGGACGACGTGCTCGATTTCACCGAGCACCACCAGCGCCATGCCGTCTTCGAGCTGGTGGTCCGGCCCCGGGTTGAAGCACCAACTGCCAGCAGGTGAGCGGGTCGCCAGGATCAGCAACCCGGTCTTGCGGCTGACGCCGACCTGGCCGATGCTCTTCTGGTGGACCGCCGAGCTGTTCGGGATGATCACCTCTTCGATGCGGGTCGGGTGGTCATGCTGCCGCAGCATCGCGTCCAGGAAGGTGGTGACGTGCGGCCGGATCATCTCGGAGGCCATCCGCATGCCGCCGTTGAGGTTCGGCGAAACCACCACGTCGGCGCCGGCCCGCAGGAGCTTGTCTTGCGAGGTTTGATGCGTCGCTCGGGCGACGATCCGCAACTGCGGGTTGATCTGCCGCGCGGTCAGCACCAGGTAGACGTTGTCCTTGTCTTCAGGCAGGCAGGCCACGAACCCGGCGGCGCGCAAGATGCCGGCGCTCTGCAGCACGGACTCGTCCTCGGCGTCGCCTTCGACGAACAGATCGAGTCCCAGGCGCTGGGCCTGCTCCAAGCGGTCGCGCTGGTTCTCGACCCCCACCACCGGGCGCTGCGTGACGGTCAGCTCACGCGCCACATGGACGCCGGTCTCCCCCAGCCCGCAGACGATGAAGTGGTCGCTGAGAGCATCGATCTGGCGCATCATGCGTCTCCGGCTGAGCAGTTCGGTGACCTGCCCCTCGACGAACACGGCGATGATGGTGGACGAAGCCCAGAGCATCAAGGCGTAAGAGGAGATCAGGACGCCGATGGTGTAGGCCCGCGCGATGGGAATCTGGTCCATGCCGGGCAGCGTCTCGGCGTAGCCGATGGTGAAGACGCTGATCACGGTGAAGTAGACGCAGTCGAACAGCTCCCAGCCCCGGCCCTCGGCACGGCCGAGCAGCCAGTAGCCGCAGGAGGCGATCACAACGCCGGAGAACAGCGCCAGGGGTACCGTCCGGAAGGGGCGGTTGCGGCGCTGATAAAGCCCCAGGGGAGGTGTCTTCATGGTGGACGAGTCGAGGTTAGCGAAGGTCGCCAGCGCTGTCAAGCTGCTGCTGGTGCTGGTTGTCGCCCAGCCGCTGGGTGCAGTCCCGGAGCGCGTTCTGCTGACCGGCGAGCCAGGCGAGCTGGCGGGCTGGACCGTGCGGCCCGACCCGCGCCTGGCGGTTTGGCGGCCCGACCTGCTGTGGAACGTCGGCTGCCGCACCATTGCCGAAGCCGTTGCCGTGCTGCGCCGCGAAGTCCAGGCCGCGCCGCCGCCGGGTGGCCGGCTGCGGCTCGACAGCATCGACCTCAGCGCGGTCGGTGACTGTGCCACTTGCCAGGCGCCGCCGGCCGACCCCCACCGGCTCCTCACGCCAGCACCGACTGGTCCGCTGAGCGACCAGCAGGTCGCCTTCTGCCGCGCGGCCACGGTCGCCCTGGCCGACCTCGGGGTGCAGCCGCTGGTGGTGATCCCCGCGGGCAGCCCGGTGCCCGACGCCTGGCCGGCCGGGCTGGAGGTCTATTTGGCGGGGCACCCTGGCCGCTCCGCGGCCGACCGTGCGGCGGAGTGGCAGCGCTGGCGGGCCGTGACGCCCGCGGTCTGGTCGCTGGTCAGCGACGGCTTGGGCGACCTGGCCGGTCTGCCGCGCGATCCAGGACCGCTGCAGCGGCTTGCCGCGGCGCTGCCCCAGCCAGCGGTGCTGCTGCCGAGCGTGGCCGACTTCAGCACGCCCGCACCGTCCTGGCTGGCGGCGCGGCAGGCGGCGGTACTGGCTGGCGCGGTGGATGTCGAGGGCGACCGTTGGCGGGCCGATCACCCGGCGACCGCGCGGCTGCTGGACCTCTACGCACCGCTCCGGCGCCACCTGCCGCGCGACGGCCTGGCGGCGGTGACGGTCCGCGCCCTGACCGCCATCGGCGCCTGGGACGAGTTCCGGGCGAACGGCCACCCGCACCCGTGGCAAGCGCTGTCGGCGCTGGCGCTGCGCCGCCACCTCCGCCGTGACAAGCTGGACGGTCCGCTCAGTGCCGCGGCGGAGCAGTGGCTGGCGACCGCGCCGGCGCTCCCGACCATCCCGCCGCCGCCGCCGCGCGCCCCGCGCCTCGAGGGCTTCTTCGACGCCGCCGAGTGGCGGGGCGCCGGGCAGATCCAGGCAGGGCATGACGCCTACGGCCAGCCGACCCCGCGGCCGGCCGTGTTCCATCTGGCTCGTACCGCCACCGCGCTCTGCGTGGCCGTGGTGGCCACCGAGCCGGATCCCAGCGCGGCGACGCTCCACGACCGGCTGGGGATCACCTTGGCCGGGCAGGGCCGGCCGCTCCAACGCATCACCGCGACGGTCGACGGCACGGTTGAGCGTTGGGTGCTGGACCGCCGGGGCACGCCGCGGCGCGGTGGCGCCGCAGGGATCGTCGGGCACGGCACCTTCGATGGACCCGGCTGGGTGGTTGAGCTGGAGCTGCCCTGGCGGACGCTCGGCCTGGCGCCCGACCGGCCCTGGCGAATCGGCCTGAGCACCGAGCACCGCGCCGGCAGCAGCGCTGCCTTGACCGCCTGGCCGCCGAATGCTGGGGCGGTTCACAACCCTTGGCGACTGGCGATCGTCCGGCCCTGACACCCGGCGGCCGGCGAGCCCGCAGGGGGCCCGCCGGCCGCGCAGTGGGCTGGGTGACCGACTACCCGCCGCTGGTGCGGCTGTAGACGTAGTACCACTCGTACTTGCCGTTCCCGCGGGCCTGACTCTTGCCGTGGCCGTCGAAATAGACCACGTTGCACTGGTCGTTGTGCGGGAAGTACTCCTTGATGCGGTTCGGGTCGGCGGCGTGCTGGTCGATGTAGACCCGGCCAGTGCGGGCGTAGTTGCAGTCGCCGTTGTCGTCCAGGCGATGCTCCCAGGCGTCCTGGAAGGCGATGATTCCCGCCGGGTCGCCGACTTCGGAGGTGCGCACGCCCCGGTCGGTCGCCGGCATCAGGTAGCCGTTCGCACCGTAGGTCGACAGCAGCCCGTCCTCGACGCTGAGCTGCGACGGGTAGTCGTCCATCACGCCGCGCGACGGGCAGCGCCAGATGTCGGTGTTCTTGGTGTAGGGCACCAGGAAGTTGCCCCAGTAGGTCAGGTTGTCGGCCGGCGGCAGCGTATAGCTGGCCTTGGCGTTGACCCCCGGCCACCAGGTGCCGCCGTTGCGCGAGATCTGCACGCGCTCGTCGTAGTCGGTGGTGTACTGCCGCATCGCCAGGCCGATCTGCTTGACGTTGGACATGCAGGAGCTCTGGCGGGCCTTCTCGCGGGCCTTGGCGAAGACCGGGAAGAGGATCGCGGCCAGGATGGCGATGATGGCAATCACCACCAGCAGCTCGATCAAGGTGAAGCCGCGGCGTCGCAGCTTGCTCATGGCACTCTCCTTGGGGGCAGCAGGCTACTTCTCGCCGTCTTTCTGGTCCGGATCCGGCGGCGGCGCCGGCATCTTGGTATCGCCGGGCTTGGCCTTCGGGCCACACGCCGTCAGCGCCGGAGTGAGTCCGCCGAGGAGCACCAGGGCGGTCAGACAGAGCAGGAACCGTCGCATCGTGAGCACTCCTCGTCAGTTGTCGGGCCAGTTGGCGAACCAGGGTGCCTGGCCGTCCTGCCAGGGATTGGCAGCGCCGATCACTTGCGGCACCGCCTCGCTGCACTTGACCCACTTGACATGACCGTCGACGTAGGCGTAGTTGGCGCCCAGCGTGTGCCGCGTATCGGCGCGCTCCGGCACGTCGTCGCGGGTGGTGCCGTCGGGGTTCTGCCCCCAGTCCATGTCAAACTCTTCCTGCAACGCGCGGATCCCGCCGGTCGGCATGAACACGTCGTGCGAGAACGAGCCGTCGCCACATTCGCCGAACATGAAGACCTCGGACGGAATGTTGCAGCCGACCATCGTGCCGCTGGTGCGGAGTAGCCAGCCAGCGTTGATGCCGTAGTTGCCATCCAGGTGGAAGCCGTCCCGGCCGTCATCGTAGGGGCCCTGGTCGGTGCAGGTCGGGCAGTTGAAGACGCCCCAGTTCTTGGTGTAGGGGTACGGGTAGAGGATCCACTCGTAATCGTAGTCACCGTCGCTGCAGGTGAAGCCGCCCTGGCTCTGGGCGACACCGTCGAGCCAGAGGCTGCCATCGCCGTTCGGATAGTCGGCGATGCTGCACGGGAACGATTCATCGTAGTCCTGGGCATACTGCAGCATCGCCATGGCGATCTGCTTCTGATTGCTGGTGCAGGACGAGGCCTCCGCCTTGCGCTTGGCCTTTTCAAAGACCGGAAACAGGATCGCCGCCAGAATGGCGATGATAGCGATCACCACGAGCAGCTCGATCAGCGTGAAGCCGCGGCGCGCGCTGGCTTGGACTTTCACCACTCCCTCTCTCCACCGGCGACCGCGGGCCGGACGTTCCGGCCGGCTGGCGCCGGTGTCGAGATTCTGGCGAGGCACTGTGCAAGCGCGGTGCAGCTAGCGCGAGGCGGCCGTTAGCGGTGGCCGATCCTTGCGTTTGGAAACTCACCAGAACCACACCGACCGCCCCGGCGGCGGGGCGGTCAGCGGATTTCCGAGAGACCGCGGCACGCTCGGCTCAGCGCGGTAGGAAGCTCCAGAAGTTCTCGCCCAGCACGCGCTTCACGTCGCGCTGAATCTGCGACCGCGTCGGGGCCCAGCCGGCGGTCAGCAGGTCCTGGTACTTCTCACCCAGCACCTTTCCCAGGATCGGTCGGAAGTGGGCCCACTTGTAGAGCAACTGGTCCAGGATCCGGCAATCGGAGTGCTGCGGAATCTGGCTCAGGCCGAGCATCTCGAACCGCATCCGGGTCAGCTCTTCGATCAGGCTCGGGTTGTTCAGGAACCACCAGCAGCCGAACGGCAGCAGGTTGCTGAACTTGCGGGCGATCACGCACAGCTCGTGCTGGTTCTCGCGGGCCAGCACGGTGGTCAGGAAGCGATTCTCGGGGTAGCTGCGGCAGAGGTACTCGATCCACGCCAGATCGCAGCGGGCGACGCCGTCGCCGGCCTGACCGAGCGCCGGATTGACGCCGCGCTTGACCCCGGGCATGAACGCAAAGGGTACCCCGCGCTCGACCGAGACCGGCAGCACCGCCTGTTCGAGCAGCCGCGCCGCCGGCGTCGGCGCCGGCAGCGTGAAGTCGGCCGGCAGCGAGGCGGCCAGGTAGACCGGGTCCATGCGGTCGATCCAGGCATTCAGGAAGCGCCGCACCTCTTTCAGGCTGGCGGCGTCCAGGCTGTCGCTGGCGGCGTAGCCCCAGGCATTGAGCAAGGGCCGGGTCTCGGCCCACTTCAGCAGCAGGTTGTCGATCCGCAGCGCCGCGTGGAAGCGCGGGTCGATGATCAGGTCGTTCTCCCAGCACGGGCGTTCGGCCGCGTCGAAGGGATCGTTGGTCATCACGACGGCCGAGACGTTGGCCTTGCTGAAGATCAGGTCGACGTACTGCGTCGGGCTGTAGCTGGCGACGGCCTCGCGCGCGGACCGCAGGTCGGGCTGCTGCGGGTCGACGCCGAGCGCCTGGAGCACCGTCACCACGCCACGGGTGGCTTCCGACAGCGGGGCCGCCTCGACAAACAGCTTGCGCCAGATCAGGTCGGCCTGGGCAGGCTTTGGCTGCGCGTAGAAGTCGGCCGGGCGGAGTGCCGGATCGGCGCGGTGGACCTCGCTGATCAGGTAATGGTAGGTCAGCAACTCGTCCACGCCGTAGAGCAGCAGGTCGCCGAAGCAGGGCGCGAAGAGGTGGGTGTGGAGGTCGAAGATGGGCGTCGTGGCGACCACCTCGGCGACTGTCGCGGCCAAGGCGTCGGGGGTGCGGATCGGCTGCTCGTTCACTGGCTACTCCGGCTCAGCTCAGCACTGCTTGGCCAGTACGGGCAAGCTTCCTGCCGCCGTGGTTCGACCCGTTGCTCCGCGCGGTGTCGGAGGATCCGACGCCCGGCCACTGTTGAGGCGGGGTTTCGGTGCGGAGAGAAACTTGTAGTGTTGCGAGACGATGACTCTGGCAAGGCAGTTGCGTCGGCGCGACTGGAGGAGCGGCACGGATGCGAGGACGGCTGTGGTGGGTGGTACTGACGGCGGGGCTGCTGCTGCAGCCGGTGCGCGCCAAGGACTACAGCAAGGACTGGAAGTTCATGGCCATCATCCAGCCGCAAATCGGGTTCGGCGGCAACATTGAGCCGCAGTTCCGGTGGCGCCGTCTGCGCGGGGTGGTCTGGGGCCCGCTGGGGTCGAACCTCAAGGGTAAGGTCCAGATCAACGTCGACGAGGAAACCGAGCGGGTGCGGCTGCTCGACTGCTTCCTGGAGTACCGTCCGGTCGACGGCCCGTTGCGGCTGAACTTCCGCGGCGGGATGTTCCACCCGGCCCTGGCCACCGAGGGCTTCGGCTTTGCCGACACCGTCAACTACTCCTACCTGGTGGCCAGCAACCGGCTCTTTGAGCGGAGCGCTGGCTTCGAAACGGCGGTCGGTTTCTTGGGCAACTACCAGCTCTCGTTGGGCGCTTTCACCGGCAATGAGGCCTTCAACGACGTCAACGGGGTGCCGAACTACGCGCTCAGCTTCACCACCGCACAGCCGATGCTGGACGCCCGCGCCTGGTGGTACTTCGGCCAGGAAGTGGCCGGCGGAGCAGAATCGCGCACCTCGCTGCTGGGTGCCGAGATCACCAACGCCCACCTGGGGCGGGTCTGGTCGACCGCCTGCACGGTCTACGGCCGGCGCTACGGCCGCCGGATGTTCGGCGCCTATGCCGAGGTGGCCTACAAGTTCAACCGCGACATGGAACTGCTGGCGAAGTTCGACTGGGCCGACCTCAACCGCGATGTGGCGTTTTCGACTCGCCAGCGCTACACCCTCAGTTGGCACCAGCGGCTGACGCCTTGGATGACCAGCAAGTGGGACGGTGAGTACGACCAGAAGAACAACGAGTTCAGCTTCCTGGCCCAGGGCGACATCCGCTTCTGAGGCGGCCCGGCACCGTGGACCGCTGCCACCGGACGGGGTCTCGGCCCCGTCCGGTGCGGTTTTGGGGCGACGCACTGCAAGATGGTCGTCACAACGGCGAAGGCGTTGCAGAGGTCGACTGCCAGCGCGTAGGGCGTCGACCCGGGGGCGGGAGAGCGGTGATGCCGAGTCCGTTGGCGCAGTTGCTGGAGCGCAGCGCACCCGATCTGGTGGCTGACGCGACGCGGCGGCTGCTGGCCCGGCCGGAGTTCGCCGGTGAGCGGGGCCAGATGGTCGACGCGGTGACCCGCCAGGTCGCCGCGCTGACGGCTGCCGCGCGGGCCGGCAGTGCCGACGATCTGAGCGCCGCGGCGCTCAGCTTCGCGCGCGCCGACCAGCAGCAGGAGCGGGGCTACCGCCGCGCCCAACTGGTGCTCGAAGCGCTCTGTGCCGGAGTGGTTGAGTTGATCCGCCAGGTCTTGCCGAAAGCGGCCTGGCGGGACGCGCAGCAACGGCTACGCGCGCTGGTGGGGCCGGCTCAGGCTGGCCTGGCGCGGATGTTCCGGGCCGAAGAAGAGCCGACGGTGGTGGAAGCCTGACGAGAGCGAGGGACGCATGAACGAGAAGCTGGAGTTGCTCAACGGTCTACAGGCCGAACTCGAAGGCCTGGGAATCAAGATCAGCCGGATTGCGGTCTATACCCGGCGCTGCTTCGACGGCGACGAGATCGAAGAGACCGAGGTCGCCGAGGTCACGATGCCCTGCCAGAGCGGCTTCTACCACGCCGAGTGCGTTGCGGCCGAGCGCGGCAGCTACAAGATCACCATCGTGCGCGAGATCGGCACGCAGATCCGCGGCTTCGAGTCGCGGCTGCACGAGACGATCCTCAGCGAGACCGTCCGCAATCTCGACGGGCCGACGCTGCGCCGGTTGCTCAAGGACGGGGTCGAGAAGTTCTCGCGGCCGGTGATGCAAGACTTCGTGATGGTCTGCGCCAACTGGCCAGTGGCCGCGGAAGGCGGCGCCAAGTAGCTCGAGCCGGGCGAGGAGTGACTGCGTGGGGCGCGTCCTGATCGTCGACGACGAACCCGATCATCGGACCACGTTGGCTGGCATTCTCGAGCGCGCTGGCGTCCCGACCACCGCGGCCGCCGACCTGGTCGCGGCGTTGGCGGTCGCCCAGCAGGACGAGCTCGACGTGGCCATCGTCGATCTGCGCCTGCCGGGACAGGACGGCCTGGCCGCGATGCACGCCCTGCGCCAAGCGCAGTCGTGGGTCGAGATCGTGATCTTGACGGCCTACCCGACTCCCGGCACTTGCCGCGCCGCCCTGAGCGACGGCGCGGCGGCCTATCTCGAGAAGCCGTTCGAGCCGGATGCGCTGCTCGCCCTGATCGAGACGTTGCGCGGCCGGGCTGCCGGCCGGCGCGCAGCGGCCGCTGGCCACTGAGCACAGCCTACCAGCGGACCAGCCCGAGGGCCCCATTGCTGCCGGTCAAGGCAAAGGTCGCCGTCGCGTTGACCGTCAAGGTCACCGGGCGGCGCAGCAGTTCGTCCGCGGTGCCGGCGGCCCGCACGACGATCTCGCCGTCCGGCAGACTCGCCAGGTTGGGCGCCGCAACGCCGTCGACGAGGCCCGTCACGACGCCGAAGTTCAGGGCGCTGCCCTGCGCCAGCTCGGTCAACCGCCGGCTGGCCGCGGTCTCGACAAACCCGAAGTCGACCGCGCCCAGTCGCGGCGCCGCGTGGATGAAGCGCAGGCCGTAGCGGCCGGGCGGGACCTCGTCGGTGACTCGGTAGACCAGCAGCCGCGGCGCGGGCGCACTGCCGCCGCCAACTTCGCCGATCAGCAGGCCGTGGGTCAGCGTGCCAGCCGGCAGGTCCAACGCGGTCTCGAAGTAGCGCTCGCCGCTGGCACCCTGGCCGCGGTACATCGCCTCGCCGGGGTTGACGGTCAGCACCACGCTCGCCGCGCCGTTGGCCAACAAGCCGCCTGTCCCCAGGTTTTCGAGCGGCTGGCCCTGCCGGGCCACGCTCAGCGCGGCGCCGCCGGCGAGCAGGTTGGCGAAGACGACCTGCGCCGCCGCCAGCCCGACCGGGCCGCCGCAACCCGCCAGGCCGAGCCCGGCCAGCAACAGACACACCGCACGCCGTCGCATCAGCAGTCTCCCTCCGCCAACCACCAGCCCGCGCCCGGCGGCGCGCCCAGCCAGACTCGCTCGCCGCGGCGCGGGGCCACCTCGCGCGCCGGCCGTAACACCGTCCAGGCGACTCCGTCGGCCGTGGCGCGGATCTCGCGCCAGGCTCCGAGGTAGGTCGTCGCGGCCACCTCGGCAGCCCACCCGGCCGCGCCCAGGTGCAGGTCTTCCGGGCGCCACAACACCCGCCCGCGCCCGGGCCGGCTGGCCGGCGCTGCCCGCACCAGAGCCTCGTCACCCGACGCCAGCCGGACCCGCCAGAGGCCCGCCTCGGTCGGCCCGAGCAGGTCGGCCGGAAGCAGGTTGGCGCGGCCCAGGAAGCTGGCCACGAAGGCGTTCGCCGGCTCCTGGTAGAGCGTCTCGGGGGCGCCAACCTGTTGCACCTGCCCGGCGCACAGGACCGCCAGGCGATCCGAGATCGCCAGCGCCTCTTCCTGGTCGTGCGTGACGTAGACCGCCGTCAGGCCCAGCTCCTGCTGCAGCGCTCGCAGCATCCCACGGGTCTCGACGCGCAACGCCGCATCGAGGTTGCTGAGCGGCTCGTCGAGCAGCAGCAGCGGCGCTTCGAGGACCACCGCGCGGGCCAGCGCGACGCGCTGTTGCTGCCCGCCGCTGAGCTGGTCGACCCGCCGCTGCTCCAGGCCGTCTAGGGCCACCCGCGCCAGCGCCGCCGCCACCCGCGGGGCGCGCTCCCGGCGCGGCACGCCGTGCGCCGCCAGGCCGTAAGCCACGTTGCGCGCCACGCTGAGGTGGGGGAACAGCGCGTAGTTCTGGAACACCATCGCAATCGGTCGGCGGTGCGCTGGGAGCGCGGTGACGTCCTTCCCGGCCAGCACGATGCGCCCCTGATCGGCGTCTTCGAGGCCGGCGATCAGCCGCAGGGTGGTGGTCTTGCCGCAGCCCGAGGGGCCGAGCAGGCTGAAGAACTCGCCCGCCGCGATCTGCAGGTCGACGTCACGCAGGGCCGGCTGATCACCGAAACGCTTCGCGAGACCGGACAGTTCGACAGCGGCCATAGCAGGCAGTGTAGCACGCCCCGCGGGCCGGGCCAACGACGCTTGCGGCGGCCCCGGCCGCAGGGTACGATGGCGGCCGGAGAACTGCCGTGGCCTTCCCGGTGCATCGACCGCGCCGCCTCCGCCGCACCGCCACCCTGCGCCGGCTGGTCGCCGAGACCCGCCTGAGCGTCGACCAGCTCGTCTACCCGCTGTTCATCACCGCCGGCCACGGCATCCAGAGCGAGATCGGCGCGATGCCAGGACAGTTTCGCTGGTCGCTGGACCGGCTCGGACCGGAGCTGGAGCAGATCGCCGAACTGGGCGTTCCGGCGGTCCTGTTCTTCGGCATCCCGGCCGAGAAGGACCTCGCCGCGACCGGCGCCTGGCACGACCAGGGCGTTGTGCAGCAGGCGCTGCGGCTCTGCAAGCAGGTTGCGCCGGACCTGCTGGCGGTCGCCGACACCTGCCTCTGTGAGTACACCTCGCACGGGCACTGCGGGCTGTTGGACGACACGGGTGCCGTGCTCAACGACCCGACGCTGGAACTGCTCACCCGCACCGCAGTCGCGCAAGCGGCGGCCGGCGCCGACATCATCGCGCCGTCCGACATGATGGACGGCCGGATCGGCGCCATCCGGACCGCCCTCGACGCCGCCGGGTTCGACCAGGTGGCCATCCTCAGCTACGCCGCGAAGTACGCCAGTGCGTTCTACGGACCGTTCCGCGAGGCCGCCGACTCGGCCCCGGCGTTTGGTGACCGGCGCGGCTACCAGATGGACCCGCCGAACCGTCGTGAGGCGCTCAAGGAAGTTCTCAACGACGTCGCCGAAGGGGCCGACCTGGTGATGGTGAAGCCGGCCCTGGCCTATCTCGACATCATCCGAGAAGTCCGCAACGCTGTCGATCTGCCGCTGGCGGCGTACCAGGTCTCGGGGGAGTACAGCATGGTCAAGGCGGCGGCCGCCGCTGGCTGGGTGGACGAACGCCGCGCCGCGCTGGAGACCCTCACCAGCATCAGCCGCGCTGGTGCCGACATCCTGATCACCTACTGGGCCAAGGACCTCTGCGACTGGTTGCGCTGAAGGAGTGGTGATGGACAGCACTTCGCCCGACATGTGGGGCAGCGCGGCGGCGGGCGGCGGCGCCCGGGGCGCCTGGCTGCGCGACTCGCGCTTCGGGATGTTCATCCACTGGGGGCTCTACTCGCACCTCGGCGGCCGCTATCAGGGGCAGGCCTATTACGGCATCAGTGAGTGGATCATGCACCGCGCGCGGATCCAGATTGCCGACTACGAGCGGCTCGCCGCGGAGTTCAACCCGGTCGACTTCGATGCCGCGGCCTGGGTCGCCCTGGCGCGCGACGCCGGGATGCGCCACCTGATGATCACCGCCAAGCACCACGACGGCTTTGCGATGTTTGGCAGCCGGGTCAGCCGCTACAACATCGTCGACGCCACGCCGTTCGGGCGGGACCCGCTGCAAGAGCTGGCGACGGCCTGCGCCGCGGCCGGGCTGCGGCTGGGGTTCTACTACAGCCAGACCGCCGACTGGCACGAACTCGACGCCGTCGGCAACTCCTGGGACCAGCCGCCGGCCGAGCGCGACTTCGACCGCTACCTGCAGCGCAAAGCCCTGCCCCAGATTGACGAACTGCTGACCAGCTACGGGCCGGTGGCCGGGATTTGGTTCGACACGCCGGGACCGATCACGCCCGAGCAGTCGCGCCGGCTGGTCGATCGTGTCCACGAGCTGCAGCCGCAGTGCCTGGTGAACAGCCGGATCGGCAACGGGCTGGGCGACTACGACACGCTCGGCGACCAGGAGATTCCGCGCCTGCCACGGCCCGGACTGTGGGAGACCCCCGACACCCACAACGACACCTGGGCCTACGCCGTCCACGACACCAACTGGAAGAGCCCCGGCGAGCTGGCGCGACGGCTGGTGCGCGTGGCCAGCCGCGGCGGAACCTACCTGCTGAACGTCGGGCCGGACGGCCGCGGCCGGATCCCCGCCGCCTCGGCGCGGATCCTGCGCACCGTTGGGGAGTGGGTCCAGCAGCATCGCGACGCCATCCACGGCGCCGACCCGACACCGCTGCCGGCACTGCCCTACGGCGAGGCCACCTGCCGCGGCGACCGCGTCTACCTGTACCTGACCGCCTGGCCGCGCGGCGGCGAACCCACGCTGCTGCTGCCCGCGACCGAGGTGCGCAGCGCCAGCCTGGCCGGCGAGCCGCTGCCGGTCACGGTGAGCCCGGCCGGGAGCCTGCTGCAGTTGCCGTTGCAGCGTCCCGCGGGGCTGCTGCCGGTGGTCGAGCTGCAGGTCACCACGCTGCCGCCACCGAGCGCGCAGTACCTCGTTGCCGGCTTCGCCAACACGCTCGAAGCAGCGCTGGCGACGACGGCCGGGTGCACCCTGGACGCCGCCCGCTGGATGGAGAAGTTCGGCGACTGGCACCACGCCGAAGTGCTCGGCGACTGGCAGCCCGCGAGCCGCGCAACCTGGCAGCTCACCGCGACCGCCGACGCCAGCTGGTACCTCGACCTGGAGTACAGCACCTTGCCCGAGGCCGACTACCAGGAGTGGTGGGTTGAGGTCAACGGCGAGCGGCTGGGCTTCCCGCTGGTGGACACCGGGGAGCGCCCGCAGCGGCAGGCCGGGGGCGGCAACCTGGCCCGCTTCCGAGACTACCGCCTGGGCTGGTTCGACCTGCCGGCCGGCCCGCTGCGCGTCGTCTTGGGCCCGCTGGCCAGCGGGACCGGGGTGCGGGTGGCTGGGCTGCACCTGCGGCCGGTAGACTGAGGGGGGCGACATGGAGCTGGCCTACAAGCCAAACTGGCCCGAGGCGCGGGGGCGGCTGCTGGCCTTCTGGGAGTACCAGATCATCGACCGCCCGTGCATCGCGGTGACGGCTCGCGGCAGCGCGCCGCGGCCGATCCCGGCACCGCGTGACTGCCAGACGAGGTGGGCCGACCCGGCCTATGTCGCCGCCAGCTACGACGCGCAGCACGCCGCCACCTGGCACGGCGGCGAGGCCCTGCCGGGCACCTCGTTGATGGCCGGCTACTGCTGGGGCTTCGGCGCCAAGCTGCACTACAGCGAGCAGACCATCTGGCAGGATCCGGTGCTGACCAGCCTGGCCGAGCCACCGGCGCTGGCGTGGGACCCCGCCGACTGGGGTTGGCAGCAGGTCCAGGCTGTGGTGCAGCGCTGCGTCGAGGTCGCCGCCGGCAAGTGGCAGGTGGGCTGGCCGAATGTCCACCAGCCGAACGACCACCTGGCGCTGCTGCGGGGCAGCCAGGAGTTTCTGCTGGATCTGGTGGACCACCCCCAACAGGTCCGCGCTGCGCAACGGCAGGTGCTGGATGCCTGGCTGCAGATCGCGGTACGGCTGGAGGAGCTGCTGGCGCCGCAGGAGGGCAGCAGTTCCTGGCTCAGCATCTGGTCGCCCCGCCGGCGTAACGTGACGCTACAGAGCGATCTGTCGTGCATGCTCTCACCGGAGCTGTTCGAGTTCTACGTGGTCCCGGAGCTGGAGGAGCTGACCGCCTGGGCCGGCAGCGCCGTCTACCACCTCGACGGCCCCGGCGCCCTGCAGCATCTCGACCGCCTGCTGAGTCTGCCGCGGGTGCATGCCATCCAGTGGACCCCCGGCACCGGGCAGGCCGGGGGCCTCGCCTGGCTGGAGCTCTACCAGCGAATCCAGGCGGCCGGCAAAGGCCTGGTGATCAGCCTGCCGTTCGACGAAGTCGAGGCCGCCTGCCGCATCTTGCGGCCGGAAGGGCTGTTCATCCTGACCGGCGCTGCCAGCCCGGCCGAGGGCGAAGAGCTGCTGACCCGGGTCGCCGCGGCGACCTGAGCCTACCCCACCCCGCGACGGCGCAGCTCGGCCAGGCCGCTGACCAGCGTCGCCTCCATGCCTGGCGCCAGCGGACCCGGTTGGTGGTACTCCCAGTAGCTCAGCGGCTCGTAGCCGCCAGCGGCGAGCATTGGCGTGGTCACCACATACATTCCCTCGCCGCCGGTGTACCCCAAGGCCACCGTCTGCCCGGAGTCCCAGCCGGCCTCCAGCAGCGGGCCGTAGCCGTGGCAGGGCTCACCCTCCAGCGCGGCGAGGCGCAGGCCGTCACCCAGTTGCAGGCCTTGCAGCAAGAGGTTGCAGCTCGCCGGGAGAGTCCCGGCGGCGAGCTGCGCCTGGCACTCTTCGGCCCACCGCCGCCGGCGCGGGTCGGCCGCCGCCTCGGCGGCGTACTGCGCCGCCGTCAGCGGGACCAGCGGCCAGGCGGTCTCGAGCAGCGCCGACTGCACCCGCGGCTTGACCGGCCGGAGCTGCGGCAGCAGCGCCTGCACCTCGCTGGCCAGCAACTGGCCGGTGGCCGTGGTCTCGGCCTCGCCTGGGTCGCGGCGCCAGTCACGGCCGGCGGCCAGCGTGCAGGGCCGCGAATCACCGCCCATGCCCTGCACAAACAGGCTGCAGGGCCGCCCCAGCGCCGCATCCAGCGCGGCGCAGGCGGCACCCGGAAAGTCGGCGGAGACGGCGCTGCCGGAGAAGCAGACGGGATGCGTCGACGCGGCGAAAAGGAGCGCCAGCGGCTGCTCGGCCGCATCTCGCAGGAGCACCACCGGCAGCGCATCGTAGACCGGGCCAGCGGGATTCGGGGCGTTGAAGATGCCGCTCTCACGCAGTTGGCGACGGTTGAGCGGCAACGTGGTGCGCCCCTGGCCGGCCCACAGCGTGGCCGGCTGCAGCGCCGCCAGAGCCGCGCCGACAGCCGTCACGATGCCGCGGTCGACCTGCCGCTGGTAGCCCCGCGGCGCCAGCCACCATTCCAGCTCGTTGTAGTTACCGACCGCCGGACCGGCATGGGTGTGCGAGGCGTTGAGCAGGACCTGCCGTGGTTCCAGGCCGTAGGCACGGCCCAACAGGCCGTGGATCCGGGCCGTGTCGTCGCGACCGATGAAGCACAGGTCGAGGGCCACGATGACCGCCGTCGCGGTGCCTTCACGGATCACCAGGGCCCGGGCATAGAGCGGATCGTGGACCGCGCTGCAGGAGCGCTCCGCGGGCACCCCCCAGCCCATCAGCGGGTAGCCCACCGGCGGCGACAGGTCGACTCGGGCGAAGCCAGCTTGCATCAGCATCTCCTCAGTCGGCGGCGGCCGCGCGGGCGGCCAGCAGCGTGTCGGCCTGTTCCGCCACCTTGCGCCAGGCGGTCGCCTGCGCCGCGATCTGGTCGGCCCAGTCGTGCTTGAACCAGGGCCCCATACAGGCCCGCTCGCGGATCGTCTCGCTGACCGGCAGATCGCCGTCCGCGTCACGCACATCGCGCGTCGCGCCGACCAGCCGCGTCGGCTGCCCGTCGCCGTAGATGTCGGCCTGCTGGAAGAACGGATGGCGGTGCAACGGACGGTCGGGCAACGGGGCCCACCAGGCACCCTCGGCCGCCACCGCGCGGCCGAACTCGGCCAGCGGCAGCCCGCCGAGGGCGGCCGCCTCGTAGTGCACGACCGGGTAGTACCAGCCACCCATCGACGAGCCGGGTTCGTCCACAGCGCGCAGCCGCACGCCTGGCACGCCCGCCAAGCCCTCGGCGAAGCGTCGCAACGCGGCGTCGATTTCGCGGAGCCGCGCGGGATAGTGGCGCGTCTCGACCAGCCCGCAGGCCGCGGCAACCTGGTTCAGCCGGCCCTTGACCCCGCCCAACGGGATGCCGCTGATCGCCCGCAGCGCCGGGTCGGTCAAATCGCTGTCGTGCCGCTCGTAGTGGCTCCAGGCCACCGCCCGCTCGTAGACGGCCCGGTCGCGAGTCACCAACATGCCGCCCTCACCGATGGCGAACGACTTGCGCGCCATCATCGAAAGCGCCCCCACATCGCCCAGCGCGCCACACATCGTGCCGCGGTAGAGCGAGCCCTGGGCGCGGCTGACGTCTTCGATCACCCGCAGATCGTGCTGCCGCGCCAGCGCCAGCAGCTCGTCCATCGCCGCCGGATGGGCGTTGTAGTGGACCACCATGATGGCCCGCGTGCGGGGCCCGATCTTGGCCGCCACCGAGCGTGGGTCGAGACAGAGCGATTCCGGATCGAGGTCGGCAAAGACCGAAATCGCGCCCAGCGTCAGCGCTGGCGAGAGGCTCGCCCAGTAGGTGAAGGCCGGCCCGATGATCTCGTCGCCCCGCTGCAGCCCGACCGCGAACATCGCGGCCTGCAGCGCGGCGGTGCCGTTGGGGTAAGCCAGCGCGTACTCGACGCCGTTGTAGGCCGCCCAGGCGGCCTCGAACTGCAACGTGACGTCCCACTCCGACGTGCCGCCGCTGTCGATCACCGCCAGCATCGCCTCGCGATGCTCGGGCGTCCACTGCGGCCAGTCGAAGATCCGGCGGTCGGTGGTCGCGACCGCGCGCTCCCCGCCCAGCACCGCCAACCGTCCAGCTCGCCCTGGAGTCATGCGCTGCCCTCTGGTCCGACCGGTGACCAGTGGCTCCCTGGCCGCCGGCGACGATGCCAACTGTAGCACCTCGCCACCGTCGCGACAACGGCTCTGCAGTTCCGACTTGCGGCTTGGCCAGCGGTCGCGGTATACTCCTGGCGCTGGTTTCGTCGGGGGACCACTGGCCAAGGCGGTGAGGTGTGCCGGGAGTCGAGTCGGAGCCGCTGCGCAGCAGTCTGCCCGAGCAGGTCGCCAGTCGGCTGCGCCGGCAGTTAGGCGCCGGACGTTACCCCGTGGGCGGCTACCTGCCCGGTGAGCGCGAGCTCGCCGCCGAGCTCGGGGTCAGCCGCCGCACGATGGCGCGGGCGCTGGAGCTGCTCGACCGCGACGGCCTGATCGAACGCGCGCCGCGGCGCGGCACGCGGGTTCGCGGCGGCGCGCCGGCCGACCACCTGACGTTGCTGCTGGTGGCGGCGGCCGGCACGCCGATCGTCGGGGAGTTCTGGGGGCTGCAACGGGGCGTGCAGGCGGCTGTCGAGCGGCACGGTGCGCAGCTCCGACGGTGGGAACCGGCCACCTTCGACCCCACCGCCCTGGCCGCGGCCGGCGACGGGGTAGTCTTCCTGGAGGCGGGCGACGAGCGCCAGATGGCCGCCGCCCTGGATCTCGAAGCGCGCCGGGTGCCGGTCGCCGTGGCCAACCTGGAGCGCCCCTTGACGGGCAGCCTGGCGGTCACGCGGGTCGACCACGCCGCGGTGGCGCAGGCGGCCACCGAGCTGTTGTTGAACCTGGGCCACCGGCGGATCGCCTGGATCGGCCAGGAGCCCGCGCGCTACTTCTACGATGCCTCGCACGACGGCTATGCCGCCACCCTGGCCGCCGCGGGGATTGCGTACCACCCCGCCCTGGTGGTACGCGATGGCCGGCCGTTGCTGCTGGCCGGGTACCTCGGCACGCAACGGCTGCTGGCCCTGCCGCAGCCGCCGACGGCCCTGGTAGCGGCCCGCGACGGCTACGCCGAAGGGGCCCTGCAGGCGATCTGGGAGGCCGGCCTGACCCCCGGCCGCGACCTCAGCGTGGTCGGTTACGACGACCTCTCGGCCTCGCCCACCGGTGACCCGCTGCTGACCACCTTCGCCGAACCGGTCGAGGAGCTTGGCGCCCTGGCCGTGGAGCTGGTGGTCGAGCGCTGCCGCCACGGCTGGCGCCCGCCGGTCGATCGTCTGGTGCCGGCCCCGTTGCGCATCCGGCGCAGCGCCGGGCCGCTGATCCCTGCCCCGCGGCCGGTCGCGGCCGGGGGCGCCTGGAGCTGACATGGCTGGTCCGCTGGTACTGCACTGCAACTACGTCGAGCAAGGTCAGAGCGTGGCCGCGATGTGCCGCCTGGCGCAGCGCTGGGGCTATGCCGGGATCGAGTTCCGGCAGCGCCGCTACGGGATCACCGAGGACCCCACCGAGTACCTCGAGGCCGTCGCCGCCGGGGTCCGCGAGACCGGCCTGGAGGTCGTCCTGTTCGGCGCGCCAGGCCCCAACCTGATGCTGCCGGCGGACGCCGACCGACAGCGCGAGGTCGAGCTCTACGAGCAGTTCCTGCGCGCCGCCGCGGCCCGCCTGCCGTTGACCGTGCTGAACGCCTTCAGCGGCGGGCTGACCAACCCGCAGGCACCACCCGGCGCCTGGGAGCAGCACGGCTCGGCCTGCGCCAGCGCCGCGCACTGGGAGCAGGCGGTCGCCGGGTACCAGCACCTCGCGGCAGTCGCCACGGAGCTCGGGCTGCGGCTGGCTTTCGAGACCCACATGAACTACCTGCACGACCTCGCCGAACCAGCCTGCGCGCTCTGCGAGCAGATCGGCAGCCCGGCCGTCGGGGTCAACCTGGACTACGCCAACATCCACCACTTCCCGCGCCACCCGTCCGCCAGCGAGACCATCGCGCAGTGCGGGCAGCGGCTCTACCTGGTCCACCTCAAGAACGTCCTGACCGTCGCCGGCCCAGCCGGCAGCCCGCCGCTGCGGGTGCGCTGCGGCCTGGCCGACGGCGAGATCAACACGCGGGCCTTCCTCCGCGAGCTGTTCGCCAGCGGTTACGACGGACCACTGGTCCTGGAAGCCCCGCGCGATGGCGACCGGGAGTGGTTCGCCCAACAAGACCTGGCCTACTGCCGGGCCCTGCTGGCCGATTTGGGTGCCCTTTGAGACGGCCCGGTTGCCGGCCGATGAACTTCCTCGTCGCGGCTTGACGCGACGCACCCGCGGCAGCGATACTGATCCAATGGCCGACACCGGGGTCCAGTGGACCCTTCGCTCCCGTCTCGAGGGAGCGGCGGCCGGAGGAGTCGAGCATGTTACGAGCAAGGCGCGCGGCCTTCACGCTGATCGAGCTGTTGGTCGTGATTGCCATCATCGCCATTCTGGCGGCGATTCTGTTCCCGGTCTTCGCCAAGGCGCGCGAGAAGGCGCGGCAGACCAGTTGCCTCAGCAACTGCAAGCAGATCGGGCTGGCGGTCGAGCAGTACAAGAGCGACTACGACGGCAACTACTGCTACTCCAGCATGGGAGCCCCGACCTACCTGCCCCGCTGGTTCGAGAATCTGGCGCCTTACTGCAAGAACACGCAGATGTTCATCTGCCCGTCCAATAGCGGCTGGGAGCTGGGCTACAGCTTCAACGCCTGGCAGTTCCCGGCCTATCCGCCGACGCCAGCGCTGCACGAGGCCCGGCTGTTGAGTCCCGCCGAGGTGGTCTACATCACCGAAGGTGCGCTGGTGGCGTACGCGAGCTGGTTCGCCACGAGGCCGGCGACGCGGGCCTGGGACATCTACTGGATTCAGGTCTACGGCTCCGGTGACGCCGCCATCACCGCCAACCTGGTCAGGGACTACGGCGACCCGCGCGGCGGGGTCCATAACGAGGGCTGCAACAACGTCTTCGCCGACGGGCACGCCAAGTGGATCAAGCAGACCGAGCTGCTGCAGGCGAAGTGGTGGAAGATCCAGTAGGCCCGTGGTGACCAGTGGATCGTGCCGCGGCCGGTCGGCCCGACCGGTCGCGGCGCGGCGCTGGCAGGAGTCGCGGGCGCGGCGGTGTAGCCAGTGGTGCCGGGAGAGCGCAATGCCAGCGTGGCGCGTGATCGGACTGGCGGTGTTGGTGGTGGCAGGCGGCCTGACGGCGGCGCCCGCCCCGCCGGATGCGGCTGCCCGCCGGCAGGCGGTGTTGGCCCTGCGGACCAAGGGCGCGGCGGCCGTGCCGGCCTTGCAGCAGGCCCTGGCCGATCCCAACAACCTGGTCCGGCGGGCCGCCGCGCGGGTGCTCAGCGGCCTCGGTGAACCCGGCCGGCCGGCGCTCCGCGCGGCGCTCGGCAACTCCGATGCGCTGGTCCGGCGGATCGCGGTCGGCGCGTTGCTGGCGTCGGCGGATACCGCGGCGCTGGCGGTCGCGGCCGAGGTTCTGCAGGACCCCGACGAGCTGCTCCGGCTGTCGGTGGTGAGCGCCCTGGCCGCCTGGCAGCCGCGCACGGAAGCGGTGCTGAAGCTGCTACAGCAGGCCAAGCAGGACGCCTCGTTGGAGGTTCGCCGCCCCGCTCAGGAGGCGCTCTGGCCGTTCCACAAAGAGAGCCTGCTGTTCCGGCAACGGCCCGACATCAAGGACGTCCTGACGCGGGTAAAGGTGACCGCGACCGTCGCGGTGCCGCCCGAGGGCTGGTGGTTCCGGCTCGATCCGACCGAGACCGGGCACGAGCAGAACTGGTTCGCCCCGGCGCTGCCGACGGCGGACTGGAAGCCAATCGTCGCCGGGCAGTACTGGCAGCAGGCCGGGTACGAGTACGAAGGTGTGGCCTGGTACCGCCGCAACCTGACGCTGCCGGCGCGGCCGGAGCATCAGGCGGCGGAGCTGTCGTTCCAGGCGGTCGACGAGTCGGCCTGGGTCTGGATCAACGGCGAGTACGTCGGCCAGCATGACATCGGGCCGCTGGGCTGGGACAAGCCCTTTGCGCTGGATGTCAGCGGCGCCCTGCGCTGGGGGCAGGACAACCAAATCACGGTCCGCGTGCTCAACACCAAGTTCGCCGGCGGCATCTGGAAGCCCGTCCAGATCGAGTGCCTGGCCCTCCGCTGAGGAGACCTGCGATGCGTCGAGCCGGGATGCTGCTGGGCCTCTTGGCCCTGCCGTTGGCCGCTCAGGAAGCCTGGCGGCAGCCATACGAGGGCGAGGCGGCCAGCGGGCCGCAGGTGCTGGCGCTCTACCAGTTCAAGCCCGGCGCCGAACTCCGTGACAACTCGGGCCGCAAGCACGACCTGACCATCCGCGGCGACCTCACCAAGGTGGTCGCCGCGGGACCGTTGCCCGGCCTCGGAGCGCTCCAGGCCGTCGCCACGGTCGAGGCGGCTGAGAAGCCCGGCGGGGCGGTGACTCCGGACGCGGCGGACCTCACGCCGAGCGGCGCGTTCTGCCTCGAGCTCTGGTTCCGGCCCGATCCGGCCGCGCTGGCCACCGCCAGCTATATGCTGGTCGACAAGAAGTACATCAACTACGACCGCGACCTGCCCGACGCCCATCAGGACTACTGTCTGTTCCTGCGGCGCAGCGGCGAGCAGCAGCAGTTGGCGGCGCACCTCGGCTTCGGCAACTCCTCCGAGATGTACACCTCGCAGCTCTTCAAGCTGGTGCCCGGCGAGTGGATCCACTTCGCCTTCACCTACAACGGATCGGGGATCGGTCGGTTCTACCTCAACGGTCAGCCGGCCGGCCGCCGCCAGGCCGAGGGCCGCGGCGCAGTGGCCGACGGGAAGCACCCCCTGGTGATTGGCGACCGCGTCGGCAGCTCGTACCAGGGAGCCCCCGGCCGGTTGGGTCAAGTGCGCCTCTCGGCCGGCATCCCACCGGCCTTCGAAGGCAGCGTCGACCTCACGGCCGACCGCGGCCGGCGGGTCTTCCAGCGCTTCGAGCCCGGGGCCAAAGTCCTGCTGACCCTCGTCAGCGACCTCAGCGTGCCGCTGCGTGAAGTGCGGGTCACCGCGACCCAGGGCGGCAGCAGCAAACAGTTGGCCAGCCTGCCCACGCTCAGCCCGGGCACGCCGTGGCAGGGCGAGTTGCCGGTCGACACGACGCTCCGGCCGGGCGACTACCCGTTGCAGGTGGTCGCGGTCGGCGCCAGCGCGGTCGGCGCGAAACGCGTCGAGTTGACCGTCCCGGTGGCCGTGATGCCGCGGCAGCCGGACTTCATGCCAGTGATCTTGTGGGGCGCCGACCCATCCATCAAGGAGGCGCAACGGATCGGCTTTACCGACCAGATCAGCACGCATGCCGACTACGCCCGAGTCTGGCGCGATGGCGAGAAGGCAGCTTCATCCAGCCCGGACGATGTGGCCACCAAGCGGGCCGCCTTGGATGACCTGCTGCGCGCCGGAATGGGCGGCGTGGGATACATCCACGAACCGCTGCACATTGAGCGCACGCCGGAGCTGCTGGCCCAGTTCCGC
Organism: Fimbriimonadaceae bacterium; assembly: GCA_020850355.1. Taxonomy (GTDB): domain Bacteria; phylum Armatimonadota; class UBA10988; order UBA10988; family UBA10988; genus JADZEX01. The sequence goes on along the minus strand of JADZEX010000010.1, from coordinate 117,442 downwards.
CGCGTCGAGCGCGATGGCAAGCCGGTCGAGCCGCCCGCGGTCTGTGCGCTGTTCCCCGCGGTGGTGGCGCTGAGCCGCAACACCGGCCGGGCGCTGGGGGCCGACTACGGCGACCATCCGGCGTTCCGCGGCTGCCTGATCCACAGTGAGATGCGCGACCACACCGCGCTCTGCTTCCACGAGCACGATGCCGCCGCCTGCCGCGCGGCGACCGGGGCCGACATCCCGGCGCAGGCGGTCACCAAGTGGGGCGTCCGGTACACCAGCCTGCCGGGCTTCCCAGCCAACCGCGTGGTCCCCGACAACCACCCGCTGCTGACCTTCTACCGCTGGTTCTGGAAGTCCGGCGACGGCTGGAATCCGCTCCACACCGCGACCCATGAGGGGTTGCAGCGCAACGTGCGGCCGGGATTCTACACCTGGTACGATCCGGTCACCCGGGTGCCGTCGATCTGGGGCAGCGGCGGCAACTGCGACATCGCGTCGACCTGGACCTACAGCTACCCCGACCCGCTGAAGCTGGGCCTGACCTGCGATCAGGTGATTGCGATGGCCGACGGTGGACGGCGGCGGGCGATGAAGATGACGCAGGCCATCTGGTACCGTTCGGGCACTGCCCCGAAACTGCCCGAGAACGAGGCCGACCGAGCGTCCTGGGAGCGCGAGCAGCCCGACGCGCAGTTCATCACCATCGCGCCCGACCACCTCCGCGAGGCCCTCTGGTGCAAGCTGGCGCGGCCGATCGAAGGCATCATGTACCATGGCTGGGCGTCGCTGTCGCCCGACGGCACGCACGGCGCCTACCGCTGCACCAACCTCGAGACCAAGGAGGTCCTGGCGCAGTTGACCCGCGAGGTGGTGCGGCCCTACGGCCCGGCGCTGCGCCAGATTCCGGACGGGCCGCAGAACGTCGCCCTGCTGGAGAGCTTCACCAGCCAAATGCTCGCCGGCCGCGGCGGCTACGGTTGGGGCGAGGGCTGGGAAGCCGACGTCCACCTGATCGCGCAATGGGCGCAGCTCCAGCCGAAGGTGGTCTACGAAGAGCACCTGCTGCGCGACGGACTCGACGCCTACCAGGTCCTGCTGCTGCCGAACTGCGACGTGCTGCCGCGGAGCGTGGTCGACCGGATCGTCGCCTTCCAGAACCGCGGCGGGCTGGTGATCGGAGACCGCAACCTCTGCCCGGCCATCGTGCCGGACATGCTGCTGCCCACCTACACCCGCACCAAACAGGCCGACGTCGACAAGACGGCGCTGCAGAAGCTCGCCGCCGGGCTGCGGACGGAGCTCGACACGGTCTTCACGCGCTATCTGGAGAGCGACAATCCCGACGTCGTCTGCCGTCGCCGCCGCGCCGGGCAGGCCGACTACCTCTTCGTGATCAACGACCAGCGCCGCTTCGGCAAGTACGTCGGGCACCATGGCCGGGTGATGGAAGAGGGTCTGCCGAGCTCCGCCACGATCACGGTCCGCCGGCCGCGCGCGGTGGTCTACGACGCCCTGGCGCGGCAGGTGGTCGCCACCAAGACCGTCCCCGGCGGGGTCAGCTTCACTACCAAACTGGGCCCCGGCGAGGGACGTCTTTACGTCTTGCTTGACCAGCGCCTGCCCCTGCCGACCGTGGCGGCGGGCAATGCCGAACGCGGCGGCAAGGTCACCGTGACGGTCAAGATGCAGCTCGCCGGCCAGCCCCTGGCGGCGGTCGTGCCGCTGCGCGTGGAGCTCCGCGACCCGCAGAATCGGCCGGCGGAGTGGGAAGGCTACTACGCCCTGCGCGACGGCACCTGGAGCCAGCCGTTGACCCTGGCGACGAACGACCTGCCGGGCCGCTGGACGGTCACCGTCACCGAGCTGATCGGCGGCGCGCAGGCGAAGGCCAGCTTCACGGTGCGGTAGGGCAGACGGCGGAGGTGCTGGCGGTAGGTGGGTGAACAGGGCACTCACCGGAGGCGGTACCGCCCGATGCTGACGCGGATCGAGATCGACGGGTTCAAGTCGTTCCAGGGGTTCAGCCTGGATTTGCTGCCGTTCACGATCCTGGTCGGGCAGAACGCTGCCGGCAAGTCGAATCTGTTCGATGCCCTCCACCTGCTCTCTTTGCTGGCCACCCAGCCGCTGAATGAGGCGTTCTCGGCGGTCCGCGGTGGTCCCTTCGGCCTGTTCGACTCTGCGCTCCGCGATGCCGAGGAGGCCGGGGTGCGCTTCGCTGTCGAAGTGCTGTTGCCCCGGACCGTCACCGACTCCGCCGGGGCCGCGTGTGTGCTGAATCGGACCCGGGTGCGCTACGAGGTTGAGGTGCGCCGGATTCAGACGGCGACCGGGCCGCGGCTGGTGGTCTCGCACGAACGGGCGGTGACTCTGCGCAAGGGCGATGACCGTTGGGCACCCTCGACCGCGGTCCCGGAGCGCTACCTCTTGTATCAGCGCCGCAAGACGTTCCTGGAACCGCAGCAGGACCAGCCTGAGGCGTCGCTTCCAGAGCCGGCGGCGCGCCACCGTCCGGCGGCCATCGAGATCAGCCAGGACGGCAGTCAGGGCCGCCGCCGCACGGTCTACCCGACCCACGCCACCGTGCTATCTGGCGCGATCACGCCCGACTTCCCGCATCTTCTGGCACTGCGGGAGACCTTGCGGTCTTGGCGCTTCTTGCACTTTGACCCGCGCGCCCTGCGTCGATCCAGCTCGGTGCTCGCAGCCGGGCCGCTCGAGCCCGATGGGGCCAATCTGCCGACCGTGCTGCACCGACTGCGGGACGTCGAGCCGGCGAGCAACTCGTTCCCGGCACTGGAAGCCCAACTGACGGCACTCATTCCGGGCGTCACAGGACTCGATGTACTGCCAGATCCGGACCAGCGAGAGTACCGCCTGGTCGTTCGCATGCGCGACGAAGGCCCGGTCCCGGCGGCCTTGGCATCGGATGGCACGCTGCGCGTGACCGCCCTCCTGGCGATGCTCCACGACCCGTTGTATGGAGCCCTGGTCTGCTTCGAGGAGCCCGAGAACGGGATTCACCCAGCGCGTCTGCGCGACCTGGTAGGGCTACTCGCGGTGCACGTGGCCTGGCCTGACGACGATCCGGATCTGCCGGGCCAACCTTGGCGGCAGATCCTGCTGAGCAGCCACTCACCCGTAGTGCTGGCGGGCGCCCGTGCCGCCGGGCCCGTGCAGGGGCCAGGGCCGTTGCTCGCCTTCATGGAGCAAACGACCGTGGTGGGCATGGGACAGACGCCGGCTCGCCGCAGTCGGGCCCGCGTCGTCCGCGGTATCCTGCCCGGTTTGGATGATTCGGATTGCGTCTCAGACTTCGAGGTGGACTCCTACCTCAGCCATGCTCAGCCATCGCCAGAGACAGAGGACAAGACCGCATGAGGCGGCTAGCCTGGGCGCTTTTCGCCGAGGGCCGCTCCGACCATGACTTCCTCCAGCCCCTGCTGCGCCGGCTCCTGGAGTGGGCGTGCCGCGATGCCACCAGCCTGGTGGAGATCGCGCCGGACCCCTTGGAGCTACACGGCCCCGCAGGATCTGCTGCGCGGAGACGTCTGGACCGCATCTGCCTGGCCGCCAAGGACAGCGCCTCCGCGTTTCACCTGCTGTTCATCCATGCCGACGGCGACAGCGACTGGCAAGAGGCACTGGCCAAGCGCGTCGAGCCGGCGCGGCAGGAGCTGCGCCGAGGCGACCGGCGGCTGGGGGTGGTCGCTGTGATCCCGGTCCGCGAGACGGAAGCCTGGGTGCTGGCCGATCAGGAGGCCCTGCGTCGCTGCTTGGGTGTTCCGAGCCGGGCCAAGGCCCCTGACCCGCCAGGACTCAGCGATGTCGAGCGGCTGACCGATCCTAAGAAGGCGTTGCGAGAACTGCATTTCGCTGCTGTGGGCGACCGCTCGCAGCGGAAGTACCCCATCTCAACCTACTTGCGGCGCCTTGGTGAGGAGGTCAGCCTGGCATCTTTGCGGCGCTTGGCCTCCTTCCAGCGCCTGCAGGCGGAGCTGTCCGCTTGGTTGTGCGCGCAGACCTATCTGCCTTAGCCTACCCCTCCACCGCCGCCCGCAGCACGGTCAGGTCGGCGGCGAGTTGGGGGAGGCTGTCGGCGCCGGACATCTCGAGCGACCAGGCGCCGGCGTAGCCCCCGTCGCGCAGCGCCCGCACCGTCGCGGCGAGGTCCACGGCGCCGGTGCCGAGGCGGCAGCCGGTGTAGCGGTGGCCGTCGTGCGACGGCAGACCGCCGGGGTCACCTGCCGGCAGGCGGGCGAAGTCCTTGACGTGGACGTGGCGCGTGCGCGGCAGCCAGGCGGGCACGACCGCGGCCGGCCGGTCGCCGCCCAGGATGTAGTTGCCCATGTCGAAAGTCACCATGATCCGCGGATCGCACTGCCGCACCACGTCGGCGAGTTGGGCGCTGGAGGCGTGCACCTGCAGGTCCGCGCCGAAGCTCTCCAAGAGCAGCGTCTGCCCGCGGGCGGTGGCCTCGTCGACCAGGGCGTTGAGGCCGGCGGCGACCTGCTGGCGGCAGGCTGCCTCGCTCAGCTCGGCGTGCTTGCGCGAGCCGGCGACCATCACCAGGGGGATGCCCCACCGGGCACAGCGGTCCAGGTCGCGCCGCACGCTGTCGAGCGCCGCCTGACGCGGCGCGGAGTCGGCGTGGACCAGGTTGGCCAGCGCGTCGTAACAGGGCAACGCCAGGCCGGCGTCGGCCACGGCGGAGCGCAGTTCGGCCTCGACCAGGTCACCGCCGAATAGCGAGGTGGCCGGCTCCAACGCGGTCAGCCCGGCCTGCTGCAGGTCGCGGCAGAAGCGGCCGAACTGCAACTCGCCGCGCAGCAGTGGGCCGTGGAACGACAGGCTCATCACACAGTAGCTGGGCATCGTCGGCTCCCGTCCGAGAATAGCCGATCAGCGGCTTGTCGACCATCCGTCAGACACCCGTCACAGCGGTGCGTCATGCTCTCGGCAACGACGCTGTGGAGCAACAGATGAATCCCCTGGACATTGGGCTGACTCTCAACCGCGGGTGGGCCTCGTTCGGCCGGGCGGCCGGGCTGCTGATCGGCGGCTATGTGATCACGCTGGTCGTGTCGATGCTCTCGCTGGGCCTGCTCTGCGGGCCGATGCAGGTGGGCTTCAACTACCTCTGCCTGAAGATCGCGCGGGACGAGCCGGCCGAGTTCGGCGACGTCTTCTACGGCTTCAAGGTGGTCGTGCCGGCGTTCATCCTGTCGCTGCTGGTGGGCCTGGTGGTGGCGGTCGGCACGATGCTCTGCGTCCTGCCCGGCCTGGTCGCCGCGTTCGGCCTGAGCTGGTCGCTGTTCTTGATGGCCGATGGCGAGCACAACCCGATCGAGGCGCTGAAGGAGTCCTGGCGGATGTTCTCCGAGGACATGGCCCAGCACGCGATCTTCATCTTCGTCGCCGGTCTGATCATGAGCGTCGGTGGCCTGGTCGGCTTCGGCCAGATCATCACCATCCCGATCGGCAGCATGATGATCGCTCACGGCTTCTTGCGCCTGACCGGCAACGAGCGGCTGCCCGGGCTGCCCGAGACTCCCGTCGGGACGCCGAGCCTCTGAGGCAGCTACAACAGTTCGAGCAACTCGCCGGGCGCGGTCAGCCGATCGAGGGGTAGCGCCACCTCGGTCTGCTGGCCGCCCTGGCGTAGTTGCATGGTTGGCCGGTCGGGCACGTCCAGCCGCAGCCGGCCGCCGCGGCGGCTGGTGACCTGCACCGCGGTCGTCACCCCACCCTCGCGCCGCGCGCTGACGACAAACGGGCCGGGCATCCAGAGGTTGCGGAAGCTCACCTCCGCCCACGCGGCGGGCACCGCCGGGAACACCCGGATCTGGCCCCGGCGGCAGTGCAGCAACAACTCCAGCAACGCCGTCGCGCCGGCCATTGTGCCGTCGAGCTGCATGATCTCGGTGGTCTCCTTCGGCTTCTGCAGATCGGCCCGCCGGTGCGCGGTGAGGCCGCGGAAGCGTGGCAGGTAGGCCGTCGCCCAGCCCTCGTTGACGAAGATCTCGCGCCACAGGTTGAGGATCACCCGCGGCGCTTCGGTGAAGCCGGCCCGCGCCTGGAGGATCGCCGCCCAGGGCATGCACCACTCGCTCCACTGGCCCATGCCCTTCCGGATCCAGTGGTCCAGGCTCTCGTCGAGCACGGCCGCGGTGGCGGGGTCGTCGGGCAGGTTGTCGAAGGGATAAAGCGCCGCCAGGTGGGAGTGGTGGCGGTGACACAGGTCCAGGTCCTGCCCCTCCCAGATGGCGATCCGCTCGTGACCGGGTTCGCCGACCAGCGTGTAGGGCGCCAGGCTGGCGAGGTCCGCCCACCAGTCCTCGGCCGGTTCGCCCAGCTCGGCCGCAGCCGCCTGCAGATGACTCGCCAGCAGGCGGGCGCAGCTCAACTGGCAGCTCGCATCGCGGCCGACGTTCTGAGATCGCCCGCCCGGCAGCGGCTGGGCGTACTCCGCGCTGATCGACAGACCGAGCCCGCGGCCACCGCCTGGGCGCGGTTCGAGCATCGCCTGGTAGACCCGCAGGCAGCCCCGCAGCAGTGGCCAGGCGCGCTGACGCAGGAACTCCCGGTCGCCGGTATGCTGCCAGTAGAGCCAGTGCAGGTGGGCCGTCCAGCCGAGCACCGCCTGGTCGAGGATGGCGCCGGCCGAGATCCCGCCGCAGGCCAGGCCGCGGTCGTCGACGGCGTGGGCCAGCACCAGACCATCGTCAAGGCCGTGCAGCACCTGCGCCTGCCGGCGCATCAGCGGCTGGTAGCGGGCGACCTGGTCAAGCAACGGCTGCAAGTGGTCGCACTTGCCGAGGTGGAAGGCGAGGGTGTAGATCTGCTGGATGTTGACGTTGAAGTGGTAGTCGCCGGACCAGGGCGTGCGCTGGTACTCCTCGACCCAGGGCCCCTGCAGGCCGGCCGGGTGGGTGCTTTCGGGCGCCGTCGCCGCGCCGAACTTGTAGGTCGCGTAGTCGTAGAAGAACTGCATCCACGGCTCGGGCAGGTGGACCTCGGGGAGCGTCAGCCAGTAGCCGCGCCACCAGGCCAGGGCAGCGGCCTGCAGCAAGGCGCCGCCGGGCCCGACCCGGCCAACCTCCAGCCGCGCCGCGGCGAGTGCGGCGTCGGGGCTCTCACCGCGGGTCACGGCGACTGCCAGGCCGGCCGGCTGGCGCTCGGCGAACACCGCCAGTGCCGGGTCCGCCGGCAGCGTCTGCGACCAGCCGACGTGGTCGCCGGCGGCCAGCCGTTGCGGCTCGGGGTGCTCCAGGCTGCGCAGGTAGTCGGCCACGAAGTCCCAGGCCGGTCGGGCGGTGACCGCACCCAGCAACCCCGCGGGGTCGTCGACCCAGAGCAGCGCGCTGTCGGGATCGACCGCCAGGGCCAGCTCGCCCCGACAGGCCCCCTCGACCCGCAGCCGTAGGCGGCCCGCCGCGGGCTGTAGCACCGCCTCGACCAGCCGGCAGCCCGGCGCCAGCGCCACTTCCAACCGGCCGAGCGGCAGCCGCGTCGAGGGCCGCCAGCCGCCGGGGCGCGGTGCCCGCCCGAAGGCGCTTTCGAGCGCCCGCGAGTCGTGCGGGTCCCAGGCCGCGCAGAGGCGCTGGTAGTCGTTGCCGGGGAGTAGCTCCTCGCCGCCGCGATGGTCCCAGTAGTCGGCCCGGTTGAGCGTCAGGCAGAGCTGCTCGCCGCCCCACACCAGGACGCCTAACTGGCCGTTGCCGAGCGCCACCCCGGTGTGCGGGCGCGGCAGCGGGAATCCGAACCGCAGCTCGACGGGCTGTGCCATGCGACCCTCCCGGCCCATCGAACCCGCTTCCGGCGTCGCCGTCAACCCTCGCCGCACCGTGGCCGGCGGCGGATTGGAACTTCGCGGTCACTTTGCCGCAAGGGCTGCAATCGGCGGTTCTGAAGACCGTAACGTGGGACCCGGCAACACTGCCGTCCTCCGGATGGTAAGCCCAGATCGAGAGCGGAGCTTTCAGGATCGGCCGGGCCGTCGCCCCAGCCGCCGCTCCATGAAGGATGGTGGATGATGTGGACCTGGTTGGTCGGTGGCGTGGCTCTCGCCGTGGCGCTCACCGCGTGGTCCAAGTGGCAGGACCGGCTGTTCGCCGAACGCCAGGCGCGGCGCGCAGCCGAGTCGCGGCGGCGGCGGCAGCGGGTCACCGAGCGCTTGATTCTGTGCCATTACGACGAGAGCGGCGAAAGCTACGGCGGCCTCGGACTGGCGGTCCGCGCCGCGCATCTGGAGCCCGAAGCCGCGCCGGCCGCCAAGCCTCACGGCCAACCGTTGCGGCGCCGCGCCTGACTCCCGGCCAGCGGCCACCGGTTCGCCACCGGTGGCCGTCTCGCTTCGAGGGCCCTACGGCCCGTAGACCCGGACCTCGAAGACCGCCGCTGGCGCCGGGCTCCAGCGGTCGGTGACCTCCAACTGCAAGACCTGCGTGACGATCGGCTCGGCCAGTTCGACCACCCGGCGGGTCTGATGGTTGTCCGTGGCGGCGGCCAGCTCGCGCCCGCCCTCAGCGAGCAGTCGCCAGCCCTTCACACAGAACGGGATCGGACCGTCGCAGTGCGGCATGAAGACCGACTCCATGGCATGGTCGAAGTCGGTGTCGAAGGACAACTGCACGATCTGCACCGCCATTGGCTGCGGCCAGGTGAACGTCAGGGTCGGCCGCGGGTCGTGGTACCCGGCGACCCAGGCGTGCGGGCCGTCGGTTGGTCGGGTGAAGCCGTCGACCACGTTGGCCGGGGCGAAGACCGTCGTCAGGCCAGCGCTGGCCAGCGCCAGGTTGTGCCCGCCGGGCCGCCGGCCGGGACACCAGAAGTCGAAGCCCTCGACGCCCTGCCCGCCCGCCTGGCGGCCCCGGCGGGCGAGCGCCAGGACGCCGGTCAGCCGTTGCTGGCTACCCCGCAGCGCGACCCCCGGCGCGGGTTCGACCGCCAGGAAGACGTACCGCGGTTGGTCGATGCTGACGTCGAACGAGATCTCGACGGCCTGGTCGTCGCCCGCCCCGACCGCCACCTGGCAGCTTGCCAGCTCGACGTCGGGGGTGTGGTTGGTGGGCCGGTCGCTGGTCAGCAGCCGCACCGTCAGCACGGTGGCCTGCTCGGCGCAGACCGTCAGCGTGAAGGTCGGCACCGGTCCCGGCTTCAGCGGGATCATCTGGGCTCGGGCCACCTCCAGCGGCAGCAACGGGCCGTCGGCTGGCAGCCAGAGGTTCTGCAGGCTGCTGCTGGCGCTGATCTGCGCCTGCCTCGCCAGGTCGGCTGGATCGGCGCCGGCGATGTGCGGGATGAACTGCCCGGCCCGCAGCAGGCCCTGCTGCAGCTCGGTCAGGCGCGGCGGCTTCAGCAGGTCGCGCGGCAGCAGGTCGTGGCGCCGGCAGAGTGCCGCCGCCAGGCCGACCGCCTGGGCGCTGTGCGCACAGGTGCCCATCACGCGAGTCGAGCCGAAAGCGACGTGACTGCTGCCAACGATCCGGCCGGCCAGCAGGAGATTGCCGACGTTGCGGCTGTACAGCGTGCGAAACGGGATCGGGTAGACCCCGCGGCTGTGCCAGTGATAGCTCGAGGGCCGGCTGCCGTAGACCCCGTCGGCCGGGTGCAGGTCGATCGACCAGCCGCCGTAGCCGACCGCGTCGAAGGGCTGGCGCTGCTCGATGATGTCACGCTGGGTCAGCCAGGTGTCGCCCTCGAAGCGCCGGCTCTCGCGCTTGCCGGGGATCTGGCCGAGCCACTCCAAGGTCAGGTTGGCGGCGTCGGGGAACTGCCCGGAGTTCTTGATGTGGTGCCAGACGCCCAGCGCGACGCGCCACAGCTCCCACTTGATGGCCTCGGTGTCGTGTACCGTGTCTCCGCGCCCGCCCCACTCCAGCCACCAGAGCTGCAGGCCGTTGGACTGGGCGTTGAAGCTCCGCCAGCGCGGCAGGCCGGTGATGTCGGTCAGCGCGTAGCTCGGCGGCACAAAGGTCACCGGCTGGCCGGTGTCGCGGCTGTAGAAGTAGAGGCTGTGCCCGAGCAGGCTGCCAAACTCCTCGTCGGGCGCCAGCGGCTCGTCGAACTCGGCGGCGGCCTCGGCCCCGACCCGGAAGGCGGCGCCCGCGAGATAGCCCAGCACCCCATCGCCCGAGGCATCGCAGAACAGCGGCGCGGTCACCCGGTAGCGGGTTGAGTTCTGCGCGCAGAAGCCCTCGACCGTGCCAATGGTCCCCGGCGCCGCCATCGTCACGGCGTGGCAGGGCGTATTCAGCAGCACCGTCAGCCGAGGCTCCGCCGCCACGAGATCGAGCAGCACCAGGTCGAAGAGCACCGCGTTGCCCTCGCGGTTGCGGTAGAGGTTCTCGACCAGCACTTCGTCGACGACGCCGCTCTCGCGGGCCCAGCGGTTGTTGCTGCCCATGTGCGAGGTGGCCCCGAGGACCCACAGGCGGATCTCGCTGGAGGAGTTGCCCCCGAGCACCGGCCGGTCGTGCAGCAGCACCACCTCCAAGCCCTGCCGCGCCGCGGTGACGGCCGCGCAGACCCCGGCCAGGCCGCCGCCCACCACCACCAGGTCGGCCTCCAGCGTGACGCTGTGCAGCTCGCGCTGGTCGACGGCTGGTTCGGTTCGCAACATCGTCAGCTCCCGGCCGCTCGCTTTCGGACCGCTGGCGCCGCCTCCTGCCAGCAGCCAGCGCGGGACGGCATGCTACCGGCAGGGAGCGGCGATGAGCGAAGCGCTCGCAGACCTTGGGCCGTGGCCACGGCGTGGTCGCCAGTGGATGCTGTTGTGGCTGCTGCTGTGGGCCGCGGCGGCGACGCAGATTCGGCTGGTGCTACCGAGCCAGCCGCTCTCGATGAGCGTCGACCGCGACGGCTTCTTCAAGCTGCAAGGAGTCGGCGAGGCCCAGACGCTGGGCCAGGCGCTGCGCTGGTTCTGGGGCGACGACCCCCAGAAGGTCCACACCTTCCGGCCCTTGCCGGCCCTCACGCTGTGGTGCGAATACCAGCTCTGGGGCAGCCGGCGTTGGCCCTACCTGGTGGTCAACGCCGGCTGGGCGGCGCTGGTGGTGGTGCTGCTGCTGCCGTTGCTGCGCCGTTGGCAGGTCCCCCCGGCCTGGAGCTACGCTGTCTTGCTGGTCGCCGCGGCGCGACCGACGCGCGGCTCGCTGGCGGTGATCGGCAGCGTCGCCTGCCGTCACGACCTGACCTGCACCGCCGCGGCGCTGGCCTGGCTGCTGCTGCTGCTCTGCTGGCTCGACAGCGGCCGCCGCGCGGCGCTCTGGGGGCTGCTGCCGACGGGGCTGGCGGCCTACCTCAGCAAGGAGATGGCCCTGGCGCTGGTCCCGCTGGGACTCTTCGTGGCCGCCACCTGCTGGCGGCAGACGACGCCCCGGCGCGCGCTGTCTGCGCAGGCGGTATCCCTGGCGCTGGCGCTGGTCTGGTACGTCTGGTACCGCTACGCCCAGACCAACATGGCCGGCGGTTACGATTCCGCGCACGGCTTCGCCGGCCTGCTCAAGCTGCTGCTGGAGCGCTCGCCCGGCACCACCGTGCAGCAGGCCTGCTACAACCTGGCCTACTGGCCAGCGGATACCGCGCGGATCCTCTACGCCGCCGGCGGCAGTGCCTTCTGCTCGGCCATCTTCTACCGCGCGCTTGCCAAGGCTCTGCTGACCTGCTACGGGCTGCTGCTGCTGTGGCGCCACGACCGCCCGGCGCTGCTGCTGATCTATGCCTGGAAGACCGCGGCCTACCTGCCGATCTTGCCGCTGCACGACATCTGGGGCTGGTACGAGTACATGCCCCAGGTCTTGGACCCGCTGCTGGTCTGGCTGGGCGGCCGGGCGCTGTGGCACCACGGCGGGGGCCGGCTGGCCTGGCAGCGCTGGGCCGGCCGCCTGGCGGCCGAACGACGGTTGAACCCACCGCCCGGCGACACCTCTTAAGAGCCTCCCGCCCCAGACGATAGGGGTATTGCAGGCGGCTCTGAGAGGCAAGCGATGAAGATCCTGATCACCGGCGGTGCGGGTTTTGTGGGCGCCAACCTGGCCCAGTGGCTGGCAGCGCGGGGGCACCGCGTCTTCGTGATGGACAACCTGGTCCGGCGTGGCAGCGAGCTGAACCTGCCGCGGCTGAAGGAACAGGGCATCACCTTCGTCCACGGCGACGTGCGCTGCGCCGAAGACTTCGTCGCGCTGCCGAAGGACATCGAAGTCGTGCTGGAGTGCTGCGCCCAGCCGTCGGCCATCGATGGCTACGCCAACCCGCTGTTCGACATCAACAACAACACCATCGGACTGCTCAACACCCTCGAGTTCGCCCGCCGCTGTGGCGCGGGGCTGGTCTTCTGGAGCACCAACAAGACCTACGCCGGGGTCCACATCAACAAGTTCCCGGTGGTCGAGCAGGACAGCCGCTGGGTCTGGGACAAGGCCGCCATCGCCGCCGAGTACGGCGACAAGCTGCCCGCGGGCTTCGACCCCGACCACGGCTTCAGCGCCGAGTTCACGGTCGATGGCAAGGACCACAGCATCTACGGCCTCTCCAAGATCATGGCCGACTTGGCCTGCCAGGAGTGGAGCGACGCCTTTGGCGTGAAGACGGTGATCAACCGCTTCTCGTGCCTCGCAGGTGAGGGCCAGTTCGGCAAGTCGGCCCAGGGCTGGGTCGCCTGGTGGGCCATCGCCTTCCACTTCGGCCTGCCGCTGAAGTACATCGGGTGGGCAGGCAAGCAGGTCCGCGACGCGCTCTTCATCGAGGACATCTGCCGCCTGATCGAGACCGAAATCGGGATGCTCGACCAGCTCGCCGGCCGGGTCTTCAACGTCGGCGGCGGCCGGGACATCACCCTCAGTTTGCGCGAAGCGACTGCTCTGATGGAGCGGCGGTTCGGCTGGTCGGTGCCGGTGGTCTACGAAGAGGACCCCCGCAAGGCCGACCATTGCATCTACATCAGCGACATCCGCCCCCTCACCGCGGCCACCGGCTGGACGCCGCAAGTGACCGTCGAGGAGGGCTACGACCGCATCATCCGCTGGGTGGTCGACCACGAGGACGAGCTGGCGCGGCTCTACCTCGACCAGCCGGCGAAGCGGGCGGTGTTGCACGCGGCCGGGTAGTTCTCTCTCACGTCGAGCGCACCTGCGGCGGTAGGCCCCCCGGCCTGCCGCCGTTTCTTTGGTCGCTGATGCTGCGACTCGGGTCAGCCGACGGGTTCGGCCGCTGCCTCGAGCCTGGCGCCGCAGCTGGCGCAGAAGCGGTCGGCGGGCTTCACCGCTGCGCCGCACTGGGGGCAGAAGCGCGCGCCAGTGCCAGGCGGCGGCTCGGCCGGCGTGGGCGCACCAGCGGCTGCCGGCTCCCGGCGCGGGCGCCGCTCGCTGACCTCACGGTCGGGCCGCGGGGCAGCGTGCCGGTCGACATACATGTCGATGAAATCGAGCAGCAACTCCGGCAGCTTCAGTTGCTTGTAGACCCCGTACCCGGTCGCGGCGGCGGTGCCGACGGCCAGCAGTGGGTTGAGAAACTTCAACGCCACCGAGGCGATGGCGCCGACGCCCTTATCGAGCCACTCACCCGAGCCAACCTGCACCTTGAAGCCCGCGCTGAGCGGCGCGAGGCGCACGTTGAGGGCCTGGCTGGTGGCCGAGAGGGTGGTCATCAGGTTCTGCTTGCGGGCCTGGATGAAGATCGCTGGACCCTCCTGAAAGTCCTGCACCTCGAAACCGTCGTGTTCGAACCAGTCGACGATGGCGTCCGCCAGGTCGTCCAGGTCGAGGTCGAGGTCACTGTAGACTCGTTCGGGCATCACCGTCTCCCAGCCCTGGGGGCCTGTCAGGCTGAAGCGTGCGCCGGCGGCAGAAGTTCCCTCAGGGCAGTGGCGCCGGCCGCCGGGCGTCGGCGCGCAGTTCGCCAGCAATCCGGTCGCGCCACAGCGCGGCCGCTTCGGCGACGTCACCGGTGGCGCTGGCGAACAGCTCGCAGCGCACGTAGACCGGCCGCTTCGCGGGGACCTTGAAAGACGGCGCGCTGACCGCGTCGGCGGGCTGCCGCGCGGCGAAGTGCGGCACGACCAGCCCGACGTAATGGTTGTCGCGCCGGTACAGGCTGTTGGGCGAGGCGACCAGCACCTGCGGGGTGGCCTTGCCCGCGACCCAGAGCTGGCTGGGATCCCAGAGCATCCCGATCACGCCGCCGTTCGGGCGCTCGACGGCCACCACGCCCTGCTCAACCTGGCCCGCCCGCAGCAGCACCGGATCGGTCTGCGCCGCCGGCACACCCGGCGCCAGGAGCGCCGCCCGGGCGCCTCGGAAGGTGCCGTCGCCGACATTCAGCAACGGACCTTCGTACCGTCGCAGCTTGACCTCACCGTCGCACCAGAAGGCGTGGGTACACTTCACGACGCGCGGGTCCTTGGTCGGCCCGAGCCACATCTTGGCCATCCAGCGACGGCCCCGGCCGTCCTGCCAGGTCTCCTTGAGCGTCATCAGGTAGTCGCCGGCCGGGTCGCGGGGGATCCACCAGGTGGTCGGGAAGATCCAGTGCTCGGCGATCACCGGCTTCTGCGGCGGGCCGTCTTCGTAGATGATGCGGCCCATCGCCGGGAAGGTGGCGACCCGTTCCCACTCCTCGCCGCGCCGCACGTAGATCAGGCCGGGCCCGCGGTCGCCGCCGCAGTTCGGCAGGAAGACGATGTAGGAGCCGGTGGTGACGTAGATGGTGCCGTCGTCGGAGACCATCCCCATGCTGCGTTCGCGCATCGACCACTTCGATGGCAGCACGCTGAGCGGGGCCACCGAGGCCACCGGGAAGTTGGCCGCCAGCGGCTGGAGCAGGCCAGGAGCGCTGATCATCACCCGCCCGCCGCCGTGGCCGGCGGCGTCGGCGACTGCATGGAAGCGCAGCCGTTGCCGGGTGTAGGGTGCCAGCGACGGCAGATCGATGCGCACCGGGTCGGCCCGCCAGCCGGTCGGCAGGAGCAACTCGGCGCTGATCGGCGCGACCGGGTCGCCGCTGTTGTTGGCCAGGTCGGCGGCGATCTCGACCGGCTCGCCGATCACCGCGACGGCGTGTGAGACCTGGGCGGGTTGCAGGGTCAGCGTCTGCGCCGGCAAGACCGACCACGCCAGAGTCCCCAGCAGCAGGGGCCAGCCGCACTTCCGAATCATCGAGCCCACCTCGCGCCGAGCCACGGTTTGGCGTCCCCAACCCCCGACGTACCGGGAGGATAACGCATCGCCCTACCCGGCGCAAGGCTGCTCGCGGCGCTGCAACGTGAGCGTCGCGCTGCGGTACCGCAAGACCGCGTCGGCCGCGCCGGGCCGATCGATGGCGACCAGCCAGTCGGGCAGTCCCGGCGCGCCGGCCGCCTGGAAGCGCGCCACCGCCGCCCGCAGGCGCTGCGCCACGGCACGGTCACCGTAGCCGACCACCGCGCCGGGCTGCAGCACCGCCAGGCCGGCCGGCGAGGTGAGCGCCCAGCACACCTCCGGTCCCGCGGGATCCGCCAGCGCCACGGCCGTCAGCCCTGGCTCAGCGGTCGCCAGCAACCACATCCCGCAGGCCGCGCTGCCTCCCGCCGCCGCCGCGGCCCAGGGCAGCTCCCAGCGCTGCGCCGGGCCAGCCAGCCAGGGCGCCAAGAGCGGGTCGCGCCGCGCGGCGGTGACCACCGGCTGCGCCGGCCAGGCCGCGCCGCGGGCCGCCACGAACCAGCTCCAGCCATGGAACTGGCCCTGCCAGCCAGCGGCCTCACGCCGCAGGCGCAGCAGCGGGGCGGCCAGGTTGGGCAGCAGCAGCGGCAGCACCAGCCGGCCGCCGGGGGCCAACTGCTGCAGCCAGGCCGGGGGCAGATCGGGGCACGCCATCGTGGCGACCATGGCGTCGAAGGGCGCCGCGGCGGGGTGGCCGGCGAAACCGTCCTGGGCGACGACCTGCACCTGCGGCCCGACCCCCAATGCGCGCAGTCGCCCCGCGGCGAGGGCTGCCAGGCGGGGGTCCACTTCGAGACTCGTGACCGCGCCGCTGGGACCCACCAACTCGCCCAGCAGCGCCGCGTTCCAGCCGGTGGCGGTGCCGATCTCCAGCACCCGAGCCCCGGGCCGCAGCTCCAGCAGGCGCAGCATCGTCAGCATCAACGACGGCTGCGTGGTGCTGCTGACGGCCCGGCCCGCCTCCCAGGCGACCGGCAGCGCCTCGTCGCGATAGACCAGCGCCAGGCGTGCGGAGTCGGCGCAGTCCGGACCGACCGGCCACGCCACCCCTTGGGCGTCGCAGACGCCGTCGAGAAACCAGTGCCGCGGCCAGCGCGCCAGGGCCTCGAGCGCCGCGGAGGCGCCTGCGGTCGCCTGCAACTGGGCCAACCAGCGGGCCAACGGCGGGCCGCCGGGCGTCGGCATCGGCTGGCTCCGGGCCATCCCTGACGCACTCAGTCTAGCACACCGCCAGCGGCCTGACGACGTTGCGACGGTGGCCTGGCTCTGCTACACTCGACCGCCGTGAGGGAGGCCATCATGGCGCTGCTGCTGGGGATCGACGTCGGGACCTCGGGGGCCAAGACGATGCTGCTCGACAGCGACCGGGGTGCGGTGGTGGCGAGCGCCCTCGGCGAGTACCCGCTGCACACCCCGCAGCCCGGCTGGACCGAGCAGGACCCGGCCGACTGGTGGGCCGCCGTCAGCAGCACCATCCGACAGGTGCTGCAGCAGGCCGGCGTCGCGGCCACCGCCGTCACCGGGGTCGGGTTGAGCGGCCAGATGCACGGCTCGGTCTTCCTGGACGCCGCCGGCGAGGTGATCCGGCCGGCGCTGCTCTGGAACGACCAGCGCACCGGCCCGCAATGCGACGCCATCAACGCCGCGGCGGGCGAGTTGCTGGTGAGCGAGATCCGCAACCCGGTGCTGACCGGCTTCCAGGCCGGCAAGATCCTCTGGCTGCGCGATGTCGAACCGGCGCACTTCGCGCGTTTGCGGCAGGTGCTGCTCCCGAAGGACTACCTTCGCTACAAGCTGACCGGCGAGTTTGCCACTGAAGTCTCCGACGCCTCGGGCACAGCGCTGCTGAACGTGCCGCAGCGCACCTGGTCGACCGCCCTGCTGGACCGCCTGGAGCTGCCGGCCGAGTGGTTCCCGCGGGTCGTCGAGTCGCCCGAGGTGACTGGCACCGTGACCGCCGCGGCCGCGGCGGCGACCGGGCTGGCGGTCGGCACGCCGGTGGTCGGCGGCGCGGGCGACTGTGCCGCGGGCGCGGTCGGGACTGGGATCGTCGAGCCGGGGCTGCTGTGGGTCTCCACCGGCACCTCGGGCGTCGTCTTCGCCAGCGCCGACACGCCCGCCACGGATGCCGACCTGCGGACCCACACCTTCTGCCACGCGGTGCCCGGCAAGTGGCACATCATGGGCGTGATGCTGAGCGCCGGCGGCTCATTGCGCTGGTACCGCGACGTCCTGGCCGGTGACGAGACGGCGGTCGCCAGGCTCACCGGGCAGGACCCCTACGAACTGATCACCGCGGCGGCGGCGACGGCGCCGGCCGGCTGCGAAGGGCTGGTCTTCCTGCCTTACTTGACGGGCGAGCGGACCCCCCACCCCGACCCCAACGCCCGGGGCGCGTTCCTGAACCTCAGCCTGCGCCACGACCAGCGGCATCTCGCCCGCGCCGTGCTGGAGGGCGTCGCCTTTGGGTTGCGCGATGCGGTGGAGATCATGAAAGCCAGCGGCGTGCCGATCCGCGAGGTCCGCGCCAGCGGCGGCGGCGCCCGGTCCGCGCTGTGGCGCCAGATCCAGGCCGACGTCTTCGGGCTGCCGATCTCGACGATCAACATCGACGAAGGCGCGGCGCTCGGCGTGGCCCTGCTGGCCGGCGTTGGCACCGGCGTCTGGCCGAGCGTCGACGCGGCCTGTGCGGCGATCATCCGCCCGATTTCGACAACCGCGCCCCAAACCGCGGCGACGCGTGTCTATGAAGATGTCTACCAGGACTTGTACCGTCCTTTGTACGGCCGCTTGCGCGAGCAGTTTGCGCAGGCCGCTGGTCTGGTCGCCCGCCACATGGGGTAGCGGGCAGCGCCAGCAGCGGCGGCCGAGTGGGGCAAGAGGGGGAGAGCGGAGCCAGCCGCGGGCATGCCGACGGCGCTCTGGACGATGGCCGTGGTCTGCGCGCTCGGCGCGCCGCAGTTGCCGCCCCAGGTCGGGGCTGGCGACCTGGCGCGCCTGCGGAACGCCACCGCCGCCGTGCGGGCGCTCTCACCAGCGGCCCTGCGCCAGCTCGTGCCAACGCAGAGCGGGCTCTTCTTCGTCGGCTGCGCCAACTGCAGCGGCGGCAAACAGGAGGACCAGCTCGACTGGGACCTGCACGCGCCGGGCCAGGCGAGGTGTCGCTACTGCGGCCACCGTTACCCCTCACCGCAGTACCCCACCAGCGGCGTCGAGCGGCATGTCGCGCCGAACGGCGAGACGGTCGAGTACCCCTACTGGCAGAACGCCAAGGGCTACCGGCACTTCTTCGAAGCGCGGCGTGACTACCAGCAGCGCGAGTTTCTCGAACGACAGGCCCTGGCCCTGGCGCAACTGGCGTTTGTGCAGCCCGACCCGGCGGTCGCGACGCTGGCGGTGACCCTGCTCGACCAGTTCGCGGCGGTCTACCCGCGGTACTGCTTCCACTACGACTACCCCTTTCAGCCGAAGGTGATCTACGACGGGCAGGTGCCGCCGGAGCAGTTTCGCAGCAACTTCCGCACCGCGCGCTGGTACTGGTGGGCCTACGCCGACGTGCCGGTGGCGCTGCTGCGGGCTTACGACCTGCTGCGCGACGACCCCGCCTGGGAGGCGCTGCCGCAGGGCGCCGCCGCGGCGCGTCGGCGGTTCGAGCAGGAGTTCCTCCAGGTCGCCTGCGAGCAGGTGCTGGCGAATCGCGAAGACTACGGCAACATGAGCCCGGTGCTCTGGTGGAACCTGGTCGCAGCGGGCCGCGTGCTGGGCGAGCCGCGCTATGTTCACGAGCCGCTGCAGCGCCTGCAACGGCTGATGGCGACGCAGTTCTACCGTGACGGCGCCTGGTCCGAAGGCGCGCCGAGTTACCAGCAGCAGGTGCTCGGCAACCTCGAGCTGTTGCAGCTCTACAGCCGCGGCTACAGCGACCCGCCGACCTGGCAGCCGCCGGCCGGGCAGGACCGCTTGACCGACCTGGACCTGCGTCGCGACCTGCCGGCGCTGGCCCGCAGCCTGGCGGCGCTGGCGGCGCTGCGGCTGCCCAATGGACGCCGGCTGCCGGTCCACGATACCTGGGCCCTGGAGCAGGGGCCGCCACTGGAGCAGTCGCGCAGCGTGCTGTTGGGGGCGCTGGGCCAGGCCTGCCTCGGTCGCGGGCGCGGCGCCGCGCAGCAGCAGGCCTGGTTGACCTGGTCGGGCGGCTACGGCCACCAGCATGGCGATGGGCTGGCGCTGAACCTGTTTGCCCGCGGCCGCGAGTGGCTGCCGGACCTTGGCTACACCCACACCGCCTGGCGCGGCTGGACCATCACCAGCCTGTCGCACAATCTGGTGGTGATCGATGGCCAGCCGCAGGCCCTCGGCAACGCGGCGCTGCCGACCGACGGCAACCTGCGTTGGTGGCTGCCCGACGACGGCGCCCTGGGCGGGGTGTCGGTCGACAATCCGGAGGTCTACCCGCAACGGGCGCAGACCTACCGGCGGACCGTGCTGCAGGTCGGCCTGGACGACCGCGCGGCCTACCTGGTGGACTGCTTCGAGGTGGTCGGCGGGCAGCAGCACGACTACTTGCTGTGGGGCCCGCCGGACGAGCCGGCGACGCTGCAGCTCTCCCTGGCGCCGGGCAGCCCGTTGCCCAGCCTGCTGCCGGCGGGTGTGCCGGCGGAGCTGCCCACCGCCGAGTCGCAACTGCAGGCCGCGACTCAGCCGCACCTGGCCTACGCCTTTCTGTCCGACCTGCGCCGCGCGACGGCCACGGCGGCCACCACGGCCGACTTCCAGGTCGCCGACGCGGGGCTGCGGGCGACGCTCTGCACCGCGCCGGGTGACCAGGTGATCAGCGCCCGGGCGCCGACCATCCGACACGCTGGCGAGGACGACCGGCGGCTGCCCGAGGCGACCATGCCGGGCCTGCTTTGGCGACGTCAGGCGACGGCGAGCACTTTTCTGAGCATCCTGGAGCCCCACCCCGGCGAGCCGCGGGTGGCCGCCCAGCGCCTCGCCTGGCCGGCCTGTCTGGCGGCCGTTGAGGTCCGTTGCCAGCGGCCGGAGCGGCAGGACCTGCTGTTGCTGCAACCGCAGGGCTTGCAGGCTGTCTGGCAAGGTCGGCAGATCCTCGCGACCGGCGCCGCGGCAGTCCTGCAGGCCGACCAGCAGGGCCTGCTGGCGGTGTGGCTGGTCGGTCCGGGTGAGCTGCGGGTCGACCAGCAGTCCTGGCGGGCCGATCCGGCCACGGTGGCCGTGACGGCCATTGAGGCAGACGGTCTGGTGTTGGATGCGCCCCTGCGGGTTGGGCCGGGAGATCTGGTGCTGGTGACACATGGCGACGGCCGCGTCTCGCCCTATCACGTGCGGACAGCGACGGTGGACGGGAAGGGCCAGCGCCTGACGACGGTGGAGGCCGGCGGCTTCGGCCTGGACGCCACCGGTCGGGCGCAGGCCACGGGGCATCCGCAGCGCTCGCACCCCGGCCCGCACCGGGCCGCGCCGACGGCCATCGTGGCCTGGCGGCGGGGAGCGTGAAATGCTGCCCGTGACCATCGAAGTCTTCCACGCCGCCGCCAGCCCGCCGCTGAACAGCCACGGGCTACGGGTCGAGGCGCACCAGCTCAGCGAGCAGTTGCTGGCGGCCCGCCCCGAGGAGTATGCGGTCGTCGCCGAGACGGCCAACGCGCTGGTGGCGTTGGCCGCCACGCTGCTCCCGGCGTTGCAGCCGCAGGTTGCTGGCAGTATCGCCGCCGACGCGCTCTGCGAGCTGCTCGGCACGGCGCTCGAGCGGGTCGTGCTGGACAAGAACTGGGAGCACCGGCTGGCCGACCGGCTGGCGTCCGAGCAGCCGCGACAACGGCGCCTGAACCTGGTGGCCCTGCTGCGCGAGGAGCCGTCCGAGGAAGCCACACAGGCCGCGCTGGCGGCGGCGGTGGCCGAGGTGCGGCAACGCCTGCTGGAGCCGGCGCAGCTCGCCGCCTGTCTGCGTGACCTGGCCGCCGATGGGCTGCTGGCCCACTGCCCGGAGCCGCCGGAGGCGTTCCGCCTGCCGGGCGCGGCCCGCGCGGTCGAACCGTTTCACGGGTCGGTCCTGCGCGACGCGCTCCTGGCGCACCTCGCCGAGGTGCGCTCGTGGGCCCTGCCCGCCGCCAACCCCGCCGACGCCGTGCGCCAGGCGTTGGAGCACGGGCGGCTGCTGACTCCGGGCACGCCGGCGGGCAACTCGATGCTGCGCGGCGCCGTGCGCGAACGGCTGGAGCAGCGGCTGACCGAGCTGCTGGCCCCGACCGATGGCCGCACCGAGCAGTTGCAGCGACTGCTGCTGGCACCGCTGGACCTGCCCCGCACCGCGGCCGGACGACCCGATCCGTACCGCCTGGCCGAGCAACTGCTGCCCGCCGTGCTACAACCCGACAACGTGCAGGCGGTGCTGGAGCTGCTGGCGGCCGCTGGCGACCTGACCCCACCCGAGGCGGGCCGGCCCGAGTACGCCGACCCCGGCTGGGCACCGCCCCGACCAGCGGGCGGCCCGCCCACCCCACCGCCGGCAGTCCACTCGCTGGTCGACCCCGAGAGCATCAAAGCCCGCCTGCGCCTGCTGCGTGAGTTGCATCAGGAGGGGTTGATCAGCGACGCCGAATACGCCGACCGCCGGCAGCTGATCCTCGACCTGCTGTAGCTGGACCTGGCAGGAGGATGCAATGTGGAGACTCGACCTGGGCGGCGAATGGGAGCTGACCTGCGGGCCGCAGGACCCGGCCGACCTGTGGGGTGAGCGCGGTCCCTATGCCGACTGGCAGCAACTGCCCGCCGCGGTGCCGGGCAATGTCGAACTCGACCTGATCCGCGCCGGACTGCTGCCGGCCGACCTGCAGCGGGGCCACCAGATCTACCAACTGCGGGAGCTGGAGACCTGGGCCTGGTGGTACCACCGGGCGTTCGAGCTACCAGCTTTGCCGCCGGCGCCGGTGGAGCTGGTGTGCGAGGGAATCGACTGTACCGCCGAGGTCTATCTCAACGGCCAGTGGGTCGGTGGCGCCGACAACATGCTGCACGCCCACCGCTTCGGGCTCGATGGCCTGCGCCTCGGCAGCAACAGCCTGGAGGTGCGGATCAGCTCGCCGCTGCTGGTGCAGCGCGACCAGCCGCTGCTACCCGACGCGCACGCCGCGCCCGGCAACTGGGAGTCGCTGCTGGTCCGCAAGGCGCCCCACATGTACGGCTGGGACATCATGCCGCGGGCGGTCTCGGCGGGGATCTGGCGCCCGATCTACCTCGAAGCCGTGCCCGCCACGCGGGTGCGCTGGGCCTACTGGACCACCCGCTGGGTCGATCCCGCGGGCGCCCGGGCGGGAGTGCGGCTGGACTGGCAACTGGCGACCGACCAGCGCAGCCTCGACGGCTGGCAGTTGACCGCCGAGCTGTGCCGCGACGGGCGGGTGGCGGCCAGCCAAACCCGGCCCGTGCTCGGGTTGCGGGGGCAGTTTGGCCTGGAGGTTGCCGAGGCCGCGCTGTGGTGGCCGCGCGGCTATGGCGCGGCGCCGCTCTACGAGGCGCGCCTAACGCTCCGCGACGCGGCCGGTGAGCTGCAGGCCGAGCACTCCACCCGGATCGGCTTGCGCACCATCGAGCTGCAGCGCACGGACGTGATCGACGACCAGGGCGGCGACTTCTGCTTCGTCGTCAACGGTGAGCGGATCTTCTGCCAGGGCACCAACTGGGTGCCGCTGGACGCCTTTCATAGCCGCGACCGGCAGCACCTGCCAGCCGCCTGCGCGATGCTCGCCGACTTGCACTGCAACATGGTGCGCTTCTGGGGCGGCAACGTCTACGAAGTCGACGCCTTCTTCGACTTCTGCGACGAGGCCGGGATCCTGGTCTGGCAGGACTTCGCGCTGGCCTGCGCCATCTACCCGCACACCACCGGGCTGCGCAGCCAACTCCTGCGCGAGGCCGAGGTCGAGGTCGAGCGACTCCGCCAACACCCCTGCCTGGCGCTCTGGGCGGGCAACAACGAGATCGACGACGCCTATGTCTGGAGCGGCTCCGGGCGCGACCCGAACAGCGACGTCTACAGCCGGCAACTGCTGCCGGGCGTGCTGCAACGACTCGATCCCACCCGACCTTACCTGCCCAGCTCGCCCTACCGCAGCCCCGAGCTGGTGCGTCGTGGCAACCACAACCAGCTTAAGCCCGAGGACCACCTGTGGGGCCCGCGCGACGACTTCAAGGGGCCGACCTACACCGGCTCCAACGCCCTTTTCGTCAGCGAGATCGGCTACCACGGCTGCCCCGAGCGGGCCACTCTGGAAGCGCTCTGCGACGCCGACCAGCTCTGGCCGTGGCAGGGCAACGAGCAGTGGCTGACCCACGCCGTGCGGCCGCAGCCGGCGGACACCTCGTACAACTACCGCATCGAGCTGATGGCGAAGCAGATCGGCGTGCTGTTCGACACCGTGCCCGCCGAGCTCGACGCCTACTGGCTGGCCTCGCAGATCTCCCAGGCCGAGGCGCTGAAGTTCTTCCTGGAGCGCTGGCGCGGCGACCCGCGGCGGACCGGCATGCTCTGGTGGAACCTGCGCGACGGCTGGCCGATCCTCTCCGACGCCATTGTGGATTACTACAACCGCCGCAAGCTGGCCTATCCCTACCTGCAGCGGCTGCAGGGCAACCCGCTGCTGCTGTTGGCCGAGCCGGTCGCGGGGCGGCAGGAGCTGCGGGCGGTCAACCAGACTCGCGGCGCGGTCGCCGGGCAGTTTGCCGTGCGCGACCTGGACAGCGCCGAGCTGCTGCTGGCCGGGCGGTTCGAGCTACCGGCCCACGGGCACCGGACGTTGGGCAGCGTGGCGGAGTCGGCCGTCCGGGCGATGCGCTGGATCGAGTGGCAACTTGACGGCGGCGGCACCGGCTGCAACCACTACCTGGCCGGCCCCCGGCCGTTCGATCTGCGGCAGTACGCCGGCTGGATCACCCGGCTGCGGCTGCCCGCCGACCTCGCCGCGGTGCAGGAAGCGGCGCGACAGGCCTGACGACCGGAGTCACGGCGCCGGCTGCAGGGTCAGCTCAAGGTCGTCGAACCAGACCGTCCCGACTCCCGCGGCCCGCAGGAACAGTCGCGCGACCCGCACGCCGGGCTGCGTTCGGAACTCCCAGCGGGCCTGCCGCCAGGCCTCGCTGGTCGCCAGGGCCGGGCTGTTGTCATACTGCTGCGGCTGCGCGCCGCGGTCGGCGATCAGGCTGAGCGACGGCCGCGGCTCACCGCTGGTGCGGTACCAGACCGTGACGGTCCCGACGGTTGGCCCGGCCACCTCCAGCACCCGCTCGAGGACCAGGTTGGGCCGGCCCGCCGTGCCCAGCAGCGCCGCGCTGCGCTGCCCGCTGTGGGCCTCGCGGCTCCACTCGAAGCGGCCCTCGCCGGCCTGCTCCGACCAGCGGCTGAAGGTCCAGCCGAACGGTCCGCTCTCGTGACCCGCCTCGAAGCCGCCGTTGCCGGCCCGGATCAGCGGCAACTGGGTCTGCAGCGCCACGCTGCCCGCCAATGCTGCCGCGCGATCGGCGGCGGTCAGCCCGCCCAGGCGGTGCAGCACTTCCAGCAGTTGCACCCGGCAGCGCACGTTGCTGCCGCCCAGCGCCACCGCCTGCCGGAGCGCCGGCTCGGACCATTCGCCCAGCAGCAGCCAGTCGTCCCAGGTGGCCTGCTTGCGCTCACCCTGGCCGTCCACCCGGAAGGTCAGCCGCGGCGGCTGGCTGTCGCCAGCCATCACGCGGGTGTAGGTGTGCGCCAGGCGCAGCGCGTCGGCCGGCTCGAAGACCACCCCGCGGCGCACCGCCTCGACCACGAAGCCGACGTCGATGGTGGCATGACCATGGTCCTCGGCGGACCGGCGGACGTCCTCGCCGGGGGCCGGGTCCCAGTAGTTCCAGAGGTAGCCCTGTCCGTCGGGGCTCGGCTGCAGATGGGCCTTGAAGTAGCGCGCCATCGCCGTGGCTTTGGCCCGGTAGGCCGCCGCCTGCGGCAGACCCGGGAGGTCGGCCAGCACCAGGTAGCTCCGAGCCAGCGCCAGGTACTGGTTGTGCGGCAACAGGTAGTTGGGATAGCGCTCGGTGACCGCCGCGGTGAAGGTGTAGGCGCCGGCCCCGTCCGGCAGGTCGCGCCAGGCACGCTGCCACTTATGGTGGATCTGCCGCTCGAACCAGGCGCGGTACAACTCGGCCTTCGCCCGCCGCGCGGCACTGGCCTGCGGGTCGGCTGCCACCAGGGCCAGGTACCGCGCCAACGGCCAGGTGATCATGCCGTCGTGGACGACATACTCGATCCACTCGCGGGCGGTGGTCTGCACCTCGACGCGGACCCCGGCCGGCGCCGGGCCGCTGATCGTCAACGGTCCGCTGGCCGCCCGCAGCGCGACGTCGTCGGCCAAGACCTTGGCCGCAAACAGGTCCACGCTGATCGTCGCGCCGTACGGGACCGGCCCCAGGACGGGTTGCCCGGTGGTCAGGTCGTCGACCTGCAGCGTCGCCGAAGTTGGCCAGCGCAAGGCATAACGGTGGCCGCTGATCTGGGCGGCCTTGGCGGCGACTGACTCGCGCCGGCTGGCCGGCGTCACGCTCAGCCCCGGCGGCACGGCCCCGACCTCGACCAGCCCGACGCTGTAGTCGCGGTCGTCCCAGGCCAGGTAGCCGTCGCCGTTGCGGTCGGACTGGCTGGCCAGGCAACGGTCGAAATGGGCTTCGAAGCGCTCCAGCCAGTAGGGGTCGCCGGTCAGCTCGGCGAGGGTCACCAGATCCCGTAGGAAGGCGCTCTCGCCCCAGGCCAACTGCCCGGAGGTCTGACCGTCGCTGTGGCCGAGGCCCTGGCGGTAACCGAGCTCCCAGTGCTGGTAGCGCGAGACCGCCGCGGCGGCGCTCTCGCCGAGCAGTTCGCGGACCGTTGATGGGGCGGGTGCCGGCGGCACCAGCGCGGCCAGCAGCCAGAGGGTCAGCATCGGGGCTCCTTCAGGCGCCGGCCGCCGCCAGCAGTTCGGCCGGCGCCACGGCGCAGTGCAACTCGGCCGAGCGATAGGCCGCCTCGACCAGGGCCATCGTCCAGAGGTTGTCGCGGCCGTTGAGCGCCGGCGGCTGCCCGGTCGCCTGGGCCGTCAGCAGGTCGCCCATCGGGCCGCGGAAGGCGTCGTGGAACCAGCGCTCGGGCCAGCTCGGCTGGATCCACTCGGCGCCCGCGTCGACCGTCGTGTATTGGATCGTCGAGGGGCTGCCGTCCGGGTAGTCCGGCCAGCCGATGGTCCCCAGGGCCATCCCCCGCGTACCCTCGACGCGCCAGCGGATGCCCTTCGCCTCGGCCGCTCCCTCGCGGGCCGGGCCGCTCCAGACATCGTCCCAGGAGCTGCAGCGCAGGCCGTCGCCGTACTCCAGGATGCTCAGGCAAACGCCATCGCGGTGGACAAAGCGCGTGCGCGGATCGGGGCGCACCGAGGCGTAGATGCGGTCGGGATTGCCGAAGAGGTAGCGGAAGGTGTCGAGGTGGTGGATGCTCATGATCCGCAGCGTGCACCAGCCCTGCTCGGCCTGCCACGGCATCCAGTGCGGGATCGCCCGCATGTCGATGGTCGCCAGCACTGGCTCGCCGAGGTGGCCGCCGGCGAGCAGCGTGTGGCAGGCCCGGATGCTCTGGTCGTAGCGCATGTTCTGGTTAACGGCCAGGGTGATCCCAGCGGCCTCACACAACCGCACCACCCGCACGGCGTCGGCGAGGTTGCCGGCCAGGGGCTTTTGAGCCAGGATCCCGCGGACCCGGCGGGGCGCGTCGCAGATCCGTTCGATCACCGCCATCTGCAGATGCGGCGGCACCGCCACGTCGACCACTTCGACGCGCGGGTCGGCCAGCAGCGCGGTCAGGGAATCGTACAGCTCAATGCCGTGCCGCGCCGCGACGGCCGCGGCGGTCTCACGGGTGCGGCTGTGCAGTCCGATCACCTGGTACCCGGCGTCGCGGTAGGCCGGCAGGTGACAGTCGGCCATGATGAAGCCCGCGCCGATGCAGCCGATGCCGGGCCGCAGGTCCGGCGGTGGTGGTGGCAGGATCGCAAGCTCGGCGGCCGTCCGTGGCAGGCTCATCGCAGGCTCCCGCGCAGGTTATGCCATGCCGGCCGGAGAGCGTCAACCAGGGCGCCGCCGCGGGGCAACTGAGGGCTGTCAGTTGGCCCGGTTGGAGGTATCCTGGAGGGGTGAGGAGAGTCTCCATGCGGTTGATGCGCGGGCTGCGCAGCCTGACTTACGCCGTGCTGCTGTTGGCTGCCCCGTTGGCGGCGGCGCCAGTCACCACCTTGCCCGCGGGCGTCACCGCCGGCCCCAGCATCGAGGGCATCAGCGAGTACCGCCTGGCCAACGGCCTGCGCGTGCTGCTATTCCCCGACGACACCAAGGACACCGTCACGGTCTGCGTCACCTACCTCGTCGGCTCGCGCCACGAGAACTACGGCGAAGGCGGGATGGCGCATCTGTTTGAGCACCTGATGTTCCGCAGCGCCTCACGCCATCAGGACATTAAGACCGAGGGCACGCAGCGCGGGGCCCAGTGGAACGGCACCACCTCCTACGACCGCACCAACTACTACGAGACCTTGCAGGCGACGCCCGAGAACCTCGAGTGGGCGCTGGACCTGGAAGCCGACCGCATGACCGGCCTGCAGATCGCCGCGGCCGACATCGCTGCCGAGCGGACCATCGTCCAGAACGAGATGGACTCGGGCGAGAACGAGGTCGGCCGCCAGATGGTCTTCCGGGTCGCCGCCGCGGCGTTCCAGTGGCACAACTACGGCCGCTCGACGATCGGTCTGCGCAGCGACCTGGAGGCCGTGCCGCTGGAGCGCGTGCTGGCCTTCTACCGGCACTACTACCAGCCCGACAACGCCGTCCTGGTGGTCGCCGGCAAGTGCGACCCGGCGGCCACGCTGGCGCTGGTCCAGCGCAAGTTCGGCCCGCTGCCACGGCCGGGCCGGACGCTGCTGCCAACCTACACCGTGGAGCCGCCGCAGATCGGTGAGCAGGAGGTCGTCGTGCGGCTGAGCGGCGGGACGCCCGGCGTGCTGGTGGGCTACCACGTCCCCGCCACGGCGCATCCCGACAGCGCGGCGCTGGAGGTGTTGGGCTGGGTGCTCAACGACCCGGTGGCCGGTCGGCTGCAGACCGCCCTGGTCAAGACCGGGCTGGCCACCGGCAGCAGCGCCTTCAACTTCCGGCTGCGCGACCCCAGCCTGCTGCTGGCCGATGCCGACGCCAAGGCCGACCAGCCGCTGCCGCCGCTGCGCGATGCGCTGTTGCAGGTGCTCGAAGGGCTGGCCGGCCAGCCGCTGCTGGCGGCCGAGGTCGAGCGGGCCAAGGCCGATCTCGGGCGGCGCTATGACCAGGCGCTGTTCAACCCGCAACGGGTTGCCACCAGCCTCAGCGAGTGGGCCAGCCAGGGCGACTGGCGGCTGTTCTTCCTGCATCGCGACCGGGTCGCCGCGGTGACCGTCGAGGACGTGCAGCGGGTCGCCACCACCTACCTCAAGCCGACCAACCGCACCGTCGGGCTGTACTACCCGACCGCCAATCCAGCCCGCGTCACGATTCCCGCCGCGCCAGATCTGGCGAAGCTGCTGGAGGGCTACCAGGGCCGCGCCGCGGTGGCCACCGGGGAGGCCTTCGAGGCCACTCCCGCGACGATGGACGCGCGCACGCAGTGGTCGACCAGCGCGGGCGGTCTGAAGATGGCGCTGCTGCCGCGGAAGACGCGGGGCAACGAGGTCTGGGCCCGGATCACCGTGCGGTTTGGCGATCTCGCCAGCCTGCAGGGCCGCGCCCCGGCCGCCGAGATGGCCGGACGGCTGCTGCTGCGCGGTTCGGCGAGGTACACCCGGCAGCAGATTCAGGACGAGATCACGCGCCTCAAGGCTGACGTGTCGGTGAGCGGCGGCCTCAGCGAAGCGACCATCGCGGTGCGCACGACGCGCGACAACCTGGCGGCGGCGCTGACCCTTGGGGCCGAGGTGCTGCGCCACCCGACCTTCCCGGCGGCTGACCTGGAAGAGCTCCGCACGCGGGCGCTGACCGACCTGGAGTCCGACCGCACCGACCCACAGGCCGTGCTTGGGGTGCGGTTGGGGCAACTGCTGAACCCCTACCCGGCCGGTGACCCGCGACACGTCGACAGCCCGGACGAGGAGGCCGCCGCGCTGCGGGCCCTGACACTGGAGCAGGTGCATGCCTTCCACCGCGAGTTCTACGGCGCCAGCAGCGGCGAGGTGGCCGTCACCGGCGACTTCGACGCGGCGGCGCTCCCACCGCTGGTCGAGCAGTTGCTCGGCGGCTGGCAGACGACCCGGCCCTACACCCGGATCCCGCGGCCGTTCGTCGCGGTAGCCGCGCAACGGGTGTTGGTCGACCTCGCCGACAAGCCGAACGGGCTCTACCAGGCGGTGCTGCCGTTGGCCGTGCGCGACGACGATCCACAGTACGCCGCCGGCCTGCTGGTCGCCCGCTTGCTCGGCGGCGGTGCCGACTCGCGGCTCTGGAAGCGCCTGCGCGAGAAAGACGGCCTGAGCTACGGGGTCGGCGCCAGCTTCTCGGCCAACGCCATCGACACCCGTGGGGTGGTGGCGATGGGCGGCATCTTCCCGGCCAGGGACCTCGCCAAGTTCGAGGCGGCCCTGAACGAGGAGGTCGCCAACTTGCTGCGCGATGGGTTCACCGCCGAGGAGGTCACGAAGGGTCGCGAAGCGCTGCTGCTGCAACGCCGCACCGCCCGCGCCGCCGACGCCGGGATGGTCGCCAGCCTGGCTGACCACCTCTTCCTGGGCCGCAAGTACGCCTGGGAGGCGGCCCTCGACGAGCAACTCGGCGCCCTCAGCGCCGACCAGGTGAACGCCGCGCTGCGTCGCTTCGTGAAGCCCGAGGCGCTGCTCGTGGGGGTCGCCGGCGACCTGCCGTAGACCGCCTCAGTCGCCCTCGGCGGTGACCGCTCGGATCAGCCAGCCGCACTCCAGCGCGGCGAGATCCGGCCGAAACACCAGCCGCTGCACGACCGCCTGCGGTCGCGGGTTGGTCCACTCACGGACCAGCCCGCGCTGCGCGACGGCGGTCGGCGGCAGCAGCCAGCGGCCGGGAGCCAGGCTGGACGGCGGGTCGCTGGCCCCGGCCGGCAGGGCATCGGCGCCGGCGCGCCACGGCAGCCGCTCGCGCCCGCCGTCGGCGTACTCGACCTCCAACCAGCCCAACAGGCGGCCCGGACTGCTGGCGGTGGCGGTGGCGGTGACCACCTGCAGGCGCTGCACCGCCGCCCCGATCGGCCAGGCCAGGCGGCGCCGCGCCAGCTCGGTGTCGACGTCGTAGTCTCGCCCGCCCAGCCGCAGCAGCAGGTGGACCGGGGCGCCCACCGGCAGCGCTCGGAGCGCTGCCGCCGCCGGGTGGTCGAGATGCGCCGAGATCACCCAGCCGTCGGCCGGCAGGGCGGCGTTGCCCCGCTGCACCTCCACGGCGGTCACCGCGCCGGCCGCCACGCCGACCTCGAGGCCCCACGGATTGGTGCCCGTGCCGCCCTCGCGGGGCGCCCGGAAGACCACCAGCCGACCCGCCTCGCGGGCCGTGTCCAGGCCGTCGACCGGCCAGCGGCCGAGCGGCGTCTGCAGCTCCAGGCGACCGGCATCCCAGCCGCCCAGCCACTGCCCGGCCGCGTCGACGACCGCCACGCGGTGGCCCGGCTGGAGCGCGCTGAGCCGTCGCAGCGCGGTGCTGCGTGGTCCGGCGTGGGCCGACAAGACAAACCCGCCCGCCGGCACGGCATGATCGGAGGCCCCGTAGTCGGCGATGTCCAAGACCGTCCCATCCGCCGCGACAGCGACCTCGACGCCATAGTGATTGGTGCCGCTGCTGCGCCGCGGGGCGGCGTAGAGGATCACCTGATCCTCGCCGCGGCCGACGTTGACGCCATCGAGCGGCAGCCGCTGGCCCCCGGGCAGCACCACCGCCACCGCCCGCGACGGGTCGGCCAGCTCCTGCCCGGCCGACGGCAACGCCGCGATGGTGGCCGGGTGGTCGAAGTCGAAGGCCAGCCCGGTCGCCAGCGTCGGCGCGAGGTCGGCCTGGGCGGGCCAGCGCAGCTCCTGCGGCGGGCCGTCCGACCGCAGCAGCCGGAGTCGCGACGCGGCCGCCGACCCGCTGCGGCGCCGCCAGAGCTCGGCCGCGGTGGCCTGGCGGGCGCCGGCCAGCAACTGCGCGTCGGTCTGAGCGCCGGGCTGCCAGGCCGCCGCTGCGAACAGCGCCGGGACCGGGCCGTCGACCACCGACGAGAAGCATCCGGGTGGCCCGTTCCAGTGCGTTCCGTGGAGCGGTACCCCACGCTGCGCCGCCGCCGCAACCAGCGCCGCGGGCGTCCGCCATGGGCTGGCCCAGACCGTGAAGCCCTGCTGGCGCAGGTAGTCGAGCGCCGGGTAGGCGGCGACCGTGTCGTAGAACCAGTAGTTCAGGATCACCTCACGCGGCACCTGCGCCAGCGCCGCCGCGCTGTTCTGCGGCGGCCCGCCATTGGCCGGGCCGACCGGCCCGCCGAGGGTCTTGGCGAGCACCGGCGCGATGAACATGTCGTGCCAGATCACCAGCTTCACGCCGCGTTGCTGCAGATACTCGTGGACCCGCCGGACGTGCTGCACCAGCAACGCCACCGGGTCGCGCCCGGAGGTGGAGTACCACTCGAAAAGCTCCCAGGCCTCGTCCATCCCCGCGTGGAAGTACTCCAGCGGCCCATAGACTTCCAGCAGCTCGTCCAAGATGGGCTCGACGAACTCGCTCCAGGTCGCCTCCTGATCGATCCGCAGCCCGCCGTGACCGGTGTAGGGCTCCTGCGTGTAAGCGCGGTCGAGGTGGCCGAGCAGGTTGAGGTAGCCGATCGGCCGCAGCCCCAGGCTGCGGGCGTAGTCGACGATCTCGCGGGCCTGGGCCTTCGTGAAGCGCGCCCCGCGGGCGGCGCGGGGCAGTCGGTCGAGCTGCACCTGCGGCCCAAACTCCAGGGCGACATGGCTGATCTTGCAGCGCGCCAGCAGGTCGAGATTCTGCTTCCAGGCCGCGACATCGCCTGACCAGGCGCCCTGGATCATGAAGGCCCGGAACGGCGTCGCGGGCCAGTCGCGCAGCCGCAGGCCGGGCAGCCGCCAGCCGTCGGCGGTGGGTGTCGCGGCCGGCAGGAGCTGCAGCAGGCTGTGGACCGCCCAGTAGGCGCCCTGCGGGTCGTGCGCCAGCAGCTCCGCGCCGGTCGCCGAGCTGGCGATGCGGTACTCCTCCGCCCGCTCGCAGGCGGTCGGATCGACCCGCAGGTCGAGCGTCGTCCGGCCAGTGGCCGCGACCGCGGCGGGGCCCCAGCGCTCCTGGAGTTCACGGGTCAGCAGCGCGGCCGGCCCGGCCAGCGCGGCCGGGGCCGTAACCTGCAGCGGCAGCCGCAGCTCCCAGGCGGCGGCGGCCTGCAGCTCGCGGGGCTGCGGCCAGCAGAGGGTCAGCAGAACGGCGGCCGTCGACATCGTGGTGGTCCTGCCGCGATGCTGGCAGATGCCGCGAGACTGGTCAAGGGTGCGGCGCCGAGATCGGCTGATCGAGGACCTGGCGCACCTTCTGGCAGAGCACCTGCGGGGTGAACGGCTTCAGCAGCAACTGAATGCCGTCGTCCAGCACCCCCCGGGTGCCGAGCACCTCGTCGTCGTAGCCGGTGATGTAGAGCACTCGCAGACCGGCTTGCTGCGCGCTGAGTTGCTCGTAGAGCTGCCGCCCGTTGAGCGCTGGCATCACCACGTCGGTGACCAGCAGATCGAGCGTCCGCGGCTGCTGGCGGAGTTGCTGCAACAGCTCCGGGCCGCCTTGGGCGGCGACCACGTCGTAGCCTTGCGCGCGCAGCGCCCGCCGCGCCAGCTCCAGGATGCCGGCGTCGTCGTCGACCACCGCCACCGTCTCGGAGCCCTCGCAGCCGCTGGCGGTCGAGACCGGCCGCACCACGCGGGGCGCCCGCTCCGGCGCCACCGCCAGCGGCAGCGTCACCCGGAAGGTGGTGCCCTGCCCTGGCGCCGAGTCGACTTCGACCCGCCCGCCATGCTGGCCGACGATGCCATGCACCGTGGCCAGACCGAGGCCCGTCCCCTGGCCAGCGCGCTTGGTGGTGTAGAAGGGCTCGAAGATGTGGGCCAGGATCCCGGCCTCGATCCCGCTGCCGGTGTCGCTGACCAGCAGCTCCGCCCGCCGCACCGCCCCGCCGGCTGCCCGCACCCGGATGGTCAGGCGCCCGCCGTCCGGCATCGCATCCTGCGCGTTGACCGCCAGGTTCATCAGCACCTTCTCCAACTGGCCCGCGTCGGCGAGCACCACGCAGGGCTGCTGGTCGAGGTCCACGACCAGCTCGATGTCCTCGCGCAGTGTCCGGCGGAGCAGCCGCTGGAAACTGCCGACCACCTCGCGGAGGTCGACCTCGGTGAGGCTCAGCACCTGCTTGCGGCCGAACGCCAGCAACTGCCGCGTCAGGTCGCGCGCCCGCAACCCGGCCTGCTGGATCTCGGCGACGTCCGCCGCGCGCGGGTCGTCAGGCCGCAGGTCGGCAGCCAGGAACTGGGCATAGCCGAGGATTGGGGTCAGCAGGTTGTTGAAGTCGTGGGCCACGCCGCCGGCCAGGCGGCCGATCGACTCCAAACGTTGCGAGTGCCGGACCTGCTCTTCCAACAGCAGCCGCTGGGTGACGTCCTCGATCAGCGTCGCAACCTGCTGGCCGCCCAGCGCGTAGGCGGTCACCGCCAGGTGGCGTCCGAGGTCGGCGCTGTGGCACTCGAACTGCGTCGTCTCGCCGCTCGCCACCACCTCGCCGAAGTGCGCCACCCACTCCGCCGCCAGCCCCGGCAGCACCATGCTGCCGCAGTGGCCCACCAGGCTGCCGCTGGACCGCCCGAGCAGTCGCTCGAAGGCCGGGTTGAGCGCCTGGTAGCGCCAGTCCTGCGGGCGCCCGGCCGCGTCGTAGAGCAGCTCTTGGACGGCAAAGGCCGCGTCCAGCGAGGTGAACAACCGCTGGTAGTCACGCTCGGTGCGGCGGTGCTCGGTGATGTCACGGACCAGCAACAGCACACTGCCGACCGACCCGTCTTGACCGCGCTCGGGGATCAGTCGCAGATTGATGTGCTGCTCGCCCTGGCCCGACTTCAAGGTCGCTTCGCACTCCACCGACTCCGCAGTACGCTGTGCCCGCCGCAGGCCGGTCTCGAGGGTCTCGCAGAAGTCCGCGGGCAGGCCGAGCTCGCCGACGGTGCGGCCAGCCAGGGCGTCCGCCGGGAGCCCCGTGAGGCGCTCCATCGCCGGGCTGGCGTAGAGGTGCCGGCCCTCGCGATCGAAGCGCACGACGCCGTCGGGCGAGTTCTCGACCACCGAGCGGTGCCGCGCCTCGCTCTCGCGGAGCGCCTGCTCCGCCTGTTTGCGTTCCACCAGATCGATCACCAGCCCGGTCAGCGCCTCCAACATTCGGGCGTCGTCGTCGGTGTAGTCGGTAGCCTTGTTGCCGACCCCCAGGATGGCCCGGACCAGGCCGTCGCGGATCACCGGGACGACCATCTCACGGATCACCGGCGCATGGCCATTGGGCATGCCTTTGCGATGCGCCAGGCTCGCGAGGTCGTTGTGGATCACCGTCGCCTTGGTGTGGAAGCAGTCCACCCAGACGCCGGCCATGGAGATGGGGTAGTGGCTGCCCTTGCCCTCGGCGGTACACATGTGCGCCACCGTGTTGGTGGACCAGGCAGTCAACGTGAGGTGCTCCTGGTCCGGGTCGACGACGTGGAAGAAACCGATCGAACTGTCGGTCAGCCGCTCGGCGGCGTCCATCGCCAACTGCATCACCTCGTCCACCGTGGCGCTGCCGGCGGCCTCGGCCAGTTGCAGCCGCGTCGCCACCAAGTCTTCGGCGCGGCTGCGGGCGGTGATGTCACGGATGCAACTGCGGTAGCCAAGCTGCTGTTGGCCGCCTTCAGTGATCGGCCGGTAGGCCAGCGCCATCCGGCGGATCACGCCGTCGCGGCGCTGCAGACTGAAGGGGTACTCGGCCTGCTCGCCGCCCGCCAGCGCTCGTTGCAGCTCCGCGGCGACGCCCGCGCGGTCCTCGGCGACCACCAGCGCCAGCGGGAAGTGCGGCAGCTCGTGGCACTCGGCTGCCGCATAGCCGGTAAGCTGCTCGACCGCCGGGCTGACCCAACGCAGCTCCCCGTCGGGCCCGACCCAGTTCTCCCATTCGAAGGTGTAGTCGGCGATCGACCGGAAGCGGGACTCGCTGGCGCGCAGGGCCTCCTCGGCCCGCTGCCGCGGCGTGATGTCGAGGTAGGTGCCCAGCACACCCACCACCGCGCCGGTGGTGTCGCGCAGCGGCAGCTTGCTGGTCAGCAACTGGAGTTGCTCGCCGTTTGGCCTGCTCTGCGGCTCCTCGTAGGACATGCGCCCCACGCCGCTGTGGATCACCGCCTGGTCATCGGCCCGATAGAGGTCGGCCTGAGAGCGCCAGTCCAGCTCATAGTCATCCCGACCCAGCAGCTCGTCCGGTGACGCACAGCCGGCGTCCCGCGCAAAGGTGAGGTTGCAGCCGAGGTACCGCGACTCGCGGTCTTTCCAGAACACCCGCACCGGGATGGCGTCGAGCACCGCCCGCAAGAGCTCGCGCGACTCCCGGAGCGCCTCCTCGGCCTGCCGCCGCTCGGTGACGTCCAGCGAGGTGCCCCAAATGCGCACCAGGTGGCCGTCCTCGACGATGCCGATGTCGTTGCTGACGAACCACCTCCGCTGGCCGTCGGGGAGCACCTCGGCGGTCTCATTCTGAATCGCGCGGTACCCGCTGGCGATGAACCTGGCGAACATCGCCCGGTTGGTGGGGTTGCTGCTGCCGCCGTGGACGTCCACCAGCCGCCGGCCCGCGAACTCAGCCGGCGACGGCAGGCCGTACATCGCCGCCATCGCCGCGTTGCATTCGCCCATGTAGGCCCGCTCATAGATCAGGTCGATCTGCTGTTCGACCGGGAGGCTGGTGTCGATCGGCTGGTCGAACTCGGTGCAGTAGATCGCCTCGTGGCTCTGCTCCACGAACGAATGGTAGCGCTCCTCGCTGCGCCGCAGGGCCTCCTCAGACTGCCGCCGGGCAGTCAGATCGGTCGCATAGGAAGCCAGCCGCGCGACCCGTCCCTGGCGGTCCAGGACCGGGTACAGCACATGCCGCAACCACAGCCCGTCGCGCGTGTCGTCAAAGGCCAGCGGACGCCCCGTCCGCAGCACCTGCGCCACATGAGCCCGGCGCGCAGCCGCCACCTCCGGCGGAATGAGGTCCCACACCAGCCGCCCCACACAGTCCCCAACCGACCGCCCCAGCCGCGCCGCAAAGGTCGGATTGGCCTCCAGAATGAGCCCTGCCGGGTCCATCAAGAAAACGCTCTCCTGGGTGGCGTTGAAGAGCGAGCGGAGGTTGTCTTGCTGCACCTGCAGGGCCTGCTCCTGCTGGCGCCAGGCGGTGGTATCGACGGCCGTGCCTTGCCCACCCACGAAGCGGCCGGTCTGTTCCAACTGGGGTGTGCCGTTGATGGTCAGGTGGACCACCTCGCCCGCAGCGGTCCGGAACTCGGTCCGGTAACCCACGATGCGTTGCCCGGCCTTGAAGCGGGTGGCCATCGGTAGATCCGCCGCGACCTGCGCGTCGTCCTGAAAGTCGCCGAAGCGGCGCCCCAGCAGAGTGTCAAGCGGCCGGCCCAGCACGGTCTCCCAGGCCTGGTTGAGGAAGGTGAACCGCCCCGCGTGGTCGATCCGCCAGATCAGCTCCTGGGCCGACTCGACCAGGTCACGGTAGAGCTCCTCTGACGCCCGCAGTTGCCAGGTCACCCGCTTGCGCTGAATGATGTGGCCGAGCAACGAGCCGTAGGCCGCCAGGACCTCCTGGACGTCGTCGCGCAGCGGCTGACGGCTGAGGGCGTTGTCGTTGAACACCACCGCCAGCAGCTCGGGACCGGCCATCACCGCCGTGACCGCATGCTCGCCGCTGCCGACCACCTCGCCGTGGGCGCGTAACGGGAAGTCCGGCTGCTTCAGCCAGCGCGGGCCGCCGGCCACCGCCTCCTGCAGGAAGTGGTGCCACACGCCATGCCCCGGCACCACGGTGGTCGCTCGTTCGTCGGTCGTCTGGCCGGCCAGGTCGGTGCCATAGGTGCCGCGCCAGACAGGCGGCTGGCCGTCCAACAGGAACAGCCCGACGCGTTCCAGCCCCAGCCGTTCACGCGCCAGTTCGACCGCCCGGCGACAGACGTCGTCGAGGTCGACCAGGCCGATCAACTCGTCGGCCGCCCGCAACACCCCCTGCAGGTCCGCCGCCGTCGGTTCGATCTGCATCGCGCGCCCCGCGTGTCGTGGCTCGTCGCCCTGGTCAGCCGCTACCTGCGGTGTATCATGGATCGGCCCCTCGCGCCAGACCCGCCCAGCCGCGATTCCGGCAGCGCGGGACACCTCGGGGTTACCTTTGGCGTCGCCCGGTCAGCCCCCAAATGGCAAGAGGCCAGGCGGGTCCGACCGCGTATCCCAGCGCTGGAGCCTGACCGATGCTGACCGTCTCCCAGAACCACGTCGCCGAGTTCGCCTTCCAGGCCGACCCGGGGGCCGCCGATCCGTTCCACGATGTGCAGCTCGACGCCCTGGTGACCGACCCCGCTGGGGTCACCCGGCGAGTGCCGGCCTTCTGGGCTGGGGGCGATGTCTGGCGAGTGCGCTACAGCTCACCGCTGGTCGGCGAGCATCGGCTGGTCACAGAGTGCGCCGCCATCGCGGCCTTGGACGGCCAGCAGCGGCGGCTGCAAGTGCTGCCCTACCGTGGCGACCACCCGCTCTATCGGCACGGCGCACCACAGGTCACAGCCGACCGGCGGCGCTTCGAGCACGCCGATGGCACGCCCTTCTTGTGGCTCGGCGACACCTGGTGGATGGCCTTCTGCCAGCGCCTCGCCTGGCCCGACGATTGGAAGCAGATGGTCGCCGACCGGGTCGCCAAAGGCTTCACGGTGATCCAGATCGTGGCTGGCCTGTACCCTGACATGCCCGCCTTCGACGAGCGCGGTGCCAACGAGGCGGGACAGGCCTGGGAGCCCAACTTCGCGCGGATCCGGCCGGCCTACTACGACGCCGTCGACCGCCGCTTCGCGGATCTCGTCGAGCACGGCCTGGTGCCCTGTCTGGTCGGCGCCTGGGGCTATTTCCTGGGTTGGATGGGTGTTGCCCGGCTGCAACAGCACTGGCGCTACCTCTTGGCGCGCTACGCCGCCTGGCCCGTCTTCTGGTGCGTCGGCGGCGAGGTTAACCTGCCCTGGTACCTGGCCGAGGGCTTCCCCTACGACGACCGCGCAGCGGTCACCGGCTGGACCGCCGTGGCACGCTACGTCCGCCAGACCGACCCCTTCAGCCACCCGCTGTCGGTGCACCCCACCGGCCTCGGCCGCCTCAGCGCGCGGGGCGCCATCGACGATCCGGAGCTGCTCGACTTCGACATGCTGCAGACCGGTCACGGCCACCGCGAGGTGCTGCTGCCGTCGCTGGAGACCCACGATTGGTCTTACGCCGCCGAGCCGCGGATGCCGGTCTTGAACAGCGAAGTGGCCTACGAGATGCTGCTCGACCAGTTCCGCGCCGGGCCACAGCGGATGGTCGCCTGGGCCAGCCTCCTGTCGGGTGCCGCCGGTCATACCTACGGCGCCAACGGCCTTTGGCAGTGCAACCGCGCCGACCAGCCCCACGGCGCCAGCCCGCATGGCGGCAACTACGGCACGATCCCCTGGCAGGACGCCCTGCACCTGCCCGGCTCGCAGCAGCTCGCCTGGGCCAAAGCCCTGTTGCTGCGCTGTGGCTGGCCGGACCTGGCGCCGCACCCCGCGTGGGCCACCCTCACCGGCGCCGCGCTGGACGCCGCCGACCGCGCCTACTGCGCCGGCCGCGCCGACCTGCGGCTGATCTACGCGCCCAGCCGCCGACCCGTCACCTTGCACAACCTGGACACCGCCTGGCAGGCCACCGCCCTCGATCCGGTGACCTTCGCCGAAACGCCGCTCGGCCGCGTCAGCGCGGGCCAGACGGTGCCGCCGCCGCCGGGGCCGGAGGAGGACTGGCTGCTGCTGCTCCAGCGGGCATAGCGAGCGCGGCCGCCGCGGCGGCGGGCGTGACCAGGTCGCTGAGGTATTCCTCGATGACCGCGGTTGGCTGCAGACCAATGCTGTCGTCGACGACCATGCCGCGGCGGTCGACGTAGAGCGTGCGTGGGATACCCACCATGCGGTAGACCCGCTCGACCCGCTTCGCCTCGGCGGTACGCCAGTCCAAGTGCCAGCTTTCCAGCGTGACTCCACTGTTCTGTAGGAACGCCTGCACCGGTCGCGTCGTGGCATTGGTGAAGACGGCCACGAACCGGACGCCCTGGCGAGACCAGGCAGCCTGCAGCATGGCCAGCCGCTCGATCGAGTCCTGGCTGGGTGGACACCAGGTGGCGCCGAACTCCAGGACCGCCGGGCGACCTAGCAAGGATCTGCTGGAGACGGCGCGCCCCGCGAGCGTGCGCGCGGTGAAGGCCGGCAGGCGCTGGCCAACCAGGCTGGCCGATCCCAGGCGCGGCTGGAGGGGAAGGCGCAGGTGGGCCGCCAGCCAGTGTGCCAAGGACGCCACCTCGGTCGGCGCCGGGCCGTCGCGCGTTGGGGCCTCAAACCGGCCGGTGAGATCACTCGTCGGCGCGCAGGTGGACAGCACCCATTGCGCCCGCAGATCAAGTCGGGGCAGGGCTGGCGCCACCTGGCCAGGCAAAAGGTCCGGCACCGGCGGGCGTGGCAGGTCCAGCAGGAAGCTGCCGATGGCCTGCATGGTCGCCGGCGGAGCCTCGAAGGCAACCCGTCGAAGGCGGTCGCGGGAAGCCCAGCAGGTGAGCCGCAGATTGCGGCTCAGCGCCATCGTCACGGCGCGGCTACCGCGCACCGGCGGCAGTTCCCGCACCCACGCGCTGGCAGGGTCTGGACCGTCTACCCAGTCGGCCACCAGCGGGCGTTCTGGGCTGCTCTGGAAGTACTCCACCAGCCTCCAGTAGCCCTGGCGGCGCACCTGGCGCCGCACCGCCGGGTCGCCCAGCACCCTGGTCAGGTCCGGCGGCGCCGGCATCCGCCAGGTCCGCTCCCCCTGGCCGAGGACGATGGTCAGCGCCTTGCCATCGCTGCACAGCGCCCGTTGCTCGAGACCCTCGCCCACCACCAGACGGAGCCGGTTGGGCGCGGCCCAGACCAAGCTCAGCGGCCCTGCCCACGACAGGGATTGACCGTCAACCATCCCAGTCACCTCAGCCTGGCCCGCCAACTCCCAGGCCGGCCCGGCGAGGGTCTCCAGGAGGGGTGTCAGCCGCCGGTCGGGGTGGGCCCGCAGTTGGTTGGCCGCCGACCATTGGGCGCCGGCCACCAGCAACAACGCCACCGCCGTAAGCACGGCGCCAACCCGCTGACGTCGCGTGACCATCTTGTTCCCCCTTTGCGGGTGCCACGGCGCCTGGCGGGCCGCGCCACTCGCCGCGGTCCTCACCGCATCCCGCCGCGGGCCATCCCCATCAACGCCGTCGGCAGCTCCGCCAACGACTTCGCCTGCGTAACTCGTGCCCCGGCCGGCGGGCGGTACTTGAACTTGCTCGGGTCCGGCCGCTGCTGCAGGTCGAACTGGCTGACCTTGAGCAGGTGGCGGGTGTGCATCTGGCCGAGGTTGGGCGCGGCGCCACCACCCGGCAGCTTGCCGCCCGGCTGCGCTTTGGCCATCTGGGCCTGCAGCCGTTCGGGCGTGATGTCCATCGCGGCCTGGGTCAGCTTCGCGCGGCGGGGGTCGATCCAGACCGTGACCACCCCGCCGTCTTTCGACGTGACGGTCAGGGCCTTGCTGCCGAGCGGCGCGGCCAGGGTCTTCATCCACTCACTGCCGCGGTCGATGCCGAACTCGATCTTGCTGATCGCGTCGCGCCAGTTGCCCTTGCCGCCCACCGCGGCCGGGGCCGGCAGCTTCGCCCCCAGCTTGCGCCAGGCCGGGTCGTCGGCCACCTTGGCGAAGTCTGGCGGCGCCGGGCAGCGCACCACCATTTGGCCGTTCAGGAGATCCAGGTGCAACTGCTGGCCGTCGCTGTTGACCACGACCTGGCTCATGCCCGAGCCGAACTTGGCATGCAGCAGGTTCGGCCTGGCGTAGGCCAGGCTGATGTCGTGGGTCGACTTGGTGTTGAAGGTGCCCATCTGCATGTCGATGGTGTAGCTGGCGGTCACCTGCGCCTGGGCCAGCGGGGTGGTCGGCAGCAGCTTCTCCAGCAGCTTCTCGGGGTGTGCTCGGAGATAGAAGAAGAGGCCACAGGCGGCCACCACGCCGCCAATGGCCAGCAGCACGAAGAGCCGCAGCAGGCACCCGATCAGCCGCCCGGCATCGCGGTGCGTGCCTCGTTGGTAGGTGGTCGGTGCAGTTTGCTCACTCATCGTCGGTCCTCCCTGCGCTGAGCCCCCTAACGGATGCCGATCTTGCGCAGCGCCGCGCGCATTGCAGCTTCCGAATGCAGCCCCGTGGCGTCCTCGCGGATGATGCCGCGGCGGTCGACATAGAGGGTCCGCGGGATTCCCGCAAGATGCAGGGCCTGCGCCAGGCGGTCGTGGTCTTGGCTGGCCGGCGACAAGTGCCAGACCGTCAGGTCCTGCGGCTGGCGCTTCAGGAACGCCTGCACCTCCACGGGGCGGGAGTCGACCGACAGGGCGACGACCTGTAGCCCGGCGGAACGGTGTTGTTGGTGGAGCCGCTCCAGCCGCGGTAGCGCAGCCCGGCAGGGCGGGCACCAGGTGGCCCAGAGATCGAGCACCAGCGGGCGACCGCGCAGGCTGCGGCTGCTGACGCGGCGGCCCTCGAGGGTGCGCGCCTCGAACTCCGGGAGCGGTTTCCCGAGCAGCTTCGAGGGCTCGTCCCGGACAGCCCGCCCCGTGTCCGGCGCATCCAGCAGTGCCTTCGCCAGGTCCAGCGGACCGGCAGCCTCAACGACGCGCTGGCGGGCTGCCAAGTGGTACTGGAACTGCAGGTCGGCCGGCCGCTGCGTCAACAGGCGGCACTCCGTGAAGGTCAGCAGCACCCGGAAGCCCAACGCCATTGCCTTTGGCATCTCGGCGTCGGCCCCGACATACTTCCGCAGCAGCTCCTGGAGCTGTGCCGGTGGGATCTCGCAGGCCATCCGATGGGGTTGTTGCCGACCGATCCACCAGGTGACCCGCGGACCGAACGGCAAGGTCGCGGTGACGGGCCGCCCCGGCACGGGCGGCAACTGCCGCATCCACTCGCTCTGCGGATCGATGCCTGCGACGACCTCGCGGCAGGTCAGATGGGCCGCGAGCAGTTCGCGCATCGCCGGGGTCGTACTCCGTTCCCGGAGGGTCTGCTGCACTTCGCGCGAGGTCGCCCAGGCCGTCCAGTCGGCTGGCGCCGGACAACGCG
Source organism: Fimbriimonadaceae bacterium (assembly GCA_020850355.1). GTDB lineage: Bacteria > Armatimonadota > UBA10988 > UBA10988 > UBA10988 > JADZEX01. Next base: position 74,741 of record JADZEX010000010.1, on the reverse strand, counting down.
CCACCTGGTCGCTGCCGACCTGCAGCCAGACATGGCGCCCATCACAGACCATCAGGCCACGCTGCGCGCCCTCCCCGCACTCCAGCCGCAAGAGGTTCGGCGCGGCCCACGAGGCCGAGTAGTTCTGCTGGACGCTGGTCGTGCTGCCGCTGGCGACCACTTCGAGGCGGACCACTCCGCGGATCCGGCCGGCGACCATCCCAGGCGGTGCCTCCAGCCGCCGCAGCAACCGCTGCGGGCTGTCCTGCGCTCGCCACAGCGTGGCGAACCCGGCCAAGCCAAGGAGCACCAGCAACGGCAGCCCGATCACCGCCCCTCGTCGCCAGCGGCCAGTCGCCACGCAGCGGCGCCCCACCTCGACAGACTCGTCTGTCTTTGCCATCCCACTCCCCGTCCCGACGTCCCACGTCAGGAGTCGCCGGACTCTAACGTTACGCCAGACGAGAAGTTCCAGCGCGGCTCAACAACCACGCAACGTCATCGGAAAGGCCCCGGTGCGGGTCGCTCAGACCTGTCGCGAAGCCAGCTCGCCGAAGCGGTGGACAATCGCCAGGGCCGGGTCGAGCGGCACGTCGACCCGCTGCGTGTCGGGTGGGATGCTGATCACCGGGGTGGCCTTCAGCGTCTGGCCGGCGAACTGCGGCAGCCACTCGCGTTGGGCCTCCAGCAGCTCGGCGCACATCGCCCGGATCTCGGCCAGGGTGCAGCAGGCGCTGGTCAGCGGGTCCAGCGCGATGGCGTGGACGATGTGCTCCGGGTCGCCGGTCAGGCCGGCCTCGACGGCCAGGGTCTGCACCGTGACGTTGCTCTGGTTGAGCGCCGCCAGTTGCGGTGGCAGGGCGCCGACCCGGGCCGGATGCAGGCCGAGGCGATCGACGTAGACCGGCACCTCGACGCAGCAGCCGGCGGGCAGGTTGGTGAGGTAGCCGTCGTTGCGGACGTTGCCGTTGAGGCGGAAGACGCGGTCGGTCTGGTGCGCCTCGAGGATATAGGAGCAGTACTCCACCGAGCGCCGGCCGACCGTCGAGTCCTCGCTGGCGAGGTAATCGACATCGCGGTACTTGGTGTCGAGCAGGTGACAGTATTTGAAGTAGGCGCCACTCTCGCCGCCGAAGCTGGGTTCGTCGCAGTACAGGTCGAGGGCGCGCTGGCTGCTGCGGAACCAGGGGATGTACTCCGACAGGTGGCCGGTCGATTCGGTCATGAAGTAGCCGAACTGCCGCAGCACCTCGCCGCGGACCTTCTCGTTGGCGTAGTACTCGGGGCGTTCGAAGCAGGCCCGCAGTTGCGGGTAGAGGTCCTCGCCGGTGAGCTTGTCGTGCAGCTCCAGGAACCAGCCCATGTGGTTGATGCCGGCGCACAGAAAGTCGATCTGCTCCTTCGGCCGCGTGAGGTACCCGGCGATCAGATCGAGGGTGGTCTGCACGCCGTGGCAGAGGCCGATGAACTGCACCTGCTGCGAGCAGCGCCCGAGGGCCAGGCAGCAGGCCGCCATCGGGTTGGTGTAGTTGAGCAGCAGGGCCTGCGGGCAGAGCTCCTCCATGTCGCGCACCAGGTCACCCAGCACGGGGATCGTGCGCAGTCCGCGGAACACCCCGCCGGGGCCGAGGCTGTCGCCAATGCACTGGTCGACGCCGTACTTCAGCGGGATCTGGTAGTCCAGGCTGTAGGCGTCGAGGCCGCCGACCTGGACCATACAGATCACATAGTCGGCGTCGCGGATCGCCTCGCGCCGGTCCAGCGTGCTGCTGATCTGAAAGTCGAGCCCGTTGTCGGCGACGACCCGCTGCAGGTAGGCTGCCATCCGGTCGAGCTTCGGCCGGGTCCGGCTCATCAACCGAATCTCGCTGCCGGCCAGGGCCGGAGTGGCGAAGATGTCCATCGACAAGGTCTTGCAGAAGACCTGGCTGCCGGCGCCGATCATCGCGATGCGTGCCATCTGGGCTCTCCCTCGTCCGCCGCCAGGACGCTTGGCCAGCGCGCGGCCGATTCCTGTCGCGCCGGCCGCAGCGTTGACCGCGCCCGCCGGCAATGCTATGCTGCCGCCGGTCGAGCGATGCACTTGTGAACTCCCTCTGGCGTCGGCTCCGGTGGTGGGTGTTGGGCGCCGGGCTGCTGGGCGTCGTGGTGTGGCGGGCCCTGCTGCTGTACGCCGACTTCCTCTGGTTCGACCACCTCGGGTTCGCCGCCGTGTTCGTCCGCAGCCTGACCTGCCGCCTGGCCGGCTTCCTGCTCGGCGCGGGCGCCGGGCTGCTGCTGCTGTACGCCAACTTCCGCCTCAGCCTGCGGCTCGATGGGCCGCCGGCGTGGGCCCAGAACCGGCCGGGCGTGACCCACGGCGGGCCGGTGATGTGGGTCCTGACTGGCCCGCTGCTGCTGCTGGCCAGCGTCTTCGCCGGCGTCAGCGGCGCGGCGCTCTGGTCGCCCTGGCTGCTTGCGGCGCACAGCCAGCCGTGGGGCAGCGGCGACCCGGTCTTCGGCCGCGACCTGGCCTTCTACCTGCAGCAGTTACCGTTCCAGATCGGCCTGCAACGCCTGCTCGCCGGCCTGGCGGTGACGGCTTGGGCGCTGCTCTACCTGCGCTACGCCGAACTGCCGGTGCCCGGCGATGCCGACAGCAGTGGGGACCTCACCAACCTGGTCCCGGCGGCGCGGCGGCATCTCTCCTGGCTCGGGGCTGGCGTCGCGCTGCTGCTGGGTTGGGGCTGGTGGCTCGCACGGTTCAACCTGCTGACTGGCAGCCGCAGCGCCGTGGTGGCCGGCGCCGGGGCGGTCGACGTGGCAGTCCGCCTGCCGTTCTGCGGGCTGCTGGTGGGCCTCTCGCTGCTGGCGGCGGTGCTCCTGCTGGGCAACGTCCGCGCCGCGTCGCTGCGCCGGTTGGCGCTCGTCGTGGTGGTCTACCTGCTGGTCGTCGCGGCCGGCTACGGTGGCCTGGCGCTCTACCGTACGCTGGCGGTCTTGCCGAACGAGAGCGACGCCGAGCGGCCCTACATCGAGCGCAGCATCGCTGCCACCCGCGAGGCGTTGGGCCTGGCCCAGGTGCGGGTCCAGCCGTTCGAGCTGGGTGCGGCGCTGGCGCCGGAGCAGTTGGCCGCCGAGCGCGAGGTGCTGTCGACGGTGCCGCTCTGGTCGCCGCCCGAAATCACCGAGCAGTTGGTCGGCACCGAGACGCTGCGGGCCTACTACAACTTCCTGGTGGCCGACTACGACCGCTACCAGGTCGGCGGGCGCCGGCAGCAGGTCGCCGTGGTGGCGCGCGAGATGCAGGTTGATCGGCTGGAGCAGGCCGCCCAGAACTGGGTCAACCGGCACCTGGTTTACACCCACGGTTACGGTCTGGTGATGGCCTCGGCGCACGACAGCGGCGCAGCCGGCGAGCCGGTCAAGCTGATCCGCGACATTCCGCCGCGCACGCCGCCGGAGTTGCCGCTGACGCAGCCCCGCATCTACTACGGTGAGATCCCGTCGGACTATGCCCTCACCGGTTTGCGTCCCGGCAGTACGACGCAGGAGCTGGACTACCCGGCCGGCGACCGCAACGTGGGGACGACCTACGCTGGCCAGGGCGGCGTGCCGCTCGGCGGCGGGCTGCGGCGCCTGGCGTGGGCGGTGCGGCTGCGCAGCCTCAACGTGCTGATCAGCCGGTTGCTACAACCTGGCAGCCGGCTGCATTGGCGCCGCGCGGTGCTGGAGCGGCTGCAGACGCTGGCGCCGTTCCTGGACTACGACAGCGAGCCCTACCCGGTGGTGGTCGACGGGCGGATCGTCTGGCTGGTCGACGCCTACACGGTCAGCCAGCGCTACCCCTACGCGCAGACCTACCCGCTGGCGCCCGCGGTGACGCTCTCGGCCGTGCAGGTCGAACGTGAAACGCGGCAGATGGTCAACTATGTCCGCAACAGCGTCAAGGTCACCGTCGACGCCTACGACGGCACGGTGCGCTTCTACGCCTGGGACCCCCACGACCCGCTGCTGGCGGCCTGGGCGCGGGCCTTCCCGACGCTCTTCACGCGCGACCCGCTGCCCGCGGCGCTGCGGGAGCATGTACGCTACCCCGCCGATCTCTTCGCGCTGCAGGCGCGGGCTTACGCACGCTACCACATGACCGCGCCGGAGGTCTTCTACAACGGCGAAGACCTCTGGGACGTGGCGCGCGAGGAGACCACGGTCCGCACCCCGCAGCCCGACGGCAGCTACCACTTCGAGCCGCGCCGCGAGCGGATGGCGCCGTACTACGCGTTGTTACGGTTGCCCGGCGAAGCGCAGGCGCAGTTCCGGCTGATCCTGCCGTTCACCCCGGCCAGCAACGTCGAAGCCGCGACCGGGCGCGACAACCTGATCGGCTGGCTGGCCGCCGACTGTGATCCCGCGCGGTACGGCCAGTTGACGGTCTTCCACTTCCCCAAGAGCACCCTCGTCTTCGGGCCGCTGCAGGTCGAGGCGCTGATCGATCAGGATCCGGAGATCAGCCAGCAACTGACCCTTTGGAGCGAGCAGGGCAGCCGGGTGCTGCGCGGGCGGCTGCTGGTGATTCCGGTCGGCAACACCCTGCTCTATGTCGAACCGCTCTACCTGACGGCCGAGCGACGCGGCGCGCTGCCGGAACTGAAGCGCGTGGTGGTCTTCTACAACGGCGTGGTGCGGATGGCCGACCGGCTGGACCGGGCGCTGGAACTGGCGCTGAGCGGTGACCGCGAGACCAGTGGCTCGGTCGAGGCGCTCCGGCTCCAACAGCTCGGGCGCCAGGCGGCGGCCGCCTACAGCGCGGCCGAGGCCGCTCGCCAGCAGGGCGACCTGCGGACCTACGGCGAGAAGCTCAACGCCGTCGGCCGGCTGCTGCAGGAGTTCGGGCAGGCCCCGGCGCCGGCTGCCGCGCCGGGTCAGGCCCGATAGGCCTGCGCCACCTTCGAGATCGCCGCCACCACGTCGCTGGCCTCGTCCTGGCTGCACGCTTCGTGCAGGTAGACATTGAACTGCCGATCGCGATTCAGGCGGGCCTGCGGCAGGGCGTACTCCGGGTGCCGCGGGCCGCTGTACTGCGGGGCGCTCCAGGGCAGGCCCGGCGTGCCGAAGACAATCTGGCTCCGGAACCACTCGGCGTCGCTGGTGATCACGGTGTAGGGCCACCCGACCGGGATCCCCTCGGCCGACACGGCCTTCACGAAGTCTCCCATCGGCACCCGGATGGCCACCGGGTCGACCTCGACCCGCAGGAACCAGTGCGCCGAGCGGGCGCCCGCTGGGATCCAGCCGGGGCGAACCCCCGGGATCTGCTTCAGGCCCGCGACGATGGCGTCGGCCACGGCCCGGCGGCGGTCGATGATGCTCGGCAGCTTGGCCAACTGCGGTAGCCCGATGGCCGCCGAGAGGTCGTTCAGGTTGAGGTTCAGCCCGGCCTCCACGTTGGTTGTGGCGGTGGTCCCGAAGGGCTTGCCGCGGTCGGCGAAGCGCCGGGCGCGCCAGAAGGTCTGCTCGTCGGCCGACCAGACCACCCCTCCCTGCGCGCCGGTGGCGTGGTGCTTGCCGCTCATCGTGCTGAAGGCGGCGATGTCGCCGAAGGTGCCGACCAGCTTGCCGTCGCAGGTGGCGCCGTGGGCTTGGGCGCAATCCTCGATCAGCTTCAGGCCACGCTGGCGACACAGCTCGACGACTGGCCCCATCTCGACGGGATCGCCGGCGATGTGGGCCACCAGCACGGCGCTGGTGCGCGCGGTGAGGGCCGCTTCCAGGCTGGCGGCACCGACGTTGTACGAGCCTGGCACGGCGTCGGCGACGACGGGGATCAGGTTCAGCAAAGCCACTGGCATCACCCCGCCGGGATCGGTGATGGGCGGCACGACGACCTCGCTGAACGGCGGCAGGGCACAGCCGGCGACCGCCGCCAGGACGGCGGAGGTGCCGCTATTGACGGTGTGCGCCTGCCCGCCGCCGAGGAACGCGGCGAACTGCTGGCGGTACTGCTCCTCGGGCGCGCCGTTGTAGCCAAACGCCTGGCCGCTGCCGATGGCCTGGTCGAACAGCGCCAGCGCGGCGGCACGCTCGGCCTCACCAAACAGCCGCCGGGCTGGCCAGGGCGTCGTCCGCACCGCGGTCCCACCATCCACCGCCAACTTCACCATCAGCGTCTCCGCGGCGGTCGATACGGCGGGCGGCGGGCAAGTCCTGCCGAGGAATCGGCGGCCGCGCTGCGAATCGCCGCCGCGGGAGTGGCCGATGCAACTGCACGCCTGTACCGCGGCCGACCTGCCGGCGCGGATGGCCGAGATCCAGTGGCAGGCAATGTGGCGACACTACGTGCTGCCGGGCCATGTCAAGGCCGCCGGCAGCAGCTTCGAGAGTGCTGCGCGGGCCAACGGTTTCGAGCTGCCGGCCTGCCTGATCGCCGTGGTTGACGGCCGCGACGCGGGCTTCTGCTGGGGTGCGTTGCGCGGTGACGAGGCCTGGTGCGGCGGCTTCGGGGTGCGCCCCGAGTACCGCGGCCAGGGCGTCGGGCAGGCCCTGCTGGCGGCCACCGCCACGGCGCTGCGGGGCCTCGGGGCTAAGGTCTGGCGGCTGGAAGTGGTGCAGGCCAACCCGCGCGCCGTGCTGGCCTACGAACGAGCCGGCATGCGCCGCGGACGCGACCTGGGACTCTACCGCGGCAGCGTCCGGACCGCCCTGGCCGCCGACGAGGAGATCGTCGACGCCACCGCCGCGACGTGTCTCGAGCAGTACCAGCAGTGGACCCAGGTCCGGCGCACCTGGGGGGCCTCGCCCCAGTGCCTCCGCCGGCGACAGGAGGCGCTCAGTGCCAAGGCTCTGCAACGTGCCGGGCGGACGGTGGCCTTCATGCTGCACAACGGTGGCAGCGTGCTCGACCTCGGCCTCGCCGGCGACGAGCCAGGCTCCACCGGCCTGAAGCTGCTGGGCGCCCTGCCCGCTTTCAACTTTGGCAACGTCCCCGACGATGACCCGGTGCAGCCAGCACTGGACCGGGCAGCCGGCGTGTCCTGCTGGACCCGGCAGTGGGAAATGGAGTGGTCGCTCTGAAGGCCGCAGACTGTCAGAGCGACGCTTGGGGAGGCATCTTCTTGGAAAGCTGACCGGCAGGGGTCAGACGGAGACTGTGATGAGGCAGGTGTTCGGGCGGAGCTGGCTGTGGTTGGCGCTCGGTGCCCTGGGCTGCAGCGGCGGCGGCGCCAAGACTCTGCTGGAGACCTGGCGCGAGACTCCGGGGACCAAGGTCGTCGCAATCTACCCGGAGGAAGTCCGCGGCCTGGACTGGCTGCACCGGCAACTCGGCGGGCTGCCACTGCGGGCGATCCGGCCGGACGCCTACCGGGACGCGGTGATCGAACAGCAGGAGCAGGTGCTGATCCTGCTGCGCGGCGACTACCGTCAGATCATGCCGGCGGCAGCCTTCCCGGTGGTCGGCCAGGCGCTGCACAGTGTGCCGCTGGACGAGGTCGCGGTGACGGCCCGCGCCTTGGGCGCGGGCAACTGGGAGTGCGCGGTGGTCGCGCCCGACGAGCAGACCACGTCCGAGGCGACCCTTCAGCTCCTGACCACCGAAGTGGGGCACTTTCAACAGAATGCGCGCAGCCTGATCCGTTACCGCCTGCGGCCGGCGCTGGTGGTCGCCTCCAAGCCCGAGCCGCTGGTGAGCTGGCTCGGGGCGCTGGGCGCCAAGACCGAGCGCTGGCGAGCGGTGCCGGTGAGTGCCGCCCAGGTGACCGCCACCAGCCTGCGGGCCGCGCCGATGGCGGTGATCGTCCTGACGCCGGCGATCTGGCAGACGCTGCCGGCCACGCAACGCGAGTTGCTCCTGGAAGAGCTGCCGGCGACCGTCGCCCAGGCTGCCAGCCGCGGCGAGGTCGGTCGCGTGGTGACCGCCAGCGCGGATGTCCGGGGCCGGCTGCGGATCGCGGCCTGGCTGCCGCTGGAGCGCCAGACCGCCACGGTCTTCCCGGCCAGTCTGGCCAGCCGCGCTGCCCCGAATCCGAGCTGGGATGGGGTGCGGCTGACGGGAATCGACGCGGCCGGCGGCAGTCTGGCGGTGCCCGACTTGCGCCAGCCGACTGACCTGACGCTGGCCGCGACCGGCGGCACGCCGATCCTGCGCGGGATCGGCGACGCCGTGGTGGCCAGGCTGCGGGTCAACCTGCCGGCCGCCACGGGTTGGCAAGTCGCCAACGACCCGCGGTCCGAGCAGGAGCTGCTAACCGCCGCCGCGGCCGGTGGCGCCGGCCGGTTGCAGGGCTGGCCCGCCGCCCGTGGCGTCGCCGCGGTGCTGGTGGTGCAGCAGTTGACGCGGTCGACGACCTACCTGGAAGGCACGCCCCGGATCCTGGCCAGCAAAGGTGGCCAGCCGGTCGCCTTCACCGAGCGCGCGCCGGAGCCGCCGGACCCCGACGCGCGGCTCTACATTCTGATCGGCCCGAAGGTCTATCCGCGCGGCAAGGACGATCCGAAGTACCAGCAGGACTATGCCAAGTTCGAAGAAGCCTACCAGGCCTGGGAAAAGCGCCGCGACGAGGCCGCCGGCCGCAACGCCGAGGTGACCTGGGAACAGACGCTGATCACTCGGCAGCTCGCCCGCGCGGTCGCCCGCCTGGAGGTCTACGCGCCCAGCGGAGCGCTGCAGACGACCCTCAACGTGGCCGGCGCGACGGTCTCCGAGCAGACGGCACCGCGGCAGACGGTGGTCAAGGGCCTCGGCAAGCCGGCCCCGCTGGCCTTGCCCGCCGACCAGCCGACGGCCGACGAACGGCTGATCGAGGCGGCCATCGAGGACGTCTCGACACAAGCCCGCGACCTGCTGCCGGTGCTGGCCTGGCTGCCGCTCGATCCGGCCCTGGCGACGCCGGCCCCAACCCCCACGCCAACCCCGACCCCGCCAACCCCGGCATCGGGGCCGGCTGTCGAGGTGAGCTTGACGGTCTCGGGCTTCAAGGGCGTGACCGCGGCGTCCAACTTCACGAAGGCCCTGCAGAACGTGGAGGGGGTCACCAAGGTCGTCCGCACGAGTTACTCCAAGGGCGTCCTGAAGCTGGGCCTGACGGTGCCGCAGACGTTGGTGGAGGACCTCCCGGTGATCTTGGAGTCGCACGATGCGCTGAAGGCTTTCAAGCTGACGGTCGATGACATCGGCGACGACGCCATCACCGCCAGCGTGCCGTAACGGCCGGCGGACCGGACCCGACTCAGGCACACGGGCGGCCCCCATGGGGGGGCCGCCCGTGTGATTCAGCCGCCGGGATGCTCAGCGGTCGAGCGTCTCGGGCAGGATGTCCTTGAGCAACTCGCCCGCGCCGCCCGGTGCCGGGGTGATCCGCCAGTCGTAGTAACCGGGCTGGTTGTAGTAGCCGTTGCTGATCAGCACCCGATTCTCGCCGCCAATCGTGGCGCTGCTGCTGCCGTCGATCCGGGTGGTGCCCCAGAACGACTGCCAGCCCTCGGTGCGCGGGGCGATCACTTCCAGCAGCAGCCGCTGGCCGGGAGTCGGGTTGATCAGGTCCCAGACCACCTGCAGGCCGCGGCTGTCGAGGTAGCGCGGCCGCGGGTTGGCGTTGACGATCCGCCAGCCGGTCGGGGGCAGGTTCTCGGTCACCTCGAGGCGGCCGATGCGGGCCGACGACGGGTTCAGCAGATACTCGATCACCACCCGGCCGTCGGGCCGGACCTGCTGGTTGAGTCGCCGCACCACCAGCGCCGAGCTGCTGCCGGGGTTGGGGTACTGACCAGGACCCGGATAGGGCTCGTAGCCGCCGCCGGGGTAGTTACCGCCGGGGTAGTTGCCACCGGGGTAGTTGCTGTAGCCGCCGCCCCGCGGCGTCACGCGGGCCTCAATGTTGCGGCCCTGGCCGAACCAGGCTGGCACGCTGCGGACCTGGGCCACGCCGTAGTCGGACTGGATGCTGAACGACCGCAAGTAGCCGCCATCGCCGAAGGTGTCTTCGATCCGGAGGTACCACTCGCGGTAGCCGTCGGCGTACTGCGCCCAGCGGCTGAGGTCGATGCTGACCCGCGCCAGCCGGCGGCCGTCGTTCGGCGGGCGGTAGCGCTCGCCCTCGGCGCGGACGATGTCGTAGCCCTCTTCGCGGAAGGTCACCGACTGCGCCCAGAACGGGTCGCCGACCGCCCCGAGGCGGGCGCGGACATGGAACGGCCGCGGGTGCTCGATCACCGCTTCGGCCGTCAGGCGGCGCGTCGTCGACCCTCCGCTCGGCGGGTAGTAGCCGCCGCCGGGCGGGTAGTAGCCGCCGTTCGGGTTCTGCTGCGGCGGGCAGCGGTCGGGGCCGCCCTGCGGGGCGCGGTTGGCGTCCGGCGAGGGCTGCGGCGGGCGGTTGGAGTCCGGCGGCCGCTGCGGCTCGCGGTCGCGTGGCGCGTCGCCGGAGGGCTGCCCCGAGCCGGCCGCGGGCGGGGTGCGGTCGCGGTCCCGGTCGCGGTCGCCGGCCGGCTCCCGGCCGCGCTGCCGGTCGTCGGCTGCGGCGGTTAGCACCGTCAGCAGCAGCGCCGCGACGGCGTATCGCAAAGTCCTCGTCATGGCCGGTCTCCTTCTCGCCTCCTGCGAGGCTTGTCGACCCAGACGGCGCCACCGGCCAGCGCGTCAACCTACGCCAGCAGCCACTCCGGGTGCGCGCGTAACCAGGCCGTCATGGCCCGGACCGCCTGGCCGCGGTGGCTCAGCCGGCTCTTCTCGGCGGGCTCCAGCATCGCCGCCGTGGCGTCACGGTCGAGCAGGCGGAAGAGCGGGTCGTAACCAAACCCCCGGCTGCCGGCGGCGGGCCCGCGCACGATGCCCGGCCAGAGGCCGCCGGTGCAATGCTCGCCAGCCGCCGAGACACACGCCACCACGGCCTGGAAACAGGCCCGGCTGTGCGAGCAACCGAGCGCCTGGAGCCGGGCCAGCAGGTAATCGCAGCGCCCGGCGTCATCCAGCCCTGGCCCACCATATTGCGCCGAGCAGACGCCAGGGGCCCCATCCAGGGCGTCGACCCACAGTCCGCTGTCGTCAGCCAACGCCGGCAGGCCGGTCAACTGGCGCGCGGTGCGGGCCTTCTGCAGCGCGTTGGCGGTCAGGGTGTCGCCCTCCTCGGGCAGCTCGGGCAGGTCGGGGAAGGAGTCGAGACCGACCACCGTCACGTCGAGTTCGCGCAGCAGGGCCTGCAGCTCAGCCACCTTACCGGGGTTGCGAGTCGCCAAGAGCAGTCGTCGCATCGTGCCTCCCTACAGCGCTTCACGCCGCGCTGCCGGCCGGTGCGGCGACGGCTCGATCAGCCGCAGGCCCAACCAGGCCGCCAACTCCATCGCTTCATCGGCCCACTGGCCGGGCGCAAAGGCATAGTGGTGCGGCAGCCGCCGGTCGAGCACGGTGGCAATCAGGTCGGCCGGACTCAGCGCAACCTCGCCGTTCCAGGTGACCCGGTGGAGCCACCCGCTGACCCCCTCGAAGGCCGCCGGCGCGGCGGCCCAGACGCCATCGAAGACCGCCGCCGCCTGATCGTCGACAAACCGCAGCATCGTGGTGTCGCCGGGCGCCAGCACCATCTGTCGCACCAGCGGGGTGTCGGGCCGGTTGAAGTGGTTCTGCAGGGTGACCTGCCCGCCGGCCGCCTGCGAGCGCGGCCCGTTGCCGCAGTGCCAGAAGATCAACTGCTCGTCGACCTGGTGCGAGAGGTCCATCAGAATCGGATCCCGGCCGCTCAGCGCCGCCAGCGCCAGGCAGCTCAGCGCGCCCAGCAGGTCGCCCTCGCAGGCCGTCGGGCAGCCGTCGTCAAACAGCCGCGCCACCGCCGCGCAGGGCATCGCCCCGCACCGTTCGGGCAGCTCCGGCCAGCAGCGCAGCGCGACGGCATCGTAGCCGCTGGCCAGCGCCAGCTCGCGCAGCCCGAGTTCCAGGCGAGCCGCCGGCAGCAGCGGCGTCGGGTCGTCCAGCGGCGCCGCCAGCCCGGCACTGAGCTCCGCCGCGAGGTCCAACGCAGCCGGCTCACGGACTCGCGCGACGCGCTCGAAAAGCAGTTCCAGCGGTTTCGCATCGACCTGGCAGCCGAACCGGGCGGCGACGGTCTCGGAGTCCAGGGCGAAGCGCTCGAACGTCGGCGCGGTGCCGCCGATCGCCAGGACCCGCGCCTGCCGCAACCGGCGCAGGGCGCGCAGCGCCCGCACCGTGGTCAGCAGCCGGGCGCGGAAGGCCGGCTGCTCGGGCCAGCCGTAGAACCACTTGGTGAGGGGATCGTGCGGCCGGTCGAGGCTCCGGATGAAGTTCACGCCGCACAGCGAGTTGAGCGGCAGCGGACCGCCCAGGTCGGGCTCCGGGACAGCCCACAGGCCGGTCGGGCGTCCGACGCTGAGCAGCGGAGCGTAAAGGTCGGCGGTGGCGAAGGTGGTCGCCTGCAGGAGCACCAGATCGGGCCGCTCGCGGCCCAGGTCGATCGCCAGATCGGCGGCGCTGGTGGGATCGGTGACCGCCGTCGGGAGCACCGTCAAGGCCACGCCCTCCGGCGCCAGGAGCCGCTCCAGGCCGGCCACGCTGCGTTGCCAGACGGCGTCCTGGTCGCCCCGGAAGATCGGTCGACGGATGCTGACGACGGCGACGCGCAGCGGTGCGGGCATCGGCGACTCCGCCCGCAGAATGCCTCGCGGCGGGCCCGCTGTCAACCGGCAGGAGGACGACCCGCGCTGGCGAATAGGTCGACCGGAAACCCCGATGAGCGAGATTGCGGCCCCAACTCTGCTGCAGATGCGCGGCATCCGGAAGCAATACCCCGGCGTGCTGGCCCTCGACGGCGTCGACTTCGACCTCTGCGCCGGTGAGGTGCATGCGCTGATCGGCGAGAATGGCGCCGGCAAGTCGACCCTCATGAAGATCCTGGCCGGCGCCGAGCAGGCCGACCAGGGCGAGGTGCTGCTGGACGGGCAGCCGCTGCAGTTGGCGAGCCCCCTCGAGGGCATCCGCGCCGGGCTTAGCATCATCTACCAGGAGTTCTGCCTGGTGCCCTCGATGAGCGTCGAGGAGAACATCTTCCTGGGTCGCGAGCCGACCACGGCGCTCGGCCTGATCCGTTGGCGCGAGATGCGGCGCCGGGCCATCGAGCTGTTGCAGCGGCTCGACGCCCAGGTCGACGCGGCGGCGCTGGTCGAGACGCTCAGCGTGGCGCAGCAGCAGATGGTCGAGATCGCCAAGGCAGTCTCGGTCGAAGCCCGCGTGATCGCCATGGACGAACCGACCGCCGCGCTCACGGAGCACGAGATCGAGCGGTTGTTCGCGCTGATTGCGGCGCTCAAGGCGCAGGGTGTGGGAATCATCTACATCAGCCATCGTCTCGACGAGGTCGAAACCCTGGCCGACCGGGTGACCGTCCTGCGCGACGGCAAGTGGGTTTCAACCGACCCGCGCGGGGCGCTCGACCGGGCCGAGATCATCCGGCGGATGGTCGGCCGCCCGCTGACTCAGCAGTTCCCCGTCCGCGCCTCGCAGCCCGGCGAAGTGGCCCTGGCGGTGCGCGGTCTGAGCCGTCGCGGCGTGCTCCACGACATCACCTTCGAGGTCCGCCGGGGCGAGGTCGTGGCGCTGGCCGGGCTGGTCGGCGCGGGCCGCACCGAGGTCGCCCGGGCGATCTTCGGGGCCGACCCGATCGACGGCGGCAGCCTCAGCATCGCCGGCCGGCCGCTGCGGCCGCGGCACCCCACCGATGCCGTGCGGGCCGGGGTCGGCCTGGTCACCGAGGACCGCAAGGCGCAGGGTCTGGTGCTGCAGATGGCAGTGCGCGAGAACAACACCCTCGCCAACCTCGGCGCAGTCAGCCGGGGCGGGTTCATTCAGTTCGCCCAGGAGCGCCGCGTCGCGGAGTCCTTCGTGGCGAGTCTGGACATCCGCACCCCCAGCGTCGAGCAGACCGTTCGCAACCTCAGCGGTGGCAACCAACAGAAGGTGGTCCTGGCGAAGTGGCTGTTCACCGACGCCCAGGTGCTGATCTTCGACGAGCCGACCCGCGGGATCGATGTTGGGGCGAAGGCCGAGATCTACGAACTGATGAACGATCTGGCCGCGCGGGGGGTAGCCATCCTGATGATCTCCAGCGAGCTGGAGGAAGTCCTCGGGATGGCCGACCGCGTGCTGGTGATGCACGAGGGTCGGATCGCTGGCGAACTGCCCCGCGCCGCGGCGACCCCCGAGGCGGTGATGCACCTGGCGACCGGCGCCGCGGCGGTGGCGGTCTGAGGGCGCGCCGCCTGCGTTGACAGGCGGCGCCGCGGCGGGCATAATCGAACGGTTCAAACGACCCGCAAGGAGCCGCTGGTGAAGCGCATTGGCCAACCTCTCGTCGGGATCCTGCTGCTGGCGGCCAGCGCCGCGGTGGGACAGAACGAACGGACCGAGGTGCCGGTGGCGCCGGGCCTGACGTACCTCCGGCTGCAACGCCCTGGACCCGTCGTGGCGCATGTCCTGAAGGCCGATCTCGCCGAGCGGTCGCTGACGCCGGCGGTCGTGATGGCCGGCCAGCGGGTGCTCGACACCGAACCCCTCGGCGACCTGGTGCAGCGCTACAGCGAGGGTCGCACGGTGGCCGGCGCCCTCAACGGCGGCGTCACGATGACCCGCAGCGATCCCTATCAGGGCACCCCGATCGGGCTGCTGGTGGCCGACGGTGAGCTGCTCTGCGATCCCTGGCCGACGCCCCGCTCGGCGCTGGTGCTGAGCCCCGAGGGCAAGCCGCGGATCGAGCTGCTCGGGCTCCGCGGCAAGGTCGGCGGCAGCGACGGCAAGGCGCAGCGGCTGGCCGGTCTCAACCGGCGGCGGCTGCCCGGCGAGATTGTGTGTTACACCCCGCGCTTCAACCCCGCCACCCGCGTGGTCGACGCCGGGCAGCAGTTGGTACTCTCAGGCTGCTTCCCCGACGGCGGCCGACTGCTCGCCGGACAGAACTACCAGGGCACCGTGCGGGCGCTGGTGGACGGCCAGGTCAACATCGAGATTCCGCCCGACGGCGTGGTGCTGGCCGGCAGCGGCCCGGCGGCGAGCTGGCTGCAGGGCCGCAAGATCGGCGAGACGGTCAGCTTCAGCTTTGAGCTGGTGCCCGATGTTGGGCGGGTCGCCTCGGCCGTGGGCTCCGGGCCGCGCCTGGTGCGCGACGGCGAGGTCTCGGTGGAAGCCGAGCAGGAGAAGCTGGCGATCGCCCGCGCCACCGGCCGGCAACCCCGGTCGGCCGTCGGCTACAACGAGAAGTACCTCTTCCTGGTCGCCGTCGACGGGCGCAATGTCGAGCATTCGGTCGGCTGCAATGTCGACGAGCTGGCCAAGCTGCTGGTCGAGCTGAGCTGCAGTCAGGCGATGCTGCTGGATGGCGGCGGGGCCACCACCATGTACGCCCGCGACCGGGTGATCAACCAGCCCAGCGACGGCCTGCCGCGCGGGCTCGGCAACGCTTTGCTGCTGTTCACCAGCGGCCGGCTGAGTGATCGTCCGCTGCCCGGACCGACCGTCTCGGGCGGCGGCGCGGCCCCGCCGCTGCGTCCGGAGACGACCCAACCGGGCATCCCGGCGCCCGACCTGACGCCGACCATCGTCGAGCCGACCACCGCGGTGACCCCGCCGGCCGGCAGCGGCGTCGCCGCCAAGCTGCACCTCGGGCCCGACCCGCTGCTGACCACCGTCGGCACCAGCAGCCTGCTGGCCCTCGGCGCCGAGAGCGCCGCCGGCACCGCGGTGGCGGTGACACCCGACCAGGTCACCTTCGAGGTCGACCCGGCGGCGTTGGGCACGGTCGAGGGCGGTCGCTTCACCGCGGCCAAGATGGGCCAGGGCCGCATCCTGGTCCGGCAGGGCAACCTGGTGGCGGCGGTCGTGGTGCGGATCGGGCCGGCCGTCAAGGACACCGATCCGGTCACGCCCACCCCGCCGGCGCCCGGCGGCGAGCCGTCCCGGACGGTGGTCCTGCGACCCGACGGCACCGAAGAGCCGGTGCCGCAGCCGACCGGCCTGACCCCAGGCCCGGCCCCCAGCAAGCCGCCGACGGCGACTGCGACGACGCCGCAGCCGCCGAAGTCCCCGGTCGCGCCGGCCGGCGGGGCCAGCCAACCGACCGCGCCGCGGCCGCCGAAGACCCCGGACGACAGCGCCACGGCGGCCCCCGGGGCCGGTCAGGCGCGCGAGGCGCCGCAGGTGCCCGATGGCGAACGGCGCGGCATCGACGGTTTCGAGAACCCGGCCCACTGGACGGCCAAGGTCTACCCCACCAGCGTCGTCGGCAGCGTGGCGGTCGTCAAGACCAACCTCAAGCTGCAGGGCAACTGCTGCCTGAAGTTCGACTATGACTTCACCACGATCACCGAGACGCGGGCGGTCTACGCGCTCTACGAAACGGTGATCGGATTCCCGAAGGCCGTTTCGGTGTATGTTTTCGGCGACGGCAAGGGACACTGGTTGCGAGGCCAGTTCCGCGACAAGACCGGCACCAAGTACCAGGTCGACTTCGCCGAGTTCGTCAACTGGGATCACCAGTGGCGGCGCTGCACCGCGGTGATCCCGCCCGGCGTGAAGGGGCCGCTGACTTGGGAGTCGATCTACCTCGTGCAGCACCGGCCCGAGGTTCAGAGCGCGGGCACCATTTACCTTGACCAGCTTGAGGGCATCTACTAGCACCGGTCGCGCGACCTTCGGCGGACGCTTTCTGGGCGTGGCGCTGGCGGTGTTGCTGCTGACCGCCCTGCTGCTCGGCCCGCGGCTTGACCTGGCGGCCGGGCAGGGCTGGTACCTGGGGCCGCAGACGCTGCACCCCTTTGCGCTGACCGCCGCCCTGCCGGCCGCGGCGCTGCTGCTGCTGACGGCCTTGCTGCTGGCCTGGTTGCTGCGCGCCGGGGAGCCCAGCCGGCGCGGCGCCGCCGCCGGGGTGCTGCTGCTCTGGCTGCTCAGTTGGGGGCTCCAACTGACCTGCGAGGCCGGCCTCGGGCGGCAGCGTTGGTTGGTCAACACCGTCGCCGCCACGTGGAGCAATCTCAGCAACGGCTACTTCTGGGAGGCCCGCCAGCTCGGCCCGCTGCGGCCCTGGCTGGCGCGCTACCACGAGCGGCAGCGCGCCGATACGATGAAGCTGGCGACCCACCCGCCTGGCGCGGTGCTGGTCTACTGGGTGCCGCTGCGCCTGGCGGCGCACCTGCCGTGGTTGGAGCTGGCCGGCCTGGCGGTCACCGAGTGGGCGACGGCGGGCCAAACGCTGGCCGCCTGGCGGGAGATTCGCGAACCGCCCAATGTGCCGCGCGAGCTGGGTGTCGGTGACTTGCCGCTGACGCTGCTGGCGGTCTGCTGGATCGCCGCCCTTGGCGCCGGGGCGGTCGTGCCGTGCTACCTGCTGGGTGCCGCCGACGGCAGTCGCCGGACCGGGCTGTTGGCCGCAGCGCTCCTGGCGACCGCGCCCAATGTGGCGTTCTACTACCTCGCCCAGGACGGCCTGCTGATGACGCTGACCGCCTGGGCCTTGGTCGGCCTGCAGGTCGCCCTTCGCCGGCAGGCCGTCTGGCCCGCGGTGCTGGCCGGGGCGGCGCTGGGCGGGGCGCTCTTGGTCTCGGTCGGGGCGGCGGCCTCGACCGTGCTGGGGGTTGCCTACCTGTTGGCCGCCCGGCCCCCGGCCCGGCTCGGCTGGCGACTGCTGGCCGGTCTGCTGCTGGGCGGCGGCGCGGTGCTGCTGCTGGTGACGCTGCTGGGTCTGCAAACGGCGGCGGTCTATGCGCACTGCCTGACCGCCCACCGCGAGGGCGGCGGCGGCATCGGGCACCGGCACTACCTGCCCTGGTTGCTGCTCAACCTGGTCGACTACGCCGCCCTGGCCGGGCTGCCGCTGGTCTGGGCGGCGGTCGAGGCGGTGGCCCGGCGCGAGCTGCGCGGCAGCGCCGCGGCGCTGGGGTTGGCCGGCCTGGGGGTGCTGTTGTTGCTGAACGCCAGCGGCATGGTCAAGGGTGAGACCGAGCGGCTCTGGCTGTTCCTCAACCCGACCTTGGCGGTGGCAGCCGCGGCGGGCTGGCAGGGGCGGGCAGACCGCGTCTGGCCGCTGCTGTGGCAGCCGCTGCAGTTGTTGCTGTTGCTGCTGACCCTCCCGCCGCTGGTGCGGCCCTACTGACCTGCGGTGGCCAGGTGGCGCTGGGCGAGGGCTCCGGCGGCAGGCTCCAGGTTAAGGTCGGCGCCGCCGCACCGCTGCCGTGCAACTGCCCACCGTGGGCCGCGGCGACCAGACTCGCCAGGGTCAGTTGCAGCACGCTCTGCATCGCGTCCAGGTCCAGCGTCTCGGCCCGCCAGGCGCCGGTGGCGCGGAGTTCCAGGTGGACTCCCCCACCCGGCGGCGCGGCGGCGGTCAGCCCCAGCCGGCCATCGGCCTCGAGCCGGTCGCCGCCGTAGCGGAGCAAGGCCCGGAGCGCTGCCAGCAGCAGCTCGCGGTCGGCCACCAGGCGCAGGTGCGGGGCCAGGCTGGCGTCGACCGCTGGCCCGCGCCAGCCGGCCAAAGCCGCGGCGACCAGCTCGCCGAACTCGAGCTCCCGGGGCTGGAAGGTCCAGTCGCCCTCCTCCAACCGCCGGATCAGCAGCAGCGTGCTCGTCACCTGGTCGGCGCCCTGGACCTCGGCGGCAATCGCGCGGGCGTAACGGCCAACGTCGCCACCCGCCGGAATCTCGCCGACCAGGGCGGTCGCCGCCCGCTGCGCCGCGGCGTGCAGCGACTGCAGATCGGCCAGCGTCAGCCGCACCAGCCGATCCCGGTCGGCGGTCCACTGCTGCGCTTGCAGCAGTCGCTCGCGGGCCGCCTCGGCCGCCCGCTTCAGCCGCACCGCGTTGGCCAGCAGCGCGGCGGTCTCGCGGCGTGGTGCCGGCGGTTGGATCAGGCGCAGCGCCCCGGCCTCCAGCGACGGCAACGGCTCGGCGCCGCCGGCCGCCGCCATCAGCACGGGCAGGTGCGCGGTGTGCGGCTCGCCGCTCAGCCGGCGGACCACCTCGAAGCCGTCGAGCCCGCTGATCGCCACTCCGACGATCACCACGTCGGGCAACTCGGAGGCCGCCAGGTCCAGCGCCTGGTCGCCGTGACCCGCCTCGGTGACCGTGGCGCCGAGGTCGTGCAGCGCGACGCGCAGCCAGGCCCAGCCGCTGAGGCGGTGGTCGACCAGCAGCACGCGAGGTGGGGGCAACAGACTCATGGCTCTCAGAACGAGGTCGCGGTGTTGATGCCGAACGACCGGGCACAGATGGCCGGCGCGACGATCCCGGCGGAGACTTCCGGGACCCCCAGCGCTTCCACGCCGCTGAACAGCTCGAGCAGGTTCTGGACAATCCGCGCGTTGGTCAACGGCTCGGCCAGCTTGCCGTCACGGATCCGCCAAACGCCGTCACGGGTCATCGCGGTGATCGAGCAAGCCGTCGGGTCGACCCAGTTGGCGTACCACAGCCGCGCGATGTAGAGCCCGTCGCCGCAGGCCGCCAGGAGGTCGTCAGGGCTGGCCTGGCCGCCCTCCAAGACCAGCGCGCTGGGCCCCGCGCCGAAGCTGCCGAGGCCGCCGGCGGCGTAGCCGGTGGCCTCCTGCCCCGCCCGCGCGGCGGTCCGGCGGTCATACAGCAGGTGGTTGGCGACGCCGCCCTGCAGCAGCTCGACCCGCCGCAACGCATACCCGTCGTCGTCGAATGGGATGCCCTGCAGACCGGGGTGGCAGATGTCCTGGCGCAAGTGGATGTTGTCGCCGGCGACCTGCTGGCCGACCTTGCCAGCCAGCCAGCAGCGGCCTTCTTCGACCGCCTTGGCGTTGAACCCGCCGGACAGGAACCCCAGCGCCACGGCCACCGCCGCGGGGGCCAGGACGACCCGGTAATCACCCGGCTCGATGCGTTGCGGTTGGCGCGTCGCGGCGGCCGTGGCGGCGGCCTCGGCGCCGACGGCCGCGGCGTCCAGCACGCTGCGGCTGCGCGCCCAGCGGGCCCGCCAGCCGGTGCTGTCGGCGGTCTGCACCGTCACGTCGTAGCGCGCCTCGGTGGCGCGATAGGCCCCGCGGAAGCCGTTGCTGGTGGCCTTCGCCACAACTGCCTCGGAGTTGGTGACCACCCCGGCCGCGGCGTAGCCCGCCGCCACCGACGCGGCTACCAGGGCCTCGCCCGCGGCGGCCCGCTCGGCAGCGCCGAACTCCGCGGCGGAGGTGTCGCGGTGCCAGGCTTCGACTGCCAGCAGGCCCTGCGGCCCGACCGAGGCGACGGGTTCTTGGTCTGGCGGCAGCCACTGCATCTGCTGCGCGGCGCGGGCGACGAGGCCCTCCAGCGCGGTCGGGTCGGTGCTGTCGACTTCCGCCTCACCATACCGCGCGCCGTCACGCAGGCGCAGCTTGAGATGCAGCGCGAGGTGCTCGGAGTGCTGGATCGGCTCGTTGTTGGCGATCCGCAGCAACGCCTCGGTGTCGCTGGTGCAGGTCACCTCGGCGTCGCCGGAGGTCAGGGCCAGCACCTCTTCGCAGAGCGCCAGGGCTTCGTCGTTACGCATCATCGTCGGTCGTCTCACTCTCCAACCCCGTCCAGGACCGCCCGACATTGCGGGCCAGCTTGTCCAGCACGGCCTGCTCCAAGTCGATCTCACAGACGTCGGCCAACTGTAGCAGGTAGAGCGTCACGTCGGCCAGTTCGCTGGCCAGCGCCTGCGGATCGTAGGCTTCGCTCCACTGGAAGTGCTCCAGCACCTCGGCTGCTTCCAACGACAGGGAGATGGCCAGGTTGCGAGGCGTCTGCGGCCGGCGCGAGCTGGCACTGTACCAGCCCTTGTCGGCCACGAAGTCGTGCATCTTGGCGGTCAGTTCGCGAACCGTCATGTTGCGCTCTCCAGCCAGGCAGCCACGGTCTGCCGCCAGCGTTCCCAACCGGCGGGGGTCAGCCCCGTAAAGACCATCTGTCCGGCGTCGTCGGTGTACCGACTACGGGCTTCGGCGTCGAGGCTCAAGACCCCTGCCAGCGCCGCTGCGATCTCGTCGCGCGAGTGCTGCGGCAGGCGAGCCAGCAGCAGGTTCAGCCGTTCGCACTCCTGCTGCCCGTCGCGCAGGGCTTTCAGCCGCAGGCTGGGCAGGGCGATCGGTTGGCCGTAACGCCGGCCCGGTAGCAGCAGCGCCAACTCGGAAGCCCGCTCGTAGTTCTGGTCGCCGCCGACGCTGTCCCATGGCACCACGCCATCCAGCCCGCCGCACCAGGCCCGCAGGCACCAGGCCGCGGTCTGCAGGCTCGGCTGCCCCGGCGGCAAGGCCGCGCCGTAGAGCCAGGCCTCCTTACCCCGCGCCCCCCAGCCGAGGGCCTCGAGCCGCCGGCGGTAGGGGAACCAGGTGCTGCTGATCACCAGCAGGTCCAGCCGCTCGCTGACCGCCGCCGGCATCCACTGCGGCCGTGAGATGTCGGCGCGCCACTGCAGCCCCCCACCCTCACGACGCGCGCCGGGGCCACCCAACAAGCCGCTGAGGAACTCCAGGGCGTCCCAGTCGGTGCGGTGCATCGGCTCGTCCAACAGCCACCAGGAGGTGCCGCGGCCGCCCTGCGCCGGGTCGCGGAAGTAGTACTTGTTGTTGAAGTAGGCCTGGAACCGCGTGCCGCGCCAGGCGGGCTGCTGCAGGTGCACGGCAAACTGCTGCGCGACGTGGCGGTAACGCTGCTGCCAGGCGGCGCTGAAGCCATCGGCCGGGCGCAGCGGCCCGCGCAGGGCATGTTCGGTGATCATCTCCGGGTAGCCCGTCGCCGCCGGCCGGAAGGCGTACTCGGCGACCGGGCATGGCCAGTTCTCGTGGAACGGCAGGTAGAGGTGATCGACCGGCACGCCGGCCCGTGGCAGATCGGCGAAGGCCGTACCGTCGAGCAGTGCGCCGAAACGCCGGTCGAAGTCGCGAAAGTCGCAGGCCGGTTGTGGGCCGTCGCCGACCAGCCGCGGCCCGGCGCCCCACTCGACTCGCCCGCTCTGACCGTAGGTTAGCGGCGCGAAGGTGGCGCGGTGGCGGTGCGCCGTGCGGTGGTACTCCCGCTCGATGCCCAGCGCCGCGTCGCTGGCTTCGTCGGTGATCCCAAACTGGCCATGCTGCCGGCCGTAGGTGTTCAGCGAGACCTGGAAAGTCAGCCGGGCCGGCAGGCTGTGTCGCCAGACCGTCAGCCGCATCGGCAGCTCCTGAGCGCCCCAGCGCCAACGCGCGGTGTAGGACCCCGGCGCGGCGGTCGGGCTGATGTCCAGCTCCACCAGCCGCGTCCAGTAGCGGCGGCCCGGCAAGGGCTGCCAGGGCACCGTCAACGGCACGGCAACTTCGGCCACCGGCTGCGGCAAGGGCAGGTACCAGACGCCGCTGACGGTCTGCGGGCCGGGACTCCCACCGGACCAGGCGCCCAGCTCGGGTTCGCTGGTTGGGGCGGTGGGGCTCTCGATCACAAGCTGCGCACTGACCGTCTCGCCGCGCGCGCCGCTGAGCACCAGCCCGTCGCGGGTCCAGACCGCGTTCTGCCGTCCAGCGCTGCGGTCGACCGGCTGGCCATAGGCCGCGCCCTGTTGGTTCAGCAGCCCGCCCTGCACCGGATGCACGCTGTCGCTGCCCGGCGCGGCCCACAGGGCAGTCACCGGTGCGGGCTGCGGCTCCGGCGGCAAGGTCGGCAGCGGTGGCAGCGTGGACTTCACCGCTGGCGCCGCCGAGGCCGGCTGGGGCGCCGCAGGCGGCGGGTCGACCTCCACCGTCAGCACCTCCAGGTAGGGTGCCGAGGCGCGCTCCTCGCGCGTGATCAGGTCGTTGTTGAAGCGCGTCTGGCCGCTCTCGTCGGAAACACAGAAGCCGTGCCCGCGGCCGTTGAGCTGGGCGGCCAGAATCGTCGCGGGGAGCTCGACCCAGAGCCAGCCGTCGCGCGCGGTCTGCACTTCGTGGATCTCGAAGGTCCCGCCATCGGCGCCGAGTACCACGGCGCTGAGGTCGTCCCCGGTGCTGGTCCAGGGCTGGCTGCCACCGGCCTGGGTCCAGGTTTGACCCCAACAGACCCCCGGCACCGTGGCGTCGCCGTGGCCCGCGTCTTCGTCCCAGGGTGCCCCGACGCGGCTCAGCCCAACCCGCCGGAGCTGCTGCTGGACGCAGCGGAACCAGACCCGGGCGGCGAGCGGCCAGCGGCCGGCCAGCGGCTGCAGGTCGGGGCGCGCCAGGTAGAACATCTCGATGCCCTTGACCCGTGCCCGCGAGCGGCCGCCGTAGGTGAACCGCAGCTCGCTGGAATGGGCCGAGACATTGGTATCGGCGACGATTCGGCAGCGCACCGCGGCGGACCAGTCGACCGGCGCGTCAGCCAGCAAGAGGGCCAACGACAACAGCGTGGCGGGCATCGGCAGCTCCCGCGGCGAGAGTACCACAGTCGCCGCCGGCTGCACTTGACGCCGCGCGACCTCCGGTGTAACGTCGCCGCAAGACACCCGAGAGGTGGGGTCGATGGCGCGAGTTGATCGGATCGCAACCTGGGTCCCGCGCGAGCAGCGCGGCAGCCTGCGCAATCTGTGGCGCTTCCTGGCCTTCTCCAGACCCTACCGCGCGCTGATGTTGGGCGGGTTCGTGACCGGCTTGGTCCGCATGATCCTGCCGATGTACATGCCGGTCTTCGTGAAGAACTGCGTCGACCACGTACTGCTGGCCGACGGCCTCAGCGGCCCGCAGCGGCTGGCCACTTTCTACGGCATGTTGCCTGCCTTTCTGGCGCTGGTGGCGGTCCACGCAGTGGTCACCCTGGGCCGCTTCTACCTGCCGCAGGCGGCGGCCTCCAACGCCGTCCGCGACATCCAGTCGCGGCTCTTCAGCCACATCCAGCGGCTCTCGCTGGGCTTCCACCACGAACGACCCAGCGGCACCGTGGTGACCCGCGTCACCACCGACGTCAGCACCGCCCAGGAGGCGTTCGAGAGCATCATCGTGGTCGCCAGCCAGATGCTGATGGAGTCCATCGGCATCGCCGGCTACCTGCTCTACCGCGACTGGGTCTGGGCCCTGGCCGCTTTCGCCACCGTGCCAATCTTTGTGCTCGCCTCGCAGGCGGTGCGCGACCCGATGCGGCGGGCCAGCCGGCAGATCCTCGAATCGACCGCCGCACTGTCCGGTCACATCGTCGAACGGGTCGCGATGATCCGCGAGGTGCAGGCCTTCTGCGCCGAGCCTTACGAGGAAGTGATCGTCGGCCGGCGGGTCGGCGAGCTGCGGCGCCACGCTCTGCGGCGCAACCTGCTGCAGGGCCTGCTGACCGCCGTCAGCGAACTGACCCGGATCCTGGCCACGGTCTTCGTAATCGGGTTCGGCATCTACCGCGTCACCAGCGGCCATGCCACCGTCGGCGACGTCACCGCCTTCTACATCTACGTCGGGATGTTGATGGGGCCGATCACCTCACTGACCAACATCTACGGCCGCATTTACTCGGCGGCCGCGGCGGCCGACCGGGTCTTCGAGTTCTTGGACACCGAGCCGACCATTCAGGATCGGCCCAACGCGCGGGCGCTGCACCTGGACGGCCCGCCCGAGATCCGCTTCGAGGGCCTCACCTTTGGCTACCCCGGTCGCGACGAACCGGCACTGGCCGACCTCAGCTTCACCGCGCCGTCGGGTGCACGAATCGTCTTGGCCGGGCCCAGCGGGTCGGGCAAGACCACCCTGGTCAGCCTGCTGCCGCGCTTCTGGGACCCGGACGCCGGGCGCATTCTGCTCAACGGCACCGACCTCCGCGACTGGCAGCACCGCAGCCTGCGGCAGACCATCGCGATTGTGCCGCAGGAACCGACGCTGTTCAGCGGCAGCATTCGCGACAACATCCTGTACGGCCGCCTGGAGGCCAGCCAGGATGAGATCGAGGCCGCGGCGCGGGCGGCCAATGCCGAGGAGTTCATCAGCCAGTTGCCGGACGGCTACGACACCCTGGTCGGCGAACGCGGGGTGGGACTCTCCGGCGGTCAGATCCAACGCGTCGCCATCGCCCGCGCGTTTCTGCGCGACCCGCAGGTGCTGATTCTGGACGAAGCCACCAGCAACCTCGACGCTACCAGCGAGCGGCTGGTGCTCGAAGCGCTGGACCGCCTCGCCGAAGGTCGCACCACCTTCATCATCGCCCACCGCCTGAGCGTCGCCCGGACCGCCGACCTGATCCTGGTCCTCCAGGACGGGCGGGTGGTCGAGGAAGGCGGCCACGAGGCCCTGCTGCGCCAGCGCGGGCTCTACGCCACGTTGTGGCGCCAGCAGATGGGCAGCCTGCCAGCGGCGGCCGGAGACTGACCTGGACGGGTCACCCCGCCCAGGTCAACCCGCCAGCCTCAACCGACCTTGGCCAGCTTGGTGATCCGGCCGTCGCTGATCCACTCGACCACGAACAGGTTGCCAGCCCGGTCGGCGCAGGCCGCGTGCGGGCTGTTGAACTGGCCGACGGGCCGCTGCTCGGGCGGCAGGTTCGGCCAGCCCGGCCGCTGCCACACGCCGGGCTGGTCGCCGAGGTGGCAGAGCAGCTTCCACTGCCGGTCGAAGAGCGAGACGCGGCCGTGCAGGTCGGGCACGATGGTGTACTCGTCACACAGCCAGAAGCCGCACGGGTACCGCAGTTCGTCGGCCTGGAAGCCCAGATGGTGCCCCTCCAGGTCGAAGATCTGGATCCGCACGTTGGACCTGTCGGCCACCAGCAAGACCGGCTCCGTGCCCCGCGTGTCGACCTTGCCACTGTGCGGGCAGGAGACCTGCCCCGGCTCGCTGCCGCGGCCGCCAAAGCTGCTGAGGTATTCGCCGCTGGCGCTGTACTTGTGGATCCAGCTCAAGCCGTACCCGTCGAACACAAACAGGTCGCCATTCGGTGCCACGGTGACGTCGGTCGGCTTGTACTGCTCGATGCTCTCGTACAAGTCGGTCCGCGGCGGCGGCGCCAGGCGCAGCACTTCTTCGCCATCAGGCGTGGTCTTGACCACCAGGTGCCGCGCGTAGTCGGCCAGGTAGAGGAACTCGCCCGCGGACTCCTGGTGGATCACAAAGCCGTGCGCCCCGGCGGCGAACTCGGCGCCCCAACTCCGGAGGTAGTGGCCCGCGGCGTCGAAGATGGCGACCGCGTCGCGGCTCTGGTTGTGGACCAGGATGCGGCCCTGCGCATCCTCCACGACGCCGTGCGTGTAACCAAGCTCCACCCCCGGCGGGACCTGCGCCCACTCGCCCTGCCACTCGTAGCGGTAGGCACCCGTGCCCACGATCATCGCGTTCTCTCCCTCGCCCTAGCCTGACCAATCCCGACCATCGCGTCAGGAATAACTTTCAGTTCACTTTCACATCAACTTGAGGACATGCTTGGACTCGTCTTCGGGCGGCTTGTCGGCGTACGATAGGTGGCAAGGAGAGATTCATGAACCATCTGCGCGTTCGGCGTGGGTTCACCCTCATCGAGCTGCTGGTCGTGATCGCGATCATCGCCATCTTGGCCGCGATTCTGTTCCCGGTCTTCGCCAAGGCCCGCGAAAAGGCGCGGCAGAGCTCTTGCCAGTCCAACACGAAGCAAGTCGGCCTGGCCTACATGCAGTACTACCAGGACTACGACGAGCGCACGGTACACCAGTGGGGCTGCCCGACGACCTGGCCGCTGTGGGGCGGCAACCCGGTGCCGTTCGAGTACGAGTTCCTGGCTCCCTACATCAAGAACACCCAGATCTGGCGCTGCCCGAGCGCGGCCAACGTCAACTACACGGTCTGCACCGCGGGTGCGCCGACCTACCAGTGCCACTACGCCTGGAACGTCTGGCTCAACCGCAACGCGGTCTCCAACGTGCAGGCACCAGCCAGCACGGTGACGATGACCGACGGCACCAACAACTACTACTACCGCCGCGACTCCGCCAACCCGAACACCAATCCGGGCTGGACGCCGGTCTCGCGCCACAACGACGGCTGGAACACGCTGTTCTTTGACGGCCACGCCAAGTGGCGCAAGGACCCGAACACCGACGCCGGGTACCACTGGGCCAACGCCCCGTATCCCAGCACGCTGGACGGCGGGTTCTGAGCTGGTGACCTGATTCGAGCAACTTGCGGGGCAGGCGCCCAGCGCCTGCCCCGCGTGCTGTCAGGGCCCGGCCGGCAGCGTCACCGCCGCGCTGTCGAGGTTCACGTGCAGGCCCTCCAGCCGGCCGCTGAGGATCCGCTCGCGCCAGGTCAGCAGCTCGGCATTCAGGGCCGCGAGGTAGCTGCCCAGGACCGGGTCGCGCGCCAGGCAGAGCGCCGGCGCCGGGTCGAACCAAGAGTAGTAGCTGAACCAGTTGTAGCCATGCTGCGCGTGCAGCCAGGCCGAGGCGCGCAGCTCCTCGGGCGTCGGCAGCCGCAAGCCGGCGCTGTTGTAGCCTTGCAGCACCACCCCCAGCGGGCGCTGGCCACGGACCTGGCGGTCGCTGAGGCTGAGCCACTCCAGGTAGCCGCGCAGCCCGGCCGGTGAGCCCAGCGGGTAGGCGTCGTAGCTCCAAAGGTCCTGCGCGGCCAGGTAGCGCGTTGCCTGGTCCGGCCGGCAGAGGTTGATCCAGAGTGGGTGGTGCGGGTCAAGCTGGCGGATCAGCGTGGCCGCCTCCGCGACCGCCGCCGGGTCGAGCTCCTGCCCGTCGGGCTCGTCAACCAGGTCCCACCCCAGCAGCGCCGGGTGCTCGCGGAACTGCTCGATCACTTGCCGCAGATGGGGCAGGTTGAAGCGCCCCTGGTCCAGCAGCCAGCGGTTGTTGAAGAGCGCCACGAAGCCGTAGACTTCGGCCTCGCGACAACGCTCCAGCGCCTCGGCAATCTTCTCGCGCGGGTCGGGATCCCAGCCGGCGCACTGCAGCAGGTTGCAGCCCAGCCGCTTCGCCAGGGCGGCGTCGGCGGTGTGGTAGAGCAGCCGGCCGAGGAACGGTCGGCCGTTGAGCAACAGGTGGCGCTCGTTCCACGTGACCCGCCGCACCGGCTCCCAGGGCTCGGCCGGCGCTGGCTCGTAAACGTAGAGCGGCCAGCGCAGCGTCTCGGCCGGCTGGCCGTCGCGCCAGGCCGCGACTTCCACCTCGTAGCGCCCGGCCGCCAGGTCGCCCAGCGGCACCGCCGGCCCTTGCTCGGGGGCTGCGCCGGCGCGGAACGCCTCGTGCAGCACCCGCTCGCCCGACAGCAGGCGCAGCCGGATCGCCAGCTCGCGTTGCTGGTCGACCGCCGCGTGCAAGGTGGCGGTCCACTCGACGGCCGCCGTCCCGCGCGGCACCGCATGGGTCGCCAGGCCGGCGCTCAGCAGTGCTGGCACCTCGACCATCCAGGCGCCGCTGGTCACCAGGCGCTCCCCGACCCGCTGCCGCAGCTCCAGGCGGTGGCGCCCACCGTGCAGCGCCACGGGGGCCGGCGGCTGGCCGCTCGACCACGCCCCGTCCCCGATCCGCGCCTCCCAGGCCGCCGTGGCCGCCGGGCCTTGCAGGGTCAGCGGATTCGGACCGACGACCAGCGCGCCGCCGGCCACCGAGGTCAGCTCGGCCGGCTCGCCCTGACCATCGGGCAGCGGCAGCACCCGCCCGGTCGGCAACTCCAACGGCGGCAGCACGCTCTGGAAGCTACGGAAGTCCTGGTCCTCGTCGTCCGGCCGCACGTCCAACGCCGTGGTGAGCAACAGACAGTCGAGGTACGGCACCTGCTGGTTGCCCGGCGCGGCGGCCAAACGCAGGCGGTGCTCCCCGCCGCCCCGGACCGTCGCCACGCGACGCGACCAGGCCAACGACGTGGAGTGCTGGTCGTACTGGACGGCGCCCAGCGGAGCGCCGTCCCAGCTCACCAGCGTGACGGCGTCCTGCCGCCAGCTCAACCCTCGCACGTAGAGCTGCAGGTCGCCGGCGGGCAGGTCGGTGAGGGTCCACTCGACCCAGCCGTCGCCCCCGAGCACCAGCACCGCGCCGCCGGAGGGATGCCGCATCCACGGCGTGAAGCCCTCCTGGCGCAGGCCGACCGAGCCACCGCGGCGGGCAGCGCTCTCGACTTCGGTGAACAGGTACTGGTCGCCAGCCAGCAGGCCAGCCGCCAGTAGCAGGCAGGTCGTCATGGGGCCCTCCACAGTCGCACCGTCAGACGCTGGCGAGGCGCTCCACCGGCCGGTCGATGCGCGGCACCGCCGCCAACAGGCCCTTGGTGTAGTCTTCTCGCGGCGCCGCGAAGAGCGGCCCGACGGCCTGCTGCTCGACCACTCGGCCGGCCCGCATCACCGTCACCTGGTCGGCCAGTTCGGCGACGATGCCCAGGTCGTGGGTGATCAGCAACAGGCCCATCCGGTGCTCGGCCTGCAGCCGCCGCAGCAGATCCAGAATCTGCGCCTGCACGCTGACGTCCAGCGCGGTGGTTGGCTCATCGGCGATCAACAACGCGGGACGGCAGGCGATGGCCATCGCGATCCCGACCCGCTGCCGCTGCCCGCCCGAGAGTTGATGCGGGTAGTCGTGCGCCCGCTGCGCCGGGTCCGGCAGACCCACTTCGCGGAGCGCCTCGACGGCGCGCGCCCAGGCCGCCGCTCGGGTACCACCGCCGTGCAGCCGAATCACCTCGGCCACCTGCGCCCCCACCGGGTGGACCGGGTTGAGCGCCGCCAGGGGATCCTGGGCGATCAAGGCGATCCGCGCGCCGCGCAGCGCCCGGCGCGCCGCCGGCGTGGCTGTCAGCAGTTCGGCGCCGTCGAACCGGATGCTGCCCCGCGGCACTGTCGCGGCCGGCGGCAGCAATCCGAGCACGGCCAGCGCCGAGACGGTCTTGCCGCAGCCGCTCTCGCCGACCAGCCCGACGGTCTGCCCGGCCGCCACGCTCAGGCTGAGGCCATCCACCGCCGGCTGCAAGGTCCGCCCGGCGCGGAACGAGATCGCCAGATCGCGGATCTCCAGCAGCATCAGTGGCGCTCCTCGCCGTCGCGGATGCGCGGGTCGAGCACGTAGTAGAGCACGTCCACCACCAGGTTGGCCGCCACCACCAGCGCGGCGGTCAGCAGCACCGTGCCCATCACCAGCGGCTGGTCCAGGTTGAAGATCGCCTGCACCGCCTGCGAGCCGATGCCCGGCCAGGCGAAGACGGCCTCGGTGAAGACGACACCGCCCAGTAGCCGCGCGGTGTCCAGGCCAAGCACCGTGACCACCGGCAGCATCGCGTTGCGGAAGCCGTGATGCCAGAGCACCGCCCACTCGCTGAGCCCTTTGGCGCGCGCCGTGCGGATGTACTCGGCCGGCAAGACCTCCAACATGCTGGTGTGGACCAACCGCATGTAGTACCCGACCCCAGCCAGCCCGAGCGTCAGCCCTGGCAGCACCAGATGCGCCAGACTGCCGTAGCCGCCGACCGGGAACCAGGGCAGCCGCCAGGCCAGCTCGTGCTGCAGCAGCCGACCCAGCCAGAAGGTCGGGATGCTGTAACTGAGGACTGCCACCACCAGACCGAGGCGGTCGGCCGCCCGACCTTGATGCACTGCCGTGTAGATGCCCACGGGCACCCCGACCAGGACCCAGAACGCCAGCCCGGCGGCCGCCAGCAAGGCCGTCGCCGGCAGCCGCTGCCAGAGCAACTTGGCGACCGGCTGGTCGTACAACGTGGAGCGCCCAAGATCGCCGCGCAGGGCGCGACCGACGTACCGCAGGTACTGCACCGCGAGCGGCCGGTCGAAGCCCATCTGCACCCGGATCCGGGCGACGGTCGCCTCGTCGGCCTTCTCGCCGGCGTAGGCCTTGGCCGGGTCACCGGAAAGGTGCAACAGCAGCAGCAGCAGCGCGGCGGTGCCCAGCAGGGTCAGCGCACCCCACCCCAGCCGGGTGGCGATCTGCCGCCCGAGCCGTCGCTGCCGCGCCGCCGTGGGACGCTGGCTCACGCGGTGACCCAGACCGGCTGCGTCCAGGCCGCCTGCTTGCCGCGCCCGTAGGCCTCGGCCCGCACGTAGCCCTCGTTGCCTTGGAAGGTGTAGCTGCCGCTGCCGCCTTCGACGAACTGCAGCACCTTGCCGTACCGCGTCACGAACCGCAGCTCGGAAGCCTCGGGTGCGACGATCCGGAAGGACTCCTCGTCCACCTCGATCCGCTCAATGAAGACACCGCTGCTGGCGTAACAGGAGCCCGCCTGGAGCGCCGCCACGATGCTCTCCGGCGTGCGCTCGGCGGCGGCCACGCGGTTCCAGCCCCGCGGTCCGTTGCCCGGCCGGTGGAAGTCGTCGTGGGCGTAGCCCCAAACCCGGCGCCCCTTCGAGAGGAGCTGATCCCAGCGGTCCAGCGCGTGGGCCTCGCCCTCCAGGAAGTCGATCACGCTGTTGAAGATCTCGATCCCGTGGTACGGCCCGAGCACCTCCAACTGCGCCTGCTCCCAGTGCTGGTAGTGCGCCAGCCAGTTCGGGTGCGCCAGAATCGCCAGGCCCCCGTCGGCGGCGATCTGGCCCAGAATCTCGGCCCGCGTGAGGCTGGTGTCGTAGACCTGCGGGGTGCCCACCGAGAGCAGGTGCGAGCCGCCGCGGGAGACCTCGACCGCCGGGACGCCGACCAGCGTGGGATGCGCCAGCGGCGGCGTGAAGGTGTCGTGGTCGCTGATCGCCAGGAAGTCGTAGCCGTGGCTGGCGTACAGCTCGACCAGCTCCGCCGGCGTCAGCGTGCCGTCGCTGTTGGTGGAGTGGGTGTGCAGGTTACCCCGCAGCCAGGGCCCGGCGGGACGGCAGTAGGGGTGGGTCAGCTTCACTTCGGCGGCTCCTCTTGGCCGGGCGGCGCCAGCCAGACGCGCTCGTCACACGACGACCAGACCGGGTGCAGGCGGTAGCCGTGGACCCACGGCTGGACCAGCACAAGGCGGGCGGGATAGTAGCAGAAGATCCACGGCGCATCGGCGACGATCCGCCGCTCGGCCGCGCGATACAGCGCCAGCCGGCGCTCCGGATCGGCCAGGCCGCGCGCGGCGTTGAGCAACTGGTCGACCGCCGGGTTGCGGTAGAAGGCTCGGTTGTTGCTGTTCTCGGCGGTGATCTTCTCGCCGTTCAGCAAGACGTCCAGGAAGTTCGACGGGTCGGGGTAGTCCTGGAACCAGGCATTCAGCGAAAAGGCCACCTGCCCCCGCTTGCCAGCCAGGTCGAGCCACTGCGGGAAGGCCACCTCGCGCAACGTCGCCTTGACGCCGACCTCGGCCAGGTCCTGCTGAATCGCCTGCGCCCAGGATTTCTCCCGCGGGCGCGAGCGGGTCGTCAACTCGACGCTCAACCCGTCACCGTAGCCCGCCGCGGCCAGCAGCGCCCGCGCCTTGGCCGGGTCGTGCGGATAGCCGCGCAGACTCGGGTCGTAGCCCGGCATGCCCGGCGGCAGCACCCCGGTGGCAGCCTCCGCGGTGCCGTTCAGAATCCGCAGGGTGCGCTCCTTGTCGTAGGCGTAGTTGAAGGCCTGCCGCACTCGCACGTCGCGGAACGGCGGCAGTTCGGTGTTCATGCTGCAGTAGTAGATGGCGTTGTCCGGCTCGGTCAGCAGGCGGTCCCGCAACTGCGGGCTGCGCCGCACGCGGTCGAGGTCGGGCAGCGGCACGTCGCTGGTATCCAGTTCGCCGCGCTCAAACATCATCAACTGCATGAACTCGGGGATGCCGAAGGTCATCTCGACGGCCTGCAGATAGCCTCGTTGCGGACCGCGGTAGTCGGCAAACTGCTCGACCCGGATCCGCAGCCCGCGCTGCCACTCGGCCAGGCGGTAGGGCCCGCAGCCGACGACGTGCTCCGACCAGTTGCTGTCACCGGTCTCCGGATCGGTGTACCGCTCGACCAGCTCGCGCGGCACCGGGTACGAGAAGGGCATCGCCAACACGTTGAGGAACGCCACATCCGGCTCGAGCAGCTCGATCTCGAGGCTCAGCCGGTCGGGGCAGCGCAGTCCGCGGACGGCCGTCGCCTGCCCGTCGATGAACTCCTGCGCGCCGACCAGGCCGCTGTAGAAGCCGACCGCCGGGCTCTTGGTGCGCGGGTCCAGGAGTCGCTCGATGGCGTACTTGACGTCGGCGGCTTCGACCAGCCGGCCATGGTGGAAGCGGACGTCGTCGCGCAGGCGGAAGGTGAAGACGCGCCCGTCGCGGATCTGCGGCAGAGCCGTGGCGATCACCGGCACCAGCGTGGCGTCGGCCCCGTACCCCAGCAACCCTTCGTTCAGCAGCCGCTCGAAGCGCCAGGAGTTGATGTCGTAACCGATGGCGGTGTCGAGCGTGCGGATGTCGTTCTGCGAGGCCAGTCGCAGTGTGCCCCCGCGGCCGCCGCTGACGGTTCGCCAGTCGGGCCCCGGCCGCGCGCACCCCGCCAACAGGCAGCACAGAGCGCCGAACCACCACCACCAACTTCGACCGCAGCGTCGCATGACCAGCGCTTCGCCGCGCGGCGGCCTCCTCCT
The DNA here is from genome assembly GCA_020850355.1 of Fimbriimonadaceae bacterium. Taxonomy (GTDB): domain Bacteria; phylum Armatimonadota; class UBA10988; order UBA10988; family UBA10988; genus JADZEX01. Next base: position 41,391 of record JADZEX010000010.1, on the reverse strand, counting down.
GCCCCAGCGGCGCCGCGGCCCGCGATGTAAGCACGGCGTAACCCTCGAACCTGGCAGACCGGCCACGGCAGCGAGCGGAGTGTGGCATACAGCCATTAGTCGCCCCCCGGTCACCCCTAAAGACGGTCCCGGAGGGGCCGAGACTCCTACAGCAGCACCGCCACTGGGCCGTTGCGTGGGTTGATGGAAGAGTCAAGCATGGGTGCGACTGTCCTGGTCATCGAAGATTACAGCGCGCACCGCGCCTTGCTTCACACCGTCGTAGGACGGATGGGCTGCACCGCGGTCGACGCCGTCGACGGCCGCTCAGGCCTCGAACTCGCCAAGCAACACCAGCCAGCTTTGATTGTCCTCGACTTGATTCTGCCGGACCTCGACGGCCTGGAGGTCTTGCGTCGGCTGCGCCAGGACCCGCAGACTGAGAGCACGCCGATCCTGATCGTCAGCGCGGTCGAGACTCACGAGCGAGTCGTCGCGGCGCTCGACAGTGGCGCCGACGACTACGTCACGAAGCCGTTTGACAGCGCGGTGTTGCAGGCCCGGATGAAGGTCCTGCTGCGGGCGGCGCGGCTGCAGCGTGACCTGCTGCAACGGGCCGACGAAGCCGAGGCCACCGCGCGGCTGGCGCGGGCCGCCGCGGGCGACGAGGTGGCCGACGTGGCGCAGGCGGTCTGCCGGGCGATGCGGCTCGACGGGATCGGCGAGTCCCGGCTCTTCCTGCTGCGCGACGACCGGCTCTGCGGGCCGTACGGGGTGCCCGGCGTGGCGGGTCGCGAGCAGGCCCTGGTGACTCTGCTGCAACACGGCGGGCTGGGTCGCGCGTTGTGTGGTGAGGTGCCCTGGCAGCGGCTGACGCGGGCCGAGCTGGCGCTCCTGGCAGCCGACCTGGACGCCGCCGAGGCGGTGGCGGTGCCGCTGCTGCATGGTCGCCGGCCGGTCGGCCTGGTGATCCTGGCGGCGCACCAGGGCAGCCTGCGCGAGGTCGTCTTGCGGCGCGTGCAGCGGCTCACCGAACCAGCGGCGCTGGCGCTGGCGACCGCCATCGAGCGGGCCGGGCGCACCGAGCACGAGCTGCGCTACCGGCTGCTGTTTGAGCAGGCGACCGACGGGGTGGCGATCCTCGACCCCAGCAGCGGGGCCTGCCGCGAAGTCAACCAGGCCCTCGCCGGCTGGCTCTCAGCCGTGCCGGCGGCCCTCGCGGGGCGGCCCTTTGCGGCGCTCTTCGAGGCCGAGACCGCCAGCAACGTCGTCGAAGCCGTCAGCGCCGCCGCCTTCGGGCAGCGGGTCAGCCTCGACGGGCTCCGCCTCGCCGCGGGCGACGCGCCGATACCGGTCGAGGTCGGCTTCCGCCGGCTCCGGCACGAGGGCGGTGGCGAAATCGTCGCGGTGGTGCGCGACCTGCGCAGCCGCGAGGCGGTCGGCCGCTTCGAGCGGGCCCACGCCGACCTCGGCAAGCTGGCCCGGACGGTGCGGGCGCTGAACCACGAGATCAACAACCCGCTGACCTGCATCATCGGCCTGACGCAGTTGATGCAGCTCAAGCTGAAGGACGCCCCCGAGGCGATGCCGCAGTTGGAGCGGATTCTGGACAGCGCCGAGCAGATCAGTGCGTTCTCGAAGCAGCTCCGCGAGGTGGCCATCCTACTTGGCGGCGAGCAGCCGCTGGCGGCGGTCGAGGCCGCGCTCGACGAGTTGGCGCGCCACGCCGGCTGACTTCCCAGGGCGGCCGACGGCGTTATAATCCAGTCGGAGCGCTGCCGATGTACTTGCGTGTGGTCGCCTGCGAAGTGATGGTGCGCGAAGCCTGCCAGGCGATTGCCACCTCGCCCCACGTCTGTGATCTGGAGTTCCTGACACAGGGCTACCACGACGAAGTGACCCCCGGCCGCGAGCACCTGCAGCGGCTGATCGACGCCACGCCGGCCGGCAAGTACGACGCCATCGTGCTTGGCTACGGGCTCTGCAACAACCTGATCGCCGGGCTCACCGCGCAGACCACGCCGCTGGTGGTGCCCCGCGGCCACGATTGCATCACCTTCCTGCTCGGCAGCATGAGCCGCTACAACCAGCAGTTCCTCGGCTCGCCGGGCACCTACTACTACAGCTCCGGCTGGCTGGAGTGCCGCACCCGCCGGGACGACGCCGACATCAACCAGACCGGCGGCAGCAGCACCACCCAGTACGAGCAGATGGTCGAGAAGTACGGCGAGGACAACGCCAAGTTCCTGGCCGAGGCGCTCTCGGCCTGGACCGTGCATTACGAGCGCGGCGCGCTGATCCAGTTCGGCTTCGAAAACGTCCCGGCGCTGGCGGCCAGGGTGCAGGAGATCTGCACGCAGCGCGGCTGGCAATACGAACTGCTGGACGGCGACCTGCGGCTGTTCCGGGCGATGGTCGCCGGCGACTGGGACCCCGCCGAGTTTCTGGTCGTGCAGCCCGGCGAGCGGATCGAGCCGGCCTGGGACGGCCGGGTGGTGCAGGCCGTCGCCGCCGACTGAGGCAGGACCAGCCGGCGGCGGCTCGAAACTGCTGCCACGCCGCGGAGGGCGCCACGATGGACCTGGCTCGTTTCACCACCTGTTCGTACCCGCTGCGGGAGCTGCCCTTTGCCACCGCCTGCCAGCAACTGGCGGCAACGGGCCTGACGCGGCTCGATGTTTGGGGCCGCCAGCCCCACTTCTCGGCCGACCCGGCCGAGTGCGACCCCGCCGCCTGCGAGGCGGCCGCGCGCGCCGCCGGGGTCAGGATTGCCAACCTCGGCACCTACTGCGGTCACGACTTCGACAGCGACGACCCGGCCAAGGTGGCCGCCGAGCACGCCAAGTTCGTCCGGACCATCGAGTTGGCGCAGCGCTTCGGGTGTCGTTCGATCCGCATCCTGCCCGGCCATGGCGAGGCCGCCAGCCTGGTCGACAAGGTCGCCCCGCACTTTGCCCAGGCCGCGGCGCTGGCCTACGAGGCCGGGATCTACCTGGGTATGGAGAACCACGCCGGCAGCCTGGCCGGCAATCCGGCGCTGGCGGTGCGGCTCTGCCAGCTGGTCGACAATCCCGTCTTCGGGGTGCTCTACGAGCCCTGCAACTTGCTGCACGGCAAGACCGACTACCGCCAGGCGTTCGAGCTGTTTGCGCCGTACATCACCCATGTCCACTTCAAGGACGGCCGCTGGGTCGACGGCAAGTTCGAGCGCTGCCACCTGGGTCAAGGCGAAGTCGACTTGGCGTGGTGCCTGGCGGCCCTGGAGCGCAGCGGCTACAGCGGCGACTTTGCGCTGGAGTATGAGATCTGCGACCTCGAGCCGTTGGCTACCGGGCTGGTGAAGTGGCGGCAGTACGTCGAGGCACTCTAGCTCAACCGCTCGCCTGCCGCACCAGCCGCGCCGCGGCATGGTTGTCGCTGTGGCCGGTACGGCAGGCGGTGATCCGCGCCAGCAGCGGCCGGCCCAGCAGGGCGAAGTCACCGATCAGGTCGAGCACCTTGTGCCGGGCATACTCGTGTGGCAGCCGCAACACCGGCTCGACCTCGTCCCGCACCAGCAGCAGCATCGATTCGTCGCCGCCACGCAGCAGGCCGAGGCGCTGGAGCTGCTCAATCTCGGCGACCGTCGCGAAGGTCCGCGCCGGGGCCACCGCCGTGGCGTAGTCGGTCCGAGCGTCGAGCTGCACCTGGTCGTGCGCCAGGCGGGGATGGGCGTGGGCGAAGGTGTAGTCGATGCTCCACTCGTCGGCCGGCGCCAGCTCCAGCCACTGCCCGCGCCGCTCGTAGCGCACGGTCTGCCGCAGGCGCAGCGGCTCAACCTCGCCTGGCAACTCCTGCCGCCCGGCCGTCAGCAGCGCCTCCACCAGCGGCAGCGCGCTACCGTCGAAGAGCGGCACCTCGCGGTCGTCGAGGTGCACGTCGACATCGGTCAGCGCCAGGCCGGCCAACGCCGAGAGGACATGCTCGACGTACAACAGCGGCGGCCCGCCGGGCAGGTCCAGCGCGGTGCAGTTGGCCTCGGCGACGACCTGGTCCAGGTCGGCGGTCACCAGCGCACCGCCACAGACGAAGCGCCGGCCCTGGTCGCCTGGGGTGAAGGTCAGGTGTACCGGATCGCCGTGCCGCCGGACCGCGCGGCCGGCGAGCGTGACGGCCTGGGCGATGGTCTGCCGCTTCACGCCTGCCCCGCCCATTCCGCGGCGAACGGGTTGTGGCGCCGCTCCTCGCCGATGCTGGTGGCTTCGCCATGGCCGGGGTAGACCACCGTCTCGTCCGGCAGCGTCATGAGCTGCTGCGCGATGCTGCGCATCAGAGTGTCGTAGTCGCTGCCCGGCAGATCGTAGCGGCCGATGCTGCCGGCGAACAGCACATCGCCGACGAAGACGTGGCCTGGCGTGTAGAGCGCCACGTTGCCAGGGCAGTGGCCCGGCGTGTGACGGACCTCGAACTGCAGGCTGCCGACGGTGAAGGTGTCGCCGTGCTCGAAGGTCCGGTCGGGCGGCGGGCTGTCGGCACAACTGAGGCCGAACCAGCGCGCGTGTTGTGAGGCGGTGGTGGCGCTGGGCACCGCGGCGGGGTGCATCCAGAGCGGCACGCCCCAGAGCTGCTGCGCGGCGTAGTTGCCGGCGACGTGGTCGAAATGGCCGTGCGTCGCCACCACTGCGGCGACGGTCCAACCCAGTTGCTGCAGCATCGGCGGCAGCCGCTCGGGCTCGTAGCCGGGGTCGATCACCACACAGACCCCCGCCTCGTCGGCTGCCAGGAAGCAGTTGGTCATCACCGGCCCGCCCGGCACCACGGCGACTTGCATCGGCCTCACCTCGGTCACCAGCTTCGCCAACCGCGGCGCGCCTCCTGCGCAGGGAGCCGCACCGGCGGGCCGAACAACGGTCTCGGCGAGGTGGACGATGCGGGCAGTCGTGCAACGAGTGAGCGCCGCCAGCGTGACGGTCGAGGGTCAGGTGGTCGGTCAGATCGGCCCCGGCCTGCTGGTCTTCGCGGCGGTCGGCGACGGCGATGGCGAACCCGAGCTGCGCTGGCTGGCCGACAAGGTGGTCAACCTGCGCATCTTCAACGACGCCAGCGGCAAGTTCGACCGGACGGTGCAGGACATCGGCGGCGCGGTGCTGGCGGTCAGCCAGTTCACCCTCTACGGCGACTGCCGCAAGGGGCGCCGGCCGAGCTTCACCGCCGCCGCCGCACCGGAGCTCGCCCGGGCGCTGTTCGCGCAGTTCGTGACGCTGCTTCGGGCGACCGGCGTGCCGACGGAGTCCGGCGTGTTCCAGGCGTCGATGCGGGTCGATGCCGCCAACGACGGCCCGGTCACGATTCTACTCGACAGCGCGAAGACGTTCTGAGCGGTTTTCCCGACTCGGGAGCGGATTGGCTAGTCCACCGTGTTATGATGGGTGAAGGCGTAGCGCGGCAGGCTGAGGATGACCCGAGTGACCCGGCATCGCAGGGTCTGGGCAGGACGCGGCCGCGGTGGTACGATGCCGGGGCCCCAACGCTTGGAGCAGGGAACCGCACGTTGTTGAAGCGAGGAGGCATCACCTCATGACCCGACGGGTGAAAGAGATTCTGTCCTGGTACGGTAGCGACAATCCGGGCACGCTGGCCAACTTGGCGCGGCTGATGAACACCGGGCGGCTGAAGGGCACCGGCAAGTTCGTGATTCTGCCGGTCGACCAGGGCTTCGAGCACGGTCCGGCGCGGTCCTTCGCCCCCAACCCGGCGGGCTACGATCCGCGCTACCACATCGAGCTGGCGATCGAGTCGGGCTGCAACGCCTACGCCGCGCCGCTCGGCTTCATCGAAGCGGTGGCCCGCGACTACGCCGGCGAGATTCCGCTGATCCTGAAGCTGAACAACTCCGACTCGATGCTCGCCACGAAGGACCCGGCCTCGGCCGTGACGAGCTGTGTCGAAGCGGCCGTCCGCCTCGGCTGCGGCGCCATCGGGTACACCATCTACCCCGGCAGCAACCTGCGCAACGAGATGTACGAAGCGCTGGCGCAGCTCACCGAGGAAGCCAAGAACGCCGGCCTGGTGGTCGTCGTTTGGAGCTACCCGCGCGGCAGCAGCCTCAGCAAGGACGGCGAGACGGCCATCGACATCAGCGCCTACGCGGCGCAGGTCGGCTGCCAGCTCGGCGCCCACATCGTCAAGGTCAAGCCGTCGACCGCGTACATCGAGCAGGCCGAGGCCAAGAAGGTCTACGAGAAGTGCCAGATCCCGATCAGCACACTGGTTGAGCGGACGAAGCACGTGATCGACAGCTCCTTCGGCGGTCGCCGCATCGTGATCTTCTCGGGCGGCCCGGCCAAGGGCACCGCCGAGGTGCTCGACGAAATCCGCGGCCTGGCCGAGGGCGGCGCCTTCGGTAGCATCGTCGGGCGCAACAGCTTCCAGCGCTCGAAGGCTGACGGCATCGCGCTGCTGCACCAGATCCAGGACATCTTCAAGGCCGCCAAGTAAGGCTGCCGCGAGACGTTCGACCAGCCGGCCCGGGCAGCACTGCCCGGGCCGCGCTGTGTCAGCCTGGCAGCAGGCGCCGCAGGCCGTGGGTCAGCACCGCCCCCAGAAACAGCGCGTTGCGCGGCGGAATCGCCCACCAGGCCAACTCCAGCGGGCCTGGCGAGGCTGCGCCAGCCGCGACGGCCGCCAGACGATCGGCGGCGGCCTGCATCCAGGCCACGCCGCGCGGCCACTCCCAGAGGCCGGCCAGCCAGTCGGCCGGGAGCCCGGCCTCGCCCACGGACACCCCGGCCAGGGCCCCGGTGATCGCCGCCACCGTGTCGGTGTCGCCGCCCAGCCGGACCGCCGCGGTGACCGCGCTGCGGAAGTCGCCAGGGTGGCGCAGACAGCACCAGATTGCCGCCGCGACGGTGTGGTGGATGTACCCGCTGACGCCGCGCGGCGTGGCCAGCCGATCCAGGATCGCGACGTCTGGCGCGCCGCTTGCCAACAGCTCCCCCACCGCCGCCAGCAGCCCTCGCAGGCACTCGTCGGCCGGTGCGGCGGCCGCCGCGAGCACCGCGGCCGGGTCGCCACCGGACCCCAGCGCCGCGGTCGCCGCCGCCAGGGCCAGGGCCGCACTGGTCGCCTGCGGGTCGGTGTGCGTCAGGCGGGTGCTGACCGTCAGGTAGTCGGCCAGGTCGGCGCGCCCGGCCAGCACGGCGCCCAGCAGCGGGGCCCGCATCGCCGGACCGTTGCCGGCCGACCAGACCCCGGCCCGTTGCGGACCCAGACCAACCCACAGCCGCAGACAGGCCCGCAGCGTCGCCAGCCCGCAGCCCGCCGGCAGCGCCGCGAACCAGCCGCGCAGCCCCCAGGCCAAGGCACCGCCAAAAGCAGTCGGGTCGGCCGGTTGACGGAGGAGCGCCTGGGCGACCAGGCAGGCGTGCTCGGTGTCGTCGCTGACCATCCCGCGGCCGAGGCAGACGGCGTGGCGCAGCGGGCCGCCGGCGAGCCGTCGCGCGATGCGGCCCGGCGGGAGCCCCTCGTAGGGCAGCCCCAGGGCATCGCCCAGGGCCTGGCCGAGGAGCAAGCCGCGTAGACGGTCGGCAAGTGCGCTGTTCATACCGCTAGAACGCCGGCCAGCGGCGGCGCTTTCATGGGAGCGGCGGGCTCTGACCCGGCTGCGGCGCGACCAGGTAGAGCGGCGCCGGCCCGAGCTGCGGCGGACCGGTGACCGGCTGGCCCTGCAGGTCGTAGACGTTCCAGGCGCCGCGGTCGACGGCCAGTGCTCGGGGCGGGCCGGTGGTCCAAACCACCGTCACCGACTTGCCGTCGCTGTCGAACGCGAAGCCGTAGACCTCGGGCGCGCTGGGCAGGCGTCCGCGGGTCACGAAGCCAGGGCCGACGAAGCGGTTGAACGCCAGCACCGCCGCGGCGACCTTACGCGGCTGGCCGTCGTACTCGAAGAACACTCCGCTGGGGTTGTCTTCGTTGAGCTGCCCCGTGGTGCCGCTGTGGTAGCAGATCCGCCGCGTGTCGTAGCCGCACAGGATGGCGTTCAGCCGGACGGTGAACTGCGCCGCCAGCCGCTCGTTGGGCAGTGCCGTCAGCCAACTGCTGGTGTACGGTACGATGCCCGGGTCGTCGTCGGCGTAGTAACTGCCCTCGGTCCACCACAGCGGCAGCCGCGGCAGCCCGGCAGCGCTGAGGTCGGCGCGGAGCTGCGCCAGGTCAGGCACCAGGGTCTCAGGCCGGGCCCGGCCGGGGTATGTGTGAAGGGTCAGCGCATCGACGCTCCGCAGGGCACCGGTGGCGATCAGCTCCTTCGTCAGGTGCGCCGGGCCGGCTTGAATGCCTCCCAGCACCAGCGCCTGGGGGTTGCCGGCGCGCACCGCCGCGGCAGCCACCTGCAGCAGACGGCCGTAGTCCTCGACCGTGTAGCCGGCGGCACGGGGCAGGGAGTAGTGCGTGTAGACCGGCTCGTTGAAGATCTCGAAGGCGCCGACCCGCCCCCGCAGGTGTGCCACGGTGGTGCGGATGTAGTTAGCGAGCAGTGCCGGGTCGCGCGGGGCGTGGGCGATGCAGGCCAGCATCGCGCGTTCGTCGCTGGGGTCGGCCGGTGCCGGCCCGCGCGAGGCCCAGGTGGCGCTGGGGAAGGGCAGGTTGCAGACCACCTGCAGATCGCGCGCCCGCACCCGGTCGACCTGGGCGTCGGCCGCGGCGAAATCGAACTGGCCCTGCTGCGGCTCAACATCGTGCCACTTGTAGGACCAGTCGCGGAACCAGCCGAGGCCGATCCGCCGGCTGGCGGTCAGCAGGCCGTCGCTGGGGTAGCCGTGGTTCATGCCGCAGACCGTCTCAGCGCGCGGGTTGGCGTCTCCCACCAGCAGCCGCACCGGCTGCGGCGGATACACCTCGCCGTCGTCCACCGTCACGCTGGCACGGTAGAAGCCGGGTGGCAGCGGCCGCCCGACGGCCACCTGCCGCGACGTCAGCGCGGGCAGATCGACTACCAACTCCCCGGCGGCGGCCTCCGCGTCGTCGAAGTCGGTCAGCCGCCACCGCACCGTCGCGCGGCGCGCCACGGGCGACTGGTTGGCAATGACCGCCTGCAGCGGTCCCGGTGACGCCGGCACCGCTGGGGACTCGACCACCAGCACCAGCGGACTGCGCGGCTCGTCGTGGGCGGTCTCGCCAGCGCGCAGCGCGACATCATCAACCCACAGCGTGCCCTCCGGCCGCTCGCCCAGATCGGGACCGACGGCGACATAGACCTGTTGGGTCTCGGCCCGGAACGGCACCCTGAGCTGACTCCAAGCGCCGCCCGCCGGCTGGGTCGTCTCTCGTCGCCAGCCGCCCAGGCCGCGAACGCGGAGGGTCGCCGGCAGACCGGCGGGAGTCGCGCGGACCCACGCCGCCGCAGTGTACTGCTGACCCGGCACCACCTCGATCCAACCGCGGTGGCCCGCCAGCGGCCGTCGGATGGGGGCCTGCTGCAGCTTGAAGTAGTCGAACCAGAAGACCGGCAGCCGGTCCTGCCGCAAGTCGATTCGCAAGCTGGCCTGACCACCGCGGTGCTGCGTGCCGTCGACTGCGCCCACCAACCCCGTCAGGTTGCCGCCCCAGCCCGGCACGTCGGCGACGCTGTGCCAGTTGCCGACGCCGGCCTCGAACCCGCCGTTGGGCACCAGGTTGGCGGCGGTACTGACCGGCAGCGCCTCCCTGCCGCGCGCTGCGGCCGGCGGGATGCTCTCGAGGCTGACCTCGTCAAACCAGCACGTTCCGGTGGTCGTCCACCAGAGCTGCAGCCGCAGCCCGCTGCTGATGCTCTCAGTGGCCCGGAAGGTGGTTTCGAAGCTGGTCCAGGAGGGCTCCACCAGGATGCCATCCTGCAACCCGAGGTTGCTCCAGGCCCGCGTGTTGCTGAGCGCGACGCTGACCGCGCCGGCCGGCAGGTCGCCGCGGATCCGCAGCCGCAGCCGGTACCACTGCCCGCGCTCCAGCCGGATGGTGTCGTTCTGCGCCAGCATCGCATGGGCCGCCGGGCCGGGTCGGCCGAATCCGGTGCAGGCCAACTTGGCGCACCAGGTGCCGTCGGGCAGCCGCTCGCGGGACAGTGCCTGCACGACGCTCGCGTCGCCGCTGGTCGCCCAGCCATCGGGCACGCCGTTGCCGTCCGCATCGTCCTCAAACGAGCCGTTGACCAGGCCCACCGGGGCGGCCATGGCCAAGGTGCAAGTCCAGCACAGCCACCACCAGCGCATCGCCTGGTCCTCCGCCGGGGCGCTACGGCTCGCCCACCACCAAGGTCGACTCCCCCGCCACCAGCCGCACACCCGTCACCGTCAGCAGGCCGTCAGCCCCGACGCTGGTGTCGCCGCTCGGTCCGCCGGCCAACTGCCACCGCACCCGGCTCCCCGGTGCCGGACGGAAGACCTGCCGCCGACGGACCGTGACATCGACGGTCAGCGGCAGCTTGGCCGGGTCGACCGTGCAGCGCAACACGACGCTGCAGCCGGTCGCCGTCTCACTGACCGCACCGTGGTCAAGGCCACGGTTGAGGTAGCCGACTGGCGTGCCGTCGCGCGGCTCGCCCCGGCCTGGATCGTCGTCGGCCGAGCACCGGCTGAAGGCGACGTAGGGCCGGTTGAGCGCACAGCGGCGCAAGCTGCCGAGCCCGAAGGCCGGCTTCACATCGTCGGCCAGCAGCCCGCTGGCGGTGCCATGGTCGCCCTCGTTCCAGGCCGCCAAGACCGCTTGCCGGCGGTCTTGCAGGGCACCGTAAAATGCTGGCAGGCGGCCCCACGGGATCGAACCGTCGCGTCGCCCGTTGACGATTCGCAGCACCGGCAGGTCGGCCCCGGCACTGCGCACCCAGGCGGTGGTGTCGAGCCGCTCGGCGACGGTCTGCCCGTTGTCGGTGCGGGCGTCCATCCCGCCGGTCTCTTTGGCTACGCGCATCGTGCTGTCGCCGCCGGGGCTGGCGCCATAACCGACGATGGGCACCCAGGCGACGCAGGCGGCAAAGACCTCGGGGTGGCGCAGCCCGAAGCTGATCGTGCCGCACCCGCCCATCGAGCTGCCCGTACAGTAGCTGCGCTGCGGATCGGTGCCGTAGTGGCGCTTGACGAAGTCGACCATCCAGAGCAGCCGGCGCTCGGTGTACGGCACCACGGTGCCCTGGGCGAGCGCCGCCGGATCGTCGATCCGCGAGTTGTAGCCGAACCAGAAGCTGTGAATCGCCGGGGTCAGCCGCTGGCAGAGGTCCAGCCCTTCCGGCATCAGGCGGTCGATCCAGGTGCGGTCGGTCGGCGCCAGCACCACTGCGTCGCCGCGCAGCGCGGTGCCGAACTTGAAGGGCAGGCCCTCGCGCCAGCCGAGGCTGCCGTCACCGAAGACCAGCCAGTCCTGCCCGCCACGGCCGGTCTTGGCGTGCAGCACCAGGTCGAGGCACTTGCCCAACCCGGTCCCGGCCGCCGGCTCCGGGCCCTCGCCCTGCCAGATCGGCCGCACCCGGCCAACGGTCTGCGTGACCGGCGCCGCCAGCACGTTGCGCCCCGGCTCCAGCAGCGCCTCGCCGCGCACCACCACGGCGTACCAGGTCGGCCCGGCGGTCTGCGGCGTGACGGTGTGCACCAACAGCCCGCCCTGCGGGTCCAGTGCCGGCGCGTCCGGCCCCAGTCGCCAGACCCGCCGGGGCCAATCCGGCTTCCGGCCGTCCGGACCGGGCTCGCTGGGCTTGCCGTAGGTCTCGGGGTTCTCCCACCAGTCGACCGCCGAGCCGGGCAGCAGGCCGGCCGCCACGGTGGTCAGGCCGGGGCCGTCCAGGCGCGTCAGCGGCTCGCGGCTCTGCAACACCTGCAGCTTGCGGTCGCCCAGTTCCGGCGCTTCGCGCCAGGCCAGAAAGGTCTGCCCGTCGCGGCAGACGGCCTGCAAATCGCTGATCGGACCGGCCGTCAGCAGCGTCAGTGCCAGGGCAGCCACCATGGGGGTCTACTCCACCTCGAAGGCGAACAGCTTGACCGTCGGCGCTCCCCAACTCGCTTCGATCACCAGCCGCACGGCGCTGGCGGTGACCTCCAAGGGGATCCGCACCAGCCGCTGGTGGTTGTCGTTGGCCGCCGCCACCGGCACCCACTGGCCGTCGATCTCGGCCTCCACTCGGAACTGCCGCAGCAGGCCCGGCAGCATCGGGTGATGCAGGCTGCAGGCCCCCGGCATCGCGTGGTCCGCGGGGTTCAGCGGGTAGGCTGTCGGCATGTTCTTGCCCTTGCGGTTGAGCTGGCTGTCGGCGATCAACCGCAGGCGCGAGAGGGCCGTGGCCTGGTCGAAGCGGTACTCGACGCAGTCGCCAGGCGCCCCGCTCCAAGCATGGTCGCCACCCTCGTCGGGCCGGTCCCAACCGTCGCGCAGCGGCTCCGGGTCGCCACTGCTGGCGGTCAACCGGGCGTTGCGGCTGAGCCCCGACACGGGCCGCTGGCGCCATGGGATGAAGCAGTCGTCATCCTGCAGCAGGTCCTGCAGCTCGGCGATCCGCTGCTGTCCAACCTCCCGCGGGCTCAAGCCGTGGCGCGCCGCCAGCGCCGCCGCGGTGCCGACGGCCTGCCCAATCACCGCGCAGGTCGCCATCACGCGCGTCGAACTGAGCGCGGCGTGGGTCGTGCTGATGTTACGGCCACCGCAGAACAGGTTGCGGACGCTGCGGCTGTAGAGGCAGCGATAGGGAATGCCGTAGGGCGATGGCGCCGGGTGGAAGACGGTCGGCTTGCCGGGGTAGCGGATTCCCGCGGGGTGGTGGTCGTCCATCGACCAGCCCCCGAAGGCGACCACGTCGTCGAAACGACCTTCCGCCCGGACGTCGTTCTGGGTCAGCAGGTGGTCGCCCACGTAGCGGCGGCTCTCGCGCTTGCCGGGCACCATGCCGACCCAGTCCAACATCCAGTTGGCGGCATCGTAATCGCCGCGGTTCTTGAGGTGGTCCCAGACGCCGTAGCTGACCTTCAGCAGCTCGTCGCGCAAGTGCTCGGTGTCGTGGATGCTGTCGTGCTCGCCGCCCAGCTCGATCCACCAGAAGTTGGTCTTCAGAATGGCACAGTGCCGGTGCGGCAGATCGGCCGCGGTGGCGTAGACGTTGGCCCAGGCGGGTGCCACGAAAGGCTGCGGCCGGTCGGTCTCGCGCGGGGTGATCAGGCAGCTCATGCCCATCGTCTTACGATCCGCCTCGGCGGGCTGGATGTCCTCGTCAAACTCGCTGGCCGCCTCGCGGCCGATCCGCACCTCGGCCCCGGTCAGCGGCGCCAGGATGCTGTCGCCGGAGGTATCGGCGAACAGCTTCGCGCGGATCACGTGCCAGGTCTCGGCGGTGCCCTGCCAGGCCGTGATCTCCGCCAGCGCGTCGCCCTCCAGGCGGCCCTGGTTGACCGAGCAGTTGAGCAACAGGGTCAGCCCCGGCTGGTACTTCGCCTTCTCGTAGAGCAGGGCATCCCACAGCGCCCAGCTCGCCGACGGGTTGCGGCGGATGTTGTCGAGCTCGATCTCCTCCAGGATGCCGGTCTCCCGGTTGTCCTTGCCGTGTGCGCCGCAGATCCACATCCGCACTTCCGACGACGCGTTGCCGCCCAGCACCGGCCGGTCCTGCACCAGCACCACCGTCGCCCCGTGGCGCGCTGCGGCGACCGCGGCGCAAAGGCCGGTCATGCCGCCGCCGACCACACAGAGATCCGCTTCGTGTTCGATCGTCCGCATCGCGTCTGTCCTCGCTGGCCGATTGGTCGCCCCGCCGGCATCCCCTTCCGGGCTTGCGCTGCGCCGGCCCTCGTCGCAAGGTAGCGGGAGGGGTTACCCGATGACCGGACTGCAACGCGTCGCCGCCGCTCTGTCACCGGCGGGCTCTCCTGAACTGCCCGTGGTGATCTGCTACGAAGGCATCTTCGTGCGTGACCACTGGCCGCAGCTCAGCGAGCTGCCCTGGTGGTACCAGTTCACGCCCGACTTGGAGCGACAACTGGCCTGGCGCACGGCCGTGGCGGCGGCGCTGCCGTTGGACTGGATCCACCTGCCGGCGTTCCCCGCCCGCGACGAACGCGACCGCACCGCTCTCGACGTTACGACCGACGGGGTCTGGCGGGTCGACACCGTCACCGGCCAGCGCGAGCTGCTGCACCAGCCGCAGGTCAGCGGCTGGTCGCCGACGGGTGACATCGCCTCGATGCATCCTGCGCAGCCCGCCGCCACGGTCGCCGCCGTGGACGAGCTGATCCCGCTCGGCGACCCCTTCGATGCCGCCGCCTTCCGCGCCAGCGGGCGGGCCGACCTGGCCGACGCGCTGCGGGCGGCCATCCCCGACCGCTACCCGATCCGGCATGTCAACTCGCCGCTCTGGTCGTGCTACGGCATCTGGGGCTTCGAAGACTTGATGATGCTCCTGATCACCGACCCCGACCTGATCCACCATGCCTGCGAGCGGTACACGGAGCAGGCGCTCCAGACGGTCGCCGAAGCGGCGGCGCTCGGGGCCCAGGGCATCTGGATCGAGGAGGCCCTGACCGACCTGTTGGGCGCCCCGAGCTACGCCCAACTCTGTCTGCCCTACCTGCAACGCGTGGTGCAGGCGATTCAGGCGGCCGGGCTGCGCGCCATCCACTACTACTGCGGCAGCCCCGCCGGCAAGTGGGATCTGCTGCTGTCCAGCGGGGCCGAGGCGTTGGCCCTCGAAGAAGGCAAGAAGGGCTTCGAGATCGACATTGCCGAGGTCGTCGAGCAGGTCGCCGGCCGCTGCGCCGTGTTCGGCAACCTCGACGCGATTCACGTCCTGCAGGACGGCAGCGAGCTGAGCCTGCAACGGGCCATCGCAGCCCAACGCGCCGCGGCGGCGCGCACCGCCGGGCGCTTCGTGCTGAGCATCGGCAGCCCGGTCACCCCCGGCACGCCGGTGTCACGGGTGCAGCGGTACTACGAACTGGCGCGGCAGGCGGCGGACGATGCCGACTGAGCCGGCCGCCGAAGGCTGCCTCAGTCGCCGGACTGCCCCCATTGCCGACGCACTTCGCGTAACGGCAGGCGCTCCCACAGCCAGGAGACCAGCAACCAGAGCCCTGGTATCGCCACGCTCTCGTAGCGTCCGCTGATGGCGTCGGGTAGAGCGGCCTGCAGACAACCGTCCCGGTCCAGCCGGTAGAACTCGGCAGCTCGCCGGGCCGGGTCGAGGATCCAGTACTCCAGCACGCCGGCGGCTTCGTACTCGTAGAACTTGGTTCCCCGATCCACGGCCCGGGTGCTGGGACTGGCCACCTCGATCACCAGATCCGGGCCCCCTTCGAAAACCAGCGGCTGAACCCGCGCGGCCCGCTCGCCCATTACCACGGCGATGTCCGGGGCTCGACAGGTCGTCTCGTTGACCCGCACCTGGAACGGCTCGAACAGCACCCGGCCGCGGCCGCTGTCCTCCACCGGCTCGCGCAGCAGCGCCAGCAGGTAACCCACCAGGCTCTGGTGGCCTTCGTTCACAGGAGCCATCGCCACCACCTCCCCGGCAACCAACTCGCAATGCGCGTCAAGGTGCTCGTCGCAGAGGTACTCGGCGACGGACAGTTGGCGGGCGGGGGCTTGGGTTACGGGTTCCGCCATCGGACGCTCCCAGGGATCAGTATAGCGCAGTCCTGACCCGCTCCGCTCACTCCGCGGTCCGGACTGTCAGGTGGTCGAAGCGCGCTTCGCCCGTGCGCAGCGCCAGTCCGAGGCGGCCGCTGGGATGGTTGTAAGCCCGGCCGGTCAGCGCCACGCGGTCGTCGATGAAGGCCTCCAGCACGGTACCTGTCACGAAGACCTGCAGCTTCAGGGGTTGCCCGGCGGGCAGCGGGCAGGGCCGCTCGTACCGGTAGCCTGGTCCCTGAAGTTGTACGCGTCCGGCGGCCTGGTCGAGGACCAGCCGGTAGCCGTCGCCGTCCGGCTGCTGGCGGCAGACCACCTCCAGCACCGCGCCAGCGGAAAGCTGGACCTGCGCGTCGAGCAGGTAGCTGTCGGGTACCGGCAGGCTGTACTGGACCGGACTGCTGGCGCGGCCGGTCAGGCGGCCTGGGGCGGACTCCCAGACGGCGCGCGGCGTCTCGGCGGGCGGCAGGCTGGTGAGGTCGCAGACCACCCGCCGACAGCGCTCCAGCGCCTCGCGGACCGGCCGACAACCCAGCTCGCCTGGCGCCACCTGGTAGAGCTCACGTGGCAGGCAGAGCGTGCCGCCCCAGGTCGCCGGGCCGCCGTCGCGGCGGGTGGCGCTATCCCAGATCCAGGCAAACCAGACCTGCCGCTGTCCGTCGAACAGCCGCTTGCCGGCGTAGAGCTGCGGCCGATCGATCACGTCGTGCGCGGCGACCCGGTCGTACATCCCGCGGCGCGCACCGGCCGAGCTGTACCAGCCCCCGCCCAGCAGGTAGTGCCGGTCGCCGAGGCTGAACAGGTCCGGGCACTCCTGCCCCAGCACCCCTTGCAGCGGCGGCTGCGCGGTCCATCGCAGCAAGTCCGGCGAGGTGAACAGCGCCTGAACTTCGGCGTTGGACGTGGCGTCGCGGGCGTACAGCAGCATCCACCAGCAGCGTTCGTCCTCGTTCCAGAAGACATATGGATCGCGGAAGTCGGCGTCTGGCCTGGCGCTGTAGAGCTGCCCATCCGGCGGCAGCATCCAGTCGCGCTGCTTCGTCCAGGTGATCAGGTCGGGGCTGGTGGCGTGGCGGACCACCTCGCGGTGGGCGCGGTGGCCAGGGTTGTGACCGGTGTAGAAGATGTTGAACGCCCCCTGGTGCTCCACCACACAGCCCGTGAACATCGCGCCGCCGTCCGGCCCGGCGGCATCGCTGCGATCGGGTCGCAGAGCGGTCGGCAGCCGCTGCCAGGTGACCAGGTCGCGGCTCACGAGGTGTTCCCAGTTGACCGGGCCGGCGCTGCCCGGCAGGTAGAAGACGTGGTACTCGCCGCGCCAGTAGAACGGAATCGGGTCGCCCAGCCGGCCGATCGGCGGCCGATAGTGCAGCGGCGAGCGGAGGTCGGCCGACTGAGCCAACGAGCCGATCAGCACCCAGCTCTCGCCCGGCGGCAGAACCAGCTCGCCGCCCTCAAGCCGCGCGTCGCCCTGCAGGCTGCCGGGCGGGAAGTTGCCGCACCGGTCGCGCACGGCGCCCGTTTCGAAGGTCCACCAGCCGCGCGGCTGCGGGTCGGCCTGACCCGGCGCCAGCGCGGCGATCTGCGCGGGCGACAACGCTCGGTCGTAGAGCCGCGCCTCGCGCAGGCGACCGGTGAAGCAGGCGCGGTCACCCGCTTCGAGGTGGCGCAGCCCGAGCAGCACGACGCTGTCGGCCGGGAAGCCGCGCGGCTCGGCCACCGCGCTGCGGCTGTAGACCAGGCCATCGCGGTAGAGCGTGACCGTGCGGCCCTCGTAGACCGCCGCCACCACCACCCATTGCCCCGGCACGGCCGCCTCGGCGGGCCAGCGCTCCTGGTCGCCCGGGGTGCGCCGGAAGCTGTCGCTGCCCGGCATCCAGCGCCGCGGCGTGCGCTCGCCGTAGACCAGCGCGTCGAACCCTCCGCCCTGGTCGTCCAGAGTCAGCACCGCGCCGCCGCGCTGGTCCAGATCGCCTACCTGCACCCACGCCACGAACGTCTTGTCGCCCCACTCCGCCGCTGGCGGCGTCGCCAACAGACCCGAACCCAGCACCGCCAGGCAGCTCAACGCCATCGCACCGCTCCCGCCGCGCGGTTCCCCGGCGGCCCCACCGATCCTGCGCCAACCCACCGCACGGCGCGCGTCCGAATCCCCTTGACATCGCCAAAGCGATTGATTAGACTATTGCCTAACTACCGAAGCATCGAACAGGAGTCCGATGAACCGGGTTTTCGAGGCGTTGAGTCATCCCGACCGGCGGAGCATTCTGGCCCGGTTGCGGCGCGAGGGCGAGCTGACCGCTGGCGAGCTGGCGGCGGAGTTTGCCTGCAGCAAGCCGACCTTGTCGCATCACCTCGGCGTGTTGACGCAGGCCGGACTGCTGGACCGCGAGAAGCGCGGGCAGTTCGTCTTCTACCGCGTCAACGCGACGGTCTTTCAAGAGATGCTGACGCTGCTGTGGGACCTCTTCGCCGTCGAGCGGGAGATGCATCATGCGCGCAACGAGTCTGCTGGGGCTGCTGTTGGCGGGACTGCAACTGCTGGTGGCGGCGGTGCTCTGGCCGCGGCTGCCGGATCCGATGCCGATCCACTGGGGGCTTGACGGCACCGCCGACGGCTTTGGCTCGAAGTGGCTGGCGGTGCTGCTGGGGCCTGGCTGGACGGCCGCCATCGCGCTCCTGCTGCCACTGGCCTTGCGCTTCGAGCGCCGTCAGGAGCACATCCGGCGCTCGGCCGACGCCATCGGCGTGATCCAACTGGCCCTGGCGGCCTTCTTCACCGGGCTGCACGGCCTGACGCTGCGCGCCGCGCTGAGCCCGGATCTGCACCTCCAAGCCGGCAGCTTGACGGTCCTCGTGGGAGTGCTGTTCGTGGTCCTGGGCAATGTGCTGCCGCGGATCCGCTCCAACCGCCTGGTCGGCATCCGCACGCCCTGGACGTTGGCCGATGAGGTGGTCTGGACCCAGACGCACCGCCTGGGCGGCTGGTGTGGCGTGGCCACCGGCCTGCTGGTGGTCCTGACCGGCGCCTTCGCCCCGCCGGCTGTGCAGTTCGGCGCCATCCTGGTGCTGATCCTGCTCTTCGCGCTGCTGCCCTGTGGCTACTCCTGGTGGCTCTTCCGCCAGCTCCACCATCGCCAGTGATCAACGCACGGCCGCGTCGGCGACACCATTCCAGAAGCCGTTGTCCCAGGTCCCATCGCGGTTGAGGTCGTCCATCGTGGACCGCTTGACGGCTTTCGAGTGGCCATCGGCGTAGGCCACGTTGACCAGCTCGTTGTGCCGCTCCGCCGGCCGGGCTCGACAGCCCTGGGCGCCGCTGCCACACTCGCTGCCGGTGCCGTAGTACCCCTCGGGCTGCCCGCTGCCCCGCGTGCTCGGCCAGGGCGGGTCCAGGGTGTACTGCCCCGCCCCGACCGAGCCGTCGTCCCGCCGCGTGCCGTCGGTGTCGGCCAGCGCGATGGTCGAGGCCGGCACACTGATGTTCGCGTCGATCGCCGTCCAGGCCAGCCGGCTGTTGCCGAGGTACTGGTAGTTGTAGCCGTACCCGCCGTAAGTCAGGTTCGGATCGTGCGTGAAGCGTCGACTGAATAGCGCCGGGTCGGCGTTCGGACAAATGAAGAGTTGCGTGCTCTTGACGTAGGGCCAGATCAGGTCTGGCCACTTGGTCCGCGGTACCGCGCTCGCCGGGGCCGACATCTGCGGATAGGCTTCGCAGTCCTGCAGGTACATCGTCAACCCCATCCCGATCTGGTGAAGCTGGCTGAGGCAGCGCGTCTGCCGAGCCTTCTCCCTTGCCTTGGCGAACACCGGAAACAAGATCGCGGCCAAGATCGCGATGATGGCGATCACCACCAGCAGCTCGATCAACGTGAACGCGCGCCGCCGCATCGCCCAACTCCTGGCGGCATCATAGCCGCCGCCCGTGATGCTGTCACGAGAATGCGGTTGGCGGACGGCTAGCGGCGGCGGATCTGGATGCGTTCTTGCTGCCGCGACCGCCTTCCTTAAGCCCGTCTTGACGCGCTCTTGGCGATGCTGTTGGCACGGCTGGGCGGCAGCCGTGGAGTGTGGCGATGGCGACGTTTGCTACAGTCTTTTCGACCCTCGCGGCGGTTGGGGCGGCGGCCTTCCTGGTCTACGTGCTGGTCGCCCCGGAGGCGTTCTAGCGGGGAGAGCGCAATGTCAATGGTCGTACCTGGTGCGGTCCTGATCCTGGCGGTCGGGCTGTCTTGGCCACTGGGCTGGTACCTGCGGTGGGCGCTGGATCCACCACCGGGCTGCGCCTGGCGCGAGCGGTGGGAGCAGCGCCTGGCGCCCGGTGATGAGGAGACCTGGCCGCGCTACGGCCTGGCCTTGCTGGTGTTCAACGCCGTGATGCTCGGCGCCGTGGTGGTGCTGCTGGCGTGCCAGCAATGGCTGCCCCTCAACCCAGATGGCAAGGGCCCACTGACTGCCAGCCTGGTGTTCCACACGGCGGTCAGCTTCGTGACCAACACCAACCTGCAGCACTACAGCGGCGAGGTGATGCTGAGTTACCTGTCGCAACTGGCGCTGCAGTGGTTGCAGTTCGTCAGTGCGGCGACGGGCCTGGCGGCGCTGACGGCGATCGCCCGGGCCTTGGCCGGGCGCCAGACGGTCGGCTGCTTCCGCCGCGACCTGCTGCGCGCGACGGTCCTGGTGCTGCTGCCCTTGGCACTGCTGTTGGCGGCTCCGCTGGCCTGGCAAGGCGTGCCGATGACCTGGCAGGGCGCCGTCGAGGCCCGGACCCTGGAGGGCGTTACCCAGACCATCGCTCGCGGGCCGGTCGCCGCGTTTGTCGCCATCAAGCAACTGGGCCCCAACGGCGGCGGCTTCTTCGGCCCGAATAGCTGCCATCCCTTTGAGAACCCGACCTGGCTGAGCAATGTGCTGAGCTGCCTGGCGATCGTCCTGCTGGCGATGGCGAGCACCTGGATGTTTGGCCGGATCACGGGCCGGCCCCGGCACGCCACGGCGCTGTTCGCGGTGATGCTGGCGTTCATGCTCGCTAAGGTGGGTGTGGCCACGGCTACCGAGGCACCGCCGACCCGCGCCCTGGCCGGGCTCAACGCCACCGTGGGGCCGAACCTGGAGGGCAAGGAGTTGCGCTTCGGCGCTGCCGCCGGGCCGACCTGGGCGGCCGTCACCACCGCGACCAGCAATGGCAGCGTGAACTGCATGCACGACAGCCTCAACCCCCTGACCGGCCTGGTGCCGCTGACCGGGATGTGGCTCAACATGGTCTTCGGCGGGGTCGGCGTCGGGATGATCAACCTCGTCGTCTACATCGTCACCGCCGCCTTTCTGGCGGGCATGATGGTCGGGCGCACGCCGGAGTACCTCGGCCGCAAGGTCGAGACGCGTGAGATGCAGTTGGCCATTGGCGTGCTCCTGCTGCACCCGGCGCTGATCCTGCTGCCAGCCGCGCTGTTCTGCGCCACGCCGCTCGGACGAGCGACTGTCGCCAACCCGGGCAGCCACGGTCTGACGGAGATCGTCTACGAGTTCACCTCGGCCGCGGCCAACAACGGCTCAGGCTTCGAGGGTCTCGGCGACAACACGCTGCCCTGGAACGTGGCCACCGGGTTGGTGATGCTCCTGGCGCGTTACCTGCCCATCTTGTTGCCCTTGGCGATGGCCGGGTCGCTGGGGCAGAAGCGGCTGGTGGCTGAGACGGCCGGGACGTTCCGGACCGACACCCTGACCTTCGGGCTGCTGCTTGCGGCGACCATCTTGATCATTGGGGCGCTGCTGTTTCTGCCAGTGGCAGTACTCGGGCCGGTGGCCGAGCACCTGGCCCGCTAGGAGGAAGCCATGGAGACTACCTGGCAAAGATCGAGCGCGGCACTGTGGGACCCGGCGGTGCTCCGGCCGGCCTGCTGGCAGGCGGTCCTGATGCTGCACCCGCGACGGATGCTGCGCAATCCGGTGATGCTGATCGCCGAACTTGGCGCGGTGGTGACCACCCTGGCCACCGTGCAAGCCACCGGGGCGCCAGACTGCGGCTACTACGCTGGCGTCTCGCTCTGGCTCTGGCTGACGGTCTGGTTTGCCAACCTCTCCGAGGCCGTCGCCGAGGCGCGTGGCGCGGCGCAGGCGGCGGCTTTGCGGGCGGCCCGGACCGACGTGATGGCCCGCCGGGTGACTGGCGAGCCGGCGCTGGTGAGCGCCAGCACGTTGCTGAAGGGTGACCGCGTGCGGGTGGAGAGCGGCGAGATCATCGCGGCCGATGGGACGGTCGTCGAGGGCGTGGCGTCGGTCGACGAATCCGCGATTACCGGCGAATCGGCGCCGGTGATCCGGGAAGCAGGCGGCGATCGCTCGGCGGTCACCGGCGGTACCCGCGTGACCAGCGACTGGCTGGTGGTGGAGGTCACCGCCGCGCGGGGGGAGAGCTTCCTGGACCGGATGATCGCGATGGTCGAAGGCGCGCAACGACAGAAGACGCCGAACGAGGTGGCGCTGACCTTGGTCCTGGCCGGCTTCACGCTGGCGTTCCTACTGGTCTGCGTGACCTTGCGTCCGTTGGCAGGGTGGTTCGGCGCCGGTCTCGCTGTGCCGACCCTGGTCGCGCTACTGGTCTGCCTGATCCCAACCACGATTGGCGGCCTGCTGGCTGCGATCGGGATTGCCGGGATCGCGCGGCTGAGCGCCCGCAATGTGATCGCCAGGTCCGGCCGAGCGGTCGAGGCGGCCGGCGACGTGGACGTGCTGCTGCTCGACAAGACCGGCACGATCACCCTTGGCAACCGGCAGGCCTCCGAGTTCATCGCGGCGCCGGGCGTGACAGAGCTGGAGCTGGCCACCGCCGCGCAGCTCTCCAGCCTGGCGGACGAAACGGCCGAGGGGCGCAGCATCGTCGTGCTGGCCAAGGAGCGTTACGGCCTCCGCGCGCCCGACCTCGGCCCCAGCGGGGCGACCTTCATCGAGTTCAGCGCCCGGACGCGGATGAGCGGCGTGGACCTGGCCGGCCGGTCCATCCGGAAAGGGGCCTTGGACGCCGTGGAAGCCGAACTGGGCGAGCTCGGTGGGCAGTTGCCCGACGCGCTGCGCGAAGCGGTCGACCGGGTCGCGAGGTCCGGCGGCACGCCGCTGGTGGTCGCCGACGGGGCGCGCGCGCTGGGCGTGATCCACCTCAAGGACATCGTCAAGGGCGGCATCCGCGAGCGCTTTACGGAGCTCCGCCGGATGGGCATCAAGACGGTGATGATCACGGGCGACAACCCGAAGACCGCGGCTGCCATCGCCGCTGAGGCGGGAGTCGATGACTTCTTGGCGGAGGCCACGCCCGAGGCCAAACTGGCGCTGATCCGCGAGTACCAGGCGGCTGGGCACCTCGTCGCGATGACCGGCGACGGCACCAACGATGCCCCGGCGCTGGCCCAGGCCGATGTCGCGGTGGCCATGATCAGTGGCACCCAGGCGGCCAAGGAAGCCGGCAACATGGTCGACCTGGACAGCAATCCGACCAAGCTGATCGATGTGGTCAGCGTGGGCAAGCAGATGCTGATGACCCGCGGCGCGCTGACCACGTTCAGCATCGCCAACGATGTGGCGAAGTACTTCGCCATCATCCCGGCAGTGTTCGTGGCGGCGTTGCCGCAACTGCAGGCACTCAACATCATGCGCCTGGCGACGCCGCAGAGCGCGATTCTGTCCGCAGTGATCTTCAACGCGCTGGTGATCCCAGCCCTGATCCCCGTCGCTCTGCGGGGGGTTGCCTACCGCCCGGTGGGGGCCGCAGAGCTGCTGCGACGTAACCTGTTGGTATTCGGACTCGGCGGTCTGGCGGTGCCGTTCATCGGGATCAAGGCGATTGACCTGCTGCTGGTCTGGGCGCACCTGGCTTGAGATGAGGTGGACGATGGCTTCCGAACTGGGGCGCTCGCTGCGCCTGGCTGTGTGCACTATCCTAATCGGCGCGGTGGCCTACCCGCTGACCGTGCAGGCGATCGCCCAGGCAGTAGCGCCGGAGCAGGCCGCCGGCAGCCTGTTGCGGCGCGAGGACGGCTCGGTGATCGGGTCCCGGCTGCTGGCGCAGCCGTTCCGGAGCCCGCGCTACCTGTGGCCACGGCCGTCGGCGGTGGATTACAATGCGGCTGCGGCGGTCGGCAGCAACCTCTCGCCAGCCGGCGACAAGCTCCGCGCCGCCGCCGCCGAGCGAGCGGGTGCCCTGCGGCTCGGCGCGGGCCGGGCGGTGCCGGCGGAACTGCTGACCGCCTCCGGGTCAGGTCTGGACCCGGACCTGACCTTGGAAGGCGCGCTGGCCCAGGTCGAGCGGATCGCGGCCGCTCGCCAGCGGCCGGCCGCCGCGGTCGCCGCCCTGGTGCGGCACCGGAGCAGGCGCATCCCCGGCGAGGCACGGCGGCTGGTGAACGTCTTGGAGGCGAATCTGGCGTTGGATGCCCTGCCATGAACCGTGAGCACGAGCGGCCGACACCCGAGGCGATGCTCGCCCGCCTGGCCTCCGAGCAGCCGACGGCCGCGGCGCGTGGCCGGCTGAAGGTCTACCTCGGCTACGCCGCTGGAGTCGGCAAGACCTACCGAATGCTGCAAGAGGCGCGTCGTCTGGCGGCGGAGGGCGCCGATGTGGTGGTCGGCTACCTCGAGGCGCACGGCCGGCCGGAGACGGAAGCCCTGTTGGACGGCCTGGAGCAGCTCCCGGTGCTGGCGCTGACGCACCACGGCAGCCACCTCCGCGAGTTGGACCTGGAGGCGGTGCTGCTCCGGCGGCCGGAGGTCGTGCTGGTCGACGAGCTGCCCCACACCAACCCGCCTGGGCTGCGCCACGCCAAGCGGTGGCAGGACGTGCAGGATCTGCTCGACGCGGGGATCTCTGTGCACACCACCTGCAACGTGCAGCATGTCGAGTCGCTGAACGACGTGGTCGCGCAGATCAGTGGCGTGGTGGTCCGCGAGACGGTGCCGGACGAGCTGTTCGGTGAGACCGTCGAGCTGGCCTTGGTGGACCTGCCGCCCGATGACCTGCTGGCGCGCCTGCGCGAAGGGAAGGTCTACGTCCCGGAGCGGGCCGAGCAGGCGCTGCGGCACTTCTTCCAGCGCGGCAACCTGGTGGCGCTGCGGGAGCTGGCGCTGCGGCTGGCAGCCGACCAGGTCCATGCGGCCGTGGAACTGGCCCGGCGCGGCCAGACGACCGCCAGCGTCTGGCCGACGCGGGAGCAACTGGTGGTCTGCGTCGGCCCCAGCCCGAGCTCCGGTCAGGTGATCCGGGCCGCCCGCCGGCTGGCCGATTCTTTGGGGGCCGCTTGGACCGCCCTGTATGTCGACAGCGGGCCGCTGCCCGACGCCGCCCGCGCGGGCCTGGTCCGCAACCTGCAGCTTGCCGAGCGACTCGGCGCCACCACGGCCAGCGAACCGGGCGACGAGTTCGTCGGCGCGGTGCTGGCCTACGCCCGGCGGCACAACGCCACCAAGGTGGTGGTCGGCAGCTCGCCGCCCGCGCGGTGGGGCCGCAGTGGCCTCACCGAGCGGCTGCTGGCGCAGGCTGGCGACCTCGATATTGTGGTGGTGCATGGCGCGGCCGCCGACCTGCCCACCGGGGCGCGGGCCGCCGACCAGCCGAGCTGGCGCGCCTGGCTGTTGACGGCGCTGGCCCTGGCGGCGGCCACCGGCTTGGGCCTGGCGTGCTTCCACCTGGGCCTGGCCGAGGCCAATCTGGTGATGCTCTACCTCGCCGCCGTGGTCTGGGTGGCGGTGCAGGGCGGCCGCCAGCCAGCGGTCGTCGCGTCGGTGTTGGCGGTGCTGCTGTTCGATGTGCTGTTCATCGAGCCGCGCTTCAGCGTGGCGGTGAGCGATACGCAGTACCTCTTCATGTTCAGCGTGATGCTGGCGGTGGGGCTGCTGATTGCCGAACTGACAGCCCGCGCCAAGGCGCAAGCGGCACGCGCCGAACGTGGCCAGCGCCGGGCCGAGCTGCTCTACCGGCTGGCCCAGCGACTGACCACGGCCGGCGACCCGCTGGCCGTGATGTCGGCGGCCGAGGACGAACTCGGAGCGGTCTGCGGCGGCCGTGTGGCGGTCTTCCGGCGCAAGCCGCAGGGGCTGCGGCCCGTGGTCGACCACCCGGCCGAGTTCCCGGCCGACCCGGCCGAGGTCGCGGTGGCGCAGTGGGTGCTGGACCACGACCGGCCCGCCGGCCGCGGGACCGACACGTTGCCGGCCGCGGAGGCGGTCTACCTGCCGCTGGCCGCCGGCGGAGCCACCCACGGCGTGCTGGGGATCGCCCACCACGACCCGCAGTACCCCTGGCTGCCCGAGCCGCGCTCGTTGCTGGAGGCGTGTGCGACCCAGATCGCCCTGGCCCTGGAACGCGTCGAGCTGGCCGCCGCCGCCGAGGCGGCCCGGCTGGCCGCCGGCACCGAAGCACTTCGCAGCAACCTGCTGGCCTCCGTCTCGCATGACCTGCGCACACCGCTGGCGACGATCGCCGGCGCCAGCAGCACGCTGTTGCAGACGCCACCGCCGCCCGCCGCCGAGCAACGGTTGCTGATCGAGAGCATCAACGACGAGGCCGAGCGGCTGTCGCGGCTGGTCACCAACCTGCTGCGGCTGACGCAGTTGGAGGCCGGGCTGGCGCTGCGCCGGGAGTGGCACCTGCTGGAGGACCTGATCGGCAGCGCCTTGCGGGCCACCGAACGCCACCTGGCGGGCCGGTCCATCACGGTGGCGGTCAGCCCGGACATGCTCCTGGTGGAAGTCGACGCGGTGCTGCTGGAGCTGCTGCTGGTCAACCTGCTGGACAACTGCGCGCGCTACACGCCGCCCGGCAGCAGCCTTGAGCTGGCGGGCTGCCGGCGCGCCGGGGAGCTTCGCCTGACCGTGACCGACTGCGGCCCTGGCGTCCCGGACGAAGACCGCGAACGCATCTTCGAGACCTTCGCCCGCGGGGCGCAGGCGCGCGCCGAGAGCCGCGGCAGCGGTCTCGGACTGGCCATCTGTCGAGCCGTCGCGGTCGCCCATGGGGGCAGCCTGAGCGTCTCCAACCGGCCGGCTGGCGGGGCCTGTTTCGAGCTGCTGCTGCCCCAGCCGGCGCTGCCGCCGGACGTGCCGCCCGAGGACGACGATGTCTAAGCAACCGCTCAACCCGGCGCTGGTCGCGGTGATTGAGGACGAGCTGCCGATCCGGCGGTTCGTCCGCGCCGCGTTGCTGGCGGCGGGGTATCGCGTGCGCGAGGCCGCCACCGCCCGTGACGCGCAACGGCTCCTGGAGCAGGAGCCGCCCGACGTCGCAGTGCTGGATCTGGGCTTGCCCGACCGCGACGGCCTGGAGCTGATCCGGGAGGTTCGCCTCTGGTCCGCGGTGCCCATCGTGGTGCTCTCGGCGCGCGACCAGGAGGACGACAAGATCGAGGCCCTCGACGCGGGCGCCGACGACTACCTCACGAAGCCCTTCGGCGTCGGCGAGTTGTTGGCTAGGCTGCGGGTCGCCCTCCGCCACCGTACCCCCGGCGCCGGCGGCACCACTGTCGAGTACCGCCTGGGCAACGTCCAGATCGACCTCACCACCCGCCGCATCCTGCGCGACGGGCAACTCGTCAAGCTCACCCGGCACGAGTTTGCGCTACTGGAAGCCCTCCTGCGCCACGCCGGACGGGTGATCACCCATCGCTCGCTGCTGCGGGAGGTCTGGGGACCGCACTGCCAACAGGAGACGCACTACCTGCGCGTCTACATCGCCAACCTCCGCAAGAAGCTGGAGCCGGAGCCGGCCCGCCCGCAGTGGATCCTCACGGAGCAGGGCGTCGGTTATCGGATGGTGCTGCCGGAGTAGCGCGGCCTGGGGCCCGCCACCAGTCGGCAAGGTTGGCGGGCCGATCGCCGCCTGCCCGGCGCAGGGCGTCTCACGGCTCGGCCGCCTGACGAACCAGCCCAGCGCAGCGCTTGACGACCTCACGCTCGACCTCGTCGAGTTGCTGCCAGAGGCGGCCTTCGGCCGGTCGGAGGTCGAACGACCGCCGCGGTCGCTGGTCGGCGCCGGCCGTGTTCTGCGGCCCGTTGTGAAAGCACCAGCCCGCCGCGCCGCCCTCAACCGCGCCTTGCAGGTCAGCCAGGAAGTCGGCTGCTTGCGGTTCCCAGCGGGCAGCAAAGCCGCGCCGCTGCGGCTCCTGGTAGTGCAGCGGCACGACCCGCCCCAACTCCCGCATTGTGGCGATGGTCTGGGCGGTCCAGGGCCGGCTCGACCGCACGGAGCTGGGGTCTCGCCAACGGTGCGGCGCGCTGAAGCTCAACTGCGGCACCGCCAGAAAGGCCGCCAACGCCTCGCGGGTCGGGTCGCAATCGGAGGCCGTCAACAGGCGACCGGGGTCGATCACCCGGACGAGGCGGGCCAGTTCCGCCACTTCCGCCAGCGGCACGAAACCGTCACCCCGCAAGTCCCGTTCATTGGCGAGGTCGAAGTAGAGGTTGCGCCAGGGCAGCAACTCGCGGGCGAGCGTCTGGACAGCCTGGCGATGGACCGCCAGGTCGGGCAGACACCGGCCCCGGGCCAGCGTGACATCGACCACCATCCCCCGCCGGTCGGCCGCGTCGAGCAACGCCTTCAGGCGGCCCAGGTAGGGCTCTCGGGGCTGACCGCCGACATCGACCGCCGAGGTGTCTTCGTAGGCGGCGAGCGTCGCGAAGACGCGCAGCCAGTTGAACCCGGCGGCCCGGAAGTCGTCAAGGTCCTGCTGCACGAAGTCGGCAGGAGCACCCAGGCCGGCGTAGTAGCTGAACCCGAGCAGGAAGGTCGGTCTGCCGTTGACCGTGAAATGGCCTGCGGTCAACCCGAGTTGCGTCACCGGCGGTTCGGGCAGAGCCAGCAGCAGCAGCACCACGGAGCACAGCACGCGCAGATCTCCGGCGAGCAGACTGGGAGGTCTTGCCCCAGTTATCTAGAATGCAAACCCCGGGCCGAGTCGGGGCGGGCAGCCAGCGTCGATCGACCACGGCCGGCGCCAGGTGTTGCGGGAGCTGCGGCAGTGGAACAGGACAGACAGACGGCGGATCGGGGTTGCTGCCCAGCCACCGACGGCCTGGCGGCGTTGCCTTTGCTGCGCCACGAGACCGCCGCGCCGTCGCTGTTCACGCCGGAGGCGGTGGTCCGGGCGGTGCGCGCCGGGCGGGCGCCCAAGGCCACGACGGTGCCGCGAGTCTGTGTGCTCGACTTCGATGGCGACCTGACGGACCACCTGGTGGCCACCGGTCGCGCCCAGCCGTGCCCGGCCTGGGCCTGTTTCCACACGGTGCTCTACCGGGTGGTGGTCGAGGCGGTCGAATACGGGCTGATCCCACGCACGATCGGCGGGCCGTACGCGGTGTTTGTGGCGGAGCAGTTGGCGGTGTCTGGCACGGCGGTGATCCTGGGCCTGGCGTCGGCCGGCAGTGTTTCACCGGAGCTGCCGATTCCGAGCGTCGTCGTGGCCACCGCGGCGCTTCGCGATGAGGGCACCTCGTTTCACTACCTACCACCATCACCCGACGTCAGCGCGCCGTCGACGGCACCGCCGATACTGGCCGAGGAGATCGCCAGTGCAGGCCTGCCGGTGCGTCTGGGCCTGGTCTGGAGCACCGATGCGCCGTACCGCGAGACGGCAGCCGCCGTGGACCTGGCCCGGCGCGCCGGAGCGCTGGCGGTCGAGATGCAGGCCGCGCCGCTGTTCGCCTTCGCCCAGGCGCGCGGCGTGGCGGTGGCGCTGGCAGCCCATGTCACCAATCGAGTTGGAGGCAGCGCCGAGACCTTCGAGAAGGGTCCGGCAGACGCCGACTGGCGCCTCTTCACAGCGCTCTGTCGGGCCGGGGGACGGCTGGCGGAGCTGCGGCAGTGAAACTACGCGACAGCGGCATGCCCGCCGAAGCGTACTGGGAGACCTTGCTGCAGCCGGCAGCAGCACTGGACTCTCTCGGTCTGTGTGGCGTTGCAGGTGACGCCGTGGAGTTCGGCTGCGGCTATGGGACCTTCACGTTGCCCCTCGCGGCTCGCCTCACCGGCACGCTCTGGGCCTACGACATCGACCCGGTGATGGTGGCGCGGACCGCGGAGCGAGCGACGGCGGCCGGCCTGCCCAATGTGGTCGCGGCGGTCCGCGATCTGTTCGCCCACGGCACCGACCGCCCGGCGGCGAGCGTGGCCGTCGTGACGATCTTCAACTTGCTGCACTGCCAAGAGCCGCAGCGCCTGCTGACGGAGGCCCGGCGGATCGTCGCGCCGGACGGCTGCCTGGCGGTGGCCCACTGGGTCTGGGACGCCAGCACCCCGCGCGGTCCGGACCTGTCGATCCGTCCCCGCCCCGAGCAGTTGCGCGACTGGGCCGCCGCCGCCGGCTTCAACACCACCACGGCGCAGCCGCTGGCCCTCCCGCCGTACCACTACGGCTGGGTGCTGCGACCGTGGGCCTGAGCCAGGTAGCCGACCCAGCCGGGCCGCCCCAGCCGCGCGCTGGCAGCCGGGTGGTTCAGCGCAGCCGGGGACAGCCCTCCAGCAGCGTGCCCCCGGTTGCCCTTGGCGGCCCGCTCTCCGATCGCGGCCAGCGCGGAGCCTCAGAGCTCGTTCGCGTAGGCGCCGTTCAGGACTAGCCCCTTGAAGTCGGTCCGGCCACGGTAGATGCCGCCCGGCGCACCCAGCACGTGGTAGGGCAAACTGACGCCGTTGACGGCCGTGAACGTCGTGCCCGGTGCGGTGCAGGGAATCGCCTTGGCGTGTCCATCGCAATACGACAGGTCGGCGGTGAGATTATGCCGCGCCTGGACCGGGGCCGTGACCCCTGGCGGGACCCCGGCAGGCAGAATCGCATCGCCCCAGAGGGCCGTGACCGCTGGCTCTTCAATCGAAGCCTCGCGGGTCACGGCATGGGGGATGGTTCGGCCGGGGATGCCCGGACCATCTTCGACAACGGCCAGGTTCGGCGTGAAGCTGGCGCGCCATTGGCTGGCCATCGGCGCTCCGCCGAAGAGCGCGCTGAGCACCGCCGAGCTGTTGGGCGCAGCGTCCGACGGACACTCCTGGAGCTGGGTGTTGCGCACATACGGGCCGGTCAGGTCGTAGATGGTCGTCACCCCTGACGAAGCCAGGTAGAGGTTCATGGGGTAGGTCTCATCGTAGTCCTGCACGTACTGCAGCAGGCTCAGCGAGAACTGCTTCAGATTGCTGAGGCATCTGGTCTGCCGCGCCTTCTCGCGAGCCTTGGCAAAGACCGGGAAGAGGATCGCTGCCAGCGTCGCGATGATGGCGATCACCACCAGCAGTTCGATCAAGGTGAAGCCAGTCCGACGGGACGAAGTGCGGGGCATGGGGGTCCTCCAGGGCTCGCGGCGCGGCGGCTACGCAGCTTTGGTCGCGACGAGCAGGATGGCGGTCATCAGGTGGCGGTGCTTCCGGAACACCTGTCGCATTTGGAGCACTCGGCGCCGGCAGACCGGCTGCGCCAGCAGGTTGAACCCGAAGCGCAAGACGCCTCGCAGCCCCTCGTCGGCCAGCAGCCGGCGCGGCTCCAGGAGGGCCATCGGCGCGACCTGATGATGGACCACCCGCAGTCCCTGCGTCGCCAGCAGGCTGACCCACTCGCTGCGGCTGAGCGGCCGCGCTCCCACCTTGATGGCGCCGAGCAGATCAGCCTCCAGGGAGGCCCGCTGCGCGGCGCTGGCCGTGTCGGCGACCGCGATCTCGTGCAAGCCGTACCGCCCGCCAGGGAGCAGTAGCCGGGCCGCCTCGGCGACGATCGCCGCTTTGCCCGCCGCGGACTGCATCGTCAGCAAGGCCTCGCCATAGACGACGGAGGCCGCGGACGGCGGCAGGCCGGTGTCCTGCGCCGTTCCAACCACGACCTGCTGCTGCTCGCCCACCAAGTAGGACCGCACCCGCGTGGCCGCGGCCGGGTCACGCTCGACGGCCGTGTAGGCAGCCGGCCGGTGCGCCAGGGTCTGCCGGGCCGTGACGCCGAGGCCAGGCGCGAACTCGACCACCGTATCCGCACACCCGATGGCCAGATGGTCCAGCAAGGCCCGGGTGAGCCCCAGACCGCCCGGCCGCAAGACGGTCTTGCCCAGGCGCGCCAAGACCCAGTGCCCCGGCATGCTTGCCGCATCGAGGTGCTGTCCGGGTAGCAACGCCATCTCTGCCGTGGTCATCGCGATCTCCGTTTATTATGAGAACGACTGTCATTCTCATATCTCGTGCCCATGGTAGTCGGAGCGCGCCCGGCTGTCAAGACCGGTGCCTGGTGGAACAGCGGGTCGCGGCCGGCGGCGACGGGCGGGCCGGCCACCGGCCGCATCGGATGACCGATCTGTCATCGGCCGCCCACCCGCCGTGTCACCGAACCTGGGCACCACCGTCTCAGGCGCGGTGACGAGCCGCGCGGCGGGTGGGAGCCAGGCGAGCCGAAGGGGCTCCAGCCGGCTCAGGAGGTAACCATGAAGCGCACCGTGTGGACGGCGATCTGGAGTCTGGGCTGGCTGCTGGGCCTGGCCCTCAGCGGCTGCGGCGGCGGTGGTGGGATGATCGACAGCGGCGAGACGCGCGCCGCGCAGCGGCCGGGCGGGGCCTCGGGCGGCGGGACGGGCATCGAGTTGCTCGTCGGCGGGCGGATCAAGAGCCTGACCGGCAGCGGCAGCAGCCTCTCCGCGTTCGTGCTGGAGCCGAAGCCGGCTCCCGGGCAGAGCAGCAAGCCAGCGGCCGCCACCATCAGTGTCACCAAGGACACCACCTACCGGGCCGGCGACAAAGCACTGACGGCCGCCGACCTCAAAGTGGGACTGCCCGTCGAGGTGACCCTGGCCGCCAAACTGGCTAACAACAAGGGCACCGCCAAGGCGGTCAAGGTGCTGCCGCCGATGGTCGCCGGGAAGATCCAGAGCCGCACGCCCGCCAGCGGCAGCCTGACCTCGTTCGTGGTCACGCCGCAGGCGCCGGCCGGGCAGACCCAGCCGGCCGACGTGACGGTCAGCGTGAGCAGTTCGACGAAGTACCAGGCGGGTGACAAAGAGGCCAAGGCCGACGACGTCAAGGTCGGGCTGGCGGTCGAAGCCGTGCTGGCCGCGCCGCCGGTGGACAACAAGGCGACCGCCGTGGCGGTGCAGGTGCTGCCGTTCAAGGCGGTCGGCAAGGTCAAGAGCGTGACCACCACCAACAGCGCGCTGGCTTCGTTCGTGCTGCAGGCGCCGACCGCGCCGAGCGGCCAGACCACGCCGCCCGACCTGACCATCCGCGTGACCGCCAACACCAAGTACGCCAAGGACGGTCAGACCGCCACCTCGGCCGAGGTCAAGGCGGGGGTCACCCTGGAAGCCATCCTGGCGGCCGCGCCGACCAACAACGCCGGCACCGCCAGCGGGGTCAACGTGGTCACCAAGCCGACCAGGTAGGGGCCCGCGACCAGGGCATCGGCGAACGGCAGGCGGCGACCGGATCAGCATCGGATCCGGTCGCCACTGCGGGTCTCGTCATGCCACCGCAAGATCTAACGGTCGAGCCAACTTGACTTGGGTCGTTGCACTGGGTACCCTGCCAAAGTTGGAGTTACCTACCCAGAACTCCACAGAGGGAGAGACCCATGGCTCGGATCTGGCGCTGCTGCGCCGTGACGTTGCTGCACTTGCTGTGTGCCGGGCTGTTGGGCTGTGGAGGCGGCGGGACACCGGCCACGGCGGATCCCTCAACCGAGGTTCTCGCGGGCAGCGGTCCGGTGGCCGATGCCGCGGACGCCGCGACGCGCGTCCTCCGCCAGTACGTCGGACTCGCGGCAGCCAGACAGAACGAACCCCGGTACGGCACTGGTGACGATCCTGCCATCGGCGTCTTCTCGCTGCAGGACACTCCCCTGCCCCGTGGCGCCCATCTACGGGCGTTCTTTGAGGATCAGGATTATATCCTGAATGATAGCTTCTACACCTTCTTTGCCGATCTCAATCTGCTCGCCAACTTTGAGCATCTTGGCGCCCTGCTGTTCGTGCGCCCAAGCGATGGCGCCATCTTTGTTCGCTCCGTCCGATCCTGGCCGGTCTTGGATGGTGAAGACCGGCTTTTGGCCGAGGCTGACCGGCTGGCAAATCTGGTCTACATTCATGGGGACTTCGCCGACCTGTTGGAGCCGGAGGACGAGCGGACCAGGCTACCGCTGGCCGGGTCCGCGGCAGGTGCGCTGATCGTCTGCTCCGAAGAGGCCCGGCGCCAGGGCGATATTGACAACACTGCGGAGTACCTGCAGGAGCTGACCGGCCAGGCGAACCCGCTGTCGGTGCTCTGGGACCGTCACCCTGACCGCTTCGGTCGGGCCGAGTTCGCCGCGCGTCTCAGGTCTACCTCAACGGGTCTCGGTGCCAACGACAAGTACTTTCTGGTGCTGGCCACGCACGGCTCTGCGCCGCCAAACTCACGAGTCCAGATTGGCCGTGATCGACTGACCTATGAAGAGCTGTGCCAGCTCTTGAACGAGAACGTGACAGCAGGCCACATCAACATCTTCAATGCCGCCTGCTACGGCGGCAACATGGTCCCGGTCTTTGATCAATGGGACGCTCAGACCGACAAGGCTGTGCATTGGTTCACGGACTCCGACGCCACACACCCATCGTATTCAGCACCAGACACGATTGGTCTGAAGTGCGCCCTGATGCAGATGCAGGAGGCGCTAGAGTTGGCCAATGCGGATGGAGTCGTCACGCTGGCCGAGGTGGAAGCCGGCATGGCCGGGCTGGAACTCACTGCCGACGAGATCATCGAGAAGATCTGCGAAGCGGCTGGGTTGACGCCAGAGGATCCCGAGCCGGCCTGGAAGACGGACATGGAGCGCGATGATCCCGGCAACGACCGGTGGCCGCGACCTGGTGAACCCAAGAGGGGTGGGTTCAGTGGGGCGCCACCGCCCGTGCCGCTCTTCGTGCTTGATCTGATCGAACGTCTGCGGCTCGCCCGCCTGGCCGGTGACCCCATCTTGCTGGGGCCGCTCTACGATCCGCGCTACAACTACAATGGCAGTACACACCAGGAGATGACTCATCCCTCGAACGACCTGGTGATCACGACCCAGACGGTTGACAGCATTGCACGGCACGGCGACGGCTTCCGCTTCTCCGGCCACCGACGGCTGACCGCCGACAATGTCGTGCCGATCCTCTCCGATCAGCAGTTCACCCGGTGGCTGGAGATCCTGCCCGTTGGCGACAGTGGGCAGATCACGGCGGAGCGCCTGGTCGAGTGGACGCAGTTTGACCGTGGCGGCAGTGCCTATCACGGTCTCGCCCAGCCGGCGGCGCCGCAGTTGGGCAACGTTCTGGTGGGGGGGACCCGGGTCGACTCGTTCTTCGATGTCTTCACCGAACTCAGCCTCGGCGGCGCCAGCACCCTGACGGTCAGCGCAGATGCGAACTTCGCGGCGCGTCAACAGCCGCAACTGGGCGCCTACGCCGGTCGGGTGTTCGCCACGCTGGGTGGCGTCACGACGACCATGGCCCGCCAGGGCAGTAGCGCCACGTATTCGGGACAGGTGTCCCTGCCGACCGTCCCTGGCCGGTGGGTACTGAGCTTGTCGGCCTCTGACCGGGCCGAGGATGCAAACGGTGGCTTCGTCAGCATCTCGACGGGGCGCTCGCTGGAGATCGTGGTCACGCCGTAGCGGCAGGTGGGGCCGGAGCGGTTGCTCCGGCCCCACCTGCTCATCAGTAGACCTCCAAGAACTCCCGCGCCGGCAGCGCCGGGAACGGCGCCGTCGGGAGCGTCTGGTACCAGTAGGCGACCGAGGCGATGTCGTCCTGCAGCGGCAGATAGCAGCCGCCGGCGCGCCAGCCGAGGGCTTGGATGGTCACCCGCAGGTCCTGCCCGAAGCGGATCGGGTCGGTGATGTGCCAGCGGTACATCCCGAAGCGCTGCTGCGAGCGGTAGACGCCGTCGGGGCGAATCACCTGGGGCAGGCCAGCATAGGCGGTCGAGAACTCCTGGTACTGCCGAGTGGTCTTGTTCTCGAAGTTGTACGAGCCGCAGAAGTAGTCCTCGGTGCCCGTGCCGCAGATCGTCGGCCACTCGTCACCGTCGAGGTAGAACTTGATCTCGCCCTCGCCCCACCAGCCGTTGTTGTTGACGCCCCAGGCGAGGTAGGTGCCGACGTACTGGCCCTGGCCGCGCAGCCCGTCGACGATGGTGTAGACCTCCTTGTAGGGCAGCGGGTTGACCCGCCGGAACTGCGCGTGGAAGTAGGCGGCGTCGTCCTTGACATCGTTCAGGGCGTAGTCGATCTGGTAGTAGAGCACCATCGGCTCGTCGGCCAGGTTGGTCAGGGTCATCCGGCAGCGCTGCCGGAAGGGCATCGGCCAGTAGCAGTTGAAGGCGCTGCCGGGGTTGACGCAGACCGCCAAGGAGTTGACCGGCGCGAACTCGCCCCAACCGCAGGCGAAGAAGTCGCCCACCGGGCACTCGACGCTGGGCTGCTCCTGGTCGTCCCAGTAGATCCGCAGGATGCTCCGCCGCCAGTTGCCGGTGGGGGTCATCCAGATGTGCTGAACCGCGCCCGGCCCGGCGATGTCGGCGAGTGTGAAGGTGCTGCCGGCGTCGATCCGCACCGACGGGCTGACCTTCCAGCCGACCCCCAGCTCGCGGGCGCAGTTGGCCCCGGTGCCCGCGGTGGCCAGGCCGCCGGCGCCTTTGGCGCCGCTGAAGTTCTCGGCGCTGATCGAGCGGGTCTGCGCCTTGCTGAGGCGGTGCAGGTTGCCCAGGTCCACGGCCAGTCCGTCAAATGCTCCCATCGCTCGCTCCCGCGCGGCTGCTTCGCCAGCCTGGGCGGCAGCCCTGCCGGCAGGAGTCGCCGGCCGCCGGCCGAAGCGGGGGCCAGCCGGAGACCCCGATGCCTGTTGCGCTGCTGTTGAGCCTGTCGCTGCTGCAAGCCCCGACGACGCCCGAGCCACGGCAACTGACGCCGCAGCTCTCCAACGAGGTGCTGCAGAACCCCTTCATGGGCGTCTACCTGCAGTACCCGCCGCTCGACGCCAAGCCAGACGAGTGGTTCATGGGCCTCAGCGACATCGCCTACTTCCGGCTGCACTGGTGCGACGTCAACCCCGAGCCGGGCGTCTACCGCTTCGACGAGTTCCTCGGCCCGCTGTTCGACGTCTGGGTCAAGCAGCACCGCAAGCGGGTCGCCTTCCGGGTGATGAGCCAGTCGATGCACGGCAACAAGGAGTACGTCACGCCGAAGTGGGTCTTCGACGCCGGCGTACCGGGGGTCGAGCATGTCGGGCTGTCCGTCCCGCGGCAGGTCAACCCGGCGTTCTGGAACCAGCGCTACCTCGAGCTGCAGGCCGAGTTCATCGCCAAGCTGGGCGCCTGGCTGGACGGTCGCGAGGGCCTCGAGTTTGTCGACCTTGGCGGCATCGGCGAGTGGGGTGAAATGCACCTGGCACGCTGGACGCAGGCCGACTTCGACGCCACCGGGTACACCGACGCCGGCTATGTGGCGGCCTACCGCCGGATGATCGACGACTACGCGAAGGCCTTCCCGCGGACTCCGGTCTTCCTCAACGTGGGCGGCCCGGAGCGGCTCAGCATCAACGACTACGCCGCCGCGCGGGGGATGCACCTGCGGCAGGATGGCCTGAAGCACGACGGTGCCAGCTACAACGTCGAGAGCAAGCTCTACCCGACCTACGCCCCGCGCGGGACGCTCTGCAATCTGGAGTTCCACAGCGGTTGGAGCGCGATGCAGCAGAACGGCTGGGACGTCCCCACGACCTTCGCCAAGGCGCTGGCCTCGCCGATTGCCTACCTCAACAGCAACCTCTTCGGTGGGGCCGGCTACCGCAAGGCGCCCCCCGAGGCGCGCGAGATGCTGCTCGACGCGGCCCGCCGGATCGGCTACCGCTTTGTCGTGACCGGGGTCGAGCTCCCGGCGGCCGGCCGGGTCAGCGCGACGCTGCCGGGTCGGCTGGTGGTGCGGAGCTTCTGGCGCAACGACGGGATCGCGTGGAGTCATGGCAGCTACGCGGTCACGATGCTGCTGGTGAACGCGGCGGGCGAGGTGGTCAGCAGCGACCTGCAGTACCCCCCGACGCCGACCACGCGCTGGGATCCGGGCGCCAGCCAGGAGCAGATGCACCGCCTCGTGCTCCCGCCGGGAACGCCAGCTGGAACCTACCGTCTGCTGGTCAGCATGGTCTGGCCCGAGACCGGGCGGGTGATCCAACTCGGCCTGGCGGGCCGCGATGCGGCGGGACGCTACCCACTCGGCGAGGTCGAGCTGCACCTCTCGACGGCGGTCGGCGGGGTGGTCTGGCAGACCGACTTCGAGACCGGCGAGGCCGCCGGCTGGGCCGCTGCCACGGGCACCCAGGTCAGCATGGCGGCGGGCGGCCACGACAGCCAGCGCGCCTTGCGACTGACCGGGACCTGTCGCAACACCTGGAACTACGGTCACCTCCGCCTGCCCGTGCCGCTGCAGCCGGCGGCGCGCTACCGACTGAGCGGCTGGATGCGCGTCGAGCGGGTCGAGCCGGCCAAGGCACCGTACGTCAAGGTCGGCGTCAACGCCGCCGACGGCAAGTGGATCGACAACTTCAACGCCGCGCCCTACGATCTGCGCCAGTCAGGGACCTGGCAGCGCTTCGACCGCGTCTTCGAGGTGCCGCTGCGCGGCGCGGCGGGCGACCTGGCGATTGAGCGGGGCGGCCTGGAGGGCGAGCGGAGCGTCGACCTGCTGCTGGACGATCTGCGCCTGGAGCTGCTCGACGCGCCTTAGAGACGGCGCGCCCGCCGTGGGGCTGGCGACGGCGGGCGCGCTGGAGGGACTGCGGGCTAGAGACTGATGCGGATCCCGCCCAGTCCACCGGCGCCGCTCCCACCGCCGGACAGCAGCGGCTGGGGGCGCTGGTCGCGCCAGGCTCCCTGGCCGATCAGTACCGGCTGGCCCTGGCCCCAGAGCAGCTTGCCGGTGGCGTCGACCCGTTGCGCCGCGACCTGGCTGTCGCCCTTCGCCGCGCCGCTCCGGCCTTCGCTCTCGAAAGCCAGCAGCAGCCCGCCAGCGCCGTCGCTGCAGAGCTTCGGACGCCGCTCGAGGTTGGCGCTGCCGGCCACCAGGACCGGCTTGCCGGCGCTCCACGTGAGCTTCCCGGCGCTGCTCAGACGCTGCACATAGAGGTCGCTGTCGCCGGCCCGCGCGCCGCTGTTGACGGCCCGCTCCCAGGCCACGAAGCAGCCGCCGCGGCCGTCGGAGAGCAGTTCGGCGGAGCGGTCGATCGTGCTGCCCGCGACCACCTGCAGCGGCTCGCGGGCGCTGCCCCAGAGCATCTTGCCCGCCGCGCTGAGCCGCGCCGCACCGAGGTCGACCTCGCCGGTCGCCGCGCCGTTGCGGGTCTGCACCGCGTCGTAGACGATGATCACCCCACCAGCGCCGTCACCGACGGCGCGCGGGCGTCGCTCGCTGGCCGCACTGTCGGCGACCGCCACGGACATCCTGCCGCCCTCCCAGGCCAGCTCGCCGTCGGCGGTGAGCCGCTGTGCGACGATCACCCGGTCGGCCTTCGGGTCGGCGAGCTGGCTGACCTCGCAGACCACCGTCGCGCCGCCCTGGCCGTCGGCGACCACCACCGGCTCGCGCTCGATCCAGTTGCTGCTGCAGACCGCCACGGCGCGCTTGCCGTCCTCCCAGAGCAGCTTGCCGTCACCCGACACCCGTTGCGCCGCGATCTCGGTGTCGCCGGCGTGCTCGCCCTCGGCGGCCTCGTACTCGAACACCACCACCGCGCCGCCAGCGCCGTCGGGCACCGCCCGCGGGTTGCGCTCCAGCATCTTGCTGTAGGCCACTTCGGTGCTGGCCTTGCCCTCTTCCCAGAGCAGCTCGCCATCGGCGTTCAAGCGCTGCCCGCGAATGTCCTGGTCGCCGTCTTCGGATTCACACTGAAAGAGCACCAGCACGCCGCCGGCGCCGTCGCTGACGACCTGCGGCCGGCTCTCACGCCAGCGGCTGTTGGCGACCAGCACGCTGCTCTCGCCGCGGTTCCAGAGCGGCTTGCCATCGGCCGCCAGGCGCTGCGCGGCGATGGCGTCGTCGCCCTTGCCGTCGCTCATCTCGAAGACCACGATGCAGCCGCCGGCACCGTCGCTGACGCTGACTGCCTGGCGCTCGAGCCAGTCGCTGTTGGCGACCATCCGGGCCCCATCGCCAGTGCCCCAGCGCGGTTTGCCGTCCAGCTCCAGACAGTGCGCCGCCAGATCCACGGTCGCGGTTGCAGCGCGCGGATCCTGCATCTCCCAGACCACGATCGCGCCCGGCGCCGCCTGCGCCAGCGGCGCCAGCAGCAGGCTCGTCGCCCAGATCCAGACCTCTCGCATCGTGCCCTCGTTCTCCCTACCGGGTTCTCACTGCTTACCGTGCCACCGTGGTCACGCCCCTGCAAAGAGCGGCGCCGCCGCACTGCAGCGACCCGACCGCGGCGCTCCTGGAGTTACGGTCCGCAGCGCGGTGGCGTTGACCTGCGATGCTACCGGCTTGTTAAGAACTGGCTGTCCCAGCTCACCCGCGACGAGCGGCGATCTAACGGCGCGGCAGCCCGTGACCGTGGTATACTGGCCGCGCCCTTGGGATCCGTGCGGTGCTTCGCAGTCGGTGCAGCGAAGGGGGAACGCCGCCGGTCATCCGGGAAGCACTGGAGGCTGCATGTCGTCGCAAGCTCGCCCGACTCGGACCCGCCCCGCCTGGGTGGAGGCTGTCGCCCCCTATCAGCACGCCGATACGCCGACCGCACTGCTGCAGATCCTGAACTCCTTCCTGCCCTTCATCGTGTGCTGGGTCGGGGCCTACCAGAGCGTCAAGGTCCACCCGCTGCTGGGAGTCGCCTGGTCGCTCCTGGCGGCCCTCTTCCTGGTGCGCATCTTCATCATCCAGCACGACTGTGGCCACGGCTCGTTCTTCGACAACATGCGCTGGAACGACTGGGTGGGCCGGGCCGGCAGTCTGATCACCCTCACCGCCTACCACGCCTGGCGCCATGACCACGCCGTCCACCACGCCACCTCCGGTAACCTCGACCGGCGCGGGATCGGCGACATCAAAACCCTGACGGTGGCCGAGTACCTCGCACTGAGCCCAGCGAAGCGGTTGCACTATCGGCTCTACCGCCACCCCGTGCTGCTCTTCCTGGTCGGCCCCTGGTTGCACTTTGCGCTCTTCCAGCGCTTCACTTACCCCAATGCCGGCTGGCCCGAGAAGCGCAGCGTGTGGAGCACCAACCTGGCGTTGCTGCTGGTCTACGGCGGGCTCGGCGCCTGGCTCGGGTGGGGCCGCGTGCTGCTGGTGCAGGTGCCCATCACGATGATCGCCAGCACCCTCGGCGTCTGGTTGTTCTACGTGCAGCACCAGTTCGAAGACGCTTACTGGGCCCGCAAGAAGGAGTGGGACTACAGCCAGGTGGCCCTCAAGGGCAGCTCCTACTACCGCCTGCCGGCGGTGCTGCAGTGGTTCACCGGCAACATCGGGCTGCACCACGTGCATCACCTCAGCCCGAAGATCCCGAACTATCGCCTGCAGCAGTGTCACGACGAGAACCCGCTGTTCCACGAGGCCAAGACCCTGACCATCGCCGAGAGCCTCAGCACCATCAAGCTGACGCTCTGGGATGAGGAGCGGGGGCGCCTGGTGAGCTTCCGTGAGCTGCCGGCGGAGTTGCCGCGGGCGGCCTAGGAGCCTGTCCAAGATTCCCCCTCCAGGGGATCGACAAACTCGCCGCGATCTGATTCGATACGGGCATGAGCACCACCTTCCGCCCGTGGAACCCGGACCAGGCTTGGCTGCTGCCGCCGTCGGT
>JADZEX010000009.1 GCA_020850355.1 Fimbriimonadaceae bacterium | reverse complement strand
TGCGCCGCGACGAGTAGACCCCCACGCACAGCGCATAGAGCCACAGCGCGGCCATCATCCGCGGGTCCCAGGGCTGCGTGCCGCGCGGGTCCTTGGCCTGGTAGACGGCTTCGATGGCGCTCAGGTCAAGCTCGGCGACGAGGTCCAGCACGAAGTAGACCAGATGGTCGCCCGGCAGCCAATCGCGCGGCGACGGCGGCAGCAGGTACTCCTGATCCGGGGTCCAACGACGGTACAGTGTGCTCATGCGCTAATGGAATCAGAGGGCGATCAGCTTGTCGATCCCCTGATATGCGCAACGGGCTCCTAGCGCGCCGGCGGCGCTGGCGGTTGCCGACGCGGGCGACCGCCCACCGCGGATCGGCGGCGAAACAAGGGTCTGGACTATTGGTACTCCAATGGTCCTGACCCTGTTTCGTTGCCACCACCTTCAGCCATCCCGCACCAGCGGTCGCCAGTTACCCCAGCCCGCTTTGTCCACCGTCGCCAACCTCGCCCTTCGAGACGGCCTGCGGCCTCCTCAGGACAAGCGGGTTGGGGTTGGTGGGTCGGGGTTGGTGGGTTGGCAAGCGCAGGCCGGCCGCCGCGGGCGACCACCCCCACGCACCGGCGGCGAAACAAGGGTCTGGACTATTGGTACCCCAATGGTCCAGACCCTTTTTCGGTGCCACCACCTCGCGCCAGGACCTCCGCCGCGGTGACCGGGTGCGGCCATCCCCCGATGCCAGCCGCTGCCCTCACGGTCGCCAGCCTGGCCCTTCGTGACGGCTTGCGGCCTCCTCAGGGCCAGCGCGTGGGGGGTGGTCGGTTGGCCGGGCCGGCGGCGGCTGGCGGACGGGCGGCCGGGGACTCGCGGCGGTTGACCGAGGGGCCGGGTTCGGCTTAGAATGGGCTTCCGGCGCGTGGTGCTACACCGCAAAGGAGTCCGCATGGCCGCTCCCGCGACGTTACTCCTGTCCGACGGCACCGTCTACCGTGGCCGCAGCATCGGCGCGGCGGGCGAGCGAGTCGGCGAGGTTTGTTTCAACACCTCGATCACCGGCTACCAGGAAATCCTCACCGACCCCTCCTATCATGGGCAGATGGTCTGCATGACCTACCCGCTGATCGGCAACTACGGCGTCAACTCGGCCGACTGCGAGAGCCTGCGACCGCAGGTGCGCGGGTTTCTGATCAAGGAGCTGGCGCGGCTGCACAGCAACTTCCGGGCCGAGTTGAGCCTGGGTGAGTACCTGCAGCAGCACGACGTGGTGGCAATGGAGGGGCTCGACACGCGGGCGCTGACCCGCAAGCTGCGCATGTCGGGCAACCAGATGGGCATCTTGTCGACGGTGGACGACGACCCGGCGGCGTTGCAGGCGAAGCTCGACGCGGCGCCGCGGTATGTTGGGGTGGACCTGGTGCGGCACGTCACGACGGCCGAGCCGTATGTTTGGAGCGGGCAACTGGGGCTGCTGACGAAGCCGAAGGGCACCGCCCAGAAGCAGCTCACGCTGTTCGACCTGGCCGACGACCCGGCGACGCCGGCGTATCGCCACCGGGTGGTTTGTCTCGACTGCGGGGTGAAGTTCAACAGCCTGCGCGAGCTGGCGGCGCGCGACTGCCAGGTGACGGTGGTCCCGGCGGCCACCACGGCGGCTGAGATTCTGGCGTTGCAGCCGGACGGGGTGTACCTCAGCAACGGCCCAGGCGACCCGGAGCCGCTGACCTACATCCATGAGACGGTGCGCCAGTTGATGGCCGCCGAGCTGCCGCTGTTCGGGATCTGCCTGGGCCACCAGATGCTGGGCTGTGCCGTCGGCGGGCGGACCTACAAGCTGAAGTTCGGGCACCGCGGCGGGAACCAGCCGGTGATGGACCGCGAAACCGGGCACGTCGAGATCACCTCTCAGAATCACGGCTTCGCCGTGGATCCGGACGCCCTGGAGGGTACCGGCATGGTGATCACGCATCACAATCTCAACGACGGCACCATTGAGGGGATGCGCCACGAGAGGTTGCCGGTGTTCAGCGTGCAATACCACCCCGAGGCGAGTCCGGGGCCGCACGACGCGAACTACCTGTTCGACCGCTTCCTGGACGCGATGGAGCGGCGCCGCGGAGATTAGCGCATGGGCAACAACGTTGGCTTGATG
Source organism: Fimbriimonadaceae bacterium (assembly GCA_020850355.1). Lineage (GTDB taxonomy): Bacteria > Armatimonadota > UBA10988 > UBA10988 > UBA10988 > JADZEX01. Next base: position 76,370 of record JADZEX010000009.1, on the reverse strand, counting down.
GGCGCCATCGGCGTGCTGGCGGTCTTCCAGCTCTTCGCGGCCATCCGGGTGATGAAGGCCGCCGCCGAGAGCGGGCTGACCGGCATGGGCCGCCTGATGCCGGCGGTGCTGACGTTGTGCATCCCGGTGCTCGGTCCGTTGGTCGGCGGACGCAGCTCGGGGGCCGGCATGCGGCCGGTCACCTTCAGCATTTTCGGATGCGCCCTGGCGGCGACCATCTACCTGCTGCTGGGCCCGCAGCCGGGCGCCCGGCCACGGGTGCAGATGGCCGGCCAGACCGGCAAGTCGGGCGAGGCCGCCACGACCGCTGACGCGAAGGCCGCTGAGGCCAAGGCCGGCGACGCCAAGGCCGGCGACGCGAAGGCGGCCGACGGCCCGGCGGCGACTCCCGCGGCCGAGACCAAGGTGGCCGAAGCGCCGGTCAAGTCGGCCGAGCCAGCCGCCGCGCCGGAGGCTGCGAAGCCCGCGCCGCCCGTCGCCAGGCCGGCGCCGCAACCAGTCAGCAAGCCGACGCCAGCGCCCGCGCCGCAGCCGCTGGCGACCACCGCGCCGGTGCTGCCCGAGAATCCGCGGCAGCCGGTGCCGACCGTCGCGCCGGGCGGCGGGCTGCTGCAGCCGCGCCTGCCGGGCTTGCCGTTGGGGCGCCCGTTGCCGGCCGGGAGGCGCGTGCCCAGCGGTCCGGGCGCGGCGCTCACCGCCTTGACCGCGGCCGGTGACCTGCAGGCCACCGCGGCGCCGACCGCGGCGACGGTGGCCTCGTTGATGCAGCGGCGGGTACAGGTGGAAGGGCAGTTGCTGCTGCCCGGCCAGCGCGGCGCGGGGAGCTACCTCGAACAGCATCTCAGCGAGACGCCAGTCAACAACACGCGGCTGGTGTTCGCCGCGTCCTACAGCGCGCCGCCGCGCTCATTCGTGGCGCCGCAGCTCTATCTGGGCGGCAAGGTCTACTACTTCAACGACATCGTCGACTACTTCCCGGCCTACGGGATGCCCGCGACGAGTGTCACCACCGGGCAGAGCGTGAGCCTGATCTCGGCCTATGGCAACTTCCTGGCCGAGGTGCGGTTCACGGAGGTCAGCAAGGACGACGCCGGCGAGATCACCTCCGCAGCCCTCGACGTCCGCATTCGGTGATGGGTGGCCTGCAGGTCACGCACCCGTGGGGGCTGTTGGGGCTGCTCCTGGTGCTCCCGACAGTGGCCCTGGCGAGGCGTTCGCTGGCCGGACTCAGCCCGTCCAGGGCACGTCTGGCGTTGACGCTGCGCCTGCTGCTGCTGCTTTGCCTGAGCGGTGCGCTGGCCGGGTTGCAAGTGGTCCGGCGGGCCGCCGGCAGCAGCGTGGTGTGGGTGGTCGACCGCTCCGACAGCATCCCGCCCGCCGATCGCACCGCCACGCTGCAGTTCGTCGCCGCGGCGCAGCGCACGATGCGGGCCGACGACACCGCCGGGACGGTGGTGGTGGGCCGCACCGCGCTGGTCGAACGGCTGCCCGAACCGCGGCCGCGGGAGGTCGCGGCGGGGGCCGGCGCCGACGGGCTGCCGAGCATCGCCTCGGCGGTGGAGCCGCAGTTCACCGATCTCGCCGCCGGGCTGCGGCTGGCGGTGGCGACGGTGCGGCCGGACGCGCGGCGCCGGGTGGTGCTGCTGAGCGACGGCAACGAGAACCTGGGGGACGCGCTCAGTGAGGCGGCCGCGGCGCGGGCGGCGGGGGTTGCGGTGGATGTCTGGCCGCTGCTCCGCCGGCAGCGCGCCGAAGTCGTCGCCGAGCGGCTGGTGGTGCCGACCGATGTCCGCAGCGGCGACCTCGTCGAGCCGCGGGTGGTGCTGCAAGCCGACGTCGCGACCGCGGCGCGGGTGACGCTGCTGCGCGACAACCAGATCGTCGCGGCGCTGGACACGCGGCTGACGCCCGGCAAGAACCTGGTGGCATTCCCGCCGTTGCGGGCCGCCGCCGATGGCTTTCAGCGGCTCAGCGCGGTGGTCGAGGCGACCACCGACGGCGACCGCCGCAACAACCGGGCGGTCGGCTTCACGTTTGTGCGCGGCCGCCGCCGGGTGCTCTACGTCGAGGGCGACCGCGGGCAGGAGCGTTACCTGACCGGGGCCCTGCGCACGGCTGGGCTGGAGGTCCGCACGGTTGGCCCCGACGGGCTGCCCGCGCAGTTGCCCGAGCTGGCGGCCTACGACGGGCTGATCCTCAGCAATGTCTCGGCGCTGGACCTGTCCGACGCGCAGATGGTGATGATCCGCAGCGCCGTGCGCGACCTCGGGGTCGGCCTGCTGATGATCGGTGGCGACGAGTCCTTCGGCGCGGGCGGCTACTACCAGACGCCGGTCGAGGAAGCCCTGCCGGTCGACATGGACATCCGCAAGATGCGGCACGTCCCGAACGTCGGCGTGGCGATCGTGATCGACAAGTCCGGCTCGATGGGCATGACCGAGGGCGGGATCGAGAAGATCCAGCTCGCCAACGAAGCCGCCAACGCGGTGATCAGCCTGCTCACCCCGCGCGACCAGATTGCCGTGATTGCCGTCGACAGCGTCGCCAAGCCCGTCACCGGGTCGCGAATGATGCCGCTGGCGAACCGCGAGGCGCTGATCCGGCGGGTCTCCTCGATCCGCGCCGGCGGCGGGGGCATCTACTGCTTCAATGGCCTGCAGAAGGCCGCGCAGATGCTGCAGGCCAGCGACACCAAACTGCGGCATATCATTTTGTTCGCCGACAGCAGTGACAGTGAGCAGCAGGAAGGCTGCCGCGAGCTGGTCGGTCGGCTGGCGCGGCAGCGGGTGACCACCACGGTCGTCGCGCTGGGCCGGCCGACCGACTGCGATGTCGCCTTCCTGAAGGACCTCGCGCGGCTGGGCAAGGGGCGCTACTACATCACCAACAAGGCCAGCGCCCTGCCGCGGATCTTCACGCGCGAGGCGGTGCTGGCGGCGCGGTCGCAGATCATCGAGCAGCGCCTGGTGCCGCAACTGCGCAGCAGCATCGAGCCGCTGCGCGGTCTGACGGCGCTGCCGCCGCTGCTGGGGTACATCGCGACCACCGCCAAGCCCGGCAGCGAGGTCGGGTTGCTGGCGCCGGGGCCGCACAAGGACCCGATCTTGGCGACCTGGCAGTACGGCCTGGGCCGCGCGGTGGCCTTCACTAGCGACTGCAAGGCCCGTTGGGGGCGGCACTGGGTGGGTTGGGACGGCTACCTCCCCTTCTGGTCGCAGACAGTCCGCTGGATGCTCCGCCGGACGCAGCGCGGGGAGTTTGAGACGCAGGTGATCACGCGCTTCCAGGCCACCGGTGACGAGGTCGCCGCGTGGCGCCTGCGGCGCGGCGAGGCGCGCGTGGTGGTCGACGCGGTCGATGCCGAGGGCCGCTTCCTGAACGAGCTGGCGCTCCACGGGACGGCCGTCTCGCCGACCGGGCAGGCGGTCGACCTGCGGCTGCGCCAGACCGCGCCCGGCCGCTACGAAGCCACCTTCGCCGCCAGCGAGGTGGGGGTCTGGCTGATCAACGTGGGGGGCGGCCGACCGGGCCGGCAGGGCGCGCAGACCATCGGCCTGGCGCTGGCTTACCCCCCCGAGTACCGCGACCTGGCGCCCGATCAGACGTTGCTGCAACGCCTGGCGCAGGACACCGGCGGCGATCTGCTGCGGCGGCCGGAGGAGGTGTTCGTGCCGCGCGGCGCGGCGGCGCGGGCGCCGCGAGAGGTCTGGTGGCCGCTGCTGCTGACGGCGCTGTGGCTCTTCCCGCTCGACATCGCGGTGCGCCGGTTGGTGGTCGATTGGCGTCGCTGGCGGCCGCGGCGGGCCCGGCCGCGAGCGGCCGCGACGGAGTCGACCAGCCGCCGCCTGCTGCAGCGGCAAGCCGCGGTGCGACCGCGCTTGCGATCTCGTCCGGCACTGCCGCCCGACCAGCCCGCGCCGCCGGCCGCCCCGCTGTCGACCCAGGAGGCGCCGCCCGCAGCAACCGCCGCGCCGCCCGAGCGCGGCAGCCTGGCGCAGCAACTGCGGGCCAGTCAAGCCGCCCGCCGCAGCGAGGAGCTGGCGCCGCCCGCGGCACCTGGCGCAGCGGCCGCGCCGCCGGCCGGCGCGCCACCGCTAGCGCCCGCCCAGTCGGCGGCGACGGAGCCAGCCGAGCGCGATGTCAGCGCGACGCTGGCGCGGCTGAAGCAGGCGCGCCAGCGCCGCCGGGACGCCGCCGGCGAGGATCCGGAGAGTACCCCGTGAGTGGGATGCTCGAACGCGATCCGCGGGCCGGCGGGCTGGTCGATCGACGCCTGCTGCGGCGCTTCGACTGGGGCTTGCTGCTCTGCCTGGTGGGCATCGTGGCGATCTCGCTGCCGACCATCTACAGCGCCACCTGGACCCCCGAGGGCGCCACCGCCTGGCACTTCGTGCAACGGCAGTTGGTCTGGCTGGGCCTCGGTGTGCTGGCGATGGTGCTGGTCAACACGCTCGACCACCACCAGTTCCCGCACCTCACCCGCGCTGCCTACTGGACCAGCCTGGCGCTGCTGGCGGCGGTGCTGCTGATTGGCACCGAGGTCAACGGTGCGAAGAGCTGGTTCAGCTTCGGCAGCATCCGCCTGCAACCGTCGGAGTTTGCCAAGCTCGCGGTGATCCTGGCGCTGGCGAAGTTCTTCGATGACGAGGAGATCGACGCCGGCGACTGGCAGACGCTTTGCGGCAGCGCGCTGATCCTGGCCGGTCCGCTGCTGCTGATTCTGGCGCAGCCCGATCTCGGCACGTCGCTGACGTTCATCAGCATCTGGCTGGTGCTGCTCTGGTGGAATGGCGCGCGCTGGTGGCAGTTGGTGCTGCTGATCGCGCTCGGTCTGCTGGCCTTCGCGGCGCTCTGGTGGCTCGACATCCTGGCGGACTACCAGAAGGCCCGGATCCTGGTGCTGTTCAACCCCGACGCCGATCCCCGCGGGCAGGGCTACAACCTGCGGCAGGCGCTGATCGCCGTGGGCTCCGGCGGCCTGACGGGCCGGGGATGGCTGCAGGGCACCCAGACGCACTTGCGGTTCCTGCCGGAGCGCCAGACCGACTTCATCTTCGCCGTGCTCTGCGAAGAGTGGGGCCTGCTGGGCGGCGCCGTGCTGCTGGCGCTCTATGGCGGTCTGTTGCTGCGGGGCTGGACCACCGTCGCGCTGGCCGACTCCCGCTTCGGCCGCGGTGTCGCGGTGGGCTGCACCACCATCTTGTTGACGCATGTCTGGCTGAACATCGGGATGGTCCTGGGGGTCTTGCCGATCACCGGCCTGCCCCTGCCGGCGTTCAGCTATGGCGGCAGCAGCTTGCTGACGACCCTGACGGTGGTGGGCCTGCTGCTGAATGTCCGGATGCGCCGCGGCGGGTTGAACTACTGACGGCCCTACCTGCCGCCGCCGCTGGCCGACGTAATACTCTCCCGGCGTACGATCCGGCTCACCGCGGTGTGACCTGGCGGTCATCGCCCTGCTGCCGCGGTGTAAGGCACCCGTAACCGCGGGCGGTGCACGGCCTGGCCGATGCTGCGGGTAGCGCCTGCATCGAGAGGATCGAGGGAGGTTTCGAATGGCGAACACGGGCCGCGAAGGCGGCAAGTCGGGGATGGGCAAGTGCCTGGTGGGCTGCGGGGCGGTCGCGGCGTTGTTGGTGGTCGGCGGCTTCTTCCTGGCCAAGGCCGGCCTCGCCAAGGCCGGTGACATGGTCAAGACCGGCTTTGAGGAGGGCCTCAAGAGCGCCGCCCCGGCCGATAGCTGGGACGTCAGCCTGGCCAACGGCAGTTGGCTCGGCCTGGCCCAGGGCAAGCCCTGCGACCTCAAGCTGGTGGGCAAGAACGTCCAGGCCGAGGGCACCAAGCTGGCCGAGCTGAGCGCCGAGCTGAAGGGCCTGGCCGTCTCCGTCAAGGGCCAGTCGGCGGAGCCCACCGGGCTGGCCGACGGTACCATCACCGTCAAGATTGACGAGGCGGAGCTCGCCAAACAGGTCAAAGCCGGCGTTGGCGCTGATCCGTCCATCAAGGACGTGGGCGTGAAGGTCGACGGCGGCAAGCTGAAAGTCTCCTTCAAGGTGGAGCAGGGCCCGGTGAAGCTGACCTGTAGCTTTGACGCGGTGCCGAAGGCCGTTCCGCCCAGCACGCTGGCCTTCACCGCCAGCAACGTCAAGGCCAGCTTCGGCGGCCTGAGCGTGCCCGCCGCGATGAAGGCGAAGCTCGAAAAGGAGATGGCCAGCCAGTTGACCAGCAACATGAAGCAGGACCTGTCCAAGATGGGCGGCCCGCCGCTGAAGCTGAAGTCGGCCAAGGTTGAGGGCAAGCAGATGGTGGTCGTGGCGGGGATCGACCTCGCGACGATGAAGCAACTGATGGCCGGCGCCGGCGGTGGCGCCTCGGCCGCACCGACCAAGTAACGCCGTGACGGTCAGTCGACGGACCGACCTGCTCGCCAGCATCGCATCCCGGCGGACCCTGGTGGTCGGGGATGCGATGCTGGATGAGTACGTCTGGGGCACCGCCGAGCGGGTCTCGCCCGAGGCGCCGGTGCTGGTGCTGCGGGCCGGGCCCAACACCGCGGTGCCCGGCGGCGCGGCCAACGTGATCGCCTGCCTCCGCGCCCTCGGGGCGCGCGCCGGACTGGTGGCCGTCAGCGGCGACGACGCGGCGGGCAGCGCCCTCGGAGCGCGGCTGGCCGAGCTCGGCTGCGACCCGTTGGCGCTGGTCCGCGACAGCGGCCGGCCGACCACCGTCAAGACGCGGATCCTGGCCGGCAATCAGCAGGTCGTGCGGGTCGACCGCGAAGACCGCAGCCCCTTGCCGCCGCTGGTGGCGGCCGAGCTGCAGGCCGCCACCGAGCAGGCGCTGGCCGGCTGCGACAGCCTGCTCTTGAGCGACTACGACAAGGGCGTCCTGACGCCGCAGTCGATCCCGCCGCTGGTGGCTGCCGCCAAGGCCCGTGGGGCCTTCGTCTCGGTCAACGCCAAGCCCCACTACGCCGCCGCCTACGCCGGGGTCGACCTGCTGACGGTGAACCGCGTCGAAGCGGCGGCCATCAGCGGCCTCAGCCCGACCGACCTGCCGTCCGCCGCGGCCGCCGCGACGCGGATTGGCGAACAGGTTGGGTGCCCGCTGGTGCTGGTCACCCTAGGCCCGGACGGCGCCGTGCTGTGGCAGGCCGGCACGGGCGCGCAGCAGGTACCGCCGGTCAGTGTGCCGGTGTTCGACCCCGCTGGCGCCGGTGATACCACCTTCGCGACGCTGCACCTGGCCCTCACCGCGGGCGCCCCGCCGCGCGAAGCGGCCGCGCTGGCGATGCTGGCCGCGGCCGTGGTGGTCCGCAAAGTGGGCGTGGCGACCGCGGCACCGGCCGAGATCCTGGCCCTCGCGGAGAGCGGCTAGGTGCGCTACCGAAGGAGTGTCCGATGGACCACTCAACGTTGCCCCCCGAGACCCCACTCGAAGCAGCCACCACCACCGCCAAACGCAAGGCGCCGGTCCCCTGGTGGGGCTGGCTGCTCTCGGCGAGCTGCCTCGGCATCGTGATCGTGTCGATGGGCGGCGCCTTGCCTGGCGCGTTGGCCGGCGGCAGCGCCGCGGGCGTGGCCACCGTGGCGCGCCGGGCCGATCTCAGCGTGGCCGCCCGCGTCGCGATCTGCCTGGCCATCACGGGCGCCGCTTGGGGCATCTGGCTGGCGCTGGTGCTGCTGGCGGTCTCGGCCTCGATGGCCCTCCACGACTAACCGCCGGGCCGCCGCGAGACTACCGGTAGGATGATCTGCGTCGGCCGCGTGCGGTCCAAGTGGAAGGTGTTGGTCGCCACTACGGAGGCCGGCCCGCCGTACCCCTCGGCCGTGTTGGGATTGGCCGCGAAGCGGGGGTGGTTGCTGCTGGAGAGCGCCACCCGCAGGCGGTGCCCCTGGTTCAGCACCAGACTGGTCGACCAGAGATCCACGTCGACCTCGTAGACCTGCCCCGGCGTCAGCAGCTCGGACTTGGTGAAGCCGAGCCGGTAGCGCAGGCGGCGGATGCCGTCCAACACCAGCATCGAGCGGCCGTCGGGGTAGACATCGGTCAGCTTCACGGTGACGTCGGTGTCGACCGCGCTGGAGCTGACCCAGACCTTGGCGGTGACCCGGCCGGTAATCTCCAGCGGCGCCGCCAGCGGGGCCGAGGTGAAGACCAGCACATCGGACCGCTGCTCCAGCGGCCGTTGGTCGTACGGCCCGGCCGGGATGGTCAGGTTGTGGCCACCGCGGGTCGGCACCGGGTTGGCGGGGTCGTACCGGATCGACTTCGCCGCTTCGGCGACGGTCGGCGCGGTGGGGCTGAGCGTCCCGTCGGCCTGGGCAAACCAGGGCGTCGGCGTGCAGGGCATCGGCCAGTCGGCAGCGGTCTGCCAGTCGTTGCCCGGCGCGCCGGTCTCACCCACCGCGCCCATCCGGTAATAGACCACTGGCGGGGTGTCGAAGGCGGCGCTGCGGGTGCCCTTGAGGTGGAACTGCAGCCACTCGTTCTCGTCGGGCCCGGGCGGGCGCATCGCGTTCTCAGGGAAGGTCAGCTCGCCGACCTGTGCCCGCCGGCCGTGGGGCCAGGGTCCCATCACGAGGCGCTGGGTGCCCTTGGCGCCCGGGCCGCCGCCGTGCTGACGCTCCATGAAGCTGTCGAGGGTGCCCTGGTTGAAGACATCGAACCAGCCACCGCTGAACAGCGCCGGGACCGTCACCCGGTCGGCGCGGGCGCTGGCGTCGAAGCGTTCCCAGAAGGCGTCGCGGCTCTGATGCTCGCGGAACAGGGCCAGCGCCTGCGGATCGAACTTGTTGCCGGTCAACCAGTCTTGGATCAGCGCCTGGCTGAAAGCGCCGCCGGGATAGGCGGCGTGGCGGTACGAGTCGCTGAAGGCGACGCCGATGCTCTGAGCGGTCAGATGGCGCGCCGGCGCCGCGGCGGTGAGGATCTGCGTGATCCCACCGGCCGACCCGCCGACGGTGCAGATCTTGCCGTTGCACCAGGGCTGCGCGGCGATCCAGTCGAGCGTCTCGACGCCGTCCTGCAGCCCGTCCCAGCCGCAGCCCCAGAAGGGCAGGTTCTCGCCGCTGCTGGCAAAGCGTCCCCGCGCATCCTGCACCACCACCGCGATCCCGGCGGCGACCCAGCCGGGCACCGCCGGCTGCTGCGCCTGGCCGATCTTGTTGTAGGGCGTGCGAGTGAGGATCACCGGCCAGCGGCCCTCGGCGGCCGGCAGGTAGAGGTCGGTCGCCAGCTTCGCGCCGTCGTGCATCGGCAGCAGCTCGGTCCGGCGCACGAAGGCCTCGGTGACTTGAAGGAAGACCTGCAGGTTGTCCACTCCCAGATCCAGCAGCTTGACGCCCGCGGCGCGCGTCTGGCCGGCTGTTGGCGCTGGGCCGTCGAAGGTGACGCCGCCGTAGATCACGTTGCCGTGGATCGGCGAAGCCGTGAACAGCACGACCTTCGAAAGGTCGCCCAGCCCGGGCGGAATGGTCAGGCTGAAACGGCCTCCAGCATCGGTCCGGAGCTGTCGCTCGGCGGTGACCCGTGCCGCGTCGGGCAGCGTGGCGTAGCGCTGCAGCCGGCCGATGCCGATCGCCAGCCCGGGCACGGGTCGCCCGTCGGGCGTGGTGACCTGCCCCGCCAGCTTGACGCCATCCTGCGCCACCGACGACCGCCCGCAGGCGACCAGCGCACCGCAGACTGCCAACCAGATCGCCACTCGCCGCATGGCACGCTCCTGGACCTACCCCGACGGGTGGATCATCTGCTCGGGACGCACCCACGCGGCGAACTGCTCAGCCGTCAGCAGGCCCAGCGCGATGCCGGCTTCCTGCAACGTGGTGCCGTCGTGGTGCGCCTTCTTGGCGATCTTCGCCGCGTTGTCGTAGCCGATGTGCGGGTTCAGCGCCGTCACCAGCATCAGCGAGTTCCGCAGGTGCGCCGCGATCTGCGCCTCGTTCGGCGTGATGCCCACCGCGCAGTGGATCCGGAACATCTCGCAGGCATCGGCCAGCAGCCGCACGCTCTGCAGGACGTTGTGGATGATCAGCGGTTTGAAGACGTTCAGCTCGAAGTTGCCCGACGCGCCGCCGATGTTGACCGAGACGTCGTTGCCAATCACCTGGGCGCAGACCATCGTCATCGCCTCGGATTGGGTCGGGTTGACCTTCCCCGGCATGATCGAGCTGCCTGGCTCGTTCTCGGGGATGCTGATCTCGCCGATGCCGCAGCGCGGACCGCTGGCCAGCCAGCGCACGTCGTTGGCGATCTTGTTGAGTGAACAGGCCAGTGTCTTGAGCACCCCCGACAACTCGACCAGGGCATCGTGCGCCGCCAGCGACTCGAACTTGTTGGGGGCGGTCACGAACGGCAGCCCCGTCAGCCGCGCGATGCAAGCGGCCGAGCGCTCCGGGAACTCGCGGTGCGTGTTCAGTCCGGTGCCCACGGCGGTGCCGCCCAGCGCCAGCTCACAGACCCGCGGCAGCGCTCCTTGGATCCGCGCCAGGCCGTTGGTCAGCATCTGCACCCAGCCCGACATCTCCTGCCCCAGCGTCAGCGGCGTGGCGTCCATCAGATGGGTGCGGCCGATCTTGACGAAGTCGGTGAAGGCCGCCGCCTGCTCGGCCAGCACGTCACGCAGCGCGGTGACCTGCGGGATCAGCCGGTCGGTGACCTGCCGCACCGCGGCGATGTGCATCGCCGCCGGGAAGGTGTCGTTGGAGGACTGCCCGCGGTTGACGTGGTCGTTCGGGTGGACCGGCTTCTTCGACCCCAGTTCGCCGCCTGCCATTTCGATGGCGCGGTTGGAGATCACCTCGTTGGCGTTCATGTTGGACTGCGTGCCGGACCCCGTCTGCCAGACCACCAGCGGGAAGTGCTCGTCCAGCCGGCCGTCAACCACCTCGTCGGCGGCGGCCACGATCAGGTCGGCCACCGCCGGGTCGAGCTGCCCCAGCTCCCGATTGACGATCGCCGCGGCCTGCTTGAGGATCCCCATGCCGTAGATGATCTCCCGCGGCATCCGCTCGCCACCGATCTTGAAGTGGTGCAGCGAACGCTGGGTCTGGGCGCCCCAGTAGCGGTCGGCCGCAACTTCGATGGGGCCCATGGAGTCGGTTTCGAGGCGAGTGGACATGGCGCTGGCTTCTCCGGAATGGTGGTGCGACGAGATGGTAGGTTGAGGCGGTCGACCGCGCGGTGGCACCCCTTGTGGCCGGCTGACTGCTGATTGTACAACGCTGGGCGCGTTGGGGTGGGGTTCCGGGGCTCACCGCAGCAGTTGCAGACCCGGCCAGGGCGCCTGCCGAGCGCTCTCGAGACGGCTCTGCAAGCTGTTGCAGTGGATCTCCAGCTTGTGCCCGTCGGGGTCCAGGAAGTAGAGCGAGTCGCCCTCCGTCTGATTGGCCTGCCACTCGCGCACGCCGGCCGAACGCAGTCGCATGGTGAACGCGGCGAAGTCGGCGGCCGCCACATCGAACGCCAGATGGGTGTACTCGGGCCATGGCCCCGGGTGGGTCAGGTCGTCCTGATGCAGCGCGATCCACAGGTCGCCTGCCAGGAGATAGGCTCCCTGTGGCCACTGCGCGCAGAGGGTCAAGCCGAGCAACTCGACATAGAACGCCACCGCCCGCGGCACCTCGCGGACGGCCAGGGTGAGGTGGTTGAGACCGCGGATCATGGCGCCGGTTCCGGAGAGAGCGTGTGGACGAGCAACTGCCAGTCGCGGAGCAGGCTGAGCGCCTCGGCCGGGTGGTCCTGGATCCAGGTGCTGGCGCGATCCAGCAGACGCTCCGGCGACTCGCCACGCTCGCGGAGCCACGAGCCGAGCGCCTGCGCCAGGTCCTTGCCGGGGAAGTGGACCAGGGCCTGCTCGGCATCGTCCCAGTCGACGGTGTCGACCGCCTCGGCAGCCCGGCCCCAGTCGGCGCCGACCAGGGTCCGGTCGGTCCCGCTGGCGACCGCCTCCGCGTACCGCGCCACCGCCCGATCCACGGCGGTCTGGGCCTCGGCGGCCGTCGGCGGAGCGTCGATCCAGGACTCCTCCCACTCCGGCGGTCGATCGGAGAGCAGGTAGCCGGGTGGCAACTTCGTGCGGAGCGTCACGAGCGTCTGCCTCGCTGCGACGTGGTAGCGGCGCTCGTGACAGGCTGCCGTCAACGCGGTGCGATAGGCAGCCTCATCCCACCAGCGCAGGCGACCGCAAGCCGCGGCCTGGATGGTCGGGTCCAGCAGGTAGTTCTCAAGCTCGAAGCGGCGCCAGAACCAGCCGACCAGCACCGGCCCCGGGCCAAAGCCGGAGACGGTCCAGGGCCCCAGGCCAGCTCCGGGAACCGCGAAGTCGAAATCGCGGTCACGCAGGCACTTTGCGGCGACGCCAAGCGATTGCTGGTAGATGACCCTTTGCGGCAGGCGGGTCCGGCCGTCAACAACGTGCTCCACGTGGACGCCAGTGGTCCGCAGCACGGCCGCCAGGAGGGCCCGATCTCGCCTGCCCTCCACCAGGAGCTGGGTCACACGCATGGCACGCCGCCGGGCAGGCGATGCACCGCGCCAGCGGGCGCCAGGTCGACCAGCTCGCGAGAGTGCGTCGACAACACGAACTGGCAGTCCTGGGCCAGCTCGGGCAGAAGCTGATAGAGCCATTGGGCCGCCGGCGGATGCAAGTTCAGGTCCAGCTCGTCGATCAGCACAATCGACCGCGCCATGCGCTTCACCACCGCCTGATAGACGAACGCGAAGACCGTCTGCTCGCCGGCTGACATCTCGGCCAGATCGTAGTGCCGGCCGTTCTGTTCAATATAGAAGTAGTCGCGGGGCGAGTACGGCGGCCGCTCCGGCGGGGCCGGCTCGGTGCCCAGGAATCTGGCGCCCCGAAACACCGCGCTGAAGCGTTGCTCGATCTCGGCCACATAGTCCGGGCTTTGTGGGGAGCGCCGGTCCGACCGGTGGTACGACCACCACCGCACCAGCGAATCGCGCAACTGCTCGACGCCGGCCTGCCACGGGTCCGCTGCTGTGTCGTCCGCCTCGCCACGTTGGTCACCGGCACCACCGGCTGCCGCGATGCTGCTCCCGACGCCCAGGTTGCGCATCTGGTCCAGCCAGAACACGTCGCCGACGCGGACCAGGTAGTCCCGCGCCCCGTACTGCCCTTGGCGCAGCAACTGCCGGATGTTGAACCGGCCGAGGAACTGGTGCAGGGCGGCCGCACCCCCGTCGGCCGTGACGCCGGTCGCCGCGCTGTAGCGCAGCCGGATCCTCGATTGGCCCGCCGGCGGCGCCAGCACTGGGCGGTCTGGGTTGTGGCGCTGCCAGAGTTCGAAGACCTCGCTGATCGCGGCAAGTTCGTCCTGCTCGAAGGCGACTTCCAGCTCAATCGCGGTCGGGCCCTGACTGCTGATCCGCTCCGGCAGGAACCCGAACCAGCGAAACTGCTCCGGCCGGAACTGCCGCGTCGCCTGTCCCAGCACCCAGGCAATCGCCTGCAACACGGTGGTCTTGCCGGTGCCGTTGTCGCCGATCACGAAGTAACGCTGGTAAGGCGCGCCGTCAGGGTCGGCGAGTGCCAAGTGCGCTTCCTTGACGCCGCGGAACCGCTCAATGCTCGCGGAGAGGAGTTTCATGGTGCGTGATCTTCACCCCTTCACGCCGTCAACCGCGTCGCGGCGCTCGAGGTGTCCTTCATTGCACCTCCCGCGCCGCGTTGGGCGTCGCCGTCGACCAGCCAGACGCCCTGCCGGACGAGCTCGGCCTTGACCGCCCGGCCGTCGAGCGCTGCCGGCGGGCAGTTGGCGCGCAGCGCCAGGGCGGCCGCGGCGCCAGCGGCCTGGCCGACGGTGCAGGCCGGCGGCATCACCCGCATCGAGCTGTGGACAGCGTGGTCGACGCTGATCGGCCGACCGCCGACCAGCAGATTGTCGACCCGCTGGGGCACCAGGCAGCCGTAGGGGATTTCGTACCACTCGCCGGGCGGGAAGTGGACCAGCTCGGTGCCAGCGCCGAGCGGGTTGTGGATGTCGATCGGGTAGTTGCAGCGACAGATCCCGTCGGCGAACTTGGCGTACGCCTCCACCTCGGCCCGCGTCAGGTAGGCCAGCCCGCGGACCCGCCGCGACTCGCGGACGCCGATGTGCATCCCGATGCTGACCAGCCAGCACTCCTCGAACCCCGGCACCTCGGCCCGCAGCCAGCGCAAGTAGTCCAGGATCTGCCGCCGCGACTCCATCTCGGCGGCGCTCAGGCTGCGCACGTCGGTGGCGTCGTGACAGACCACGCGGGTCGTGTTGAAGTGGATCCGGCCCGGCTCGACCGCTTTGAACCAAAGGCAGTTCTCGCGCGGGCAGCGCAAGCGGCCGGCCTCCTTGGCCGCCAGGTAGAGCTCGTTGAGCGCCCCGCGGTTGGGCATCCGCGCGGTGTCGACGCCCGCCACGTCGAAGTTGGCGGTCATCGGTTGGGTCAACCCGTCGGCCTCGCGGCCGTACTCGCAGGGACAGCCGGCCCGCGCCGCGAGGTCGGCGTCGCCGGTGCAGTCGACCAGCATCGCCCCGCGCACCGCCACCGGGCCCGACTTGCTGTGGAACAGCAGCGCGTCGATCCGCTCGCCGATCATCTGGGGCACGTCGAAGCTGGCGTGGTAGAGCAGCTCCACGCCGGCCTCGAGGCAGATCTGTTCAGCGGCCAGCTTGGCCACTTCGGGGTTGAAGGTCCGCCCATCGGGCAGCAGCCCGCCGAGCGCGGCCAGCGCGTCGCACCAGGTGGCGAAGGCGCCCGAATCGAGGCGGCGGCCGTCGAGGTGGTTGGGCATGAACGGATTGACGCCCCCGGCCGTGGCCATCCCGCCGAGGAAGCCGTAGCGCTCGACCAGCAGCACCTGCGCCCCCGCCTGCGCCGCCCCGAGGGCTGCGCCGAGGCCGCCGGGCCCGCCACCGACCACCACCACCTCGGCCTCGCCGACCAGTGGCGCGCGCTGCGCCGGTCGTGTGACGTCGCTCATGCTGCTCTCCTGCCGCTCCCGCGGCCAGCCGGTCAGTAGGTTGCCACCGGTCCGACCCCGCGGCGGCTGGCGGCAGCGACCCGCTCGACATGCTCGAAGCCCGCGTCCGCCAGGGCGGCCAGCACCTGGTTGCCGTGCTCCTCGCCGCGAGTCTCGACGGTCAGGGTGGTCATCGTGTTGCCCAGCGCGGCCTGCCCGAAGGCGCGGTCGTGGTAGACCTCCAGGATATTGACGCTCCGCTCGGCCAGCAGGCCGGTCAGCCGGTGCAACTGCCCCGGCACGTCGGGCATCACCACCTGCAGCCGCATCCGCCGCCCGTCGGCGGCCAGGCCGCGCTCCAGAATGTCGTCCAGCCGCGAGGTGTCGATGTTGCCGCCCGAGATCAGCAGCACCGTCGGCTCGCCGCCGACCGCCACCTTGCCCTCCAGCACCGCCGCCAAGGTCGCCGCCGCGGCGCCCTCGGCCAGCGTCTTGCGCCGTTCCAGCAGCAGCACGATGGCTTTCGCGATGGCCTCTTCGCTGACCGTCACCAACTCGTCGACCAGCCGCTCGACATAACCCATCGTCCGGACGCATACCCGCTTCACCGCGATGCCATCGGCCAGGGTTGGCGCGCCGCCAGCCAGCGTCACCCGCCCGGCGGCCAGGCTGGTGCGCATCGACGGATAGGCCGCGGCCTCGACCCCGACGATCCGCGTGTGTGGCCGGGCCGCCTTCACGGCCAGGGCGGTCCCCGCAATCAGCCCGCCGCCGCCAATCGGCACGACCACCTGCGCCACGTCGGGCACCTGTTCCAGGATCTCGAGCCCGCAAGTCCCCTGACCGCAGATGATCCGGTCGTCGTCGAAAGGCGAGACGAAGACCAGGTGCTCGGCTGCCGCGCGGCGCAGGGCTTCGTCGTAGGCGTCGTCGAAGCCGTCACCGTGGAGCACCACCTGGCCGCCCAGCTCCTGAGTCGAGAGCACCTTGATCAGCGGGGTGCGCTGCGGCATCAGGACCGTCGCCCGGATGCCGAGCCGGCCGCTATGGTAGGCGACGGCCTGGGCATGGTTGCCGGCCGAGGCGGTGATCACCCCGCGCGCTCGCTCTTCGGCGGTCAGGCTGCTCAGCTTGCACAGCGCGCCGCGCTCTTTGAAGGAGCCGGTGACCTGAAGATTCTCCATCTTCAGGTAGACCGGCCCGCCCAACAGCCGGCTGAACGGTTCGCTCAGCGGGCAAGGCGTCGGCGGCAGGATCCGCCGCAAGGGCTCCTGTACAGCGACGATGTCGTGGGCGGTGACCATCGGTCAGGCGAGGATCGGCAAGACGGTCCGGAAGCCGACGAACTCGTACGCCTCACTGGGTCCGAAGGCGTGGCGGCAGGTGGCGGTGGCGTACTGGCTGATGTAGTTCCAGGCCCCGCCGCGACAGACTCGGTCGAGCCCTTCGGTGGGGCCGACCGGATTGCGGTTGCTGCCGTTGACATACCCGCGACGATCGTAGCGGTCGCCGCACCACTCCCAAACGTTGCCGAGCAGGTCCATCACCCCGAACGGACTGCGGCCCTGCGGGAAGGCGTCGACCGCCGTGGTGGCGCCGATGTCCAGCCCGGCGTTGAGCCGCTCGGGCTCCCAGGCGTTGCCCCACGGGAAGCGCCGTCCGTCGCTGCCGCGCGCGGCTTTCTCCCACTGCGCCTCGGTCGGCAGCAGCTTGCCCGACCAGGCGCAGTACGAAAAGGCGTCGTACCAGGTGACGGTCACGACTGGCTGCTGCGGGTCGCCAAACCGCCGCAGGCGGTCTTCGTTGAACCCGCGGACGCCCTTCGCCCAGAGCCGCGGGCAGTGGTTCAGCTCGCGCGTGACGCTGGAGAGATGCTCGGCGGGGTAGCACCGCGAGTGGTCGTTGGTGGCCAGCACGAACTCGTGAAACTGCCGGTAGCGGGCGTTGCTGACCGGGTAGATGTCGATGTAGTAGCCGTCGAGGTAGATCTCGCGGGCCGGTGCTTCGTCGGGTTCGCCGCCGTCGCAGCCCCGGACGAACGGCCCGGCCGGCACCAGGCGCATTTCGGCCCCGTCGCCACGGTGCCGGACCCACAGCGGCAGGCCGCTGGTCGAGTCGAGTTGGTCGGTCAGCGGCTCCAGCAGATCGAGCAGCCCGCGGCCGAATCCCGGCTCCTGGCCGCTGCGGCCGTCGCGGGTCCCAGTCAGTGCCGGCTCGAGCCCAGTCTTGGTCGTGATCGCCACGTTCGCAGCCCTCACCCGACTGTTCAACGCGTCGGGCCGGTCTCCTTGTCCCGTCCGGGGTCCGTCTGCGACGGCTTCGCCCCGCCACCCGACGAATCCTGCTGCCGGTCCGAAGGGTTCGCGAAGTCGGCTTCGCCGCTCGGGCGAGCGGCGGCCCGGTGCTGGTCGGGCGGCGTCAGCGCGGCGCACGGTGGGGCGGCCGAGGGCACGGCCGAGTCCGGCGCACCGCTGAGGCTCCGCTGGCCGGCGGAGGGGCCGGACGCGCGGCTCAAGCCGCGTTGGATGTCCAGGCCGGTCAGGGCTTCCAGCCGCGCGACCCACCGCCGGGCCTCGGTGAGCCGCAGGCCGTACTCGCGCTCGGCGGTTTGCAGCCACAGATAGCGGCGCGCCAGCCCGCGGCAGCGCACGGCTCGGAGCGCGGTCAGCGGCAGCTCGAAGCTGCACGCCGCGACGGTCCGCGCGGGCAGGTCGTGCGGATCGATGGCCAGGCCGGCGGTGTGGCCCAGCACGAAGTCGTCCAGCAGCCGGTCGTGGCGCGGCAGATGCTCCACCAGCGGCTGCAGCGGCGCGACCACCTGCGGGTCCAGGCTGAAGCGCAGGACCGTGGAGTCCAGGTAGAGGAGCCCCGGCAGCCCGCGCCAGGCGCTGCGGGTCTCATCGAGCCCGCACCGCCAGAGCATCACCTCCGACAGCTCGTCCGGCAGCTCCAGCTTCGTCAGGGCCAGCCGTCGGGCGGGTGCTTCGTAGGTTGGCTGCATCGCTCGCCCCACACGCTGGCGTCGCACTTCGCGACCCCGGCCGGTTCACCTTGTGAAGTCGTGGCGCCGCCGGGTGGCGACGCGGGCCAGGACATTGACCAGCAGGGTGCCGCTCACCAGCACCAGGGCGCCGGCCCAGGCCTGGCGGTGCCAATCGTCGAAGGGGGCGATGGCGTAGGTGTAAATCTGCACCGGCAGGGTGGCGATGGGGTGGTCCAGGCGGAGGCTGAACCACTGGTTGCCGAGGCAGGTGAACAGCAGCGGAGCGGTTTCGCCAGCGATCCGGGCGAGGGCCAGGAGCGTCCCGGTGACGACCCCGCCGACCGCCGCTGGCAGGACCACGCTGAGGGTCGTGCGGGCGCGGGTGGCGCCGACCGCCAGGGCGGCGTCCCGTTGGCTGCGCGGAACCAGCCGCAGCATCTCCTCGGTCGTCCGCATCACCAGCGGGATCATGATGATCGCCAGGGCCAGCGACCCGGCGATCGCCGAGAAGCTGCGCATCGGGACCACCACCAGCGGCCAGATCACCAGGCCGGCGACGATCGACGGAACGCCGTTGATGGTGTCGGCCGCGAAGCGCACGGCCGCGGCGAAGCGGCCTTCACCGAACTCGGCGAGGTAGATGCCACCGGCCAGGCCCACCGGCAGCCCGACCAACGACGCGCCACCGACCACGATCAGCGAACCCACCAGAGCGTGCTTCATGCCGCCGCCGGCCTCGCCGACGGGCTTCTGGATCTGCGTGAAGAAGTCCCAGTTGACGGACCCGATCCCCTTGATGGTGACGTACAACAGCACCGCCATCACGGGCACCGCGCAGAGCAAGGCACAGAGGCTGGCACCGGCCAGCATCAACCGACTCCGCCACTGTCGCCGCCGGACCTGGCGCATCGCACGCTACTCCTTCATCGCCTCACCGGCGTCGCGGGTCACTTTCCAGAGCAGCAGCCGCGCCAGGGCGTTGACCACAATCGTCAGCACAAACAGGATCAGGCCGATCTCCAGCAGGACGCTGACGTAGGTCTCGCCGACCGCCTCGGTGAACTCGTTGGCCAGCAGGCTGGCCATCGTGTATCCGGGATCGAACAGCGAAGCGGAGATCTTGGTGCTGTTGCCGATCACCATCGTGACGGCCATCGTTTCACCGAGCGCGCGGCCGAGGGCCAGCAGCACCGCCCCCAAGATGCCGGCCCGGCCGTAGTGCAGGACCGGCCCGCGGATGGTCTCCCAGCGCGTCGCCCCCAGGGCGTAGGCCGCTTCGCGGATCGCCCGGGGGACCGCCAGGATCACGTCGCGGCTGATGGCGGTGATGATCGGCGTGATCATGATCGCCAGAATCAGCCCCGCGGCGAGGTTGCCGGTACCGTATGGGGAGCCCCGGAAGAGCGGGATCCAGGAGCAGTGTTCAATCAGGAACGCCTGGACCGGCTTCAGCAGCGGCACCAGCACAAACAGGCCCCAGAGGCCATAGATGATCGACGGGATGGCTGCCAGCAGCTCGATCACGAACGAGAAGGGCGTGCGCAGCCAGGTTGGGGCCAGCTCGGCCAGGAAGATGGCGGCGCCGAGGCTGAGCGGCACGCTCACCGCCAGGGCGATTGCCGCGGTCAGCAGGGTGCCATAGATGAAGGGCAGCGCGCCGAACTGCTCGGCCACGGGGTCCCAGGTGGTCTGCCACAGGAAGCTCGGGCCGAAGCGCTGCAGGGCCGGCCAGGAGTGGCTCACGAGGACCCACAGAATCAGCGCGCAGAGCACCAGCAGCCCAGCGGCGAAGGACCAGATCAGCATCCGGAAGAGCCGGTCGGTGCGGGTTGGCGGCCAGGGCTGGCCCGGATGCAAGGCCCGCACGCGGTGGCTCCGGGGCGCCAGCCAGAGCAGGTTGGTGTTCACACGTCACCCGGCGATCAGGTTGAGGCGAGGGTGCCGCCTGGCGACACCCTCGCCCCTGGGCACGACAGCGGCGTTACTTCTGGACGATCGTGGCGATGGTCTTCTGGTTGATCGCCACGAGGTCGGCCGGCAGCGGCGCGTAGAGCAGGTCCTTGGCGTAAGCCTGACCGCTGGTGATGGCCCACTTCAGGAACTTCACCAGCTCGGTCGCGGTCTCGCCCTTCGCCTGGGTCTGGTAGACCATCAGGTAGGTCGCCCCGACAATCGGGTAGGCCGTCTTGCCGTCGGCGTTGACGAGGCTGGCGCGGATGTCCTTCTTCAGCGCCGCCAGGCGCCCGCTGGCGGCCGCGGTGGTACCCGCCAGGGTCGGCGGCAGATAGGCCCCGGCCTTGTTCTGGAGGTGCATCACGCGCAGGCCGTTCTTCAGCGCGTAGGCCAGCTCGACGTAGCCGATGGCGCCCTCGTTGCCCTTCACCAGCGCGGCGACGCCTTCGTTGCCCTTGCCGCCCTGGCCGACCGGCCAGTTCACGGACTTGCCCTTGCCGGCCTTCTTGGCCCAGGTCGGGCTGATGGCGGTGAGGTAGTCGGTGAAGATGTAGGTGGTGCCGGAGCCATCGGAGCGATGAGCCACCAGGATCGGCTTGTTGGGCAGGGTGATGCCCTTGTTGAGAGCCTTGATCTTGGGATCGGACCAGTTCTTGATCTCGCCCAGGAAGATCCCCGCGAGCGTCGGCTGGTCGAGGTAGAGCCGCGCGAACGGCAGGTTGTAGGCCACGGCCACCGCACCGAAGACCGTCGGGATGTGCAGGACCTTGGCCGGCATTTCCTTTTGCTCGGCATCGCTCAACGGCGCATCGCTGCCGGCGAAGTCGACTGTCTTGGCCTTGAGCTGTTGGATGCCGCCGCCCGAGCCGATCGACTGGTAGTTGATCTTGACGCCGGTGGCCTTGGCGTAGACATCGATCCACTTCGAGTACAGCGGATACGGGAAGGTCGCCCCAGCGCCGTTCAGCGACGCCGCGGCGAAGGCGGCCGAGGTCGCCAGGAACAGGCCGGTGGCCAGCCCGAGCAGAACCTTCTTGCGAGTCATGTGCAACCTCCGGTTGATGCCGGCGCCCCGCGCCGGCCGCCGCGCCAGCCGGCGCGGGTAGTGCCGTCACAGTACGAACGCGCTGTGTCGCGAGTGATAGGACTCGGTGAGGTTGCGGTTAGGAAGGGTGGCGGGATGATCCCGCGGCCGGGTGGCGAAGTGGGTCGGCGGAGCGGCACGATGCGGCAGGCCTGGTGGCGGTGGATGGTACTGCCCGCACTGGCCTGCGCCGCCGCTGGCAGGGCCGCCCCGGCCCCGCAGAACCTGGCGGCCAGGGCGGCCGGGCAGGCCCTGCTGGTGGTCGACGAGGGCGAGGGCTGGTTGCGGTGGCACGATGTCGCCGACGGCCGCGAGCTGCGCCGGGTGCCCGTGCCGTCGCCGCGGGGCCTGGCGGTCGACGCGACCCACGTTTGGGTGACCGACCGGCTCGGGGGCAGCGTCGGGCTGTACGACCTTGCCAGCGGTCGTAACCTGCGCCGGTGGCCGGCCGGGCGGCGGCCAGCCGGACTGGCCCTGGCCCCACGCCACGGGTTGTTGCTGGTCGCTGGCCTGGAAGGGCTGACCCTGACCGGTGCCCTGGACGGCCGGCCGCGCGGCCGAGTCTGGCTCGGCGGCCAGCCCGAAGCCGTCGCCGGGACGCCCGACGAGGGGCTGGCCGTGGTGGTGCCGCTGCTGCCCGCCGGCGACGCCCGGGCCGAGGACCAGGCGCTGACGGTGCACCTGCTGGAGCTCCCCAGCGGGCGGCAGCGGGCCGCCGTCAAGCTGCCCGCCGGGGCCACCGCGGCGCGCCAGGTGACGGTCTCGCCCGACGGCCGCTGGGCCTACCTGCCACACCTCGTGGGACGTTACAATCTGCCGCCGACCCAGCTCGACCGCGGCTGGGTCAACACCAATGCGCTGAGCATCGTCGACCTGGCCGCCGGCACGCTCCACGCGACGGTGCTGCTGGACGAACCGACCCGCGGCGCCGGCGACCCCTGGGGCGTCGCCGTGTCGCCCGACGGGCAGACCCTGTGGATCACGCTGGCGGGCAGCGGCGAGCTGGCGCAGCTCGACCTGGCGCGGCTGCATCCCCTGCTGGTTGGCCAGGTGCCCGCCGCCTGGACCGCCCGGCCGCCCTCGAGCGAGTTTCAGATCACCAGTCGCAACCTCTGGCTGGCGATCGCCGCCGACCCGACGCAGCGGCGGGAGCTGGTCAACGACCTGGCCGCGCTGGCCCTGGCCGACCTCGTGCAGCGCCGGTCGCTCGGCAGCGCCGGCTGGCGTGGCCTGGCGCTGGCCGCCGACGGCACCTTGGCGCTCAGCAACCCCTTCCGCGGCGAGTTGCGGCTGCTACGCGGATCCCGCGACCAGACCGTGGTGCTGCCCGGCGCCCGGCCCGACACCCCGGCCCGGCGCGGCGCAGCGCTCTTCCACGACGCCCGGCTGAGCTTCCAAGGCTGGCTGAGCTGCGCCAGTTGCCATCCCGACAGCCGCGCCGATGGACTCAACTGGGACCTGCTCAACGACGGCATCGGCAATCCGAAGCAGACCCGGTCGCTGGTCTGGGCTGCCCGCACCCCGCCCGCGATGGCGCATGGCGTGCGGGCCGATTACACCGTCGCCGCCGAGGCCGGCTTCCGCTTCATGCTGTTTCGCCAGCCGGCCCCGCGCGACCTGGCCGATGTGCAGGCCTACCTCGCCTCGCTGCAGCCCGACCCCAGCCCCTACCGGGTGGCCGGCCAGCTCAGCCCCACCGCCGTCGCCGGGCAACGGCTCTTCGGCGATCCGCGGGTCGGCTGTGGCGATTGCCATCCGGCACCGCTCTACAGCCGCTTGCGCAGCGAAGACGTCGGCACGGCCGGCGAACTGGACAGCTCGCCGGAGTTCGACACGCCGACGCTGGTCGAACTGTGGCGCACCGCGCCCTATCTCCACGACGGCTCCGCGCCGACCCTGCGCGACGTCCTGACGACTCGCAACCCAGGCGATCAACACGGCCGCACCCGGCACTTGGGGCGGCAGGAGATCGACGCCCTGGTGGCGTACCTGTTGTCACTTTGATCGGGGACCGCTGATGCGCCTGCCCACCTGGCTGCTGCTGGCCCTGACGACCGCCGCCGCGGCCGCGCCGCCGACCTTCCGCGAGCAGGTCGAGGCCGACTGGCTGACCCAGGACCGCCTGCGCTTCGTGGGCGGCGCCGCGCGCACCACCGCCGAGGACGCCACCGGGGCGGTCGACGGCATCAAGAACGGTGAGTGGGGCTTCCACACCAACCTGGAGGAGTCCCCCTGGTGGCAGGTCGACCTGACGCGGGCCACCGCGCTTAGCCATGCCCTGGTGTACAACCGCTTGGGCACCAGCGACCGCACCCGGGCCTTCCGCGCCCTGCTGTCCGACGACGGGCAGGTCTGGCGCGAGGTCTACCGCCACACCGACCGCCTCTTCGGCGGCATCAACGGCCAGCCGCTGCGGATCGACCTGGCCGGGCAGACCGGCCGCTACCTGCGGCTGCAGGTGCTCACCCGGACCTGGTTCAACCTCGACGAGGCCGAGGTCTACGGCGCGGCCGACCCGGCGGCCAACCTGGCGCTGGGCCAGCCGGCCGACCAGAGCAGCCTCAGCCCATGGTCGGTCCAACACCGCCCAGCCCGGCACGCCGGCGACCCGATCGACGAGGCCCTCGCCCGTGGTCGCCGGCTGGCCGCCGACCTGCGCGCGGCGGGCGTCGACACCGCCGCGGCCGAGGCCGCCCTCGACGCGGCCGCCGGACGGGTGCAGCGCGACTGGACCGCCCTCGACGCGGCCGCCCGCCGGGCGCTCTACTTCGCGGTGCGCTGGACCAACCGCGAGCTGGCGCTGCGCAACCCGTTGCTCAACTTCGACCAACTGGTCTTTGCGAAGCGCGCGCCGGGGTCGTTCAGTCACCAGTCCGACCAGCATTACGGCTGGTGGTCGCGCCCCGGTGGGGGGCTGTATCTCCTCAGCGGCCTGCACTCCGGCGAGCCGACCGTGCGCTGCCTGACGCCCGACCTGCCGCCCGGCAGCGTGATGGCGCCGGAGCTGTCACCCGATGGCCAGCGAATCGTCTTCGCCTGGTGCCGCTACTACCCCGACCTCGCCGCGCGGCGAGACAAAGTCAACACGGAGCAGTTGCCCGAGGACGGCTTCTACCACCTCTTCGAGATCCACACCGACGGCAGCGGGCTGCGGCAACTGACGCGCGGGCGGTACGACGACTTCGACCCGCGCTACCTGCCGTCGGGCCGGATCGTCTTCCTGTCAACCCGCCGCGGGCAGTTCACGCAGTGCGTTCCCACCGCGGCCCAAGCCACCCTGACCGCCACGCTGCCCGACAGCTACGTCCGCTGCGGCGGCGACCCGTACCGCCCGGTGGCGGTCTACACGCTCCACACCATCGCCGCCGATGGCAGCGAGCTGACGCCGATCTCGCCGTTCGAGAGCTTCGAGTGGACCCCCAGCGTGGCTGCCGACGGGCGGGTGCTGTACGCCCGCTGGGACTACGTCGACCGCGACAACATGCCCTACATGGGCCTCTGGTCGGCCAATCCCGACGGCAGCCAGGTGCAGGCGGTCTACGGCAACTACACGCGTGGGCTGCACGGGGTCTTCGAGGCGCGCAGCATTCCCAACTCGCGGCGGCTGGTGTTCACGGCCACGGCGCACCATAGCATCACTGGCGGCAGCCTGGTGCTGCTCGACCCGGCCCGCGGCCTGGACGGGCCCGAGCCCCTCACCAAGCTCACCCCCGAGGTGGTCTACCCCGAGGTCGAGGGCTGGCCGCAGGCCTACTACGCCAACCCCTGGCCGCTGTCAGAGACCTACTACCTGGTCTCTTGGAGCAACCAGCCGCTCAACGGACAGGGCGGCGCCAACCCCGTCAACGCCTGCGGCCTGTACCTCTACGACGCCTTCGGCAACCTCGAACTGCTGCACCGGGATCCCGACATCAGCAGCCACTGGCCGCAGCCGCTGGCGCCGCGGGTGACCCCGCCGGACCTCACCGGCCACGTCAACTGGGCGGCCGAGCCGACTGGCCAGTTTCTGTTGCTGAACGCCTACGAGGGCCTCGGTGACGTCGCGCCGGGCAGCATCAAGCGGCTGCGGCTGGTCGCCACGCCGATCAAGACGCAGCCCAACATGAACACCCCGAACCTGGGCGCCACCGCCGACGATCCAGGCAAGCTGGTGCTCGGCACGGTGCCGGTGGAGCCCGACGGCTCGGCCTGGTTCCGCGTCCCGGCCGGCGTCGGGGTGTTCCTGCAGGCGCTCGATGCCGAGGGCCAGGCCGTCCGCACGATGCGCACCCTGACCAGCGTGATGCCGGGCCAAACCCAAAGCTGTGTCGGCTGCCACGAACCGCGGCAGACCAGCCCCGGCAACCGCCGCCCGCTGGCGGTCCGCCGGGCTCCGTCCGCGATCACGCCCGGCCCGGCGGGCTCCTGGCCGCTACGCTTCGACCGCCTGGTGCAGCCCCTGCTCGACGCCCGTTGCGTGACCTGTCACCAGCCCGGCGCCGCCGCGCCGCAGGTCAACCTCACCGCTGCCGCGGCCTACGACGCGCTGAGCACCTCCGGCAACCCGAGTCTGCGGAGCCAGGTCCAAGCCCGTTACCGCGCCGGCCGCAGCCTGCCCGGCGACGGCGAGTGCCGCACCAGCGCCCTGGGCCGGCTACTGCTGGCCCCCACCGGCCACGCTGGCGTGATCCTCACCCCACCTGAACGCGAGGCGCTGATCACCTGGATCGACACCTACGGCCAACGCGCCGGCCACTACAGCCCGACCGAGGAGCGCGAGTTGGAGGGCCTCCGCGAGCGCTGGGCGGGGCTGTTGGCGAGGTAGGTGTGCGAATGGACAGGTTGTCCCGCCCTGCTCGGACAACGCCTTCACCAGCCCGTCTGCCAGGTCGGGCGGCGTCGCGACCAGCCGGGGGCCGGCGGCATCCGAGCCGGCGCGCCGCGGAGGCGCCCGCGCTGCGTAGCTCGGCGCAGCTCCCGGCGGATCCAGCGACCCCGGCTGGCCCCCTCGCCGAGCCGACGGCCTGAACCGCGTCACCGCGGCTCATCGACCCGTAGCCGTTCGCGGATCCGCTCCTCTTCAGCGACCACTGCTGCCGCCAGGTCGGCGGCCAGGTCGGGGTCGATGGCGTCGCTGACCTGGCGGGCGAGCGCCAGCGCGGTGCGTTGGCGGGGGGGTGCCTCCAGGGCGTCGACCGCCCGGGCGGCGGCGCTGTGGGCCGCGGCGGCCAGCTCGTGGCAGCCGTTGGCGACCAGCGGGGCGGTGATCGCCAGCAAGCTCTCGACGGCGACCGGGCCGGCGAGCCGGGTCAGCAGCCGCGCGGTGACCTCGCTGGCGTCGCCGGTGACGGCCATCGGGTCGAGCGGCAGAGGGGGGCTGGCGGTGGCGGTGGTGTCAACCACCTGCAACAGCAGACGCAACCCGGCGGCGGTCTGTTGCCACGACAGCAGCGTGCCGCCAACCGCTGCCAACACCGCCACCCGCTCGGTCGGCTCCTGATGCGCGGCTTCCTGCCAGGCCGCGGCGAGGGTGGTCCAGCCGCCGTCGCGGTCGCCCAGGCGGGCCTGCAGCCGGGCCAGCGCCGCCAGCAACTGCAGCCGTTGCGACGAGCGCAGCAGCGGGCTGAGCTCGGCCAGGTGCTCGGCGCTGGGCCGGTCGTGGGTCTGCTCGACCCAGCGCACGGCCGCCTGCCAGGCCTCGGCGATCGCCGCGCCGCGCGGTTGCCGCCGCGCCTGCCGGAGGCCCTGCCGGTACCAGTGGTGGCCTTCCCAGCCATCGCCGCAGACCAGGTGGGCGAGGGCCGCCAGGCACCACACCGCGGCGGCGGCGTCGGGCCGTTCGAAGTGCAGCGGCAGCGGATCCAGGCCTTCGGCCAGCAGCACCGGGCTGCGATGCCGGATCACCAACGCCAGCAACGCGCTGACGGTCTGGTGACGCAGGCCGTCCCAGGCGCCGGGGGCCCGGGCGACCGCTTCGGTGGCCTGCCGCAGCCAGACCGCGGCCTCCGGCACCGGGCGGCTGAAGAGCTGCGCCCGCGGGCTGCCCGGGCCGTCGCGGGTGGCGCGCACCGCGGCGTGCAGCAGTTTGGCCCCGCTGACCTCGCGCCCCAGCAGCAGCAGCGCCCGGCCGGCTGCCGCCGCGGCGAGCACTGCCGGTGGCTCGCGGTGGGTGGTCGACGGTTCGGGCGGCAGATGTCCCCGGAGGTGCTCGGCGGCGACGTCCTGCAGCCGTGCCTCGGCCCGCCAGCGGTCGAGGTCCAGCTCGCCCAACAACGCCGGCAGCGTCTCCGAGGGAGGCAGCCCCTCCTCGTGAAGCCGCCGCAGCAGGTCGCGGCGGGCCTGCTGCCAGGTCGCGGCGTCGCCGCCGGCCAGCGCCTGGCGGGTGTGCAGCCAGCGCGACTTCAGCGGGTAGCCGCGCGGCAGGTCGTCGATCTGCGCCAGCGCCGCGGCCCCGCTGACGCCGGCGGCCAAGGCCCGGCGCACGCCCAGGCTGGCGCCCAGCACGCCGTCGGCCGGGGCCGCCGCGGCCAGCAACTCCCGCTCGCGCTCGCTGGCCGCCGGGAGCTCGCCCGGCCAGGCCAGCCAGCGGGCAGCGTCGCAGCAGACCAGGGCGGTCAGCCGGTCGCGCGGACGGCCCAGGTCGAGCTCGGTCGTCCGCGCCAACAGGCGACCGCCCGCCGACTCGTCCGGCCCGCCGCTCAACCGGCCGACTCGGCCGCCTCGGCCTGTTCGTCGGGGCGCACCACGCCGCGCACCGGCAGGCTGGCCGCCTCCTCGCGCGTCACCACCCCGGCGCGGACCAACTGCTCGACAATCTCCCGGTGGCGCTGCTCGTGTTCCAGGCGGGTGCGGTCGGCGGCGGAGTCGTACTCAACGACCACTTCGCGCTCGCCTGTTGTTGCGTTGCCCCGCAGCCGGATCCGGATCTCGCCCACGGCAGGTTCCTAGGTCAGGCGCGTGACGCCCGGTTGCGGCACGGTCGCGGCCGGCATCGCGGCGTCCCAGGCCAAGGTGTCCGGGCCCAGCGACCACTTCGAGTTGAGGGCCTGCTCCCAGGTCACCGGCATTCCGGTGTAGGCCGCATTGCGCCCCATGATCGCCAGTAGGTTGGAGTAGCACATGTAGACGCCATCGTTGCGGGGCTCGTTGGCGCGGATCGCCTTGAACAGCGCCGCGTGCTCGGCGACGTACATGCTGGTGTCGGGTCCCTCGTAGCGCCAGGTGACCTTGCCGTCGAGATCGTAGAGGGTCTTGCCGAAGATGTTGCAGAAGCCCTTGGTGCCCCAGAAGTAGTCGTTCACCTCGCCGGGCGTGTTGCGCCAGTGGCGGCAGTTGTGGTAGCCGCGGACGTTGTTCGGCCACTCGTAGGTGATCGCGAAGTGGTCCCAGATGTTGCCGTAGCGGGGATCGGTGCGAATCTGCCGCCCGCCCGTGGCACGGCAGCGCAGCGGCGGCTGGTCGCCCATCGCCCAGCCCATCTTGTCGATGCTGTGAACCGCCTGCTCGACGATGTGGTCGCCGCTGATCCAGAGGTAGTAGTACCAGTTCTTGAGCTGGAACTCGAGGTCGTTGGCGCACTCCTCGCGCTTCACCGGCGGGTCCCAGACGCCGCCCGAGCAGTAGTTCGACTCCATCGACACGATCTGCCCGATCTCGCCGCCGGTGACCCGTTTCATGGTCTCGACGATCGGCGGCGAGTAGCGCCAGCAGAGGCCCGAGACCAGCGAGAGCTTCTTCTCTTTGGCCTTCTCCGCGGCGGCCAGGCATTGTCGGATGCCCGGCCCATCGGTCGCCACCGGCTTCTCGACGAACGCGTGCTTGCCCTGCTCGACGGCGTACTCCAGGTGCGCGCCGCGGAAGTAGGGCGGGGTCGCCAGGATCACCACGTCGCAGGCGTCGATGCAGGCCTTGTAGGCGTCCAGGCCGATCACGATGCGATCCGCCGGCAGGTCGACCCGACCAGCGAACTTGGCATCGTCGCGCAACGACTTGGCACAGGCCTGGGCGCGGTTGTCGAAGACATCGGCGAGCGCCACGACGCGGGTGCCCGGGTCGGCGTTCAGCGCATCCTTGACGGCCCCGCTGCCGCGGCCGCCGCAGCCGACCACGCCGATCCTCAGTTGGTTGCTGGCCTGCGCCCAGGCGCGGCTACCAATCGCCTGCACCGCCGCCGCCGCCAGGACCCCGCCACCACGACCCAGAAAGTCGCGCCGCGTCTGTTCGCCCGCCATCGTCGTCTCCCACGCCGCAGCGCCTTCGGCGTCGCCGCGACGGCTCCTTCCGCGGCCCCAGATCGGCGTCCCGCCACCCGCAGTTGTTGCGAATGTCTTGCGTGGCGATGTCGCGCCGGCGGCGGCAGGCCTGGTTGGGCATTGACAGCGCGATTGCGGTATGCCACGGTGTGGGGGGCCAGGACCTGTAAGGAGGACTGGAGTGGGCAAGCAAGCGGCCGCCGAGAGTGGCGGCATCAACTGGAAGGTGATCCTACCCATCGCCATCGTGGCCGCCCTGGTGGTGGGCCTGCTGATCTCGAAGGTGGCTGGACCGGCCAAGGTCAGCGAAGAAGCGGCGCAGGCGCCGCAGGCGATTCCGGCCGATCCGGCCAAGCTGACTCCGCCGCCGCCGCCGGCTGGGGCGGGCGGCGCTCCGCAGTTGCCGGGGCCGGGCGGCGGCCTGATGCCGCCCGCGCCGGGCGCCGGTGGCGCGCCGATGGCGCCGCCTCCGCCATAGCAGGCGCTCGGCCGGCCGTCGCCGGCCCTCGCGGCGACGGCCGGCGGGCACTGCCGAACTCGCACGGGGTGGTGTTTTCAGGAGGGTCACGATGGGTAAGCGACAAGAGGCGGCCAGCGGCGGGATCAACCTGAAAGTGGTGATCCCGATCGCCGTGGTCGTCGTGCTCGTGCTCGGCCTGCTGTACGTCAAGCTGACGACCCGGGTCAGTGCGACCCAGGAGGCTGCCAAGCCGGGCGCCGCGGAGATGCCGAGCGCGGCCAAGATGATGGAAGAGGCGGCCAAGGGACCCAAACCCGGTGATGCGGTGGGTGGTCCGACCTTGCCCGGACAAGGGCTGATGCCCCCGCCCGGCGGGATGACCACGGCTCCGGGCGCGGCTCCGGCGGGAGGCTTGATCCCCGCGCCGCCCGGTGGACCGACCGGCGCGCCGACCCCGCCCGGCGGGATGACGCCGCCACCATAGTGGCAGCGCGGCCGGCGGCTGACGGACGAGTATCCCAAGCCGCCGGCGGCGGTTAGACGTTACGTCGCGGGGCCGACCCCGCCAGGACCGGTCGTCACGGACGACCGTTGTGGAGGATCGCACTATGAAACGAACTCAGCGAGCGTTCACGCTCATCGAACTCCTGGTGGTGATTGCCATCATCGCCATTCTGGCCGCCATTCTGTTCCCCGTCTTCGCCAAGGCTCGCGAGAAGGCCCGCCAGTCCAGTTGCTCGTCGAACATGAAGCAGCTTGGCCTGGCGGCGGTGCAGTATCGCCAGGACTACGACGAGCGGCCGGCCTGCGCCTGGGTCACGCCCGGCATGACCGACCCCTTCGGCACCACCAACGTGCGAATGTGGTGGGGCGGGATGCTCCAGCCGTACATCAAGAACTACCAGATCATGATCTGCCCGTCGGCCAGCCAGCAGGCCATCCTGGGCATCACCCAGGCCGGCTGGGCCGGGGACTCCTCGTGGCGCCCCGAAGCCGGGATCGCGATGAACTGGTACGTGCCCACCGGCACCGGCATCAACACCGACCGCGGCTACTGGCTGTGGCTCAGTGACTCCCAGATCACCCGCCCGGCCGAGGTGATCTACTTCGGCGAAAGCCGCCACGGCGCCGTGATGGGGCCGAACCCGCAGCTCAGCGCCACCTACGACTACAACACCTGGCTCAGCAGCACCATGGCGGCGGGCGGCGGCTACTACTTCGGTGGCGTCCGCCACAGTGACGGCATGAACTGCCTCTACTACGACGGCCATGTCAAGTGGAGCCGGCCGACCGACCTGCAGGAAGTCATGTTCAACCCGGTCCGGCCATAGGCCACCGGCGCGACAGGTTCGACCGACCGGGGCGCGGCGCGAGCCGCGCCCCTCCGTTTGGGCGCGGCGCGAGCCGCGCCCCGGTGCTCTGGGGGCGGGCCTCAGCCGGCGGGGCTGACTCCGACCTGGGGACAGAGGTCGGCGACCAGACAGCCGGCGCAGTTGGGACGTTGCGCGCGGCAGCACTTGCGGCCGTGCCAGATCAGGTTGTGCGCGGCCTCGATCCAACGGCTCCGCGGCAGCACGGTCATCAGGTCCTGCTCGATGCGGTTGGTGTTGTCCGACTCGGCGGTCAGGCCCAGGCGGTTCGAGAGGCGCTGGACGTGGGTGTCGACGACCACCCCCACGGCTTTGCCGAAGGCCGTGCCGAGCACCACGTTGGCGGTCTTGCGCGCCACGCCCGGCAGCCGCAGCAGGTCGGGCATCGTTGCGGGCACCACCCCGCCGTACTCCTCGCAGAGCAGTTGACAGGCCCCGCGAATGCTCTTGGCCTTGTTGCGGAACAGGCCGATGCTGCCGATCGCGGTCTCCAGCTCATCCTGCCCGGCCGCCGCGAAGGCCGCCGCGGTGGGGTAGCGGGCAAACAGCGCCGGGGTGACCTTGTTGACCTGCTCGTCGGTCGTCTGCGCCGACAGGATGGTGGCCACCAGCAGTTGCAGCGGGTCGTCGTGCAGCAGCGCGCAGCGCGGCTCGTAAAGCGTGCGGAGGCGGCGCAACACGGTGCTGGCGCGGCGTTGCCGCTCTGGCAGCGATTCCGCGGCCAACGCGGCGGCGGTGAAGCGACGCGCCACGTCAGGCCTCCAGAGTCACCCGCATGACCCACTCGAAGGTCGCCCCGGCCGGCAGCTCGACCGCGCCGCGGCCGGTCTGCAGGCCATTCGGCCAGCCGATCCACGGTTCGGGGCAGTAGTAGTCGTGGGCCGGGTTGCCGTACAGCACGAACAGCACGTCCTCGGTCTCCACGTACTTTTCGCCCTGGGTGATCGCCTGACCGACCGTCAGGCGCTGCCCGGCCGGGAAGGTGACCGTCAACCAGGCCTCGGGCCCGGCGTTTTCGAGCACGGCGTTGTGCCAGGCGGGATCGGTCAACGGCACCGGCGAGCGCAGCTCCAGGGGCGCCACGCTGCCGCTCAGCAGCCCGGTCCGCGCCAGGTCGTGCCGCCCGGTGACGCTGCCGCTGAGCGTCGACTGGGCCAGCCCGCCGGGCGGCAACTGCACGCTGAGGTGGTTGCCAATGCCAAACCCGAGCGGCTGCGGCCCGCTGACGGTGACTCGGCACTCCCACCAGTTGGCCCCGATGGCGTGGCGCTTGGTGAGGCTGAAGTCCCACGGGTAGACCGCCCGGGTGCCGTCGTCGGCGGCCAGGGCCTGGGTGATCCAGGCGCTGTCGCTGGTGCAGCCGCAGTCGGTCACGGTCCACGGCAGCAGCCGGGCGAAGCCGTGGATCGGCAGGTCGTAGACCACGCCATCGCGTTCGAAGCAACACTGCGGCTCGGCCTGCGCCAGCGCGGCGGGCGTGAAGTTGCGGCCGACCGCCGGCCACAGTAACGGCGCGCGGCCCGACCACTGTCCGGCCGGTGGCGGCGCGAACTGGTTGGCGCGGTAGAGCAGCTCGCCGTAGCCGGACCATTGCAGCCCGGAGACCTGCCCGCCGTCGGCCGGGGCCACCTGGGCGGTCAGCCCGCCGCCGGGACCGACCAGTTCGTAACCGCTGCCGGGCAGGCCGGGCAGGGTCAGGGCGCGGACCGAGGGCGCGGACATGGGCATCTCCGGCGGTCAGTCTACGTAGCCGACCGCCGCCGCGTCAAGGGCCGGCGGGCCAGATAGACCGTTGCCAGCAGCAGCGCCGCGCCGAGCACCCAGGGCGCCTGCGGTCCTGCCCCGGTGGCGACCAGCCCGCCGAGCGCCGGGCCGAGCATGCCGCCCGCGCCGACTACCGCTTCGTTGATCCCGCTCTGCCGCCCGGCGTCTGCGCGGCCGTGCAGGCTGTGGAACAGGCTGGCGGTGTAGGTGATGCCGCAGTTGAGGCCCAGCAACAACATCGCGGCGCAGGCCGCCGCGATGCTCGGCAGCGCCAGCAGCCCCAGCCCGAGCGCCGCGCCGAGCAGACCGGGCACGACCAGCTGGCCGGCTCCCAAGTGCGGATGCAGCAGGCCGAGGTCGACGAAAACCGCCGTCTGGACTGCGGCCAGCAGCGCCAGCAGTGCGCCGGTCGTGCCGGGGTCGAGATCGAGCAGCACCCGCAGGTACTGCGGCAGCAGCGCGCGGGCCAGGTTGACCGTGAAGAAGGCGGCGAAGCTGGCCAGCCAGGCGCTGCGGCGGTCGCCCGCGGCACTGCTGCTAACTGGCCCGACAGGCTCCTCCACCTGGTCAGAGAGCCGTGGCAGCCGCCAGGTCAGCAGCACCAGCAGCAGCATCAACGCGGCGTCGATCCCCAACGCGGCGCGCGCGCCCCAGGCCGCGTAGAGCCAACCCGCCAGGACCGATCCGAGCATCGATCCGCTGGACCAGCCGATGTTGTAGGCGGCCATGCGGCGCGGCAGGCTGGCGGCGTCGGTGCCCTGGCTGAGCCACGAGGCCAACGGCGGCCAGAACATCGCGGCTCCCACGCCGCGCAGGGCCAACAGCGGCAGCATCGTCCAAGGGCTGCGGCAGAGCGCCAGTCCGGCCAGGCAGACGGTCATCAGCGCGGTGCCCGCGAGCGCCATCCGGCGCCGGCCGAGCCGGTCGGCGAGGCCGCCCATCAGCATCGTGGTCGAGATGTAGCACAGTGTCGGCAGCGCGCCGAGGAATCCGATCACCTGTTGCGAGGCGTGGAACTCGCGGTCGAGCCAGAGGGTCAGGGTAATGGCGGAAGCGCCGACCGCGGCCTCGCAGAGGCAGGCGGCCAACAGGAAACCGCTGCTGCGGGGCAACCACCGGCAGGCCATGCTGTCAGAATCCTGCGGTTAGCGCGACAGCGAGATGCGCACCGCGGCGGGCGGGGTCGGGCTGGAAGGCTTCGGGCCCAAGAGCAGCGAATAGGCGCCGACCACGGCGAGGATCACCAACCCGATGACGACCGCGGCGGTCGTCAGGCCGATTTCTTGCGGTGGGGTCTTCGACACGGCCATCAGTCCGTTTCTCGTTCTCGCTGCGCGCGGACGTGTAGTTGATGCCGGAACCGCTGTCAACAGCCTGCTGCATCGTGTCTGCCAGCGCACGGCGAGTCGCCGCGCTGGCCGTGATCCTGCTCCTGGCCGGGCTCGCCGGCCACCCCGCGGCCGGCCAGGTGCGACTCGTCGGCGACCGCTTCGTGACCGCTGGCGAGCGCCCCGTGGCGTTGGCCTGGGCCAATGGTCTGCGCGACCCGGCCGACCTGCCGCGCTATGCGCTGGCCGGCTTCAACACCGTCAATGTCGCCTGGCCGCCGCCGCCCGGCGTCAGCGAACAGGAGCAGGCGACATTGGCCCGGGCCGCCACCGCGCGGGGGTTGCACCTGCTGCTGACCCTCAACCCGCTCGAGGCCGTGTCGCCGGAGCGGCCGGTGGACCCGGCCAACGCGCCGCTGGTCGAGCGCAGTGTGCAGTGGCTGGCCGAGGCCACCGACCGCTGGGCCGCGGCCGACGGGCTGGTCGCCTACGCGCTGCAAGACCAGCTCGAGGAGCGCCTCACCGGCTCGGTGCCGGGCTACGCGGCGTGGCTGCGCAAACACTACCAGCACGACCTCGTCCAACTGCTGACGACCTGGGGCGCCACGAGCGGCGACTGGGGGCCGCTGGCCGCGGCCGACCCGGCGACCATCGATGCCGCCCGGCCCGGCGGCTACGGCCCGGCCCAGCGGGACTGGGCGTTGTGGCAGGTCGAGACGGTCAGCGATCTGCTGCGGCTCTGGTCGGCGGTGATCGCCATGCGCGACCCGCAGCACGCCGTGATCGGCGGGCTGATGAGCCGGCCGCGGACGCTGTTGGTGGCGCCCCCGGTGCTCGGCGGCCTGCAGCCGGCGGCGCTGGCCAGCTTTGGTTACCAGGACCGCCACGGGCACGAGGCCGGGCTGGTGGCCGTCGCCAACCAGGCGGGCCGCTTCGCCGCGCTGCCCTGCCTGGACTCCAGTGCCGACCCGCTGAGTCTCTGGCGCTGGGTCCGCCTGGCCTGCGGCCGCGGCGCGGCGGGGGTCTCGTTCGCCCGCTGGGCCGACTTCGACGCGGCCCGCCTCGACCGCGTGCAGCGCGCCCTGAGCGAGGTGCGGCGGCTGGAGCTGGCCAGTTTCCGGCCGCAGCCGACCGCGGCGGTGGTGCTGACGCCGCTGCTGCGCGGGCCACTGGTCGGCGGGCGGGCGGTCTGGGGCTACAGCCTCTTCGGCGGCGACGAGCCGGCCGGGCTGCTCGACCTGCTCCGCCGCGGCACCCGCTGCGGCCCGTTGGGCGTGCTCGCCCCGCGTGACCTGACCCGCGTCGATCTTAGCGCCTACGGGTGCCTCTTCCTGCCCGCGGCCCTGACCCTGGACGCCCCGCAGGTCACCGCGCTGCGACGCTATGTCGAAGGCGGTGGGCTGCTGCTGGGCGACCTCGGCGCCGGCGCGGCGGAGGCGCGGTTGGACCGTCTGCCGGCCGATCTGGCGGCTGCCTTCGGGCTGCAGATCGTGGCGGTCCGGCGGATTGGTGACGTGGTCTTGGACCGTCGGCAGCGCGCCTGGCTGGACCGCCTGGAGCCCGGCAGTGAGGCGTTCCCGGGCATCGACTCGGCCGTCTCACGGCCGGGCAGCCTGGTCTTCGACACCCGCAGCGCGCTCTTCCCGGAGCTGGTGCCGACGATCTACACACCGCCCCGCATGGCGTCGTCGCTGCTCACCGCGCCGGGCGCCTTCACCAGGCCGGCCGCCCCGGCGACGCGGCTGATTGCGACGCAGGCCAGCCTGGCGGGTGCCCGGCTCGGCGACCAGGCGACCTGCGGTCTGACGGTGCACGCCCTGCGCGCTGGCGCGGCGGCTTGGTGGGGCACCTTCGCCTGGCAGGACTGGCGGCCGGGTGACCTGTCCTTTGAGCTGGTCCACCGCGGTCTGCTGGAGCAGCGGCCGCAACTGGTCGGCACGCACTCGACCGAGTTGTGCGACGACGACTGGTACCTCGCCCGGCGCGACGAGACGCTCTGGCTGCACCGCATCGCCGACACCCCGGCCACCGCCAGCGTCAGCGTGCCCAGCCTCGAGGGCCGCTTGTGGCCCGGCGGGTTGAACGTGGTGCAGCGCGCCCGGCCGATCGATGCCGGCTCGCCGAGTCAGCTCCCGCCGCCGCCGCTGCTGGTCCAACGGCTGCTCGACCTGGCTGGCGGCGAGCTGCGGGTCGAGACCACCTGCCCGGTGACGCTCTGGCCGAGCCACGGGTCGGTTGGGGCGGACATCCTGCTGTACACCCGCGACCGCCTGGAGCTGCGCCTGTTTGGCGACGGCAGCCGCGCTGCCGTGCGACCGGCCGACGGCCGCTGGCAGGTGCTTGACCCGACGCCCAACGACGCGCCGCTGATCATCGGCGACGGCGCGTACCGCATCACGCCGGGCTCACTGCATCGGCTGGAGATGTGGGTCTTCGCGGCGGCGGCCAGTCCGGAGCTGGGCCCGGGCGTCGGCACGCGGCGGGTGCTCGACACGCTGACCGCCGACTCCGCCGGGCGGCTGGTGATCCGGCGGGCCTGGGAGGACGAGCGGCTCAGCCTGACGCCGGTGCGCGACCCGCAAGGGGCAGCCACACCGTGAAGGTGGACCCGACCCCGACCTGACTCTGCACGCTGATCCGGCCGCCGAGCACTGCGAGCAGGCCCTTGACGATCGCCAGGCCGAGCCCGTTGCCGGCGATCCGCCGTTGCCGCTCGCTGTCGATCTGCACATAGGGCTCGAAGACGCGCTCCAACTGCTCGGCTGGGATGCCCTCGCCGGTGTCGCTGACGGCCAGCGCCAGGCCGCCCTGCAGGCACCGCCCGGTCACCCGCACGAGGCCCTGGTCGGTGTACTTGACGGCGTTGCTGAGCAGGTTGATCAGGACCTGCTTGGCGCGCAGGCGGTCGGTCTGGACCGCCGGCAGACCGTCGCAGGCCACCTCGACCTGCAGGTCGCGACCCCACAGCAGCGGCTCGACCGCCTCGACCGCCTCGTGCGCCAGATCCGCGGGATCGACGGCCTCGAGGGCGACTTTGATGCCCTGCCGCTCCATCTTGGCGAGGTCCAGGACGTTCGTCAGAAGCTGCTGCAAGATCATTGCGTTGCGCAGAATCTTGCGGACGCTCTCGGCCTGCGACGCTACCAGGCCCGAGGATTCCAGCAGCAGGATGTGGCAGAATCCGACAATCGCGGTCATCGGGGTCCGCAACTCGTGAGAGACCCGCGCCAGGGCCTCATCGGCGCTGGGGCGTTCCTGCCGGGGGGCGGTGG
This sequence comes from Fimbriimonadaceae bacterium, assembly GCA_020850355.1. Classification (GTDB taxonomy): domain Bacteria; phylum Armatimonadota; class UBA10988; order UBA10988; family UBA10988; genus JADZEX01. Next base: position 38,966 of record JADZEX010000009.1, on the reverse strand, counting down.
CCTCGCGGTGCTCGGTCCAGGCCTCGCGCCAGGCCAGCAGTGCGCCGTCGTGGGTGGTCAGGGCGCGGGTCTCGCCGTGCCACCAGCGCGACGATCCCACGCCGGCTTCGACGGTCAGGCTGCAGGGGCCGCGGCTGCCGTCAGCCAGCTCCGCCAGCCACTGCGTCAGCGGGCGGGCGTCGCGCAGGCGGGGCAGCAGCCAGGTCCGCAGCACCAGGTCCCGCGACTGCCCCTCGCCAACGTCGGGGGGTAACGCCAGCCAGGCCCGGTAGGCGTCGTTGAGCGCAACATAGCGTCCCGCCGCGTCGACCAGGGCGGTGGGCTCGGTCGCGCTCTCGATCCACGCCCGCAGGACGGGGTCCACCCCTGCGCCGGCACGCCTGCGCATGCTGCTCCGATCCGCGTCGCGGCCGCCCCCACTGCGGCCGACGCTGGCTGACTCGGACGTCGCCCCGGAGTATAGTCGTTTCGCAACGCCGAGTCAAAGCGAGCGCAAGAGCCGGGCCGCCTGGCGGTCAGAACGCGGCGTGCGCCGTGCGGGCGATGATCTCGTTTTGGAGCGGTTCGGAGAGGTCGCAGAAGTAGTCGCTGTAGCCAGCCACGCGGACGATCAGCCCACGGTGCGCGGCGGGGTCGCGTTGCGCCGCGCGGAGCTGCTCGGCGGTGACCACGTTGAACTGCAGATGGTGGCCGTCGAGCGCGAAGTAGCCGCGCACCAGGGCCGCCCAGGCGGTCAGCCCGGCCTCGTCGGCGACCAGGCTGGGGGCCAACTTGAGGTTGAGCAGCGTGCCACCGGTCTGGAGGTGGTCCATCTTGGCCGCCGAGCGGATCACCGCGGTGGGGCCGCGGCGGTCGGCGCCCTGGACCGGCGAGATGCCTTCGCTGAGTGGCTCCCCGGCGCGCCGGCCGTCGGGCGTGGCGCCAGTGACCTGGCCGAAGTAAACGTGGCAGGTGGTCGGCAGCATCTCGACGCGATAGCAGCCGCCCTTGGTGTTCGGCCGGCCATCCAGGCTGGCCACCAGCAGCTCGAAGGTGCGGCGCATCAGGCGGTCGGCCGCGTCGTCGTCGTTACCGTACTTCGGGCAACTCGTGGCGAGGCGTTGCCGCACTGGTTCGGCGGCGGCGAAGTCGTGGTCGCAGAGCGCCACCAGCTCCGCCAGCGGCAGGTCGGCCTGCTGGTAGCAGAGCTGCTCAATCGCCGCCAGGCTGTCGGTCAGGCTGCCGATCCCGACGAACTGGATGTAGCTGTTGTTGTAGCGCGCCCCGCCGGCGTTGTAGTCGCGGCCGCGGGCCACGCAATCGTCGGTCAGCACCGACAGGAACGGCGCCGGCATCAGGCGGGCGTAGATCTGCTCGATGCAGTGGTTGCCCGCCAGCTTGAGCTCCAGGAAGTGCCGGAACTGCGTGCTGAAGGCGGCGAACAGCTCCTCGCCCGACTGCCAGCCGGCCGGGTCGCCGGTGCGCGGACCAAGCTGGCGCCCGCGGCGCGGGTCCCAGCCGTCGTGGAGCGTCAACTCCAGGATCTTCGGCAGGTTGAAGTAGCCCGTCAGGATGTAGGCCTCCTTGCCGAAGGCCCCGGTCTCGACGCAGCCGCTGCACCCGCCGGCGCGGGCGTCGGCGAGGGTCTTGCCCTGCCGCAGTTGCTCCTGCACCACGGCGTCGGCGTTGAAAATGCTCGGGAAGCCGTAGCCGTGGCGCAGCACGCGCAGGGTCTGCCGCAGCACGACCTCGGGTGTCTTCCGCGAGAGCTGCAGGTTGCTCGACGGTTGCAGCAGATGCAGTTCGTCGATCACCTCCAGCAGCAGCTCGGTCACGGCGGTCGAGCCATCGCTGCCATCGGTCCGCAGGCCGGCCAGGTTGAGGTTCGCGAAGTCGGTGTAGGTGCCACTCTCGGCGGCGGTGACGCCAACCTTCGGCGGGGCCGGGTGGTTGTTGAACTTCACGAAGAACGCGCCGAGCAGCTCCTTGGCACCTTCACGAGTCAGCCGCCCGGCCGCCAGGTCGGCCTCGTAGAACGGCGCCAGGTGCTGGTCGAGGTGGCCGGGGCTGAAGCTGTCCCAGCCGTTCAGCTCGGTGATCACCGCGAGGTGGCAGAACCAGTAGGCTTGCAGCGCCTCCCAGAAGGTGGTCGGCGCCTCGGCCGGGACGCGGTCGCAGACCGCCGCGATTTGGCGCAGCTCGCTGGCCCGCGGTTCCGGCGCGGTGGTCGCCAGCTCGCGAGCCCGCGCGGCGTGGCGCGCCGCGAAGGTCAGCACTGCCTGGCAGGCGATCCGCATCGCCACCAGTTGCTCCCGCTTGGCCCAGGCCTCGGCATCGTGCGACCAGTCCAGCGCGGCGATCGTCGCGTCGATCCGCTGCTGCGTCGCCCGCAGGCCGGTGTGGTAGATCTTGTCGTCCAACACGGTGTGGCCCGGTGCGCGCTGCTCCATGAACTCGGTGAAGACCCCCGCGTCGTAGGCCGCCAGCCAGTCGTCGCTCAGCGCCGCCATGATCTTGTCGCGCAGGCTGCGGCCACGCCAGTAGGGGATCACCTCGGTCTCGTAGGCCGTCAGCATCGCCGGCGGCACGTCGTAGTGCGTCAGCGGCCGGTCGTGAAGGATGCGCAGGTCGTCCAGGCTGTGGCAGGTCAGTTCGGGAAAGGTCGGCACCACCTTCGGCGCCGGGCCGCGTTCGCCGACCAGCAGTTCGTCGTCGCCGAGGTAGATGGTCTGCTGCTGACACAGCGCCAGAAACGACCGGGCGCGCAGCACCGGCACCGACCAGCGGCCGTCCTCGGCGCGGTAGAAGCGCGTCAGCAGCACGGCCCGCTCGGCGGTCAGGGTCGGCCGGGCGGCCAGGCTGGCGGCGCGCAGCCGCGCCACGCGATCGGTCATGCGTTCCCTCCCGAGGCCTCGCGGACGGGCACCCCCAGCGCCCGCAGCGCGGCGATCCAGTCCGCCACCAACTCCGCACTGGGCGGTTCGAGGCCGGCATCGGTCGCGGGCAGGCCCAGCCGCTCGCGCTTGGCGCTGCCCAGGCGATGATACGGCATCACTTCCACCGCCTGCAAGCGCGGCAGGGCGCGCACTTGCGCCGCGACCGCCGCGAAGTGGTCGGGCCGGGCGTTCAGCCCCGGCACCAGCGGCAGCCGCAGCCAGATCGCCGCGCCACGGTCGTGCAGGGCCTGCAGGTTGGCCAGGATCCGCGCTGGCTCCTGACCGCACCAGGCGGCGTGGCGCGCGGGGTCGGTCTCTTTGAGGTCGAACAAGAACAGGTCGACCAACGGCCGGACCTGCTCCAGATGCGCCGGCGGGACGTAGCCGCAGGTCTCCACGGCGGTCGCGACGCCCGCCCTGCGGGCAGCGGTCAGCAACGCTGCAGCGAACTCCAACTGCGCCAAGGGCTCACCCCCGGAGAGGGTCATCCCGCCGCCCGAGGAGTCGTAGAAGATGCGGTCGCGGAGCACCTCGTCGAGGATCTCGTCGACCGTCGCGTCGCGGCCGACCAGCTCCAGCGCTTGCGTGCAGCACGCCGCTGCACAGGCCCCACAGACCTCGCACTGCGCGCGGTCGAAGCGGTGGCGTTCGCCAACCAGCGTGTGCGCCCCCTGCGGGCAGACCTCGACACAGGCGCCGCAGGCGATGCAGCGGGCCGCCAGATAAGAGAGCTGCGGCCCCCGGCTGACCGCCTCGGGATTGTGGCACCAGACGCAGCGCAACGGGCAGCCCTTCAGGAAGACGGTGGTCCGGATACCCGGGCCGTCGTGAATCGAGAAGCGTTGCACGTCGAAGACCCGTCCGCGAAGCGGCGTCGTCGGAGTGGCCATCGCGGCGGCTAGGCCAGGCTCTCGAACAGCTCGCGGCAGTCGCGGAGCTGTTCGCGGATCGGGATTTGCTGCGGGCAGTGCTCCTCGCACTCGCCACACTCGACACAGGCGTCGGCCTTGGCGCCCTTCACGTTGCCGCGGCCGATGCTGTCGTAGAGGTGCTTCGCGTGGCCGGTCAGGCCGTAAACCCGGTGCGAGTTCATGGCGCCGAAGATGCGGCTGATGTTGACCTCGTTGGGGCAGTGCGGCAGACAGTAGTCGCAGCCAGTGCAGTACAGGTCGGCCAGCCGCTTGTTCTCCTCCATCGCCGCGTTGACCGCCTCGACCTCGGCCGGCGAGAGCGGTCCGGCGGTGTCGGCGGTGGCGCAGTTCTCTTCGATCTGCGACAGCGCGTTCATCCCCGAGAGGGCGCAGTCGACATTGGGGTTGGCCATCACGAAACGCAGCGCCAGCTCGGCGCTGGAGCGCACCGGAATGCCCAACTGTGCCGCCAGCTCGGGCGGCAGACCGGCGATTCGGCCGCCGCCGACCGGGCCCATCACGACCGTCCCCAGCCCGCGGGCCTTGGCGTCGGCCAGGGCCGGTTCGTTGGCCCGGTCGAGCAGGTTGTACTGACAGAGCACCGACGAGAAGACGCCGAGGTCGATGATCTTGGCCATCACCTCGGGCTTGTCGTGGAACGAGAAGCTGATGTGGCGAATCAACCCCTCGGCCTTGGCCTGCGTCGCCGCCGCCAACATCTCGTCGAGCTGCTCGTGATTCAGGAACCACTGCCCGATGCCATGGAAGTGGTAGCAGTCGAGGTACTCGACGTCCAGCTTGCGGAGCTGCTCCTCCAGCGTGGCCCGGTAGCCCTGCTCGCGGCGGACGGGGAACTTGGTCGACAGGTAGACCCGCTCGCGCCAGCCCTTGAGGGCCTGCCCGACGACGATTTCGCTCTCGCCACCGCAGTAGAAAAGCGCCGTGTCGACGTAGTTCAGGCCGAGCTCGAAGGCCCGGTGGAAGAGCGCGATGGACTGCTCCACCGCGACGCCGCTGCTGCCGTCGGCCCGCTGCTCCTGCGGCAGCCGCATCGCCCCGAACCCGAGCCGGGAGATGCTCATGCCGGTCTGGCCAAACGCGCGGTATTGCATGTCTCACCCTCCGGAGGTTGGCACGTTCAACATTCTGACCACCGGCTCAGGCCGCCAGCGGGTCGCCGGCAGCGCGTTGCCAGGCCTGCAGCACGGCGGTCAGGCGGCTGATCTGCTGGCCATGCCGGGCGTCGCCGGCCAAGTTGAACTGCTCCCACGGGTCGGCAGCCAGATCGAACAACTGGGTCTGGCCGACTCGCGGGTAGCGGAGCAGCTTCCAGCGCCCGTCGCTGGCCAGCCGCTGGGTCTGCCCATAGGCTGCCCCCAACGTGGCTCGGCCCGGCGCGCCAGCGTCCTGCAGCACCGCCCGCAGGCTGCACCCGTCGACCGCCGCGGGGAGCGGCAGGCCGAGCAGGTCGGCGAGCGTCGGGTAGACGTCGTGCAGACATGCCAGCGCCGCACGCCGCGCGCCGCGCGGCAGGTCGGGTCCTCGCCAGACCAGCGGCACCCGCAGGCTGTGCTCATAGAGGCTCTGCTTGCCCAGCAGCCCGTGCTGCCCGACCGCCAGGCCGTTGTCGCCGGCGAACACGACGATCGTGTCGCGCTCGCGGCCAGCCTCGCGCAGCGCCTCCAGTACGCGGCCGATGGCGCGGTCGACCGCCGTGATCATGGCGTAGTAGCTGGCCAGCTCGGTGCGGATCACCGCCGGCGTCCGGGGGAACGGCGCCAGCAGTTCGTCCCGGATGCGCAACGCACCGTTGTCGAAGGGATGCTCCGGCAGCAGGTTCGGCGGCAGCGTCAGCGCCGCCGGGTCGTAGGCGGCGCGCAGGTCGTCGGGCGGCGTGCGCGGGTCGTGTGGCGTGGTGAAGGCGACGTACAGGAAGAACGGCCGGTCGGCCGGCGGCTGCCGCAGGAAGCGGACCGCGCTGTCGGCGAAGAGGTCACTGGCAAACCCCGGTTCGGCGCGTCGCGTGGCGGCCGCGAAGCGGCCGCTGGGGTCGAACGGCGCCAGCGGCAGGGCCTGGTGGTCGCCCATGCCGCCCAGGAAGAGCCGCTCGCCACTGCTGAAGGCCCGTCCCAGCGACGCGGCCCCGTTGTGCCATTTGCCGATGACGTGGGTCTGGTAGCCGGCGTCGCGGAGCACCTCCGGCAGCAGCGGTTGGGCCGGGTCGGCGAGGTCGGCCGCGGCGCGGAAGAGGCCACGGCCGGTCAGCAGACAGGCCCGGCTGCAGACGCAGACGGCCCCCTGGGTCGAACCTTCGAGGTAGGTCCGGGTGCAGGCCACGCCGTCCTGCACCAGGCTGTCGAGGGCCGGGGTGCGCAGGTCCGGGTGGCCCAGCGCCGCGATGGTGTCGTGGCGCTGGTCGTCGGTCAGGAGCAGCACCAGATTCGGCCGGGCCGCGCCGCGGGCCCGCCGAGCCCAGCCCAGCGCCGCGCCGGCGCCCGCCAGCAGGCTGCGCCGCGTCACGGCAGCGTCCGCCAGGGCACCGCGTCGCGCTGGCCACCGAGCCACTGGCTGAGATTGCCGCCGGCCACTCGGGCCACGGTCGCCGGGTCGGCGGTGCAGGCCTCCAGCTTCACCAGCCCGGCCCGCGTCACGAACAGCGGCGTGTGCGAGCCGAACACCATGGCCGCCGAGTCCACCTGCTGCAGCAAGTCGTTCAGCGTGTCAAGGCACTCGACGTGCGACAGCTCGACCAGCAGCCCGGCCGGCGCCAGTTGCAGCGCCTCGTGGCGGTAGGCGCCGAGCGCCAGCAACCGCTGCCCCGGATGCGCCGCCGCCAACGCCGTCAGGGCCGCCGCGGGCACCGCTGGGACCTGTGCCAAGGGGTGCTGCGCACGCTCGTCCTCGAGCCGCAGTTGCACGCCGACGCGCACCTGCCGCACCGCACAGGCCGCCAGCAGAGCCGTCACGCACGGCGCGGTCAGCTCGTACTGGTGGTAGCCGGGCAGCAGGCGGATCTGCCGACAGCGGTGCCTCCCGGTGAGGTGCTCCAGGGTGTCGGCCCAGTTGCCGAGCGTCGGGTTGACCACCGGCACCGGTTCCAGGGTGGGGTGCTCTCGAAGCTGCCGCAGCAGGCGGACGTTGGCCGGCTGCGGGTCGGTCAGGAAGCAGGCTTCCAGCGGCGCCACGAAGCTGAGGTTGATGCCGGCAGCGGCCTGATGCGCCACCAGCTCGTCGGCGGTGTCGGGCTCCAGATCGGCGAACGGCCAGTGGCCGAGCCAGACGGCGGCGTCGAGGATCATCGTCCGGCCTCCTCCAACCGCAGCAGCCGGGCTGCGTTCTGCCCCAGCACCAGGCGCTTCTGGCGCGGCGACAGCTCCGCAGCGCGGACGCGTTCGAGGGCCACCGTCAGGTCGCGCCCCGGGGCGTCGCTGCCGAACAGCAGGCGCTGCTCCCCCAGCTCGTGGACGGCGTATTCGACCAGCCCGGCGACCGGCTGCGAGCCACTGGTGTCGACCCACACGTTGCCCAGCTCCCGGACCTCGCCCACGCCACGCTGCCCGCCGCCGGTGAGGTGGGCCATGATGAAGTTCACGCTGGGGTGCCGTCGCGCCAGGGCCGCCAGGTCGGCCGGGGTCGACTCGCCGGGGAGCTGGCCGACGGTCTTGTACCAGCAGTGCTGCAGCACCGGCAGCCCGAACTCCGCCGCCAGCGCCATCGTGGCCTCGACGGCGGGGTCAGCGCAGCGCAGGGCGACCCATAGCTTCAGTCCGACCATGCCGCCCGCCAGGCAGCGCAGCAGCTCGTCGCGCTGCTGTGCGGGGTCGTGCCGCGGGTTGAGGTAGGCGAAGCCGACACAGCGGTCGGGCCGGCGGCGCAGCCAGACCAGCGTGGCGTCGTTGGCGGCGCGGACACCGGCCGGGGTCGGGTCGTAGCCGTGCGCCAGGACATCGCCCAGCAGCACCAGCCGGTCGATTCCAGCGGCCTCGGCGAGGGCCACCAGGCGGTCGCAACCGGCCTCGCCGCCGCTGCCGTGGACGTGGATGTCAACAACCATCACGACCTCGATCTCAGAGCCGCTCGCGCAACCAACCCGGCAACGTCAACCCATTCGGCGAGACCCAGCGCCCGCTGAGGGTGCGGCCGGCGTAACGCGGCGACTGCCACTGCACTGTTGCGCCAGCCAGCAACTGCGCCACGAACTGCTCCTGCGGCTGCAGCCTGGTGGTCAGGTAATCGGCCTCCACCAGCGCCCGCTGGCGCTGGTAGTCGGCCGGTTGGGCGGGCGTCCGGCGGACCAGTTGGAGCACCTGGTAACGGTCGCCCAGCAGCACCGGCTCGGGCGCGACCTGCCCTTCGACCAGCGGCTCCAGCGCCGCGCTGACGACCGCCGACTGGGCCGCCAACTGCGCCGTCGGGACCGGCCCGACCAGCCCACCGGAGGCGGCCGCGGTGGGATCTTCGCCAAACCGCGCCAGCGCCGCCTCGAACGCCAGGCCGTCGCGCACGGCGGCGATGATCTCCAGGGCCTTGGTGCGGCTGGCGGGCCACAGCCCGTCAACCTTGGCGCCGGTGGGCGGGACCACCAGTTGGCGGTACTCGAGGCTGGCCGGCTGCTCGTAGGCCGCCTGATGCTCCTGGAAGTAGGCCTGCAACGCCGCCTCGGTGACGCTGACGCCGCGCCCGCGGAGCTTCATCTGGGCAACCTGCACGGCGATCTCTTCACGCAGCACCGCCTCGCTACGGCCGCCGGCCCGCAGCCACTGCTGGTAGCGCGTCTCGCTGTAGCGGAACTGCTGCTGCAGGATGCGGTCCCAGGCGCCGTCGAGTTCGCCGGCGGTGGGGCTCAGGCCGGCCCGGGCGGCAGCCTGCCGGACCAGCTCGCCGAGCACCGCGGCGTCGGCCAACTCGGCGCCGCGGCGCTGTTCGAGCCAGCCGAGGTAGCTGCTCTGACTGAGCGGCTGCCCATTGACCAGCGCCAAAGCCGCCGGGCTGTCTTGCGAGAGCGCCGGCAGCACCAGCAGCGCCAGCAGCGCCAGCACGGCGGGCCAACGGCGGCGCCGGGCCGGCCGCGGCACGCTGGCCAGCCAGGCCTCCAGCGCGGCGGGATCGTCGAGCCCGGCCCGCAGCAAGGCGCGGTCGCCCCTGGCGAGCGCGGCGCGCAGGACCGCCTGCCAACCTGCCCTGGTCATCGTCGTCACCTGTTCGGGGTCACCGGCCCTCCGGGCGGTCCGCTGGGGGTGGGGCCAGCGGCTGGCTTGCGGAACTGCTCTTCCAAAGCACGATAGCGCGCCGGCAGCGCGGTCACCTTGGCGCTCTTGAGCACCTCGGTGTAGAACTCGTCCTCGGCCACCGCGTTGGCGTTGAGGTAGTCCCACCGGACTCGTGCGGCGATCTTGTCGTAGGGCACTTCGGCCCCGGCCTGGCGCTCGATCAGCAGCACCAGGAACCACTTGCCGTTGACCTCAATCGGCGCGCTACACAGCTCGTTGGCGCCCAGCTTCGCCAGCACGGCGTGCAGCGTCGGCTGCTGCTCCGCCAGGGCCGGCAGCGGCAACGGGCCGACCAGACCGCCCGACGTCGCGGCGTCGGGGTCGATGGAGTGGCGCGAGGCGGCCTCGAAGAAGCTGCTCTGCCCGCCCTGGAGCTGCTGCAGCAGCTCGGCGGCGCGCTCCTTGGTGTCGACCACCAACTGCCGATAGCGCACCGCCTCGGGCAGGTTGTAGCGCTTCGCGCGGTTGGCTTCGTAGAACTCCCGGAGCTTCGCGTCGGTCACCTCGACCGCCCGCGTGCGCAGCTTCAGGTCGACCAGCTCGGTGGTCACGGTGCGCTTCAGGCCCTCCTCGTCGGTGCCGCTTTCGAGCATCCAGGCCGCGAAGCGCTGGGCGTTGCCGCCGAACTGCTCGATCACGACCTGCTCCAGCCGGGCGGCGACTTCGTCGGAGGTGGGCAGCAGGTTGAGCCTGGTGGCCTCCTGGTGGAGGGCCGTTTCGAGCACCAGGCGCTGCGCCGCCTCCATGCCGTGGAGGTCCAGCAAGGTCGTGTAGAAGGTGGCGTAGGGCACCAGCGCGCCGTTGATCTTGGCGAACACCTCGTCGGGCGGGGCGACCGGCTGGTCGGCCCAGAGGGCGGCCACCAGCAGCAGCAAGAGGCCCCAACGACCGCGCGGGCGGGTCGCCAGGCGCAGCAGGTGCTGCTGCTCCGCCGCGGTCAACGCACCTGCGGCGGCACGCCGGGCCAGCTCGGTCTTCCAGGGGGTAGGCGACACCCGCAGACTCCTTGCACGGCGCCAGTATACACCAAGCGCTGCGGCCTGGCGTTGACGCTGCTGGTCGGGCGGCGTTACGATGGGCCGGGCAACGAGGTGACGATGACCGCTGCCACAGCTTGGACCCCTGCCGCCACGGCGCGCCGCAACGCGGCCCAGGCCAGCGCCCTCGAGAGCTGGCTGGACCGCGGCCTGGCGGCGTCCGCGGCGGCCCGGCAGCGCCGCGCGCCCCGCTGCAACGGCGACCTGGAGGCCTGGCTGGCGGCGCTGGCACCGTTGCGGGCGCGGCTGATCGCCCGGCTGGGCCTTGACCGGCTGCCGGCAGCGACCGCGCCCGGCCTGCAGCGGCAACGGCTGGCTGAGCGGCTGGAGCGCTGGGTCTGGCAGCCCTGGACCGGCGCCTGGGGTGAGGCGCTGGTGCTGCACCCGGCGGCGACCGCCGCACCGCGGCCGGTGGTGGTGCTCACCCACGCCCTCACAAGCAGTCCCGAAGCGGCGCTCGGTCTGGGCGGTCCGGGCCGCGAGACGGCCCTCGCCCGGGCCCTGGCGGCGCGCGGCGCCGTGGTGGTGGTGCCGCGCCTGGTGAGCGGCTGGCCGGCCCGTCTGCGGTTGACTCGGAAGGCCCGCCTGGCGGGCCTGGAGTGGCTCGGGATCGAGACGTTGATGGTCCAACGGCTGCTCGACGCCGTGGCTGGCGAGGCCGACTTGGACGCCGACCGGCTGGCCGCCGTGGGCTTCTCGCGCGGCGGTCAGGTGGCGCTGCACCTGGCGGCGCTGGACGACCGCCTCAGCGCCGTGGCGCTGGCGAGCTGGTTCAGCCAACGCGCCACCCGCCTGCTCGCCGACCGCGACGGCCGGCAGGCCTGCTACCTCAACTCGCCTGAGGAGGAGCAGTTCGTGCCCGGCTGGCTGCTCGACTTCACCGACGTCCAGTTGGCCTGGCTGGCGACCCCCACGCCGTTGTTCGTGAGCAGTGGGCTGGACGACCCGGTGGTGCCCTGGGAGCAGGTCCAGGCCTGCTTCGAGCCGGTCGCCGCGGTCTACGCGCAGCTCGGTCTGGGTGATCTGGCCGAGCTGCTGCTGCACCCGGCCGGCCACGCGCTGGCCGTCGCCGAGACCGTCGACTTCTTGGCGCGCTGGCTGGAGCTGTCGGCCGCCGGCGCCGAGTTCCGGTTGGACGCCAGCCGACCCGCCGGGACGACCCGCCCGCGGCTGTCTGGGGCGGCGCAGGCCCGCCGGCGGCGGGCCAGGAGGGCGCGACGATGAGCGGACGCCACTGGGCGGTGGCCGTGGTGTTGGCCGGCGGTGTGCTGGGCTGGCTGTTGGTGCGCCAGCCGGCGGTCGAGCAGTACCAGCCGAGTGCGGCCACCGCGGACACGTCGCCGGTGGTCGCCGCGGCACCGGTTGGGCCGCCCGCGCTGGCACCCGCGGCCACCCCGCAACCGGCGGCGGCGCCGCCACCGGCCCCCAAGCCTGGTTCGCTGGCCGCGCAGGGCCCGGGCGCCAAGCTCGCGAAGCGCAACTTCGACAAGGCCAAGGCCCCGGGCGCCAAGCTGGTGGGCAGCAACCTGGCGGGCAGTGCCCTGCGCGCCTCCGACCTCTCCGGCAGCGACCTGCGGAACGTCGACCTGGGTCACGCCAACGCGGCGCAGGCCAAGCTGGAGACCGCCGACCTGCGCGGCGCGAAGCTGCTCAACACCGACCTGCGCGGCGCCAACCTGCACCAGGCCGACCTGCGCGGCGCCACCTTGACAGCGGCCAACCTGGTCGGGGCCAACCTGCGCCAGGCCGACCTGCGCGGGGCCACGCTGACGGCCTGCGATCTCAGTCGGGCCGACCTGCGCGGGGCTGACCTGCGCTCCACGAAGCTGACGCAGTGCAAGCTGCAGGGCCTGCGTCACGACGACACGACGCGCTGGCCCGACGGCTTCACAGCCCCCCCGAGCGCCCCGTGAGCGACTTGCCGCGGCTCAATCTGGAGCTGAAGGTGCCCTGCACCGACCTCGCCACCGCACGGCAGCAGGCCGTCGCCTGCGGGGCCCGGCCGCACGCCGTGCAGCAGCAACGCGACACCTACTTCGTGGCGCCGCATGGTCGGCTGAAGCTGCGGGTGGCGACCGGCGAGCCGGCGCTGCTGATTGGCTACCACCGCCCCGACACGCCCGACCAGCGCCAGAGCGACTACCGGCTGGTGCCAGTCGCCGACCCCGACCTGCTGCGCGCCACCCTGGCCGACGCCCTCGGACTGCGCGGCGAGGTGCTCAAGGAGCGGGAGATCCTGCTCTGGCGGAACGTCCGGATCCACCTCGACCGGGTCGCCGGCCTGGGCAGCTTCGTCGAGTTTGAGGCGGTGCTGCGCAGCCCGGCCGAGCTGCCCGCCGCGAGCACGGACCTGGCGGCGCTGACGCGGGCGCTGGGCCTGGACCCCACCGCCGCCGTGGCCGGCAGCTATGTCGACCTGCTGGGCCTCTGAACGGTGCCGCTCAGAGCGTCAGCCACTCCCGCAACGGTGGGCCGAGGCGAGTTGTCCAGGGCAGCGGCAACCGACGCCAGAGTCGCCGCGCCAGTGCGGTCGCCGGCCCCTCGGGCGTCAGCGCGGCGACCGCCCGCGGCGGACTGCTGACCTGCTCGTAGGGCACCAGGCGACAGCCCCACTTGGCCTTGTACCGCCGCTGCCCCGCGTAGCGCGCGCTGCCGAAATCGAACCAACGCAGGCCGCGCCGGCAGGCCCACTGCAGGAACGCCCAGTGCAATGCGTCGTTCGGCCGCGCGCCCCAGGCTTCTTCGTTGCTCACAATCGTCGTGATCACGACTCGTGGTCCGACGACAAACCCCAGGAGTTGGGCCAGCAGCCGGTCGCCCTGGCGAGCTTGCCAGAGCTGCCAGACGCCGGGCAGCGCGCGGTGGACAGCGCGCCAGTAGGCCGGGGCCAGCGGCGGCGTGCCGTGCCGGTCGCGCAGCCAGCGCAGCCAGGCGGGCAGGAAGTCGCGCTCCAGCGCCGCGGCCGAGTTGTTGCGGACGACGACGACCCCCTCGCGGGCGGACTTGCGGAGCGCCTTGCGCAGCATTCGGTCGCAGCCGGCCAGGACGCGCTCGGGGTCACGCTGGAGCGGCAGCACGGCAAACTCGTGGAGTGGATGTCGGGCCACCGCCCCGCCGTAACGCCAGCCGCCGGCGATGCGCATCGTCAGCGGCCCGGCGGCGGCCAGGAGCTGCGCCACCGCGCCGTCGTCGGCCGGGTCAGCCAGCAGCGGACCGCCGTACTCGTAGAACGGCAGGCTGACCCGCGCGCCGCTCCAGGGATGCTCGACCCAGGGCAGGACGCCGCGGATCTGCTCGCCCTGACGTACCCAGGCGCCGCGGACGCGGTAGCAGGTGGTCGTCGCCAGCGCTGTCAGATGGCCGGACAGGTAGGTGAATGCGGCCTGCTCGTGGCGCGCCACGAAGTGGTCCCAGCGCTGGTCGACGGCGTGGTCAAGCGGCCAGCGCAGCAGCTCGACGGCGCTCATGGCGCGCTCCAGCGGTAGCGGTAGCGCGGCAGCCCGAACTCCGTCAGCGTCGCGACGCGCTGCAGGCCGCGGTGTTCGTAGAAGCCAATCGCTGCGGCGTTGTCGGCCTCCACGGCCAACTCGTAGCAGGTCGCGCCGCGGGCCTGCAGGGCTTCTTCGAAGGCGGCACAGAGCGTGGCCCCGAGGCCCTGCCCGCGTTGGCTGGGCGCGACTGCCAGGAAGAGCAGTTCGGGCACCGTGCTGGCGGCCTCGCCGCCGGCCAGGAGGTGCCGCAGCAGCGCCGGCCGGACCGCCAGACGGGCTGCCAGGCGCCCCCCCACTGCCAGCGGTGCGGCCAGCGCGACGCGGCGGTAGTAGCCGTCCGGCCGCAGGCTGCCGGCCACGAAGCCAACCGGCTGCGCCGCCGCCGTGGCGACCAGCGCCACGGTCTCAGGGAGTCCCGCCGCGGCGCCGTAGAAGGCGGTCGCCACGGCCGTCCCGAGCTCGCTCAAGAGTCCGCGCAGGCAAGCGGTGTGACAGCTTGCGACGGCGGCGGCGTGGCTGGGGCGGAGGGGCTGCAGGGTCACGGTGCGGTCTGCTCGAAGCCGACGGTCTCGCGGATCAGGTAGAGCGGCCGACCCTTGACCTCCTCATAGATCCGCGCGATGTACTCGCCGATGATGCCCAGGCTGACCAGTTGCAGGCCGCCGATCAGCAGGATCAGGCAGACGATGGTGGTGTACCCCGGCTCGTTGCGCCCCGGCCGCAGCAGGTAGTCGGCGACGGTCGCCAGACCCAGCACCGCGCCGGCGGCGCTGACCGCGAAGCCGAAGTAGCTGGCCAGCCGCAGCGGCAGCGACGAGAAGCTGGTGACGGCATCCAGCGCGAAGCGGAGCATCTTGCGGAAGGTGTACTTGGTCTGCCCCGCCGCGCGCGCTGGGGCGCGGAACGGCACCACCGCCTGCTGGTAACCGACCCAGGCGATCAGCCCCCGCAGGAAGCGCGCCCGCTCGGGCAGCCGTTGCAGACTGTCGACCACCTGCCGGTCGAGCAGCCGAAAGTCGGCGGCGTTGAGCGGGATCGGCGTCGCCGAGGCGCGGTTGATCAGGCCGTAGAAGAGCCGCGAGGTGAGCCGTTTGAGCGGCCCGACGCCGGCGGTGTCGAGGCGTTCGGTGTAGACGATCTGAGCGCCCTCGCGCCAGCGTTCGAGCAGTGTCGGGATCAGCTCCGGCGGGTGTTGCAGGTCGCTGTCCATGGTGATCACGGCGTCGCCGCTGGCGTGGTCCAAGCCGGCGGTGAGGGCCACCTGGTGGCCGAAGTTGCGGGCCAGGCGGATCACCCGCAGGTGCGGGTCGCGGGCGGCCTCCTCGCGTAGCCAGGCGGCGGTGCCATCGCGGCTGCCGTCGTCGACCAGCAGCACTTCGTACGGCTCGCCGACAGCCGCCAGCACGTCGCGGAGCTGCGCGCAGAACAGCGGCAGCACCTCGACTTCGTTGTAGGCCGGGCAGACCACGCTCAGTTTCATCGTCGGGCCACCACCCAGGCCAGCAGCGCGGCCAGTGCCAGGCCGCTGACGAACCACCCGATCCGCAGGCTGCTGGGCGCAAAGACCCAGCGCACCGCACCGCGCCGCGGCAGCGCCGCCGCCAGATGCAGCGTGTCGGCGACGGTCACCGCCAGCCGCTGGCCGTCTTGCCAGGCCTGCCAGCCGGGGTAGGCCGTCTGACTGACCACCAGCAGCCCCGGTCCCGCCGCGGCGGTCACCAGCCGGCTCGGCGTCAGGGCGGTCAGGGCCACCGGCCCGGGCGCGGCCGCCGCGGGGACCGCGACCGGAGTGGTGACCACCTCGCCCGCGGGCCAGGCCGCACGGGCGATCGCCGCGCGGGCGGCGGCCGCCGGCAGCACCACCACCTGCCGTGGCAGATAGGCCGCGGCGGGGCGCGGGCCGGGCACCTCCCACAAACCGTCGCGGTCGCCGGCGGTGCCGGGCGGGCCGTACCGCGGCAGGCTCCAGCGGACCCGCCAGCGTTGCAGCCAGGCCAGCCGGGCGGTCGCCAGACCGGGGCTCAACTCGACCCAGCTCCGCCGCACCTCCTGCAACCACTTGTCGCGCGTGCCGACGGGAGCGGCCGGTTCGAGGTCATCTTTCCACAGATTCAGCAGCGTATCAACCCGTGCCAGCCGCAGCGGCGCGAAGTTGTCGACCGCCGCGATCCCCATGATGGCCTGGCTGGAGGGCTTCAGCAGCGGGTACGGGCTGTAGGGCGGGATGTAGACGCGCTCGTCGCCGAGGTCGCTGGCAACGCGGGCGGCGACCGGGTCGACCCGCCGGGCCTGCGCCGGGTCAAGGTCGGCCGCCGGCAGCAACGGGTTGAAGTCGCGCTGGGCGACGAACAGGTCGACCGCCAGCAGCAGCCCGACCGCCGCCGGCAGCCAACGCCGGCGCTGCCCGCCGAGCAGCACGAACAGCCCGCTGTACCAGAGCAGCGCAAACCAGGCCAGGGCGTGGTAGGCCCGCTGCGCTTCGGCCGCCTGGACCTTGCCCAGCAGCCGCCCCCCGTCGAGCACCAGGATCGCCAAAGCCAGCAGCATCACGCCGACCGTCAGCACCAGCGGCACCGACCGCTTCAGGCGCGCTGGCTCGACGCCGCGGCAGAGCGCCTCGAGTCCCAGCCCGGCCAGGGCGCAGCCGGCGAAGGTGCCGGGCAGCAGCCAGCGCGCCGGGATCCGGAACGACTGCATCACCGGCAGGCTGTGCAACAGCTCGAAGAGCGGCGTGGCGCGGCCCCAGGCGAGCAGGAAGCTGCCCCACCAGAGCAGGGCCAGCGCCCAGGCCAGGCGGCGGCGCGCCAGCAGGGGCGCCAGCAGCGCCAGCATCACCGTCGCCAGGCCGCAGTAGGCGTTCAGCTCCCAGGTCACCGTGAGGTCGGCCCAGTGCAGTGGCGGCTGCGTCGGGTGGCCGAAGAAGCGGGGCAGGAACAGGAACAGCAACCACTGCGGGGTGAGGCCGTACTGCAGCAACAGCCCGCGGTCCAGGCCGGCGCCGCGCTGGGTCTGGCCGAGTAGTTCGGCCAACGGCAGCAGTTGCCCGGCTGCCAGCAGACCCGCCAGCAGGCCGGCGCCGAGCACCCCAGCGGTGCCCCACAGCCGCCGCCCCGGCGTGCCGCCCGCCCGCAGCAGGCCGTAGGCCAGGCTGGTCAGCGCCACGTAGGCCGCCATCTGGGCATGCACCGCCAGCAGGGCCAGCGCCAGGGCCACCGCGGTACCGCCGAAGCAGCGGGCGTCGCGGCGGCGGTAAGCTGCCTCGATCCCCCAACAGGCGCCGGGCAGCCAGACCAGGCTGCAGGCCATCGGCAGGTAGACGAGGTGGCCGACGAAGGCGCCCGAAAGGCTGAAGGCCAGCCCGCCGACCGCCGCGGGAGCGGGCCTGCAGCCGACGCAGCGTAAGTAACCGTACAGCAGCGCCGCGGCCAGCCAGCCGTGCAGCAGCACGGTCCAGCGCAGCGCCAGCGGCGCGGGCAGCAGCGCAAAGAGCACCTGTGGCGGGTAGAGCCCGCCGACCTGCCCCTCGGCCAGCAGCGGGTAGCCGCCGTTCAGCAGCGGGGTCCAGAGCGGCAGTCGGCCAGCCCGCAGCGCCTCGCCGAGGAGGTGGCGGATCGGGTAGTAGTAGTGTCCCGTGTCGTCGAACACCGGCACCAACCGGCCGGTCACCAACGGCGCCCAGAAGAGCAGTTGCAGCGCTGCCAGCAGCAGCAGGCAGCAGCCGTCGGGCGAGCGTTGCCAGCAGCGCCGCAGGCAGCCCATTCAGCGCGCCTCCTGCCGCAGCCGCGCGGGGTGCTCGTCGCGCGCGGCCGCCACGAAGTCGCGGATCTGCTGGTCGAAGACCGCCCGGTCGAACCGCCGGGCGTTGGTCTGACAGGCCTCCACCGACCCCTCCCGGGTCTCGCAGCGCTGGATCGCCGTGGCCAGGCTGGCTGGCGTTGGCTCGTCGAAGAACAGGCCGGTCTGCTGGTCGACCACGGTCTCGGTGGCCCCACCGCGGCGGAAGGCGATCACCGGGCAGCCGCTGGCCTGCGCCTCGACCGGGGTCAGCCCGAAGTCCTCGACGCCGCAGAACAGCAGGGCGCGGGCCTGCCCGTAGAGGCGGCGCACGGCGGCGTCGTCCAGCGCCCCGCAGAACTCGACGGTTGGGCCGGCCGCCGTTCGCAGCCGGGCTTCCTCCGGCCCGCTGCCGACCACCAGCAGCCGCCGGCCGAGCTGCGTGCAGGCCGCCACCGCCAGGTCGACGCGCTTGTACCCCACCAGCCGCGAGACCACCAAGTAGAACTCCTGGCGCTCGCCGGCGGCGAACTGGGCGGTGTCCACCGGCGGGTAGATCACGGTGCTGTCGCGACGGTAGTGCTTGGCGATGCGCTGCTGCACGGCCGCGGAGATGGCGATGAAGCGGTCGACCCGCTGCGCCGCGGCGAAGTCCCAGGTCCGCAGCCGCCGCAGCGTCGGCGCCAGCACCAGGCGCGCCAGCGGCCCGACCTCGGCGAGGTAGGCGTGGGGCTGCTCCCAGACGTACCGGATCGGCGTGTAGCAGTAGCAGATGTGGCAGGTCTCCGCCGGCGTCACGACCCCTTTGGCACAGGCATGGCTGCTCGACAGCACGACCTCGTAGGCGCTCAGATCAAAGCTCTCGAAGGCTGCTGGCAGCAACGGCAGGAGGTGCCGCCAGCGCTTCGTGGCGCCGGGGATCTGCTGCAGCCAACTGGTCCGGACGTCAAGCTGGTCGGGGCCGTAGGCCGCCGGCAGCGCCGCGGGTGCGTACAGCGCGGTGTACAGCGGGGCCGCGGGCCACAGCTCGTGCAGCGCCAGGGCGACGCGCTCGCTGCCCGCCAGGTTGGTCAACCACTCGTGGACCAGCGCCAGCTTCACGGCGTTCTCCGGGCCAACACGCTGTACGTCTCGGCGAACTGGCCCACTCCGTCGACCCGCCCGACCAGCCGGTAGCCGCGGTCGAGCGCCGCGATCAGCGGGCCGTAGGTGGCCTGGCCGCCGGCGTCCATGCCAGGCTGCGCGACGAGCCGCTGGTCGGCGGTCCAGCGGCCGTGCAGGATGTTCTCCAGGTCGCCGGGCGAGAGCACCACCACGGCCGGCTCCCGCGCCGCGAACTGCGCCGTGATGCGGGCGGCCGTGGTCATCTGCCGCGCCACGGCGCCCGGCTCGGCGCGGAAGCTGAAGCTGGCCAGGGTCAGTCCCGCGCAGAGCTGCCGCCGGGCGGCAATCGCGAGGTCGGTCTGGAAGCTCCAAAGCAACTCGTCGGGCCGGCTGTGCTGCTGGACCAGCGCGGCGGCGGCGGCGGTCGGGGCGTGCACCGCCTGGCCGCGCTGACTGCCGGCCAGCCGCGGGATCGCTTTGAGATAGAGCCCCAGGCCGCCGAGGGCCAGGCCGACCAGCAGCCACGGCAGCAGTCCCGGACGCAGCACGGGGGCCAGCCGACCCCACGCCAGACCGGCCAGCAGGGCCACCGCCGGCAGCGTGATCGCCTGATACTCGAGGTACGGGTGGCTGGAGCTGAAGTGACCCAGGAACAGCGCCGCCGCCAGCAGCGCCGCCAGCAGCAGCTCGCGCTGCGCGGCGGCCAGCTCGGCCGGCCGGCGGGCCAGCATAGCCAGGCCGGCGATGGCGGCCAGCACCGCGGTGGGGCAGGCCTGGGCGAACAGCAGCCCGACCGCGCCGACCGTCACCAGGCGCGTGACCAGGTCGCCCTGCGCCGCGTTGCCGGCGTGGTGCTCCAGCAGGTGGTAGCGCACCGCCGCGGCGTCGGCCAGCAGAAACGGCCCGAGGCCGAGCAGCAGCGGCAGCAGCCCGCCCAGCAGTGCCGCCGGCAGGGCCGCGCGGTCGCGCCGGTCGAGGGCCAGGGCCAGCCAGTAGGCCCCCAGAGCCGTCGCCGCCGGCGTGCGGGCCAGCGCCGCCAGCCCGAAGCAGACCGCCGCAGCGGCCACCCAGCGCCGCCGGCCAGCGGCCCAAAGCGCCAGGGCCAGCCCGCCGGCCAGGCACAGATTGGTCAGCGCGTAGGCCTTGACGACGGTCTGCTGTGACAGGCTGAACGGGGTGAGGGCAATCAGCAGGGCGGTCACCACGGCCCCGCTGGGCCCGGCCCGCCAACCGGCCACGGCCAGCAGCAGCAGGGCCCCGAGCCCGCAGGCGACGCCCGTCGACCGGCCGGCCGGCACGCTGCGGTCGGCCTGCAGCAGACCGTAGACGTAGGGCAGCAGCGGTGGCTGGACGTAGGCGAAGTCGAGGTAGGGTCGCTGACCTTGACGTACCAGTCGGGCGGCGTAGAGGTACCAGCCTTCGTCCTGATTTGGCCGCTCGCGGGGCACGTAGACCGCTCCGAGCAGCAGCCAGACGGCCGCCAGGGCGGCCACCGTCAGCCGGGCGCGGCGGGCGTCAAGCACGGCGCGCTCCAAGTCCCCAGCCCAGCCCCGCGGCGATCGCCAGGAGTGCCAGGAAGCGGCCTAGCCGCAGGCAGGTGCCGCTGCGAATCACCACGATGCGCTGCTCTCCCTCGGCGGCGCAGACCACGCCGGTCTGCAGCAGGTTGACAACCTCGGCCGGCTGCCGCACCCCGTTGACATAGACGGCCATCCCCGCGTAGGGCGTCGTGTTGAGCACCCACAGCCCACGGCCGCTGACCGTGTAGACCTGGCGGTTGGGTGTCGGCTGGTCCACCGTGCCGACCGCCGGCACGGCCGGCTGCAGCTCCAGCCGCCGGCGCACCAGCGCCGTGGCAGCCGGGTCGAAGGTCGGATCCAGCAGCATCCGCCGGGCGCGCTCGCGGTCCGGTTCGATCCACTGCCGCGCGACGCGCCAGCAGTCCGGCGCCGCGGCGTGGCGCGCCGCGACGATCTGCGTCTGGTCATCGCTCTGTTGGTTGCGGACGCCCTGCAAGGCCAGCAGCCGGGCTCGCGCCCCGCCGCGTTGCTGGTCGGCCAGGGTCAGCAGCTCGACCGGCTCGCGCAGCGTCAGCGGCGAGACGTTCCACACATTGGCGACGCCGCGGCGCAGGTTGGCGAACGGCCGGTAGGGCTCCAGCGCGCCGTCACGGCCGGTCCCGACGGCGACGCGCCCGTCGACCAGCGGTGGCCGGGCGCACGGCCGGGTGGGTGTCAGCGGCAGACTCACCAGCAGCGCCTCGCCGACCACCAGCGCCACGCCGGCCAGCAGCCGCCAGCGTCCGCCGGCCGGCAGGCCGTGCAGCCAGAGCGCCGCCAGCCCGGCACTGCCGCCGGCCAGCAGCAGGGCCCCACGACAACTGCCGAGCGCTGCTGGGGTCACCCGGCCGACCCACGGCGGTAGCAGCAGCAGCGCCAACAGCGTCGCCGCCGCGACACCCGCCGCGACGGCCCGCCAAGGTCGGCGGACCGGGCCGGCCGCGACTGCCGCCAGGCCCTCGGCCGCCAGCAGCGGCACGGCCAGGGCAGTCAGCGAGAGCAGCCGGGCCGGCGCCCGAAACGAGTCCCAGCCGGGCAGCAGCGCCAGCAGCCGGGAGACCCCCAGCCGGTCGCCGGCCGCGCCGAGCAGGCCGAGGGCGGCCACGGCCAGCCAGAAGCGCACCGCCGGCTGCCGCCCACGCACCGCCAGCAGGGCCAGCGGCGGCAGCGCGCCGACGCAGCCGACGACCTCCCACCGTTGCGCCGGCCGCAGGCAGGTCGGATCGAACAGCGGGCCCCAGAAGTTCGGTGCCAGCAGCAAGGGCAGGTGAGTTGGCTTGAGGATCTGGTAGCCCTGCTCCCAGACCCCGCCGCTGCGCAACGACTGGCGCGCCAGCTCCAGCAGCGGCAGCACCTGCCAGGCGCCGTAGCCGGCAGTCAGCAACAGCGCTCCCAACAGGCGCCAGCCAGCCCCCGGCGCGCGCTCGCCGTGGCCCAACCGGAAGGCCGCCCAGGCCGCTGCCAGCGTCAGGCCGTAGACGGCGAACTGGATGTGGGCACAGGCGATCAGCAACGCGCCGGCCAGCCCCAGCAGCACCGCCGGCGCGGCCGCGCGGCGGCCGACGGTGGCCTCGACGCCGGCCAGCAGCCAGGGCCACCAGGCCAGCCCTTCCAGGACGTTGGTGTGCTGGTGGCGGACCACCAGATGCGCCGACAGCCCATAGGCCAGCGCCGGCAGCAGCGCCGCGACGCCGCGGTAACCGCGCAGGTGCAGGAACGCCGTCAGCCCGGCGCCGGCCCAGGCCAGGTGCAGCGCCACGGCCCAGCCCAGCAGGACCGTGTCCGGCAGCGGCAGGGCGTCGAGGGCGCGGAGCGGGTAGGTCAGGCCCGCCTGACTCTCGGCGAACAGCGGGAAGCCGTTCTGCAGCAGAGGCGTCCACAGCACCAGCACGCCCTGCCGCAGCCACCACCCGGCGTAGCTGCGCAGCGGCAGGTTGATGACATTGACATCCTCGGCGCAGAACTCGGCGCGACCGAGCAGCACCGGCCACCAGCGCAGCAGCGCCAGCAGCAGCAGGCCCCCGCCGACCCAGGCGATCGGCCGTCTCATCGCCGCCTCCGGCTCGCCCGCGCCAGCAGCCGGCGGCGCCGCACGGCCTGCCGCGCGCGGTTCACAGCGACGGTCGGCCCAGGTGGCCGCGGCAGCACGGGCCGCGGGCGCGGCCGACCAGCCGCCAGCAGGCCGCTCAGCAGACTCAGGCCGCTGAGACTGCCAAACAGCCCCAGCCGCAGGCTGAGCGGCTGGAAGACGAAGTCGACGCGCGCCGGGCCGGGCGGCAGCAGAGTGCCGGTCAGGAGGTAGTCGACCGGCTCGGCGGCCTGCCAGACGCCCGTCCGGTGGACCCGCCAGCCGGGGTACCAGACCTGCGAGAGCACCAGCACCCGCGGCGAGTCGCCGGTCGCCCGGACGGTCACGCGGTGGCGGCCGACCTCGCTCCAGAGCACCTCGCCCAGCTCACCTCTGCGCGGCGGGGCGGTCGCCGCAGACTCCAGCAGGCTGTAGGCCTCGGGTCGCCAGGCCGGGTCGCAGCTCAGCGCGAAGGCCGCGGCGGGGCTCTGGCAGCGTTCCCAGCGCGGCGTCAGCCAGGCCGGCGGGAAAGGCCGCAAGCCCGTCGGCAGCAGCGCCGCCGGGTCGGGCAGCGCGCTGTCCCAGAGCCCGCGTTGCCGGCTGGTCACCCGCAGCAGCGCCAGCCAGCGCCGCGCGGCCAGGTCGTCGACCTGCTGGATCCGCTCGACAACCTGCTGGTAGCGGCGCAGCGCCAAGGGCGTGTAGAGCCCCAGGTTGGCCGCCCCGGGGCTGAGCAGGTGCTGGTTGGCCTGCAGCGGATGCGGCTGATAGACCGGCTGCCAGAACCGCTCACCCGGCGTCGGCACGGCCACCGGCGCGTAGTGCGCGCGGTCGGTCAGCCGCTGGTAGCCCACACTGCCGCTGAGCACATCGACCACCGCCAGGGCAGCCGCGGCGAGCAGCCAGCGGCGGCCGTGGCCGGCGCGCCAGAGCAGGGCCGTCGCCAGGGCCGCCAGCAGCGCGGCGCGCAGCCAGGCCAGTTGCAGCCAGCGCAGGTGCTGCGGATCGAGCACGCCCGCGGCGGCCCGCGGCAGGGCCACAGCGCAACTGAGCAGCAGCGCGGTGGCCGCCAGCAAGCCCAGCCGCGTCAGCCGTTGCCGCCGGGCGGGCAGCCCGCCGCGCAGGTCGTGCAGCACCAGGCCCAGCAGCACCGCCGCCGCCAGCGCGTGCAACGCCAGAAAGCGCGCCGGGCCGCGCAGGCTGTGCCAGCCCGGCAGGTGCAGCAGACCACGGTAGAGCGGTAAGTCGCGCCCGGCGGCCAGGCCCAGCGCGAGCAGCGCCAGCGCCCACCAGAACCAGCGCTCGCGGCGCCGGCCGCAGCAGGGCGCACCCCAGGCCAGCAGCAGCGTCAGCAGGCCGACATGCCCGGCCCACTCCCAGTGCAGCACGGTGTCCCACCGCACGCGGAAGTCGAGGTCGCGGTCGAAGGGCGTGCCGTGCTGCCGCGGCACCAGCAGCCCGAGCAGTTGGCCGGGAGTCAGTGAGATGTCCAGCGCCCGCTCGACGCTGAGACCCTCGGCGCGCACCGTCTGCGGCACCAGCTCCAGCAACGGCAGCACCTGCCCGGCGGCCAGCAGCCCGGCCAGTGCCAGGGCCGCGGCCAGGCCGGCCCAGTCGCGACCGGCCGCCCGCCGCGCCGGATCGGCCAGCAGCCGCGGCAGCGTGGTGGCGGCGGCCAGCAGACCGGGCAGGGCGACGGTCCAGCCCAGCGGCACCCGCAGCGCCACCAGCAGCAGCAGCGCGCTGCCGATCAGCCACCCGGCAACACCCAGCGTGGCCCGCACCCCATGCTGTTCGAGCCCGCGGCCGAGCAGGTAGAGCGGACCCACCAGCAGCGCGAACAGCGGCGGGTGGACGTGGCCCGCCAGGACCGCCGCTGCCAGCGCCAGGCCAGCCGCCGTCCAGCCCCCGCGGCGGCCCGTGCGACCGCGTTCGAGGCCCCACAGCCACCACGGCAGCCAGGCCAGGCCCTGCAGGAAGTTGAGGTGAATCGCGCGGAACCAAAGGGGCCCGCAGAAGGCGTAGGCGGTCGCCGCGGCGAGCGCCGGCAGCCGGCCGACGTGGCGCTGGCGGAGCACCGCGGCGACTCCCAGCCCGGCCCACCAGAGGTGCAGCAGCACCGTCAGGCTGTAGGCGACGGTCGGCTCGAACGGCACGAAGAGCAGGTTGCCGGGGTACAGGCAGCCGGTCTGCCCCTCCGCCGCGAGCGGGTAGCCGGCGCCGGCCTCGGAGCACCACCAGCGCAACTCGCCGGCGCGCAGACCCGTCGCGAACCAGGCCCGTTGGGGCAGGTTCTGGGTCTCCGCGTCGTTGCACCAGTAGGCCCCGGCCAGCGTCCCGCCGGCGCCCAGGAGCACGACTCCGGCGAGCACCGCGGCCAGGGCGGCCTCGCGCCGCCAGTTCACCCGGCACCTCGGTGGAAGAAGACCTCGAAGAACGTCTTGACCAGAATCTGCGCGTCCAGCATCAGCGACCAGTTGTCGATGTAGTACAGGTCGTAGCGCGTCCGCAGCGCGATGTCGCTGTCGCCGCCGCGCTCGCCAGCGGTCTGGGCCCAGCCGGTCAGCCCGGTCTTCATCCGATGGCGGTCATGATACCGCGGAATCTCGCGCCCGAACTGCTCCACGAACACCGGCCGCTCCGGCCGCGGGCCGATCAGGCTCATTTCGCCGACCAGGATGTTCCAGAGCTGCGGCAACTCGTCGAGGCTGGTCTTCCGCAAGAAGCCCCCCAGCGGCGTCACCCGCGGGTCGCCCCGCCGCGCCCAGACCGGCCCGGTCTGCGCCTCGGCGTTCGGGATCATGCTGCGGAACTTGTGCATCCGGAACCGCCGCCCGCCCTCGGTGACGCGCTCCTGGCTGAAGATCACCGGCCCCGGCGAGGTGAGCCGCACGAGCAGCGCCAGCAGCAGCAGCAGGGGACCCAGCAGCAGCAGCAGCAGCGCCGCGGCGAGCAGGTCGAAGAGCCGCTTGGCGCTGCGCTGGGCCCCGTCCAACGGCACGTCGCGGAGCCGCACCAACGGCAGCCCATCCCAATCCTCACGGCCCCCGCGGCGGACCAGCAGGTCGACCGGATCGGCCACCAGAATGGCCGCCGCACCGGCCGTCTCGGCCTCGCGCAGCAAGGCCAGCAAGCTGGCGCTGGGCCAGCCGGCCCGCGCCAGGAGCAGCTCGTCGACCTCGCCGCGGGCCAGCAGGTCGCGGACCGTCGCCAGCCCGGCCGGGCCGTCGGGCGACTCGAAGACCACCTCGCGCGCCTGCCCGCGACAGAGGTCGGCCGTGGCGACCTCGCCCAGCACCGCGACCCGCCGCCGGAACTGCGGCTGCCGGGCCAACTGCCGCGCCAGCCGCAGGCCCACCGCCCGCAACAACACCACCAGCAGCACCGCAATCGCGAACGCCAGGGCCACCGTCAGGCGGCTGAACTCGGCGTTGCGGTAGAGGAAGCTGGCGGCCATCAGCACCAGCAGCACCGCCCCGGCCGCGATCAGGACGCGGTAGGCCTCGTCGAGCGCGCTGACCCAGCGCTGCGGGCGGTACATGTCGAGCCAGGCAAAGACCAGCAGCCAGACGACGTTGATCGCCCACAGCGCGCGGTGGTAGTCGACCAGCGACAGCGGCTCGCCCTTGGTGACCGGGATCACCCCGCTGCGGAAGCGGATCCAGTAGGCCAGCACCAGCGCCAACTGCAACGCGGCAACATCGCCCAGCACGCCGAAGAGCTGCAACGCCCGGTCCAGCCAGCGGCGCCGCACCGCGGGCGTGGCGGTGCCGTGCAGCCGGTGATCAGGGCTCGGTGAGGTCATCGACATCGTCCAATGGGACCAGGCGCGCGGCGCCGGAGTCCTTGTACCACACCAACAACAGGCGGTCCGGATACGCTTTCCTTAACGCCGCGACTTGCGAACGACCGGCGCCGTCCAGCTCGCGGGCCACCAGCACGTCGCCGCGGAAGCCGGGCGGGTTCAGCGAGAAGCCGATGCCGTAGTCGGGCTGCACGCTGCCCCCGGCACGGTGCATCTTCTGGATCACCAGACACGGCCGCCCGGCCGCCACCGCCCGCGCCAGGGTCACGATCCGCCGCTCGCCGGCGTCCCGGCCGCGGTTCTGGTGGTAGGTCGTCTGCAGCTCCAACGGCAGCCAGGCGCCCCAGGCTGTGAGCATCGCCAGCGCCACCGTCGCCGCCACCGAGCGCCCGCCGCCCGGGCCGATCCACTGCCCGACCAGCGCCCCGCCCTTGACCGTGAAGAGCACCAGCGGCAGCAAGAGGGGATGCCAGAAGCGCGGCCCGAAGGCGATGCCGTGGTACCAGTAGGCCGTGTAGATGCCCACCAGCAGCAGGCTGTAGCTCAGCAGCAGCCAGTCGAGATCGCTCTTCTCGCCCCACACCGCAAAGACCAGCGCCAGCAAGAGCGAGCCGCAGGCCCAGCCGAAGCCGTAACGGCTCAGCTCAAAGGCGTTGGCGTTGGAGTTCCAGAGGCCCTCCAGCAGCGTGTGCCCCGGCCCGAGGGAGTGGTCCCACTCCAGGCCGACCCGCGGGCCGAAGCCCGGCCGGTTGACGGGACTGCCATACTCCACGGTGTACCAGCGCTCAACCGGGGTCAGCAGCGGCGAGCCGGTCTTGGAGAGATTGTCGGCGACCGCCAGCCCCAGGCCAGGCAGCAGGGCCAGCAGGCCGACCAGCCAGAGCCGCCCGCCGACCCGCCGCTGAACGGTGCCCCAGGCGAGGTAGCCGAGGCAGGCCAGACCCAGCAGCAGGCCTTCCATGTAGCGCGTCGCCGCGCAGCAGCCGACGCCCAACCCGACCAGCGCCGCCGCTCCAAGGCCCCCGCCGCGCAGGCAGCCGACGGCGCCCAGCAGCGCCAGTAGAATCCAGCACAGTGTCGCGGTGTGCGCCAGGAACGACGCCCCCTGGAGCACGAAGAACGGCGAGGTCGCCAGCAACAGCCCGGCGCCGAGCGCCACGGCGGGCCGCTCGACTCGCCTGAACAGCCGCGCCGCCAGTGCCACGGCGAGCGCGGCCAGCAGCGGATTGACCAGCCAGGGCAGCCGGAGCGCCACGCCCAGCGCCAGGACCAGCGGCCAGCCCGGCGGGAAGATCCCGTAGCTGCGCCCGTGGTCGTCGGCGAAGATCCAGGCAAAGCGCGCGTCGAACGCCGCCGGCACAGCCGGTGCGGGTTGCCAGAAGCCGTGGACCAGGAAGGTCTTCGCCTGATAGAGGTAGGCGATGCCGTCCTCGACATGCGGCAGCGGTCCGACGCAGCGGTAACAGACATGCGCCACGACCGCCAGGGTGCCCAGGCTGAGCGCCCAGACCACCGTCCGCTCGCGCGCCACCAGGCGGTGCTGCCAGCCCTCCGCCGCCAGCAGCCAGGCCTGCGGCAGGCTCCGCGCGGCGCTGATCAGACAGAGCCCCGCCAGCGGCCCGGTGAGCAGCAGTTGCAGCCCGCGCACGACGTCGGCCGGTTGCCCGCGCCACTCGGCCCCGTTGAACCAGCGCGCCGTCGCCAGCAGCCAGAGCCCGCCTGTCAGCGCCCCGGCCGGCGTCCGCAAGCGCCGCAGCAGCGCGCCGCGCCACGGCCCGCCAGCCCCCCGCAGGCTAGCCGCGGTCAGCAGCAGCAGCCCGGCCAGCAGCCCGCCGCCGAACGACGGATTGGCCAGCAGGGCGGCGTAGTTGAGGTGCCATAGCCAGGTCCAGCCGCCAGCCGCAAGCAGACCGAGCATCTGCCGCGCCACCGCTCGCGGCGGCTCCAGCCCGGCCAACACCGCCCCGCCCAGCAGCGCCGCCGCGAGCATCGCGGCGCCCCAGCCGAGTGGCCCGGCCCGCAGTTGCCAGGCCAGCGCCGCGACCGCCAGGCCAGCGCCGACCGCCAGGCCGCGTAACCAGAAGGTCGCGCCGCCCCTCAAACCTGCTGCTCCAACGTCTCGCGGTAGATCCGTAGCATCGCCTGTGCCGTGGTGGTCCACGAAAAGCGTGACGCCTGGCGTGGCCCGCGGGCGGCCAGCTCACGGCGCAGGCTGTCATCTTCCAGCAACCTGCCCAACGCCGCCGCCAGCGCCGCCGGGTCGTCGGCCACCCGCAGCGCGGCGTCGCCGACCACCTCCGGCAACGAGCTGGCCTCGGCCACCACCGTCGGGCAGCCACAGGCCAGGGCCTCCAGCGGGGGCAGGCCAAACCCCTCGTAGACCGACGGCCAGGCGAAGCAGGTGGCCGCGCGGAAGAGCCCCGGCAGATCGGCGTCGGGCACGTAGCCCAACGGCCGCAGCCGCTCGCCCAGCCCGCTGTCGGCCAACGCCGCGGGGTCGTAGGGCCCGGCGATCACCAGGTCCGCGCCGTGCCGTGGGAGCAGTCCCCGGCAGGCCGTCAGCAGATGCTCGAACCGCCGCCGGGCGTGGATGCCGCCAAGGTAGAAGATAAAGCGCTCGGGGAGCTGGTAGCGCTGCCGCACGGGGGTCGGGTCGACCGTCGGCGTGTAGATCGGATCCGCCGCCAAGGGCACCACCGCCAGGCGGGTCGGGTCGGTGTCAAACAGCGCGGCGATCTCTCGCCGGCTGAACTCGCTGTCGGTGACCACGGTCGCCTGCTGCAGGGCGCGGCGGGTGCCCGCGGTCAGCCAGCGCGCCGTCCGCCGCGGGTACCACTCCGGGTGGCGCGCGTAGCTGACGTCGTGGACGGTCACCACCGCCGGGCAGGTCAGCCCGCGCGGCAGCGTGTAGGCCACGTTGTGGACCAGCTCGGCGCCCCACCGGCGGATCGCCCGCGGCGCCGCGGAGTCACTCCAGGTGAGGTTGTTCTCAACCAGCGGCGCCCGCACCACGCTGGTGGTGAGGTTGGCGCCTGGCGGCGGCTGGAGCGGGGCACCGTCGTGAAACACCCGGAACTGGTCCTCCGGCGCCAGTGCGGCGTACTGCTGTAGCAACTGCCAGAGCGTGTTGCCCACGCCGCCGCGCGGGTGCAGCAGACGCCAGGCCGGGAAAGCTACTCGCACGCCGGCTCCTCCAGCGCGGCCCCCGGCAGGAGCTGGCGCAGCGCCAGCGGTAACACCGTGGGGGCCAACGGCAGGAAGTAGCGCGTCTCGCCGAGCAGCCCGACGCAGAGGTGCACCACCGCGAAGACCGGCAGCAGCAGCAGCGAGCGTCGCAGGAAGATCGGCGCGGTGCCGAGCTGCCGGAGGGCCAGCAGCCAGAGCACCCCGTAGAGCAGCACGAACCGCAGCGAACCAGCGCGGGTGAGGTTCTCAGGAATGTTGACCGCCGGCGTCACCAGCGCCACATCGGGCTCGCGCGCGCCATAGTGCCAGCGCACCGCCGCGAACACCGCCAGCGCCACCGCGGTCAGCAGCGCCAGCAGCCGCCAGTAAGCACCGCTGCCGCGCTCGTCCCAACGCACCGCCGCCGCCAGCAGGATCACCAGGCCGATCGTCTCGCGGTTCAGCATCCCGACCGCCAGCAGCGGCAGCAACCAGACATCCTGCCGCGTCAGCAGCAACCGGTAGGCCAGCACGTACAGCAGCAGGTTGAGCGGATCGGTCGGCTGCCAGCCCTGGGCCAGGCAACTGAACGGCAGCAGCGCCGCCAGGAAGACGCCGCCTGCCAGACAGGCTTCCTCGCGCAGCCAGGCCCGGAGGTACTGGTGGAGCAGCAACAAGGCCAGGAACCAGCAGGCCAGGCGCTGCAGCAGGTAGGCCGCCTCGAGCGGCAGCCCGGCGCGGTGCGCCAGTTCGCAGGCCCAGGGGACCAGCGGGCGGTACTGGTTCGGATAGCCCGACTCCCCTTCCACGACCCGCTGGTGCTCGGTCACAGCGGTTGCTGGCGGCGCCCAGAGCGGCTTGTCGAGCTCCCGGTAGACCGCCGCCGCGACCAGCGTCAGGCCGAGGTAGAGCAACACCAGCGCCGAGTTGGCCTTGCCGCCCATCAATCTCACGGTCCCGCGTCGCGCCGCAGCAGCAGTTGCGGGCCGCGGGTCTGGTCGTAGGTATACACCACCACCGGCGGCGTCAAGGTCGCCGGGTCGGGTACCGTCAGCACGCGCTCCAAGCTCAGCGGCACGCGGCTGACCACCGGGTAGCCCTCCCAGCCCCACCAGCTCAGCCCGCCCGGGGCCTGCTCCGCCGGCAGCACCAGCACGATCCGCGTGCCCGGCGCCAGCCCCGCCGCGTCCAACACCGCGAAGTCGCGCCGTAACGTCTGCGAGGCGACCTCCCAATGGTCGGCCTCGTCGGCGCGGTTGCGGCGCACGCCGTACCAGGTCCAGTGCGCCAGCAGCCAGGCCAGCAGGAGGGCCAGCAGAGTGGTCGGCCAGCGCCCGCGCCGGGCCAGGGCGGTCCAGCCCAGCGCCAGCAGCGCCATCGCCGGGACCGTCGCGCAGTAGAGGTAGTGCGACTGCAGGTTCTCCGGCCGGGTCGCCGGGACCAGCGCGTAGGGTAGCTCCTGAACCAGGACCCAGAGCGCCGCCGGCCGCGCCAGGCGGGGGCCGCGCAGGGTCAGCCAGGCCAGCAGCGCGACCGCCGTCCAGCCGACCAGCGGCACTAGTTCCGGCGCCTGCAGGGCCCGGCTCAAGAAGATCGGCAGCAGGTTGCTGCCGAAGCAACTGGCCACCAGGGCCGGCCAACTCACCAAAGTATGCGGCCCGAAGCCCGAGGTGTCGTAGGCACCCTCGAACTTCAGGCTCATCCGGAACAGCATGTAGCCCGCGACCAGCGCCAGCGCCGGCCACCAGGCCAGGGCGCTGCGCACCGGCCGCGGCCGCCGCAGGCTGTCGAACAGCACCAGCGGCGCCACCACCGGGGCCACCGACTCCTTGATCAGACAGCCCAGCAGCAGCCCACCGCCGACCGTCCAGGGCAGCCAGCGCGGCGGCCGCTGACCGTCCGCGACGCGCTCGCTCGTCAGCAGCAACCACAGCCCAAGCTGCAGCGTCAGCACGAAGCTCTCGTTGTAGTTGCTGATCCAGACCACCCCGTTGCGCACCCCGTAGGCGGTCGCGAAGAGGACAGCGCCCAGCACCGCGACCAGACGGTCACCGCACCAGCGGCGCAGCACCAGGCCGGCCAGCAGCGCGTTGAGCAGGTGCAGGGCGATCCCCAGCAGGTAGTAGGGCCGCGCCTCATACCCACAGCAGGCCACCAGGCCGGCCCAGATCGCATCGCCGACCGGCCGCATCACGGCGCCGGTGTAGATCCGCAGGAGCGCGGGCTGGTCCAGCAGCAGGCTCGGCTGGGCCAGCACCTGGCGACCGACGTTGAGGTAGCTGAAGTCGTCGCCGACGAAGTAGTTGTCGAGGATCGGCTGGTAGGCGAACCAGGTCAGCGCCAGCCCGACGGCCGCCAAGGCGGCCAGCCCGATCCCTTCCGGTGAGCGCCGCCCCTGGTTCATGCGCCACCCGCTGGCTGCAGCGTCACCACATCGCCCGCAATCTGGTAGCGACAGCCCAGGCCGGCGGCCAGCAGGGCCAGGCAGGAGCGCAGATGATCCGTCACCACGGCCACCCGCCAGCTCGACGGGCTGGCCGCCAGGGCCGCCCAGATCGCCAACTGGTCGCCGAGGTGGCGGTCGCACGGCGCGCCCGTCGCCAGATCGGCCAGCAGCGCCGCGGCGGCTTCCTCGGCGACCCGCTCGCTGGGCTTGCCCTTCTCACCCAACGCCGCGGCCCCGATCCGCTGGCCCTGGTCGTCGGTGACCCACAGCACGATCCCCGCGCCGGGGGAGATCGCCGGTTCGTCGGGCCGCAGCTCAACCGCCGCGCGACAGGCCCGAAGCACCGGCCGCAGTGCGGTCGGCAGGCCCTCGCCCTTCTTCCAGGAGCGCACCGCCGCCGCCTGCAGCCGCTCGCAGACGTGCAGCGGCAGCCGCGAGGCGTAGGCCACCCCGCCCAGCTCGACCGGCTCGCCCCACCCGACGCGCTCGAAGCCCGGCCAGGCCGCCAGCGGCTCACACCGCGCGATCACCTCGCCCGCCCCTTCCGGGTACCAGCCGCGCCGGGTCAGCTCCAGATCGACGAGGATGCCGACCGCCGCCAAGGCCGGCAGCAGCACCGCGCGGTAGAAGTCGACCGGCGGCGCCAGCGGGTTGTCGGTGCCGCCGATCACCCGCACCACGCCGCCGCGCCGCACCAGCAGCGGCAGCAGCGCCTGCAGCACCAGCATGGTGGAGCCAGCCGAGCCGATGTTGATGTCGAGCTCGAGCGGCCCGCGGGCCTGGCCGGGGTAGAACTGCAGGCTGAGACTGCCGAGCTCGGCGCCGCTGACGCTGCCCTCGGCGGCCCGCGCCACGGCTTTCACGGCGGCGACATGCTGCCGCGCCAGCCCCGGCCGGCTGCGCCTGGCGCGGATCCCTGTCAAGTGCAGCACGCGCCCCTGCAGCGCCGCCAGGCAGACCGCAGTGCGGACCAGTTGCCCGCCGCCCTCCCCAGCGTCGACCACCCAGGGCGCGTCGCTGCTCATGCGCCCTGGTAGATGCGGGCGACCAGCTCCATCGTCTTGACCGCGTCGCCAAAGTGCGAACTCGGCTGCGTGCCGCTCTGAATGCAGTCGATGAAGTAGCGGTTCTCGGCGAAGAAACCGAAGGTCTTGTGACCCTCACTGGCCCCCGTCACCTCGGCCGCCTCCAGATGCACCGGCTCGGCCGCGCCGTCGGCCCAGACGTCGGCGCTCTTCTCGAACTCGGTGTAGCAGGTGATCCCCTTGGCGTGGAACTCGGCGTGGTGGAACCGCTTGCCCGCGGTCCAGTGCGCCAGCAGCAGGCCGGTGCAGCCGGTGCTGAACTCCATCAGGGCCTGCCACGAGTTCGGATAGTCCTCGCCGCCGGTCATCCGCACCGAGGACGACAGCTTCACGCACTCGCCGCCGCTCAGCCAGCGCACCAGGTCCAGCGCGTGGATCGCGTCGCAGGTCAGGATGTCAACCATCCCATCGTAATACTCGCCGGCGAAGTAGTTCTTGTAGAACGTCACCGCCGCCAGCTCGATCGGCCCACGCTCTTCGACCCGCTGCTTGCACTCCACCACCAGCGGCGTGTGCCGCCGGTTGAACCCGACCATCGACAGCACGCCGGCCTGGTCGGCCTTCTTGGCCAGATTGCGGATCTGTGTCAGCGTCAGCGCCGGCGGCTTTTCGATGAAGACGTGCTTCTTGGCGCCCAGCACGTAGCTGACCGGCTCGTAGAGATGCTGCGGCGGAGTGATCACATAGACCGCGTCGGGGTCCTGCTCCTTGACCATCGCCTTGTAGTCGCTGTAGGTGTGGGGGATCGCGTACTTCGCCGCCGTCGCGGCGAGCTTGTCGGGCACCAGGTCGCACAGCCCGACGACCTCGACATCAGCGAACTCGTGCAGGCTGGGATGATGCATCGCGTTGGCCAGCGCCCCGGCGCCGATCACCGCCACTCGGGTCTTCGACATGCGGGCTCTCCTACCAGGGCATCGCGGCCGGCTGGCCAGCCATCTTCGCGGACTGCGCCGCGGCATCCATGAAACCGGCAATCTCCAAGGTCTCGGCCGGGTCGAAGGGCGTCTCGCCGGTCTCGAAGAAGTGCACCATGTGGCGCAGCAGGTTGCGGTAGATCGTCGAGGTGTTGATGGTCACGGTGTGCACCCCGGCGTTCTGCCCACGCGTGGTCGCCCGGAAAGCGTAGGTCCAGGGCCCGTTGTGCAGCCCGCGCAGAGTGCCGATCCGGCCGTCGGCCCAATGCCCGACGCAGACCTCCTGGTCCGGCAGGCTGAGGCACGAGACACTGACGCAGCCCGGCCCCATCAAAGCGTAGAGGATCTCGACGCCGTGGATGCCGTAGTGCAGCAGACCCGGATTGGCCCAATGCTGCGGTGCCGGGCCGATCACGTCGACCCCGGTGATCTCGGGATGCGCCTCCTTGAACGGCGCCATCTCGTCACCAAAGCGCAGGCTGGAGCAACTGAAGACCTGCGTCTTGTGCTCGGTCGCCAGCTCCATGATCCGCTTCGCCTGCTGGAAGTCGCCGGCAAACGGCTTGTCGATCCAGCAGCGCTTGCCGGCCTGCAAGAACGGCGTCGCCTGCCCGAGGTGCCGCCAGCCTTCGTTGGCCTCGATGCAGGCCACATCCACCGCCGCCACCAGCTCAGCGAGCGAGTCGACCAGTTGCACGCCGAACTCGTTGTGGAGCTGCTGCGCGTACTCCTCGACCTGCGCCGGCGTCCGGACGTTCGATTCGCCCCGCCAGGCATGCGTCGTCAACGCCCCCTCGACCCACTGGTCCTCGGCCACCCCCTTGTGATGCAGCCGCTGCGAGAACGCAATCACATGGGAGGTGTCCAGATTCGCCAGACCGACATTCAACATCGCCGCACTCCTCACCGCGTCGCCACGGGCGAGGAGTTCAGCGCCGGCGCGGGGGATCCTCCTCGCGCCCCGACCTGCTCAGGCGTAGACCCGGTAGTCGAGGTCGGCGAAGATGTTGTCGCGGCTTTCGTACTCGGCCAGGGCGGTCTCGTCGAGGCCGCCGTGTTGGAGGCCCAGGAAGAGCGTCTCGAAGCGCTGCAGGTGATCGTTGGTGCGCTTCTGGGCGTATTCGACCATCGTGCCGGTGCGCATGATGAAAGCCCAGTCGCTGGATTGGGCCAGCAGCAGCTCACGGGCGCACTGGTTGAGGGCCCGGCGTTGCAGGTCGCTGGGCGTCTGGAAGCGGCGGGCGAGGTGGATCATCCGCTCGGTGGCCATGTGCAAGTGGCGGTAGATCCAGTCGTTGGTGTCGTTCAGCCAGAACTCGGCGTAGCCCTTGTAGCCCCAACTGCTCAGCTCGGGCTGCACCTCTTGCAGCAACGGGTTCGCGGCGAGGTACTCCGACGGCGTGGTCACGCGGACCTCGTCCTGGTCGCAGTGGACCTTGCGGAAGAACTGCTCCAGGAACTGCGGCCCTTCCCACCACCAGTGGCCAAACAGCTCGGCGTCGTAAGGCGCCACAATCAGCGGCGGCCGGCCCAGCATGTCGCGGCAGAAGGCCATCTGGTGGCGCCGGTTGTGCAGGAAGTTGCCGGCATGGTCGGCCGCCTTGCGCGCCGCGGCGTCGGGGTCGTAGGGCTGCTTGTCACCCAGGCCGATGGTCTCGCCCGGCCCGGTGATCTTGTAGTACTTCAACCCCAGGTTCTTGCGCGTACCGTCGCCCAGCAGATAGGGCTGCACGTAGTCGTAGTCCAGGTCGTAACCGACGTCGCGGTAGAACTCGCGGTAGTCGAAGTCGCCCGGGTAGCCCTCGGCGGCGCTCCAGACCTGCTTCGACGATTCCATATCGCGCCCGAAGGCGGCCACCGCGTAGTCGGGACACTTCACCGGGGCAAAGGTCCCGAAGCGGGGCCGCGGGCTGCCAAACAGCACGCCGTGGGCCTCGACGAAGAAGAACTTGATGCCGGCCTCGGCGAGGTACTGCTCGTGCCCGGGATAGTAGCCACACTCGGGCAGCCAGATCCCCGCCGGCCGCCGGCCGAGAGCGCTCTCGTAATGGTTGGCGGCGACCTGCACCTGCGCCCGCACCGCCTCGGGCTGGTGGACCATCAGCGGGAAGAACCCGTGGGTCGCGCCGCAGGTGATGATCTCCAGGTGGCCGGCGTCCTGGTACTTCCGAAACTCCTGCGAGAGGTCGCCCTGACAGCGTTCGAGGACCTGCCGGCAGTGGCGGAAGTGGTCGCGGTACATCACCGCCAGGCGCTGGAACTGCGGCTCCGCGCGGGTGCGATGGATCTCACGCTCCGACAGGTCGAGCAGCAGGTCGACATGCCGGAAGGTGCGGTCCTGCAGCAGTTGGTCGCGGAACATGCTGAGCAGCGGCGGGGTCAGCGACATCGTCAGCCGGAAGGCGACCCCATCGTTGGCCAGCCGCTCCATCATCGTCAGCAGCGGGATGTAGGTCTCGCAGACCGCCTCGTAGAGCCAGTCCTCTTCCAGGAACGAGTCGTACTCGGGGTGCCGCACATAGGGCAGGTGGGCGTGGAGCACGAAACAGACCGAGCCGACATGCTGACTCACGGCACTCTCTCCCGTCGCCGTCGCCGCTGGGCGACCCGCCGCCGAACCGGCACGCCCGGCGGCAGGTCGCGTCCGTCCGTGGCTACCCCGCCGCCGCGCGCGGCCCCAAGAAGAGCGCCGAGCTGAGGCCCTCTTCGAGGAAGTCGGCCAACCGCTGGTCGACGTCCGCACTGCCCAGTGGCCGGGTCGGATCGCCGCCCGCCAGCGACAACTGGTAGGCCGTGTCGGCCAGTGTGGCGTAGCGCTCGTCAATCAGATTGCTCGGTGTCTGGCGCGGCACCTGCACGGTATTCGACCGCGCCACCACCAGGAACTCCCCAGCCGGCGAACGGTAACCGTACTCGACCGCCAGCACGCGGTTCTGGACCGGCGCCCGGAAGTACCACTCCCGACTCAGGTCGTCGAGGTCGATATCGACCAGATGCTGCGAGCAGGTCGGGTCGGTGATGTCCCAGACCCGCAGCGTGCGCACCCACTGGTTGCCGGGATTGGTCACCCCGCGCTGAATCAGCAGCGCCCAGGTCTCGCCACTGACGTCCCAGTAGCTGTACAGCCACTCCGGGTCGCGTACCAGCAAGACCACGCGGTCGACGCCGTAGCTCTCGGGATAGCCGAAGGCCGGGTCCTCCGCGGGCAGCGGCGCCTCGGCCGCCGGGGCGCTGCTCAGGCTGTGGCTCGAGAGCACCGGGCCGAGCAGCGCCAGCAACTGCTCCTTGTTCATCCGCGCCGCTCCCCGCACGCCGCTGTCGAGCGCCTGCCGGCGCAACTGCAACACCGTCAGCCCCGCCAGCGGCGAGACCAGCGGCGCCGGCTCGGGAGCCGCCACCCCCAAGGCCGTCGCCAGCAGCTTCTCGAGCTCGCCGCGCCGCATCCGCGAGGCGCCGGTGATGCCGTGCTGCCCCGCCAGTCTGCGCAACTCCACGACCGCCAGATCCGCGAGCTGTACTTCGGCCATCGGTCTGCCCTCCAACTCCTCAACCGGTCGGATGATCGGTTTTGTTGCCTACATGATGACCGTGATCCGTTGCTTGTCAATGCGCAGATCATGATCTTCGGGTGTCGACTCGCTCAGGCCGAGGGGGGCGTGGTGCGGCTGAGGGGTTCGGCGAACTGCGCTTCGAGAGGGTCGTCGAGCCGCCGCTGGCGGTGGCGGGCGAGGCGCCGGGTGAGCGCTTCGCCGAGGGTCCGGGTGACCTCGGCGCTGCGGGACAGGCGGTCGCCCTCGCGCACGCTGACGTACAGCTCGGCGAACGGCTCGTCGTCGGTAAAGCGCAGGTGCAGGCGGCTGCCGAGGCCGAACAGGGTGCCGGGCAGCGCGGTCACGGTGACCTCGGCGAGTTCGGCCCAGGGCACCGCGAAGTGCAGGCGGTCGCCGCGGTAGACCAGCTCGTCGGGTGTCAGGCGCAGGAAGCCGATGTCCGAGTCCGTCTCCGGACTGTCGGTCGGCAGGCCGGGGTGCGCCAGACCGACGAAATAGACATCGGGATCGCTGACCTCGAAATCGAGCTCGCCGAGCGTACGGAGGCGTTGGATCAGGTCGCGGCGCACGGCGCGATTGAACCAGCCCAGGGCCAGCCAGTCCCAGGAAGCCCACATCAGACCGCCGCAGACCGTCAGCCCGACCAGCGCGGACAGCACACCGCCCAGCAGCGGTGCCAGGGTCGCCTGCAGCGCTCCCCCAATCACCACCGCGCCAACGGCGGTGGCGGCGCCGGCCAGGGTCGCCCAGAAGCCGGCGCGGCGGATCCGTTCGGGCTCGAAGACGCGGTCGCTGGCGATGCTCACGGCCGGCGGCGGCGGTCTCGCAGCCAGGCGCGCCGGGAGGTGTACCAGGCGCCGCCGGAGTCCCGCTCCAGGTAAGCCCCGACGGGGGCGCTGCCGCGTCGCTCGGAGCCGGCCTGCGGTCGGCTGCGCAGCAGGTCGCGCGGCGAGCTGGGCCACGG
Source organism: Fimbriimonadaceae bacterium (assembly GCA_020850355.1). Taxonomy (GTDB): domain Bacteria; phylum Armatimonadota; class UBA10988; order UBA10988; family UBA10988; genus JADZEX01. The sequence continues at coordinate 904 of JADZEX010000009.1, read as the reverse complement.
CTCGGCCGGACCCTGCAGGCACCAGGCGTCGTCCCAGCGGATCAGGCGGGCGGTGATCAGGTCGTCGGTCGCCAGCGCCGCGCCGGGCCGGCGCTGGACCTGATAGTAATCACTCTCGTCGCCCAGCAGGTCCAGCAGGACGACCCGGTCGGCGTGGCACTCGACCACGCGGAAGGTGCTCCAAAGGCTTTGCTCACAGCCCAGCAGGTTGCGCCGCAGGCGCGGCGGCAGCTCGCGGTGGCGTTCGACGAACAGCCGCACCGGCGTCAGGTCGGTGTCTTGCAGCCGGCGGTCGAACAGGAACCAGCCCAACGCGCCGTGCCGTGGATCGAGCAGATCGGCCACGCCGTCGCCGGCGGGCTGGCCGTACAGCTCTTCCTGGGCCGCCTGCCGCTCGGCTTCGAAGTCGGCCGTGCCCGCATACTCCAGCACGCGCTGCACCCAGGAGTTCAGCTCTTCGACTTCACGCTGCGCCATGGTCTTCTCCCGTCGTCTGCCGCCCGTCGACCGGGGCGGCTGTCGCGACTCGCTCGGTCGTCTCCCTGCCAGGGCAACTCAGCGCAGCAGCATAGGCCTACCTCCATCCAAGCGACGGTGCCGCCACGGAGTGAGGAGATTACGGGGAAGACTGCGGTCCCAGCAGCCAGCGGTGTCGACCGCCGGGCGGTCGGTCCAGCGACCTGGCCTGCAGGAGAGCCTGTTCAACGGCGACTTCCCGTGGAACTGCCAGTCGGCAGTATACGCACGGCCGGGCCGCCTGTCAACGCGACGGCGGCTGGGGGTGCGAGTCACAGCGTAGGGTCAGGCGGCGCGGGGCCGGCGGACGGCTGGGTCGGTGAGCTCGTCGGCCAGGACGGTCAGCAGGGCGGTCAGACCGTCGGGGCTCCAGTTCATGCCGGCTCCT
>JADZEX010000008.1 GCA_020850355.1 Fimbriimonadaceae bacterium | reverse complement strand
CGCCGGGGCCTCAGGCGGCCTGCCAGAAGCAGCGCTTCGGTGAGACGATGGCGCCCTCTTTCTTGAGCGCCTCCATCGCCTTGTCGACGACTTTGCGGTCGAGGCCGGTCAGCTCGACCACTTTGCCAGCGTTGACGGCCTCGCCAGCGGCCTTGATGGCGTCCAGCACCTGCTGCTTCGGGTCCATGCGGAGCTCCTTGGCGGGCCACGATAGGCGGCCCGGCGGGCGCTGTCAAGGCCCGGCCGCCCGCGCGGGGCGTCAGCCGCTGGCGGCCAGCCCGGGGCCGATCTGGGCGGCCACCAGTTCGCCCAGGGCAGCGATCGAGAACGGCTTCAGGAGCACCGGCAGACCGTCGGCGCGGCCCTGTTGCTGGTCGTAGCCCGACATGAAGACGACCGGCAGGCCGGGCTGGCGCTCCAGCAGCCGGGCGTACAGCTCGCGGCCCGTGAGACCCGGCATCAGGAGGTCGCTGAGCAAGAGGGCGAGCGGTTCGTTGAGCGTTGCGACGAGCTCCAGGGCGGCCTCGGCGCTGTCCGCGGCGACGCTGCGGTAGCCCCGGCGTTCGAGCATCCGGAGGGCCAGCCCGCGAACGGCGTCGTCGTCGTCGACCACCAGCACCAGGGGCCCGCCGGTGGCCAGCGGCGGCTCCTCCGGCGCCGCGGCCGCGGCGCCCGGCGCCAGGATCGCGGCCGCAGGGGTGGGATCCCAGGGCAGCCGCAGCAGGAAGCGGCTACCGCTCCCAGGCGTCGAATCGACGCTGACGCTGCCGCCGTGCTGCTCGATGATGCCGACCACGGTGGCCAGGCCGAGGCCGGTGCCCTCGCCCTGGGCCTTGGTCGTGAAGAAGGGCTCAAAGATCTGGCGCTGCACCTCGGCGGTCATGCCCACGCCGCTGTCGGCGACGGTGATCTCAGCCCAGCCGCCGCCGTCGGTGACGCTGGTCGCCAGCGCGATCTGCAGCTCGCCGCCGTCGGGCATGGCGTCCTGAGCGTTGACCGCGAGGTTCAGCAGGACCTGTTCGAGCTGTCCCCCGTCGGCCTGCACCGTCACCGGCGTCGCCGGCAGGTCCAGGCGCAGCGCCACGCGGTCGTGGAGCGAGCGACGGAGCAGGTTGGAGAAGCCGCGGATGACCTCCCCGAGATCGACCGCGGCGACCTGCAGGGTCTGGCGGCGGCCAAAGGCCAACAGTTGCCGGGTCAGGTCACGGGCCCGCTGGGCACCGCCGTGAACCTCGCTCAAGTCGTCGTGCCGCGGGTCGCCCGGGGCCAGGTCGTTCAGCAGCATCTCGGTGTAGCCCAGCACCGGGGTCAGCAGGTTGTTCAGATCGTGCGCCACCCCGCCGGCCAGCCGGCCAAGGCTCTCGAGGCGCTGCGCCTGCTCCAGCCGGGCCGCCAGGTCGACCTGCTCGGTCACATCGGAGACCGTCACCGCGAACTGCCGCGGCGCGGGGCTGTAACCGGAGACTTCGTAGTGCTTGCCCAGGGCCTGCGAGTAGCGCCGGAGGCTGGTGGGCTGGCCCGTCAACGCCACCGCGCCGAACTGCGCGATCCACTCCGGCTCGGTGTCCGGCAACAGCTCCAGCACCGTCCGGCCGAGCATGTCCGCAGCGCACAGCCCGGTCTGTCGCTCAAAGGCCGGGTTGACCGCCAGGTAGCGGTAATCGACGGGTTCGCCGGCGTCGTTGGTGATCACCTCGTGCAGCGCAAAGCCCTCCTGCATCGTGCTGAAGAGCAGGCGGTAGTCTTCTTCGAGCTGACGCTGCTGGGTGACGTCGTGGCCGATCGCCAGGACGCTCTGCACCACGCCGGAGGCGTCGGGCTCGGGGATCAGCCGCCAGTCGAGCGCCCAGCGGGTGCCCGCCAGATCGACGCTGAAGGGCAGCTCCAGCGGTCGGCCGCCCTGCACGACCGCGGGCAAGTGTGCCTCCCAGAAGGCGCAGATTGGCTCGGGCAGCCCCGCCTCGCGGGGGGTTCGGCCGAGGATCTGCACCGCGCTGACCGGCACCGAGGCCAGGGCATTGGGCGAGGCGTAGACGTACCGCCCGGCGGTGTCGAAACGCAACACCAGGTCCGGCAGCGCCTCGATCAGCGTGCGGTGCTGCTGTTCACTGGCGGCCAGGCGCTGTTCTGCTTCACGCCGCTCGGTGATGTCCAGCTCCAGGCCGTCCCAGAGGATCGACCCGTCGTCTTGCGGGCGGGGCGACGAGGTGATCAGCCGCCAACGGAGCTGCCCGTCGGGCAGCCGGACCTGCAGCTCGGCGCGGAACGGCGTGCGGCTGCTGACGGCGCGCTGCTCCTCGGCGATCACCTTTGGCAGGTACTCCGGCAGGGCGTGGCTGTAGAGCAGCCAGGGGTCGGCGTAGACCTGGGCGGGGGTGACCTGATGCAGCTTCTGGACGCCGGCGCTGATGTAGGGGAAGTAGCGCCGGCTGAGGTCGGCCGACGTCACGAGCTGGTAGATCATCCCGTCGGGCAGCCGGTCGCCAAGGGACTCGATCCGCCGGCGACTCTCTTCGAGGGCCGCATCGGCGAACCGGCGGTCGGTGATGTCCAGTTCCAGCCCGTCCCAGATGATGCTGCCGTCGGGCTGTGGTCGGGGTGCCGAGCTGAACAGTCGCCAGCGCTCGTGGCCGTTCGGCAGCACGACGCGGACCTCGACGCGGAACGGCCGGACGGCCGCGATGGCGCTGGCCTCGGCGGCGACCACCGCGGCGCGATCGTCGGGGTGGATCTGCTCGTAGAGCAGCGATGGGTTGGCGAGCACCGCCTCGGCGGTGACCTGGTGCAGCCGGTCGACCCCGCCGCTGACATAGGTGAACTGCCGCCCGGCGCCGGAGGGGCTGCTGACCACCTGGTAGACCATCCCGTCGGGCAGCCCGTCGGCGAGCTGCTGCAGCCGCGCCTGCGACTCCCGCAGCGCGGCCTCGGCGGCCAGGCGGGCGGTGATGTCGCGAAACAGCCCCTGCAAGACGGTGCGGCCATCGCCCAGCGTGGCCAGGTTGGCCGAAATCTCGACCGGCACGGCGTGGCCGTCGCGGTGGGCCACGGCGGACTCAATCAGGCTGTGGACCCCGGCGGCGTGGCTGCCGAACTCGCGGCGCATCCGCTCGTGGGTCGCCTCCGGGTGCAGGATCATGACGGACTGGCCAACCAGCTCGGCGGCACTGCGGCCGGACAGCTCGCAGGCCGCCTGGTTGACCTCGAGGATGACCCCCGTGGCGGGGTCGGCCACGATGATCGCGTCGCGGGCGTCCTCGAAGAGCGTCCGGTAGCGCGCCTCGGCTTCGCGCCGCGCCGCCTCGGCCGCGCGGCGGGCGGTGATGTCGCGGAAGTTGCCCTGCACCAGGGTGCGACCATCGGCCAGGGTCACCACGCTGCTGTTGATCTCAACCGGCACGGTGCTGCCGTCGGGGCGCCAGACCTCGACCTCGACCAGTTGTTGCAGGTTGGTCAGATGGTGACGGAAGGCGGCGCGGTACTGCTCGCGGTGCTCGGGCGGGTGCAGTTCGGTCTGAGGCAGTCCCACCAGCTCCTGGCGCGAGCGCGCCAGGAGGGTTTCGGCGGCCTGGTTCGCATCGACCACCACGCCGGTCGCCGCATCCGCCACCAGGATTGCGTCGCGGGCCGACCCGAACAAGGCGGCAAAGCGCTCGTGCGCCTCGCGGACCGCCGCCTCGGCGGCTAGCCGGGCGCTGACGTCGCGGAAGAACCCCTGGATCACCTGCCGGCCGTCGCCCAGGTCGACCAGGCTGCCGGAGATCTCGACCGGCACCCGGGTGCCGTCGGGCCGCCGCACCTCGGCATTGGTCAGGCCCGGCCGGCCGCGGGCGCGTTGGACGAAGGAAAGCTGCCGTTCGGCCGCCAGGTCCGGCTCGTAGAGCGCCGTGTGGTGCAGCCCGACCAGCTCCTCGCGCGACCGCCCGGTCAGCTCGCTGGCGGCCTCGTTGGCATCCAGCAGCAAGCCGGTCGCCACGTCGGCCACCAGGATCGCGTCGCGGCCACGTTCAAACAGTGCAGCCAGCCGCTGATGCGCTGCCCGCAGTTGCCGCTCGGCCTGCTTCTGCGCCGTGATGTCGCGCAAGAAGTCGATGATCCGGCCGCCGTCGATCTCGAGGGCCCGGACGCTGACCTCGACATCGAAGACGCTGCCGTCCTTGCGCCGGTGCAGCGACTCGAAGCGTGCGGTGCCGCTGGCGCGGATCTGCGCGATGCGCTCCAGGATCCGCGCCTGGTCTTCGATCGCCTCGACATCGGCGATCCGCATCGTCAGCAGTTCGTCGCGGCTGTAGCCGGTCAGCGCGCAGTAGGCGTCGTTGACCTCCAGCAGCCGGCCCTCGGTGTCGGCGATCCAGAACCCGTCGATGGCCGAGCGCAGGATGGCGGTCCACAGCTCATGCTGCCGTTGCAGCGCCGCTTCCGCGGCGCGGCGCGCCGAGACATCCCGCGAGACGCCGTGAATCTCGATTCGGCCGGTCTCGGGGTGCCGCACATGGCGGGTAGTGACTTCGGTCCAGATGGTGGACCCATCCCGGCAGGTGTGCTCCAGCAGGTCGGTGTAGACGCCCTCGCCGCCCGCCGCGAAGTCCGCCGCGCGGAGCCCCATCTGGCGCTTCACCAACTCGGCCGAGGCGGGCGCCATGGCCTCATCCAGGCCCTGCGCGATCACCTCGGCGGGGGTGAACCCGCGCTGGCGTTCCACCGACGGGCTGACGTAGGTCAGCCGCCCGGACTCCAGGTCGAAGACCCAGATCACATCGTAGGCCAGCTCGGCGATCAGCCGGTAGCGCGACTCGCTGGCGGCCAGCTCGGCGGCCAGACGGTGGCGCAGGAGGACATTGGCCAGCAGGCTGGCGAACAGCGCCACCGCCTCCTGGGTGATGTCGGCAAGGGGTTGACCGCTCAGCAGGTTGTCGTTGAAGAGGATCCCGAGCGCGCGGCCACCCGATTGGAGCAGCGTCATCGCCCGCTCACCGCGGCCGCACAGCCCGTCATGATCGGCCAGCGGCACATCGGTCTCACGCTGCCAGCGTGGGCCGCCGGCCGGGTCGGGGGTCAGGAAGTCGGCCCAGCAGGTCGCCGACGGGGCCGGTGTGGCGGGCATCGCCACGGTCTCGCCGCGGGCATTGATGCCAAAGGTCGGCCGCAAGCGTGGTGGGTCGACGTCGAGCAGGAACAGCCCGCAGCGGCGCAGTCCCAGCCGATCGCGCAGCAGCTCGATTGCCCGGCGGCAGATCTGCTCCTCGTCGGGCAGCCCCAGCAGCTCGTTGGCCGCCGTGATCACCTCCCGCAGGTGCTGCACCAGGGTGGTCTGCCGCTGTTCGGCCAGCACGCGGTCGGTGATGTCGAGCGTGACGCCGGTCAGCAGCGTCGACCCATCGGCCTGCCGGCGCGGGGTGCCGCTGCTGCGGAGCCACTTCTCCCGGCCGTCGGGCAGGCTAAGCCGGGCCACATGGGTGTACGGCTGCAGGCTGGCGGCCGCCTGCCGCACCGTCTGCAGCGCGGCCTCCAGATCGCCGGGGTGGAGGTGCTCATGGATCCGCTGCGCGGCCAGCAGTTCGGCCACCGGCCGCTCGAAGACCTGCGCCGCGCCCGCGCTCAGGTAGGTCACCGGCACCTGGCCGTCGGGCTGCACGACCGCCTGCCAGACCGCCCCTGGGATGTTGGCGCCAACCTCGCGGTGGAACTCCTCGGAGGCCCGCAACGCCTGCTGGTCGGCAAGCTGCTGCGTGACGTCGACCAAGAAGTGCAGGTGGCAAGGCTCGCCGGCCAGCGTGATCGCCTCGCTGGCCATCTCGAAGCGCCGCACCGACCCGTCACGCATCCGGAAGGGCACGTCCTCGGCCGCGGCGTGGCCGTCGCGCTGGAGGTCCAGCAGGTAGGTCTCGCGCAGCGCCGGATCCTGCCAGAGCCCTGCTTCCAGCGAGGTCCGCCCCAGAATCTCGGCGCGGTCGTAGCCGGAGAGCCGCAAGAACAGGTCGTTGACTTCCAGCAGCCGCCCGTCGGCGGCACGGGCGATGGCCATCGCCGCGGGGCAGGCCCGGAAGGCGGTGGCGAACTTCTCTTCGCTCTGCTGCAGCGCCTCGGCATCCCGCCGCAGGGCGGTGATGTCAGTCCCGACGCCGATCAGGCCGACCGGCTCGCCGGCGGCGTTACGCACCAGCTCGGTCCGCAGGTCGATCACCAGGTCGCGCCCGGCCAGAGTCCGGCCAGGCGCCTCGCCGCGCCAGGTGCCGTGCTCCAGGGTCGCCTGCACCACCGCCAGTTGCTGCGCCGCCGAGGCCTCATCCAGCGCAAACGCCTCGGCCGTGGTGCGGCCGACCAGGTCGGCGCGCGCCAGACCCAGCAGCGCACACTGCGCGCCGTTGACATAGGTGATCCGGCCGCTCAGGTCGGTGACACAGACCAGGTCGCGGATCTGGTCGAGCAGGTCGACCGCCGGCAGCCCCTCCGGCGAGGGCGCCGCCGCCGTGAAGTCGACCTCGAACCCGGCCGCCGCCAGGGCAGCCCGCACCGCCGCCTGCTCCGCAGGGGTAGCTCCGCCAATCTGCAATCGGCGCCCGCCGGTGGCTCCTATGCCGGCTCCAGCCTGCCGCAACCAGGTCTCCTGTCCCGCCTTGCCCCACCGGGCGGCGAGGCGTCTCTCGCATCTTAGGCAAGATCCGCCGAAATACTGCCGCTGCGCCGGCCAACTTGGCGTCACTTTCGGCCGGCCAGCTCCGGTCTCCACGCGCCGCCCGCCGCCCTTCGGAGCCGTCGCGATGGGCTTGACAGGCGCCGCCGCAAGCGGTAGCCTCGCCGCGTCCGGCCGACCGCCCGCCGGCCCGCCGGGCTGGCCGCGCAGCGCCAAGGAGTTCAAAATGGCCAATGTTGGTTACGACGACACCCCGGTGATTCCCGGCAGCATCTACAAGGTTCACGACGGCGAGCGCCCGCAGCCCCGCGTCGTGACCCCCGGCACCGCCTCCACCCAGGACGCCCCCGGCACGGTGCCCAGCGACGCGGTCGTCTTGTTCGACGGCAGCTCGCTGGCCGGCTGGGTGTCCTTGAAGGACGGCAGCCCCGCCCCCTGGTCGCTCGGCGCAGGCTTCATGGAGGTCGTCCCAAAGACCGGCAACATCCGCAGCGTCGCCGAGTTCGGCGACTGCCAACTGCATCTGGAGTTTGCCAGCCCGGCCGAGGTCAAGGGCGACAGCCAGGGCCGCGGCAACAGCGGCGTCTTCCTGATGGGTCTCTACGAGATCCAGGTCCTGGACTGCTACCAGAACCCGACCTACGCCGACGGCACCACCGGCGGCATCTACGGGCAGTACCCGCCGCTGGTCAACGCCTGCCGCCCGCCGGCCGCCTGGCAGCAGTACGACATCGTCTGGGAAGGCCCGCGCTTCGCCGGTGAGAAGCTCCTCAAGCCGGCCTACGTGACCGTCTTCCTGAACGGCCTGGTGCTGCACAACCGCCAGGAACTGCAAGGGCCGACGCAGCACCGCCAACTGGCCAACTATACGCCGCACGCCCCGGTCGGGCCGCTGGTGCTGCAGGACCACAACGACCTGGTCCGCTTCCGGAACATCTGGTACCGCCCGCTGACCTGGTACGACGAGGTCTAGCCATGCCCCCCAGGCCGCTCGCCCGCCACCACTTGCCGGGTCGCGCGGCTGGGCTGTGGCTGGCCTTGCTCCTGGCCGGGGCCGCCCCCGGCCAGGAGGCCACCTTTCGCGACCAGTCTGCCGCCGCGGGCCTCACCCTCGACACCAACGCCGCCTGTTGGGCCGACCTCAACAACGACGGCCGACCCGACCTGGTGGCTGGCGGTGCGGTTTGGTGGAACGAGTCCCCGACCTTCCGCCGTGGCCCGGCGATGGGCGCGGTGGTCGCCGCCGACTACGATCACGACGGCTTCCGGGACCTCTTCTGCTGGTCGCAGTGGAAGCTCTACCACAACGACGCCGGCGCCGCCTTCACCCCCGTCGCGCTGGAGGGCGTGCCCCAGGCCGTCAGCCGCGGCGCCTGCTGGGCCGATTTCGACAACGACGGCTGGCTCGACCTCTACGTCGGCGGCTACGAGGACTGGAACGCCGGCGTCACCTGGCCGACCGTGGTGCTGCAGAACCTCGGCGGGAGCGGCTTCAAAGTGGCGCTGACCGTGGCCACCTACCGCACCCGCGGCGTCACCGCCGCCGACTTCGACGAAGATGGCGACGACGACCTCTACGTCAGCAACTACCGCCTGCAACCGAACCAGCTCTGGCTGAACGACGCCGGCCGGCTGCGCGACGTCGCCGCGGAGTACGGCGTGGTGGCGACCTCGTCCGGCTTCAACGGCGGCCACTCGATCGGCGCGGCCTGGGGCGATTTCGACAACGATGGCCGGATCGACCTGTTCGCCGGCAACTTCGCCCATGTCGACAGCCGCGGCGACCAGCCGAAGAGCCGCTTCCTGCGCAACCTCGGCGCGGCCGGCGCCTGGCACTTTGAGGACCGCGGCCCCTGCGGGGTGTTCTACCAGGAGTCCTACGCCACCCCCGCCGCCGGCGACTACGACAACGACGGCGACCTGGACCTGTTCTTCACCACCGTCTACGGCACCGCCAGCTTCGGCCGGCCGAACCACCCGGTGCTCTACCGCAACGACGGCGCCTTCACCTTCGCCGACACCACCGCCGCCACCGGTCTGGCCGGCCTGCCGCCGACCTACCAGGCCGCCTGGGCCGACTACGACGGCGACGGTGACCTGGATCTGGTCGGCGGCGGCCGGCTCTGGCAGAACCAGAGCAGCGGCCGTCACTGGCTGGCGGTCCGGCTGCGCGGCAGCGGGCGGACCAACCACGACGCGATCGGCGCCCAGGTCCGGCTGCGCCGCGGGGAGCAGACGCTGACCCGGCAGGTCGAGGCCGGCACCGGCGAGGGCAACCAGAACGACCTCACCCTGCACTTCGGCCTCGGCGACTCCGCCGGCCCGGTTGACCTGCAGATCCGCTGGCCCGGCCGCCCCGAGCTGCAGACCGTCGCCGCGGTGGCAGTCGATCAGCAGGTTGCCATCACGGCGCCTTAGGGCGAGCCGCCGGACCCGGCGCCTGGGCGCCGCTGCGTGAATCACCGCTGCCACGACGCCGGGGAATCCGGACCACCCAGACGGTGCGCCGGCGGATCACCCGGTGGGATTGGACGGCGGCGGCAGGACGGTTACGGCAGGGGCAGGATCCAGCCGTGGAGGGTGTAGGACCAGAGGGGCTCGAGGCTGCGGGCGGCGGCGGCGAAGTTGAGGCGGAGGAGGGGGCCGGCCCGGCGGCCAAGCGGGTCGCGGCCGAGGCTGGGGGAGTGCGCGAAGGCGGCGCCGGTCTGTTCGGGGCCGACCTCGGCGACCACCGTCCAGCGGCCGGTGCCGGCCTGGATCGCCGCGAAGTCGGCCCGGGCGACCTGCAGCACGCTGGCCAGCCTGACAGCCTGGCCCTTCAGATTGAGCGCCCCGGGGGCCAGCGGGCGGACCATCCAGAGGGTGTTGCTGGCGGGATCGAGTGCGAAGTCGGCGTCGTGCAGAACCACTGCGGCCCCGTCGCGTTCGGTCAGGCCGGCGGTCGGCACGGCGAGCGGCGGGCCGAGGGTGATCTTCGCCAGGTCGCGGCAGTCGGCCAGGCGTAGCCAGGTGGCGGTGCTCTGGTTGGCCTCCTGCTGCGTGTAGAAGACCGCCAACTGAGCCTGCCCGTCGAGGTTGACCAGGGACGGTTGCCCCACGCCCCAGCGCTCGGCGAGCCCGCTGAGCAGCGGCTGCGGCCCGACCCGCTGGTACGGTCCGCCCGGCGCGCTGGCGGCGGCCAGGCCGATCCGGTTGTTGAGGTTGGTCGGCTGGTCGCAGCCGAGGTAGGCCAGCAACCACGGCAGCGGCTGCCCCTGCCACTGGAAGCTGCCTCGCACGACGCTCGGGTCGCAGACGTGCAGGCTGTCCCACTGACCCGCCGCGCCCGGCCCGAGGGCCAACTGGCGCGGTGACCAGCCGCCCGCCGCGAAGTCGAAGCTGCGGTAGTAGAGATGGTCCCGGACGCGCCCCGGGTCGGTGTTCTGACACCACCAGAAGTGATGCTGCTGCTGCCCCTCTTCGACCGTCGCCGGGGCGTAGTTGTAGTATCCGGCGCCCGCCGGGTAGAGCTCCCACGCGACCGGCGCCCCACCCCACGCGGCGCTCGTCAACGCCAGCAGCCACCAGCCGTTGCGCATCGCGGCCTCTCCCACGGCGGCGTTCGGCGCCCGGCCGGCCGCTCCTGCCCCCGGCAGGCGTCGGACGCGACCCGGCGAAGTGGCCCGTGGAGACCCCGATGCCCGCCCCGCTGCTGTCGTTGCTGCTGCTGGCCGACCCCGCCCTGGCGCTGGAGTCGCTTGGCTTCCCGGTGGCGCAACGCGCGGTGGCGCTCGAGACGCTGACCCACGAGGGGCCGCGGGCGGTCGCCTGGGGCCAGGTCAAGGGCGACGCCGTACGCGGCCTGGTGGGCATCGGCGTGCCCGACGGCGAGACCCGCGTGGTCAACGTGCGGGCGCTGGGCAACAGCAACCTGGCGCTGGCGCAGGCCCCGGCCGGTTGGCTGGCGCTCTACTGCGGCATCCCCGGCCGGTTCGTGAAAGTCGACCCGCGCAGCGGCGCCTACACGGAGCTGGGGCTGCCCCAGCGGAACGCCACGTACTGGACCACCAGCCTGGTCACCGCGAGCGGCCAACTGGTCGTCGGGACCTACCCCGGCACCAACCTGGTGACCTGCAACCTGCGCAGCGGGACCGTCGCCGACTGGGGCCGGTTAAGCGACGACCGGCGCGAGTGTTACGTGCTCAGCCTGGCCGAGTCGGCCGCCGGCGTGGTCTACGCGGGCGTCGGGCTGCACCACCGCGAGCTCTGGGCCTACGACCCGGCGAGCGGCCAGAAGACCCAGATCCTGCCGCCGGAGCTGGCCCCCGAGCAGGGCTCGCCGACGGTCTGGACGGCGGCCGATGGTTCGGTCTACGGGCGCAGCGGGACGGCCGAGTTTCGCTGCTCGCCGACTGGTGTGACGCTCGGCCAGACCGCCCCGCCGCGCCCGCGCCCGCCGCTGCTGGCGCCCGATGGCCGGCGCGTCGGCGGCGTCAACGAGGCCGGCGAACTGCTCCTGACGGCGGCCGACGGCAGCGTCGCCAAGCTGCCGACGCAGTGGCGCGGCGAGCCGCTCAGCCTGTACAGCGTCGGCCCGGTGGCCGGCGGCCGGCTGTGGGGGTCGGGCATCAAGCCGGGGCGGCTCTTCTCGTACGACCTGGCCAGCGGGCAGACCGTCGACCACGGCGTCGTGACCTCGGGCTCGATCCAGGTCTACGACGGCGTCGCCACGGCCCACGGCCTGTTCCTGGGGAGCTACGTCGGCGCCTCGCTGGACCTGCTCGACCCCAGCCAGCCGATCGTCGCCGGCCGCAACCCACGCCGCCTGGCGCAGCTCTCGCGAGAGTTCATGCAAGAGCGGCCGGTGCAGTTGTGCGAGGGTCCTGACGGCCGGATCTATGTCGCCTGTTTCCCGGTCAAGGGCCACCTGGGCGGGGCCTTGGGCCGGATCGACCCGGCCACCGGGAAGGTCGCGTGCTGGCGCCAGGTGGTGCCCGAGCAGAGTCTCAACAGCCTGGCGCCGGTGCCCGAGCGCCAGGCCGTGCTCTGCGCCAGCTCGGTCGGCGGCGGCTCCAGCGCGGTGCCGACGGCCAGCGAAGCGCTGCTGGCGTTGTGGGACTGCGCCGCCGAGCGGGTCGTCGCGACGGTCCAGCCGTTGCCCGGCACGCGGGTCTACCAGGCGGTTGTCCGCGCCCGCAACGGGCTGCTCTACGCCTTCGGCCCGACCACCTGGGCCGCCCTGGCGCCCGCCGATCTGGCGGTGGTCGCCCGCGGCGAGCTGCCCGGCAAGACCCTCCGCTGGCCCGGCCTGCACGACGCTCCGGTCGGCCCCCGCGGCCTGCTGATCGGCCTGATCGACGACGCCGTCTGGGCGCTCGACCCGGCCACGCAGCAGGTCCGCGTGCTGGGCCGGCATCCCAAACTGTCTACCGCGCATGGCTTCTGGGTGACCGCCCAGGGCACCCTCTACGTCGGCAGCGGCGGCGAGTTGCTGCGCGGCGCGTTGCCGGTGGAGTGACGCCGCCCGCGGTCGGTCAGCCGGCCAGCACTTCCAGCGGCACGATCGACAGCACGCAGTCCTCTTTGCCCTGGGTGCAGGCGATGTAGAGATGCCCCTCGTGCTCCAGGGCGTTGGGGTAGGACCACTCCGTGGGCTGCCCCACCCGGCTGCCGTCGCCCCAGCCGCCGAACAGGCGCACCGCCGGCCAGGCCTGGTGGCGCACCTTGTAGATCCGTCGGAAGAGCCCGCCGCTGGGGCCGGTGACGGCAATCGTCAGCAGGCAGCGACCCTCCTCCAGGCTGTTGGTCAGCAGATACTGCTGCCCCGTGCTGAGACGCCCGGCAAACGGCTGGCTGGGCGCCAGGGGGAAGTTGCTGAGCCCGAGCGGCGTCCAGGTCTGCCCGCCGTCGGCGCTGCTGGCGACCGGCGCGGTCCAGGCGTCGGGCACCCCGGGGGTGTGCTGCTGCGGACGACAGACGGCCAGCCAGTGGTTGTCCCCACGGTCGACGATCGCCGCTTCGGGGTAGAGCAGCCGCAGCTCGTCCGGCCGCGGCAGCGTCACCAGTCGCCAGCGCGTCAGGTCGTCGCCCGCGCTGAGCGCCACGGCGGCGTCGTACCACCAGCGCTCACCGCCCAGCAGCCAGTCGCCCTGGGCTGTCCGCTGCGGCGGGCAGAACGGCACGAACAGCGGTATCGCCGCCTGCTCCTGCCAGACCCAAACGCCGCTGCGGTCGTCCCGGATGAACAGCTCCGTGGTCGGCCGGTGCCCCTCGCGCCAGCACACGAACCAGCCGTAGAGCGTCTCGTCGTGCGACCAGAGCAGCGGGTGGTTGAGCGATGTCGCGCCCGCCAGCGGCGGCTGCGCCCAGGTCTCCGGCGGGCTCCAGTGCAACCCGTCGGGCGAGCTGCAGCCGCGAATCAACTCGTCGTGGTCGCCGGTCTCACCCGTCCGGTGGTTCGCCCACCCCAGGTAGAACCGCCCGCGGTGCCAGGCAATCGTCGCCTCGTGCAGGTAATGGTAGGCACCCGGCTCGGCCCGCGTCACGACGACCTGCGTGACCCGGTCCAGGTCGGGCATCTCACGGGGCGATGGGAACGGTACGGCTGGGTCCCAGACCGCGATCAGGGCACGGTCGGCGGCCAGTTCGGTTGACGTGGGCATGGCGTCCTCGGCTCCGCCGCCCCTTCGCGCCGATCCGCTGACGGTCCTCCCACCGGCACCTACGGCCGCTGCTCGAATCGCGGCACGCGGCGATGGCAGGAGACCCGGCCGGGGTTCCGCGCGAGGTAGTTCTGGTGGTACGCCTCGGCCGCGTAGAACGGCCCGGCCGGGGCCAACGCCGTGACCACCGCCCAGCCGCCGGCCCGGAGCTGCTCGATCAGCGCGGCCGCCGTCTGGCGCTGGCCGTCGCCGAAGTAGAAGACCGCCGAGCGGTACTGCGTCCCGGCGTCGGGCCCTTGCCGGTTCAGGGTCGTCGGGTCGTGGATCTCAAAGAACAGCCGCGCCAGCTTCTCGAAACTGGTCACGCCCGGATCGAAGGCCACCCGCACCGCCTCGGCGTGGCCCGTCGTGCCGGTGCAGATCTGCTCGTAGGTCGGCGCCACGGTGCGCCCGCCGGTATACCCGGACTGCGCCACCAGCACACCCGGCTGGCCGGCAAACTGCTCTTCGACGCCCCAGAAGCAGCCGCCCGCGAAGATCGCCCACTGCACCGGCGCGCTGCTCGCCCGCAGCACCAGCGACCGCGAGTTGACGCAGTGCCGCACGTTCTTGGCCGTGAAGCCCTCGCCTTGGAAGACATGCCCCAGGTGGCCAGCGCAACTGGCGCAGAGGATCTCGGTGCGGCTGCCGTCGGCATCGACCTGCCGCCGCACCGCCAGCGGCAGCTCGTCGTCGAAGCTCGGCCAGCCGCACTCCGAGCGGAACTTCGCGCTCGACTCATACAACGGCGCGCCGCACTGCCGGCAGACGTAGACGCCCGGTGTGACCGTCTCGGTGTAGGCCCCCGAAAACGGCCGCTCGGTGCCCTTGTGCCGGATGATCTGCGCCTCCTCGGCACTCAACGGCGGCATCGGTCCCGGCCGCGCTCCCGTCTGCTCCGCCATCGTCTGCTCCTTCGGGGCCTCTGGCGGCGCCTCGCCCGTCCGCCCGACCGCCAGCCACAGCCCGCAGCCGACCAGTAACGCCACCACCAACTGACTCCGCCGCATCGCTCGCTCCCGCCCGTCCCAGACAGTGTTGTCGCCACAACCACTCCGCGCAGGGCCGAGTTCCCGCGTCGGCCGTTTCAGGGGTTGCCGCGACGAGGTCGACCACGGTGAACGTTCCCCGTGCGCCCGCCGCCCATCCCTCTGGCCAACCCACCAACCCCAACCCACTTGTCCTGAGGAGGCCGCAGGCCGTCTCGAAGGGCGAGGTTGGCGTCGGTGCGGACAGCGGCTGGGATCGGGGGATGGCCGCACCCGATCCTCCCGCAGGCGACCGACAGGCCTGGCTGGACGTGGTGGCGACGAAAACGGGTCAGGACCGTCGGAGTACCGTCAGTCCAGACCCGTGTTTCGCCGCCGGTCCGCCCTGACATGATGGCCCGCTGGTGATCGCCAGCGTCGGCAACCGCCAGGGTTGCCGCTACCGGGGTCCGCCCGCCGCCCATCCCTCTGGCCAACCCACCAACCCAACCCACTTGTCCTGAGGAGGCCGCAGGCCGTCTCGAAGGGCCAGGTT
>JADZEX010000007.1 GCA_020850355.1 Fimbriimonadaceae bacterium | reverse complement strand
GCACCCAGGTCCGCTGCCCGGCCGCGTCGCGGCGCTGCTCCCACCAGTGCAGGCCGTAGTCGTGGCCCTGCCCGGCGATCAGGTCGGGCAGCCCATCGCCATTGACGTCGGCCACCAGAATCGGCACGCTGGTGGCGCCGAGGTTGAACTCGGGGTGCCAGACCCACTCGCCGGCCAGCCCCTCGGGCGGTTGCTCCAGCCAGCCGCCCGGCAGCACCAGGTCGAGGCGGCCATCGCCGTTGAGGTCGCCGCAGCCCAGCCCGTGGCCCTGCGGCGCGGCGCGTAGGACGGTGGGGGTGAAGGTCCCCCGCCCCCGCCCGACGGCGTCGCGGTCGAGCTTGTAGACCACCAGCGGTCCGCCGGGAGTGTTGGGCACCACCTCCAGCACGCCGTCGCCGTCGAGGTCCCAGGCGCGGGTGGTTTCGACGTTGCCGGTCGCGGCGATCACGGTTTCGACCCACGGCCCGCCGGCCGGGCCGGGGTTGCGGCGCCAGCGGATCGTGTTGCCCCACCAGCCGCCGGTGATGAAGTCGATCCAGCCATCGCCGTCGACATCCAGCGGGATCACCGAGAAGTCGTCGTAGTAGTCGCCCTCGACCTGGACCGGCCCGATCGGGTGGCGGCGCCGGAAGTCGGGCCCCTCGTACCACCAGCCGCCCGAGACGATGTCGGGCCGGCCGTCGCCATTGACGTCGAACACCCCCGCCGCCTCGTAGCGCTCGTCGGCCAGCAACACCTTGCGGAAGACGGTTGGCACGGCCAACTCTCCTTGCCGCCCAGATCCGCCAGCGCCCCGCCGAATCCTGCGCCGGCGCCGGCGAACACGCCGTCGGCTTGACGGCGGGCGCGGCGGTCGGCACACTGGGGCGGCGAGGGCGGAGAGCGGCGTGGCGGGCTATCGGGACCTGCTGTGGGTCGGGCTGGGCGGGTTCCTGGGAGCCAATACGCGCTACCTGGTGGGCCAGTGGGTCGCCCAGCGCTGCGGCGACGCGTTCCCCTGGGCGACGCTGCTGATCAACGTCAGCGGGTCGTTCTTGCTGGGCCTGCTGGCGACTTTGTTGGCCGAACGGCTGCCCGGCGCTGCGGCGGCCTGGCGGCTGAGCCTGGCGGTCGGCTTCATCGGCGCTTACACCACCTTTTCGACCTACGAGCTGGAGGCCTATAAGCTGCTCGAAGCGGGTCAGGCCGGGCGAGCGCTGGCCTATGTCGGTGGCAGCGTGGTGGCCGGCTTCGCGGCGCTGCTGCTGGCGGTGCGGCTGGCGCGGGTGGGGAGCTGAAGGAAGCGCCGGCGCCGACCCGAAAGGCGCGGCGCAACGGGAGCGGCAGCATGACCAGGCGAGCGGTGACCACGGCGGGGGCGGCGGCGTTGGGGTTGAGCGCCAGCGGATTGGCCCAACAGCCCGACGGCCCCGAGTTCTACGACCTGCGCGCCTACCAGGTCTCGGCGGCACAGGCCGCGGCCTGGAGCGCCTTCCTGGGCGAACGCCTGGCGCCGCACCTGGCCCGCCTGGGAGCCGGCCCGATCGGACTGTTCGGCCCGCGTCAGGGCGAGGGGCTGCTCTGGCTGTTGCTGCGGCACCCCAGCCTGGAGAGCTGGCAGACCCTGCCCGAGCGGCTGCTGGCCGACCCCGCGGTCGACGAGCCGGTGCGGCAAGTCCTCGGCGCCTCGGCCGAGGCACCCGCCTACGGCGACTGCACCATCCGGCTGCTCCGCGCGATCGCCGGCCTGCCGCGCCTGGAGCGCCCCGCCAGCGGGCCGCAGCGGGTCTACCAACTGCGGCTCTACGAGAGCCCCAGCCTGCTGACCGCCGCTAAGAAGATCGAGATGTTCAACACCGCCGAGCTGGCGATCTTCCGCGACTGCGGCCTGGCGCCGGTGGTCTTCGGCGAGACCCTGGCGGGGCCGCAGTGCCCCTGCCTGTCCTACCTGTTGGGCTTCAACTCGCCCGCGGAGCAGGCCGCCGCCTGGACGAAGTTCCGGACTCACCCCGCCTGGCTGGAACTCCGGGCCCGCCCCGAGTACGCCGACAAGCGGCTGATCCGCCGGATCACCAACCTCGATCTGCGCCCGCTGCCGGGCTCCGAGCTGTAGCCCGCGCGATTCCCCAGGGATTAACAGATGCGTTACTCAGAAAGTCCCTGCGCGGGGCGCGGTGGCGATCTATACTGATTTCCAGGCACGGGCCGCCCCCGAGGTGTTCCCCCCTGCGCCTCATTGGCCCGTGCTCCAGTTTGGTCCCCCGGCGGCTGGCCGCCGGGGGACCGTGTTTTGGGGCGGCCCGGCCGGCTCACGCGGCCAGCGCGGCCAGCAGGCTTTCGCGCTCGGCGAGGGTCAGCTCGCGTTCGCCGGCGCGGGCGTTGAGGGCGGCCTGTTCCGGCGACTTGGCGCCGGGGATGCTGACCGGCCGGCTGCGGTGCGTGATGGTGTAGCGCAGCGCCGCGGTGAGCAGCGGCTCGCCGGCTGGCGCGACGGTCTTCAGGCGGTCGACCGCGGCGAGTTCGCGCTGGATCTGCGGGTGCCGCTGCGGCTCGGTCCAGCCACTGCGGACGGTGTCGGTCCAGGTCGTGCTGGCGTCGTAGCGGCCGCTCAGCAGCCCCTGCCGCAGCGGGCCGCGGACCAGCACGGCGATGCCGTGGTCGGCGCAGTACGGCAGCAGCGCGTCTTCGGGCCCGCGGCTGAGCAGCGACCAGCCGATTTCGACCACCGCGCAGGTGCCGTGCTGATTGAAGCGCTGCAGCACCTCCAGGCTGTCGGTCGAGATGCCGTAGCAGCGGATGCGGCCCTCACCGCGGAGGGACTCCAGGCCTTCCAGGTAGACCGCCGGGTCGGCCAGGTTGCCCTCGTGGCAGAGCAGCACGTCCAGCCAGTCGGTGCGCAGGCGGTGCAGCGAGGCGTGGCAACAGAGGCGGACCTGGTCGGGCGAGTTGAACGGCAGCGGGGTGCCGCCCCGGCGGCCCCAGTTGCCGACCTTGCTGACCAGGTAGACCTCATGCCGCCGCCCCCACAGCGCGCGGCCGAGGCGCTGTTCGCTGAGTCCGGGCGGAATCCCGTAGGCGTCGGCGGTGTCGAACAGGTTGACTCCCGCTTCCCAGGCCGCCAGCACCGTGGCATCGGCGGTCGCCGCCGAGACCTCGCCCCACTGCCCCCCGATGTTCCAGGTGCCCAGGCCAATCGCCGAGACCTGCCACCCCGTGCTGCCGAACTCGCGGTAGATCATGCCACACTCCAGCCGGACGCTTCGGCGCACCGCCCGCGTCCCCTGCCGCCGCGCAGGACGCGCGCCGACGATGGCCAACAGCCCCCGGCGGGAGCACGCTGATGACGCGGCGCACGGCGCTCGGGGGGCTGGCGACGGTGGCGGCGGCGAGCCGGCTGCGGGCGGCGCCGCGGCGGCCGAACTTCGTGGTCTTCCTGATCGACGACCTCGGCGCCCGCGACCTGGGCTGCGACGGCAGCAGCTTCCACCGCACCCCGCGGATCGACCAGCTCGCCGCCGCAGGGATGCGCTTCACCCAGGGCTACGCCGCCTGCCCGGTCTGCTCGCCGACGCGCGCCGCGCTGTTGACCGGGCAGTACCCCGCCCGGCTGCACCTGACCGACTGGATCGCCGGCCACCGGCGCCCCTTCGCCAAGCTGGCGGTGCCCGACTGGACGATGCACCTCGATCCGGCCACGCGCACCTTGCCCGAGCTGCTGCGCCCGCTGGGCTACCGCTCCGCCAGCTTCGGCAAGTGGCACCTCGGCGGGCCAGCGTATTACCCCGCGGTCCACGGCTTCGACGAGCAGCTCGCCGGCACCGACCGTGGGCAGCCGCCGAGCTACTTCGCACCGTACAAGATCGACACCTTGCCCGAGGGGCCGGCCGGGGAGTACCTCACGGACCGGCTGGGCGAGGAGGCCGGCCGCTGGATCGCCGCTCACCGCGGGGAGCCGTTCCTGCTGTACCTGCCGCACTTTGCGGTACACACGCCGGTGCAGGCGCCGCGGGAGCTGACCGCTGCCTATCAGGCCCGCCGGCGGCCCGGCGCGCCGCAGCAGAATGCCGCCTACGCCGCGATGCTCGAACGGGTCGACAGCGCCGTCGGCCGGGTGCTCGACGAGCTGACCCGCCAGGGACTCGACAACGACACCGTGGTGGTCTTCACCTCCGACAACGGCGGTCTGCTGCCGGTCACCAACAACGCCCCGCTGCGCAACGGCAAGGGCACGCTCTACGAGGGCGGCCTGCGGGTGCCCTGGATCGTGCGCTGGCCCGGCGCGGTGGCCGCCGGCAGCACCTGCGACGCGCCGGTCTGCAGCATCGACCTCTGGCCGACCCTGCTCGACCTGGCCGGCGCCCCGGCGGCCGGTCGACCGCCGGTCGATGGCCGCAGCCTGCAGCCGCTGCTAACCGGCGGCCGTCGGATCGACCGCGAGGCGCTCTACTGGCACTACCCGCACTACCGCCGCACGGCCCCCGGCGGCGCGCTGCGGGACGGGCGCTGGAAGCTGATCGAGTACTACGAAGACCAGCGCACGGAGCTGTATGACCTGCTGGCCGACCCCTCCGAGAGCCGCGACCTGGCCACCGCCGAGCCGGCCCGAGCGCGCGAGCTGCGGGCGCGCCTGGCGGCCTGGCGCCGCGCAGTCGGGGCGCAGATGCCGACGCCTAACCCGGCCTGGGACCCCGCCAAAGACAAGCCGTTCTGATATTTCAGCCCGCCCTACGGCCCGATCCGCAACCCCGCGACGCAGCCGGCGCCCTGCTGCTCCAACGGCGCGTCGTTGCGTTCGTTGACGACCTCGGAGCAGTTCAGCACGGCCACCGCAGCGTTGGTCTCCGGCCGCGTCGGCTGGCGGCAGGCCTGCCGCACGGTGTTGCCGCGGAGCGTCAGGCCGGCCACGCCGGTACACCAGATGCCGGCGTTGTCGGCGCCGGTGATGGTGTTGTCCTCGAAGGTGATCCGTTGATGGACCCCCGGCTGCGGCGGAATCGCGAAGCCCTGCAGCCAGGCGAAGGCCGCCAGCACGCCGTCGCCGAGCGCCGCGCCGTAGTTGCAGTTGTCGAAGGTGCACCGCCGCACCACCACGTCGCGGGTGCCGATGCTCTCGAAGAAGTGGACCACCTCGGTCATCACCCAGACGCCGCCGCCGGTGACGTCCTGGAAGTGGCAGTCCTCGACGATCGCGTCGCGCGACTGGATCAGGAAGCCCCGCGCGCGATTGCGGCGGACCGTCGTGCCACGGATCCGGATCCGCGGCGCGCGGGTGGCGTTGCCCAGCACATCGCCCTCGCGCAGCTCCGCCGGCAGCGGCTCGCGCAGCCGCACGGTGTGCAGATGCTCCGGCGCCGGCCCGACCGCGGCACTCTCAACGGTCACCGTGGCGTAGGGTACCAGCGTGGCGAGGTGGCTCACTTCGAGCGTGTCGCCGGGGCTCGGGGCGTCGACCATCTGGAGGTTGTGCTGCCCGATCACGGTCTGCGCATCGACCCGCTGGCGGACGCTGAGGTAGAGGCCCGACTTGATGTTGACGGCGTCGTCGCCCATCCCCTCGAACTCGCAGTCGGTGATCGTGATGGTCCCCTGACAGCCCCCGAAGTGCGTCGCGTCGGCCGACGCGCTGACCAGGCGGTCGCTGCCGGGCTTCAGCAGCACACGGACCCGCTCCAGGGTGAGGTCGCGCGAGCGGACCCCGACGACCGCCATGCCGGGGACGTAGTACACCGTCAAATCGCGGAAGGTCAGGTCCTGGCTGTCGTGGGCGTACCAGCCGCCCGGTCCGTACACTTTGTGGCGCAGCGCCACCAGCACCCCCGGCGGCGGTACCTGGCCGTGCTTCAGAAACACCCGCAGCCGCTGCTGGTCCACCAGCTCCGTGCGCTCGACCCCATAGTAGTTGTCGACGCCCCGGGCGCGCGGCAGCCGGGTCTGCGGGTCGAAGTCCATGTAGGCCTCGACCGGCTCGCCTCCGCGCACCGGAAACGAGGGCAGCACCTGCACGTCGAACTGCCGCTCGCCCACCGCGACGACCGTCCCGACCGACTGCGCGGGCAGGTGCGCGTCGAGCGTCAGCCCCTCGAAGGTGACGTTGCGGCAACGCCACAGGATGAACGCTCCGCTGACCCCGAAGACCTCCAGCAGGGCCCCCGGCCCGTGGATCGTGAGGTCCTCGACCTGGTCCAGGTAGACCGCCCAAGAGTGGTGCGGCGCCTCGCCGCTGGGGTGCAGTTGGTAGCGCCCCGGCTGCAGCACCAGGCGGGGGATGCCCTCCTCCTGACACTGCCGAATCGCCGCCCGCAGGGCGGGCGAGTCGTCACCGCCCGAGGGCTTCAGAAGCAGTTCCGCGGGAGCCGCCATGCCCGTCTCCACGACGCACCAGACCAGCAGCCAGGGAAGTCGTTGTCGCATGGCGGGGGAGTTCGCCAGCGCCCGGCCGAGGCCTGCCGCGCAAGGGGTCAGGCGGTGGGGCCGGACAGCAGATCGGCCGGGGTGTCGACGTCGCGGAGGTGCGCCGGGTCGAGGCCCGCGGCGAGCAGGTCGGCCGCGGTCAGGACCTCCTGCGGCAGCTCGCCAGCGACCCGCCGCAGGGCCTGCTCGCCACGGCCGCAAGCCGCTTCGAAGGCCGCGGCGGCGGCGGGGCTCCAGAACGAGGTGAGGTACTGCGCCCGGCCCTCGAGCAGCGGCAGGCGGACCAGCGCCGGCAGCGGCAGCGGGCGGCTCAGCCGCTGCAGCAGCCGCGGGTCGAGGTAGGGCAGGTCGCAACCGAGCAGCAGCCAGGGGCGGCCGGGCCAGGCGCGCGTCGCGGCGACCACGGCCTGCACCGGGCCGCCGCCCGGCAGCAGGTCGGGCAGCGCCAGCGCGCCGTCGGGCAGCGGGCCCTGCCCGCCGATCACCACCACCGGGTCGACCACCGCCCGCGCCGCGGCGACGACGCGGGCCAGCATCGGGCGGCCGTCGACCAGCGCCTGGGCCTTGTCGCTGCCAAACCGGCGCGACTGCCCGCCGGCCAGCACAAAGGCCACCGGCGGGGTCACGGCCGCAGTCGCAGCCCGGCGATCTGGCCGGCCAGTTGGTCGACCAGGGCCGGCTCGAAGAGGTCCGGGTAGCAGGCCGTCGCGGGCCGCACCAGCCGCCACGCCGGCAGGTCGCCGGCGACGGCCTCGAGGCGACCGGCGGGGCAGTCCTGCGGCTCGACCCAGACGCTCGGCAGGAGGCGGTGCTTGAAGCCTTCGACGAGCACCAGATCGACCTGCCCAGCGAAGCTCTCGAGCCACGGCCAGAGGTCGGCGTCGGGGGCATCGGGGGCAAACAGCGTGGCGCCCTGCGGTCCGAGCAGCAGCACGCGCTGGGCGCCGGCGGCGGCGTGGCGGTGGCTGTCGCTGCCGGGCCGGTCGACCTGGGTGGCGTGGCTGGCGTGCTTGACCGGGCCGACCCGCAACCCGGCCGCCTGCAGGCGTGGGATCAGCAGCTCGACCAGCCGGGTCTTGCCGCTGTTGGAGTAACCCCAGACGCCGACCGCCAGCGGCAGCGCCGCGCTCGGGCGCAGCACCAGGCCGCGCAGCGCGGTGGCCTCGGCGGTGGCTTCGACCAGGCTGCCAACCTCCTGCGGGCGGCCGTTGAGGTGGGCCACAAGATGCTGCCCGGCGGCCTCGCGCAGGATCGCGCTGCCCTGGCGGGGCGAGAGCTGGAGCTGTTGCGGCTCGCCGACGGCGGCGGCGCGGAGCAGGTAACGGCGGCCGCCGCTAGCCGGCCAGGCGGTCGCCAGGGGCAGTCGCACGCGGGCCGGCGGGGCCCAGGTGCCACCGCTCAGGGCGGTCAGGCAGGGCGCCACAAACTGCTCGGCGCCGGCCAGCGCGGCGAGCGGATTGCCCGGCAGCGCGAAGGCCAGCGTGCGCCCGCCGGGGCCAGCACCCCAGCCGAAGCGGACCGGCTTGCCCGGCTTCATCGCCACCCCGGCGAAGGCCGTCTCCCAGCCGACCCGCTGCCAGGCCGCGGCGATCACGTCGCGGTCGCCGACCGAGGCGCCACCGGCGGTGATCACCAGATCGACCTGCCCGACCTGCGCCGCCAGCCAGGTCGCCACCGCGGCGGTGTCGTCGGGCAGGCGCACCGCGCCGCCCAGCTCGGCGCCCTGCTCGCGCAGCCAGGCCAGCAGCATCGGGGTGTTGGCGTCATGGACCCGCGGCCCGCCGGCCGGGTCGCCGGGGCTCGCCAGCTCGTCGCCGGTGACCGCCAGCACCACCCGCGGCCGGCGGTGCACCGGCGCGGTGGGGTACCCCGCGGCGGCCAGCAGGCCGACCGCTGCGGCGTTGAGGCGGCTGCCAGCGGGCAACAGGCAGTCGCCCGGCAGCCACTCTTCGCCGGCCCGGCGGATGTCGTGCCCCGGACACACCGGCCGGCGGCACTCCACTGCCTCAGCCGTGGCGTCGAGCTGCGCCTCCTCTTGCCGGACCACCGCGTCGGCGCCGGCCGGGATCAACCCGCCGGTGAAGATCCGCACGGCCTGCCCCGCCGCGACGGTGCCGCTGAACGGCCGACCCGCTTCGCTGGCTCCAACCAGCCGTAGCCGCGCCGGCTGCGTGGCCGAGGCGCCAACAAGGTCGGCGGCGCGCACGGCGTAACCGTCCATCGCACTGTTGTCGGCCGCCGGATGCGCCGCCTGGGCGACGATGTCGCGCGCCAGGTGCCGCCCCAGGGCTTGCGCCAGGGGGCACTCGGTGGCGGGCAGCGCGGGGCTGGCCTGCAGTACCAGCTCCCGGGCGCGGTCAACGTCAACCGGCATGGTGGTCCTCGACGGCCGGGTTCACGGCTCGCGTTCCAGGGTCGGCAGCACGACGCTCAGCAGGCAGCCCATGGCGCCGAGGGTGGCGGCCAGCTCGGGCAACCCGACGTGCGGCCCGCCGGGCTGGACACCCGGCATGATCAGCAGGTAGAGGTCGAGCCAGCGGCCGACCAGCAGCACGACGGCGATCCGCCCCAGCACGGTGGCGTTGCGCTTGGCCTCGCCCAGCAGCAGCACCAGGAAGGGCAGCACCCAGTTGAGGCCGACGTTGACGTAGAACAGCAGCCCCCAGGCGCCGGACAGGCGGAGCGCCAGCCAGCCGGTCTCTTCGGGCAGATTGACGTACCAGATCAGCAGGAACTGGCTGAACCAGAGGTAGACCCAGACGCAGGAGAGCCCGAACAGCCACTGCCCAAGATCGCGCTGCAGAGCGCTGTCGAGGTGGACCCGCGCGGGCTGGAGCTGGCGCCGGCTGAAGACCAGCAGAGTCAGCATCGCGACCGCCGAGAGCAGCCCGCCGGCGGCGGCGTAGAGGCCGTAGATGGTACTCGCCCAGGGGGCCTCGAGGCTCATCAGCCAGTCGTAGCTGGCCAGCCAGACCGTCAGCGCGTAGGTGTAACAGAAGAGCGGCACGAAGCGGGCGTGGGCGGTCCGCAGGGCCGGGCTGTCGCCCGCCAGGCGGGCGGTCACCAGCCGCTCGACCCGGCCGGCGAGGTAGCGCCAGGCGGCCAGGTAGGCGAGCGCCCGGAGGCCGAAGAAGCCGGGCAGGAACCAGGCCCGCTGGAAGTCGCTGAGGTGCGCCGCGGGCGACCGCCAGGGGTAGAGCCCCTGATTCAGCAGCGTCACACTGAGCACCGCGGCCGCCCCGTAGGGCAGCAGCCGCAGCATCGCCAGCAGCACCCGCCGCAGGTCGCGGCCGCGTTCGCCCAGCGGGTAGCTGACCGCCAGCATGAAGGCCGCGCTGAGCGCCAGGTGACAGAGCGCGTAGCCCGCCAGCAGGACACTGCCCCAGGCGCGGTTCGGGTCGCTCGCCAGGCTGATCAGAAACGCCACCGCGGCCACCGCCAGCAGCAGCCGGGGCCGTGAGCGGCGGAGTTCGAGCAGGGCGCGAGGGATCTGGATCATCGGGTGCTCCCTGCCGCTGGCGTGGTCGCAGGCGCCGCCGCATCGGTCGAAGCCGCCGGGGCGGCGGCGGCCTGCAACTGGCGCACGTAGGCGACAATCCACCAGCGTTGCTCGACCGGGATCTGCCGCCCGTGGCCCGGCATGTTCTTCTGGCCGTGGGTGATCAGGTGGAGAATCTGCCCGTCGGGCAGGCTGCGGGCGTGATCAGCGGCCAGGTCCGGGGGCGGCGGGAAGCCGCGCTGGGCGACCATTCCGTCACCCTTGCCGCCGGCGCCGTGGCAGGGCGTGCAGAAGGTCTGGTAACCCTTCTCCCCGGCCGCCAGCACCGCCGGGTCGCTGCCCTGGTAGGGGCTCTGCAACTCACGTCCGGCGCGGGCCGCCTCGTCGGGGCCGGGGCCGTAACGCAGCGGCGGCTGCCCCGCCGGCACGGCGCCGGCTGGCGGCGCCTGCAGCACCTGGCCGCCGGGCAACCGCGGGTTGGCGCGGTACGACTTCGCCGCCGGGCTGCGGCCCATGTTGGACAGCGGCCAGGCCGGCGCCGGGCGGTCGGTGCGCGGCCGCAGCAGGCCCTGGGCGGCCAGGGTCAGCAGCAGCGCCAGCAGCAGCAGGGTGTTGGTGCGGTTGAGCATCAGACCGCCTCCAGCTCGCGCTCGCTGAGCTCCAGCGGGGTGTAGGGCTGCAGCCAGCGGCCGACCTCGATCACATCGAAGGCGGCGTCTTGCTGGCCGACCAGCAGCACGTAACGGTCGTCGGTGGCGCCAGGCACCGCCAACGCCGGGGACCGGCCGGGCCACAACCGGCTGCGGATCAGGAACGCCAGCACGGTGCCCAGTCCGGCGAACAGGACCATCACCTCGAAGGTCACGCAGAGGAACGACAGCGAGCTGTTCCAGGGGCGCCCGCCGACGTTGATCCGCCAGTTCACCGCGCTGGTCCAGTGCTGGAACCAGAGCATCAACGCCACGCCGCAGGCGCCGCAGACCAGGCCGACCAGCGGCAGCCGCGAGCCGCGCCAGGCGAGCAGGTCTTCCAGCCCGTGGATCGGGTGCGGGGTGTAGGCGTTGAGCAGCGGCAACCCGCGCTGACGCAGGTCGCGCGCCGCGCCGAGCAGGTCACCGGCGCTGCCGAAGCTGGCCAGTAGGACGCGCTGACTCATCAGTGCCCTCCCGCCGCGCCGCCCTGCTCGGCGACCACGGCCTGCTTCACCTCGGCGATCGCAATCACCGGCACCAGCCGACAGAAGATCAGAAAGGCCGTGAAGAACAGCCCGAAGGTCCCCAGCATCGTCAGCCCTTCGATCAGCGTCGGCTGGTAGCTGGCCCAGCTCGATGGCAGGAAGTCCCGGTGCAGCGAGGTGACGATGATCACGAAGCGTTCGAACCACATCCCGATGTTGACCGCGATGGTCACCGCGAAGACCGCTGCGGGACGGTGCCGCACGCCGCGGAACCAGAGCAACTGCGGGACCAGGCCGTTGCAGCAGACCATGATCCAGTAGCTCCAGCCAAGCGGCCCCAGGGCGCGGTTCTTGAAGACGAAGGCCTCGTAGGGGTTGCCGGTGTAGAACGCCGTGAAGAGCTCCGTGACGTAAGCCAGCAACACCACCCCGCTGGTGCCCAGGATGAACCACGACATCGCGTCGATGTGGCGCTGTTGGATGTAGTCCCGCAGCCCCAGCGCCCCGCGGGTCACCAGCATCAGCGCCAGGACCATCGACATGCCGCTGAAGATGGCGCCGCAGACGAAGTAGGGCGGCAGGATGGTGGTGTGCCAGCCCGGCAGAACGGCCGTCGCGAAGTCGGTCGAGACGATGGTGTGGACCGACACCACCAGCGGCGTGGCCAGCCCGGCGAGCAGCAGGTAGACCGCCTCGTAGCGGTGCCAGGTGCGGTAGGAGCCGTCCCAGCCGAGGCTCAGGAAGCTGTAGATGCGCTGTCGCAGCCCCGGCGCGGTGCGGTCGCGGAGGGTCGCCAGGTCGGGGATCAGGCCGACGAACCAGAACACCGCCGAGATCGTGAAGTACGTCGAGATCGCGAAGAAGTCCCAGACCAGCGGCGAGCGGAAGTTGATCCACAAGCTGCCCCGGACGTTAGGGTACGGGAACATCCAGTAGGCCAGCCAGGGGCGGCCCATGTGGATCAGCGGGAAGATCCCCGCGCACATCACCGCAAACAGGGTCATCGCCTCGGCGGCGCGGTTGAGCGAGGTGCGCCAGGACTGCCGGAAGATGAACAGCACCGCGCTGATCAGCGTCCCGGCGTGGCCGATGCCGACCCAGAAGACGAAGTTGGTGATGTCGAAGCCCCAGCCGACGGTGCGGTTGAGGCCCCAGGTGCCGATGCCGGTGAACAGCTCGTAGCCGATCGCCAGCAGCCCCAGCCCCAGGGCGCTGCCGCTGATCGCCAGCAGCAGCCACCAGGTCCGGTTCGGCCGTTGGCCCAGCGGGGCGCTGATCTCGGCGCTGATCTGGGCGGGCGTCTTGTGCCCGGCAATCAGCGGCTGGTCGGGCAGCACAGCCTCAGCCATGGTGCGACTCCTCGGCGGCGGCGGGCGCGTTGCGCACGACTCGCAGGTAGTTCACGGCTGGTTCGACGCCCAGCTCTTCGAGCACCCGGTAGCGTCGCGGATCGGCCAGGGCGCGGGCCACGGCGCTGTTGGGGTCGTTGCGGTCGCCGAACCAGATCGCGCCGGCCGGACAGCTCTGGGCACAGGCCGGCTGCACGTCGGCGTCGCGCAGCGGCTGACCGGTCCGGGCGGCCTCGGCCTTGGCCGCCTCCAGGCGCTGCACGCAGAAGGTACACTTCTCCATCACCCCCCGCGTGCGCACCGTGACGTCCGGGTTCAGCACCAGCTCCGCGTCGGGGTCGTCGTGCGGGTAGTTGAACCAGTTGAAGCGCCGCACTTTGTAGGGGCAGTTGTTGGCGCAGTAGCGCGTCCCGACGCAGCGGTTGTAGACCTGCTGGTTGAGCCCCTCGGCGCTGTGGACCGTGGCCAGCACGGGACAGACCACCTCACACGGGGCGTTGTCGCAGTGGTGGCAGAGCATCGGCTGAAACGCCACGTCGAGCCCGGCGCTGGTCGGATCGAGGTAGCGGTCGAGCCGCAGCCAGTGCATCTCGCGCCGCCGCCGGACCTCGTCGCGACCGACCACCGGGATGTTGTTCTCGACCTGGCAGGCCAGCACGCAGGCCGAGCAGCCGGTGCAGGCGTTGAGGTCGATCACCATCGTCCAGCGGTGGCCGGGGTAGGTGTGCTCGCGGCCCCACAGCTCGGACGGCCCGTGATGCAGCGGCTCGGCCCCCGCCTGCGGGTTGTGCCGGAAGGCCGCCAGCGTGGTGGCCTGCACGATCTCGCGCCGCGGGTCGCCGGCCGGGGCCAGGTGGGCCGGCAGCACCTGGCTCTCCTGCGTCTGCGCCCGCGCCAGCTCCAGCCGCCGGCCGGTCGCCTGCAGCGTCACCGGCGCCCAGTCAAGCAGCCGGCCGTCGGCCCAGCGGCGCAGCGGCGCGGCGTTGCCGCCGACCAGGCCCTGGTCGTTGACGCTGGGGTGCGCCCCGATCCAGCGCGGCCCGATCGCCGCGAAGCGCCGGCTGGCCGCCCGGCCGTAGCCCAGCGCCACCGCCACGGTGCCCGGCGCCTGGCCGGTCTGCAGCAGCACCGGCAGCTTCAGCCGCGCCCCGCCGGCGGTCAGTTCGACCTCGTCACCCTCCAGCAGGTGCAGCTCGGCGGCGGTCTCCGGCGCCAGCGCCGCGTAGTTGTCCCAGCTCACCTTGCTGATCGGGTCGGGCAGCTCCTGCAGCCAGGGGTTCCAGGCGTGGCGGCCGTCGAGCTGGCCGACCTTCGCGTAGAGCACCAGTTCCAGCGGCGCGGTGTCAACCGGCGGTGGCGCCACGTTGAGGGCCTGCGGCACGCTGCTCGGCAGGGCCACCGGGCGGACCTCGACACAGCCGTTGGCGAGGGCCTGGTCCCAGAACGCCGGCCACCCCTGGTCGGTCGTCCGCCGCGACCAGACCGCGGCCTGCCAGGCCGTCTGGACCAATGCCTCGCCGCCCTGCGGCCGGTTGCTCCAGACGCTCAGACTCTCGACCAGCGACCGCGCCGCGGTGCGCGGCTGGATCACCGGCTGCTGCACGCTGACCACGCCGTTGACCGGCTCGGCGTCGCCCCAGGCCTCCAGGAAGTGCGGCTCCGGTGCTAGCACACGGCAGGCGGCCGAGGTCTCGTCGACCCGCTCGCCGATCTGCACCGTCAGCGGCACGGCCCGCAACAGCTTGTCCCAGGCGGCGCCGTCGGGCAGGTCGGCCAGCGGGTTGACCCCGGCCAGCAGCAGCACGCCGACCTGGCCGGCGGCCAGCTCCTCGCGCAGGGCGACCACCGCGGCATCGTCGGTGAGGCGCTGGAAACTGCTCTGGTTGAGGTCCAGCAGACTGCCGTAGCTGCCCAGCAGCAGGTTCAGCCCGTTCGCCAGCAGTTGGCAGGTCAGGTCGTTCAGCCCGCACAGCACCACGCTGCTGGACCGGGCCTGGACCAGCCGGTCGGCCAGCTCGTCGAGCCGCGGGTCGGGCTTCGGGGTGGCCTCCTGCTGCGCCGCACCGAGCCGGCGGGCGACCCGGTTGAGCAGGTCCTGCAGCCAGGCCGCCGCCGCGCCGGGCCGCAGCGGCAGCCGCTGGTCGGCCTTGGCGCCGGTCAGCGAGAGGCGCGCCTCGGCCTGGAAGTGGTAGAGATAGCGCCCGTCGGGCGCCGCCAGGTCGCGGGCCCGACTCCAGTCGGCAGCCTGCTCGACCGGGGCCACACCACTGCCCAGAAAGTCGCTCTCGACGCCAACCACGACGGTGGCGCGAGCGAGGTGCAACCGCGGCCAGGCGCGCACGCCGTGAGTCTGCAGGTGCGCCTCGCCGACCGCCGAGTGCGACAGGGCGTCGCTGACGATCACCTGGCAGTCGCCCCAGGCGGCGCAGAACTGCTGCATAGCCCAGCGGCTGGTCGGCCCGCTGCGGGTGTCGGTCAGCAGCCGCACCGCGCGGCGCTGGTCACGGGCGGCGGTCAGGGCGCCCAGGACGGTCTGGTCGACCTGCTCCCAGCTCGCTGCCTGCCCGCCGATCTGCGGCTGCGCCAGGCGCTGGCTGTCGTAGACGCCGAGCACCTGAGCCTGGCCCACGGCGCACAGCCGGCCGCGGTTGAGGGGATGCGCCGGGTTGCCTTCCAGCTTGATCGGCCGGCCGTCGACGCATTTCGCCAGCAAGCCGCAGCGCTCGCCGCAGCCGGCGCAGGTCGAGGCGTACCAGACCGGCCGCCCGCCGATGACGCCCTCGGGCTGCTCGGCGTAGGGCAGTGCCGGCTCGCCGGCGGTCCGTTGGCGGCCACAGCCGGCCAGCGCCAGGCCGGCCGCGGTGCTGAACCCGGCGACCTTCAGGAAGTCACGCCGCGGCAGCGGTTCCGGGGTGCCGTGGTCGTGCGGCTGAGAATCGTGCGACATGGGCGGCTCCCCTCTCACTGGTGGCAGGTGGCGCAGTCGGTCGACGGCCGCAACGGGCGCCCGCCGGGCGTGGCCTTGGTGGTGCGGTGACAGGCGACACACCAGCCCATCGACAGGCTGGCCTGCTGCCGCACCCGCTCCATCGTCTCGACCGGCCCGTGGCACTGCTGACAAGGCACCTCGGCGGCGACGTGGGCGCGGTGGTCGAAGGTCGCGAAGTCCGGCAGTTGGTGGATCCGCTGCCAGGCGATCGGCGTCACCGGCCGCTGCGGGTCGCGCTGCAGCCTGGCATCCAGGCCGAGACTGTCGTAGAGCTTGCGCAGCTCGGCGCTGACCACCGGTTGCGGCGCCCGGCCGGCCTTCTTCGCGGCCTCATCTGCGGCACGCACGGCGCCCAGCGAGGCGGTCACAAACTGGTGACAGTTCAGGCAGGTACTGGCCGCCGGGATCCCGGCATGCTTGCTGCGGCTGGCGCCGCTGTGGCAGTACTGGCAGGGAATCTGCAGCTCGCCGGCGTGCAGCCGGTGGCTGTAGGCGATCGGCTGCTGCGGCTCATAGCCCTGGTTGTTGCCGGGCGGCCGCAGGTTGACCAGTTGCATCGCCAGGCTGACGCTGCTGAAGAGCAGGCCGACGCTCAAGACCACGGTCAGCACCCGGGGGTTCACCTGGTCACCTCCTCAGCACGGCTTGACGGCGTTGCGCCGGGCGTAGTACCAGCCGTTGACCACCAGACAGAGCACGTAGAAGGCGGCGCAGGCCCACATCGCCCGTTCGGGGGTCTGGGCCTCGATCTGCTTGCTGAACAGCGTCGGGATCACGCACGCCCCGTACGCCGCCACGGCCGAGGTCCAGCCGAGCACCGGCCCGGCCTGCTGCGGCTCGAAGATCATCGGGACCATCTGGAAGGTCGACCCGTTGCCCAGGCCGGTCATCACGAAGAGCAGCAGGAAACAGGTCAGGAAGACCCCGAACCAGGCCTCCGGGTGCGGCGCGACGCGGGCCTGCGCGATGGCGTAGCCGGCGCCGAGGGTGGCGGCGATCAGCGCCGCGGTGCTCACCTGCGTAACCTTCGCGCCGCTCCAGCGGTCGGACCACCAGCCGCCGAGGGGCCGCACCAGCGAGCCCACCAGCGGTCCCAGCCAGCCGTACTTGAGGGCCCCGCCGGGGATGTCCTTGAAGAGGTCCTGGATCAGCTTTGGGAAGGCCGCCGAGAAGCCGATGAAGCTGCCGAAGGTCATGATGTAGAGCAGCGTCATGACCCAGGTGTGCTGGTCGCGGAAGATGCTGAACTGCACCTTCAGCCGCTCCTGCACCGGCGCCGGGGTGAGGTACCGCAGCGGCAGCAGGCTGAGCCCGATGGTCACCGCGATGGCCAGCCACATCGACCAGCCGCTGGCCAGCAAGACCGTGCCGACTGCGGCCGCCAGGCCGCCCAGCAGCAGCAACCAGGCGGTCTTGCCCAGCGCCTGCGCCGTGCTGCCGAGCTCGGCCAGCGGCAGGTTGTTCATGCGGGCCGC
Organism: Fimbriimonadaceae bacterium; assembly: GCA_020850355.1. GTDB lineage: Bacteria > Armatimonadota > UBA10988 > UBA10988 > UBA10988 > JADZEX01. The sequence goes on along the minus strand of JADZEX010000007.1, from coordinate 4,263 downwards.
CGCGAGCACCGTCAAGACCAGCAGGATCGGCACCCAGACCAGCCCGGCGTTCTGGATGTAGAGCGTCTGGCCGGTCTTGGCGACGACCATCCCGGTCCCGCCGAACAGGCCGAGGCCCATCACCAACGGCAGCAGCTTCTGGGTGACGCTCACCCCAAGGTTGCCCACCCCGGCGTTGATCCCCAGCGCCGAGCCCTTCTGGCGGCGTGGGAAGAAGGGGTTGATGTTGCTCATCGACGAGGCGAAGTTGCCGCCGCCGATGCCCGACAGGGCCGCCAGCACGCAGAACACCCAGAACGGGGTCTGCTGACTGGCCAGCGCCACCCCTGCGCCGATCGCCGGCAGCAGCAGCAGCCCGGTGGTCAGCGCGACGACATTGCGGCCGCCGCCGATGATCACCAGGAAGGAGTTCGGGATCCGTAGCGTGGCGCCGCTCAGCCCGGCGATCGCCGGCAACAGGTAGAGCTGCGCCTTGCTGAACGGGAAGCCCAGATCTTGCATCCGGACGTTGATCACCGACCACATCATCCAGACAGCGAAGGCGCACAGCAGGCAGGGCACCGAGACCAGCAGATTGCGCCGCGCCACGGCGTGGCCGGTGGTCTCCCAGAAGTCCGCATCCTCGATGTCCCAGCGCGTGATGTCGGCCATCAGCGGCCCCCTTCCGGCGCCGCGCTCGGGCCGCCAGCGTCGATATGCTCGGCCACGTGCGGCGCCTCACGGCGCAACATGCGGGTGATCACGAGGTGCATCCAGACCAGGCACGCGGCGGTTAGCCCGCTGAAGAGCACCCAGCACGAGGTCCAGAGGCCGGTGTGTTCGAGCAACCAGCCGAAGATGAACGGCCCGGCCCAGCCGCCCAGCCCGCCGATCACCCCGACGATGCCCCCCACCACGCCGACCTCGTGGGGGAAGTAGTCGGGAATGTGCCGGTAGACCGCGGCCTTGCCGATGCCCATCGCCACGCCGACGATGAACACCAGCAGCGTGAACAGGATGATGCTGGCCGGGAAGTGCAGCCGCGTGACGCCGGCCGCCAGCAGTTGCTTGCGCTTGACCTGCTGCCCGACCGTCACCACCGGCTCGTGCCAGAAGACCCCGCTCGCCAGGATGCCGGTCTCGGCGCCGTGCAGTTCGTCAGTCAGGCTGGCCGGCGGGGCCTGCAGCGGGTAGTTCTGCTCGCCGACCCGGATGCCGCCGGCGTCGACCGCGGTGACGGTCCCTGGCCGCGTCGCCAGCACCGGATTGCCCGGCGTCTCGACGTTCATCCGCGGCATGATCAGCACCAGGCAGCAGGCCAGCGTGACCCCGAGCACCCAGTACATCACGGCCCGGGCGCCCCACTGGTCGGACATCCAGCCGCCGACGGCGCGGATCACGCCGGACGGCAGGCTGAAGATGGCGGTCAGGTTGCCGGCCACCAACAGGCTGACCCCGTAGACGCTGACGTAGTAGGGCACCAGCCACGAGGCCAGGGCGACGAAGCCGCCGAAGACCAGGAAGTAGTACAGGCCGAAGCGCCAGACCCGCATGTGGCGCAACGGCCGCAGCCGGTCGCGCAGGCTGTTGCTGCGGCTGTCGTCCACCTTGCGATGCGGCGCGCACAGGAAGAAGGCCACCGCCATCAGCAGCAAGATCACCGCGTAGAGCTGCGGCAGGCGGCGCCATCCCTCGAGGTTGGTGTAGTCCTGCGTGAACATCTTGAGCAGCGCCGGGGCGCCCATCGAGGTGATCGCCGAGCCGGCGTTGCCGGCGCCGAAGATCCCCAGCGCGGTGCCCTGCCGGGAGGCGGGGAACCAGACCGAGCAGTAGGCGATGCCGACGGCGAAGGACGCCCCGACCAGACCAAAGCCGAGACTCAACCACCAGAACGCGGCGTAGCTGTTGGCGTAGCTGAGCGCGAACAGCGGGATCGCCGAGAGCAGCATGACACAGCCGTAGACCACCTTGCCGCCGTACTTGTCGGTCAGGATGCCGACCGGCAGCCGGGTGATCGAACCCGTCAGGATCGGGATGCCGAGCAGCGCGCCGATTTGGGTCTTACTGAGGTCCAACACGCCGTGGTCGACCAGGTCGGTGACCAGCACGCCGTTGAGCGTCCAGCACATGAACGAGATCGTGAACGCCAGCGTGCTTAGCGAGAGCGCCACCACCGGCGGCCGCTCCTCACGCGGGACCACCGCCAAGAGGTAGTAGACGAAACAGGCGCCGAACGCCAGGGTGCCCGCCAGCAGCCCCTTGGCGGCCGCGGCCATCCGTGCCGGGTCGGCCTTGCTGGTACCGGCGATCAGCAGGCAGGCGACCATGCCGAGCAGGCAGAGGTAGTTGGCGGCAATCGTCAGTCGGCGGCGGTCCATCGGGCTACCCCTTGCTCGCGCCGCATCGCCCGGCGCGGCGGTCGCGGTACCAGCGGACGACTTGCGGCTTGCGCCAGAGGTACTGGTTGGGGATCACCAGAATGTGGACCAGGCGGGTGAAGGGGAACACCCCGAGCACCAGCCACATGTTCACGAGGTGCAGCTTGACCAGCCAGGGCAAGCCGCTGACCAGGCCGATCGCCGGGTTGAGTTTGACGATCGACCAGAGGTAGGGCGCCATCGCCGCGGCGAACCAACTGCTGCCCCAGGGCTTGAACAGCGCCACGCTGACGCCCGTGAAGACCTGCACCAGCAGCAGCGCGTAGAGCACCCAGTCGGCGCGGCTGGTGACCACCCGCACGCGACTGTTGCCGGCCCGGCGCAGCACCACCGCGACCAGGCCAACCAGCGTCAGCAGGCCACACACCAGGGCGACGGTTTCCAGCAGATAGAGCCGCGGCAGGGAGCTGTTCCACCAGAGCACCGGCCGCGGCAGCAGGAAGCCGATCACGTGGCCGGTGAGGACCAGCAGAATGCCGAAGTGGAACGGCACGACGGCCCAGAAGTGGTGCTGGTTCTCGAGCAACTGCGAGGACAGGCTGGAGTAGCTGAAAGCCTGCTCGCGGTAGCGCTCGATGGTCTTCAGGAAGAAGATCACCAGCACCGTGTAGGGCAGCGCTGCGAACAGCAGCGTGTCGAGGTACTGCGCGCTGCTAGGCATGGTTCACCTCCGCCTCCGCCGGGCAACACTCGGCCACCGCGGTCTGCACCGCCAACAGCAGGGATCGATAGGGGCAGCTCTCGTCGTTGAAGCCGCCCAACATCAGCCGCAGCCCCGGCGCCACGACCGACGCCGCGAAGTGCGCCCCGGCGTCGTCCGGCAAGGCCGCCAGGAGCGGCAGGACATGCGTCAGGTGGTCCGGCAACTCGGTCGACTCGGGCAGCTCGTGCGCCGCCAGCAGGCCGCGCAGCTTCACCAGAAACAGGCCGCGCTGGTAATCCTCGCCAAAGAGGTGCCAGCCGAGGTCCAGGGCGCAGACCGGGTTGAGGTCGAAGGTCCGCGTGAAGAGCTCCTCACGCTGGTGCGCCGTAAGCGCCCCGACCTCGTCCGCGAAGCTCACCAGCGTCGCGGCGACCGGCGTCGCGGCGGCCGCGGCCACCGCGGTCGCGAGGCGCTCCGGGAAGTCGTCTTCGGGGTAGCTGAGCAGCCCGCCCAGCGCCCGCAAGAGCGTGGCGTCACCGGCCATCAGTTCCCCCTTTGCGGCTTGGAGGTGAAGCCGAAGCCGACGCTGGCCTTGTGCTGCCCCGGATCGCCGAGCATCTCGATCGCCTCTTCGCGGTGCATCGGCGGAATCACGAAGCGCTCCTCGAACGGGCTGATCGCGGTCAGGTGGTAGATCGCCTCGGCCTCGGCCGGCGTGCAGTCGGCCTCGCGGAGCATCCGCTCCGCGACCTCGAGCGGCACGTCGCCGACGGTCTGGGCCCGCCGCCACCAGCGCACGGCCTTCTGCTTGCGCAGCGCGTAACGCACCTTGCCCTCGCCGCCGGCGCCGATCAGGCTGCCCAGGAACTGCAACGGCACGCGCGCCGCGTCGATGTCGCAGAAGAGGTCGTCGCTGGTATGGTCGAGCACCTGACCCGGGCCGTTGCGCTGCGCGATCACCGGCGACATCGGGGGCACGTAGAACAGCATCGGCAGCGTGCGGAACTCCAGGTGCGGCGGCAGGGCGATCCCCCACTCCTTCACGAAGCGGTAGACCGGCGAGTTCTCGGCCGACTCCAGCACGCTCTCATGGATGCCGTTACGCCGCGCCGCCGCCCGCACCGCCGGGTCGTGCGGATCCAGGATCAGCGAGCGCTGGCCCTCGATCAGCTGGTCGACTGGCAGCTTGCCGACCTCTTCGAT
>JADZEX010000006.1 GCA_020850355.1 Fimbriimonadaceae bacterium | reverse complement strand
GTTGCCGCTACCGGGGTCCGCCCGCCGCCCATCCCTCTGGCCAACCCACCAACCCAACCCACTTGTCCTGAGGAGGCCGCAGGCCGTCTCGAAGGGCCAGGTTGGCGACGGTGACCGCTCCTTCTGCAGTGGCTTCAGGTGGTTCGGGCTGGCGATCCGTGGTGGCAGCGAAAACGGGTCAGGACCGTCGGGGTACCGTCAGTCCAGACCCGTGTCTTGCCGCCGCTTCGCTCGGCGTAGTCGTCAGCGTCGGCAACCGCCAGGATTGCCGCTACCGGGGTCCGCCCGCCGCCCATTCCTCTTGCCAACCCACCAACCCCAACCCGCTTGTCCTGAGGAGGCCGCAGGCCGTCTCGAAGGGCGAGGTTGGCGACGGTGACCGCTCCTTCTGCGGTGGCTTCAGGTGGTTCTGGCTGGCGATCCGTGGTGGCAGCGAAAACAGGTCAGGACCGTCGGGGTACCGTCAGTCCAGACCCGTGTTTCGCCGCTCTGCTTCGCGCGATCCGGACGGGCTGGGCCTTAGCCGGCGACGCTGCCGAAGACCTCGCGGACCGCTTGCAGGTAGCCGTAGCCGAACATCGTGCAGGGCTGCAGGTAGCTGGTTTCAGTCCACTCGTTCCAACTGTTGATGGTGATCAACGGCGCTTGTTGCGGATGGGCGTCGACATACGCTTTGGCCCGGCGGAGCGCGGCGGCGAAGTTGTCCGGGGTGTTGTTGGTGGTGATTGCGCCGCGGTAGTGGTGCGCGCGCGGGCTGCTGTCCCAGCCGACCGAGACATGCGGGTGGTACGGCACGGCATAGGTCGCGTCGAGCAGCTCCCACTCCTGGGCGACGTCTTCCATTAACACGTTGTAGTCGCGGTTGACGTCGACGAAGTGGCAGAACTGGTAGTGCGTCAGGCTGTCGAAGGCCAGCGACTCGACGGTCTCGCGCTGCGTGCCGATGCTGTCGCCGGGGATCACCGAGAGGCTGCGCTCGCTGTCCCGCCGCAGGGTCAGTTGCAGCTCCAGGCCCGGGAAGCCGGCCCGGACCGTCTCGTCGCGCAGCCACTGCAGCGCCGCGCGGCCGGGCTCCAGACCGCCCAGTCCGGCCAGGAAGGTCTGCAGCTCGTAGAGCATGAAGACCGGCTTGCCGTCGACGCGGTAGTAAGAGGGGTGACCGAAGTACTTCTCGATCACCCGCCGCATCGCCCGCTCGAACTCCGCCCGGTCCATCCCGCCGCGCCAGATCAGCGCGCGGTTGCGCCCCGTGAAGGCGTCGTCGGCGTTGCGCTTGTCCCACCCCAGGGGCACATCGTGATTCGCCCACATCAGGTAGAACTTCATCTTGTGGTTGTTCTTGGCGCCCAGGAACCCGTCGTTCAGGCAGCCCTCCAGGTAGGGCAGGCCGTCGTACCAGTACCAGTCGTAGATGAAGGTGTTGACGCCGTGATCGACCGCCGCCTCGATCTGCATCTCCATGACGTACGGGTCGGCCTCGTTGACGTAGCCCCAGAGCGGGTACCGCGGCTGGGCGTGGCCCTCGAACTTCGGCGCGTTGCTGATCACCGTCTGCCACTCGCCAATCCCGTCGGGCCAGAACACCCGCGCCCGCGGATCGGGGTGGTAAGAGGGCCAGATGAAGGCCGCTATATCGTAAGCCGAGCGCACCGCAGCAGACATCGCAAACTCCCAGCGGCGGGAGCTTGGCGGCGGGCTGCCGTCCTCCTGCCGCCCTACCCCTTCAGCGGCCGAGCGCTTCCAGCGCTTCCAGCACCTGGCGCCGGTACTGGTTCGCCTCGGTGCTCGGCCAAAGCGCGCCATGGTTGCGCTGACCGAGCTGGAAGCCGGCCAGCTTGGCGGTCAGCAGTTGCCGCGCGGCGGGCGCCGCGGGGTGGGTCGGCCGCTCGCGCAGCAGCCGCTCCAAGGTCGCCGCGGCGCGGTAGTCGGTCAGGCCGGCCTGCACCTGCTGGCGTAACTCCAAGGTCGGTAGCAGCTCGCCGCGAGCGTTGCTGACGACCCAGGCGTAGTCGTCCTCCCGGCTGTCCAGCGCGTAGTACGGGTCGCCCGCGGTGGCGTTGAAGTGCCACGACAGACGGAAGGCCATCCCCGCCTCGCGCACGGCTTTGAGCATGTACAGCCCCAGCGTGAAGCGGTTGCCGCCGTTGTAGAAGGCCCACTGCCCGCCGCCGGCCCGAATGGCCTGGATCGCCGCCGGGTCGTGGGTGTTGAGGTTGGCGATCTTGACCGACTGGGCCAGCGCCAGGTGCGGGTCGGCGGCGGCCGCGCCGGTCAGGCTGGTGGCCCCGGTGGTCAGCAGATCGGCCGGCGCGGCCGCCCGCCAGGCCGCGGCGTTGGCGGTGTGCGGCGGAATCGCGTCGCCGATCGGCTCGTCGCAGAGGTTGTAAGCCACCGGCAGCCAGCCGGCCGCCCGGGCGTGCTCCTGCAACGGCGTGAGGTAGGCCCGCAGGAAGTCCTGGTAGTCGCCAAAGCCGGCGCTGCGCATCGCGGCGGTGTCCTGCAGGTAGTTGTTGAAGCCCTGCAAACCGCCGTTGTAGTTGACCACCAGATGCTTGAAGCCGGCCTCCCGAGCCAAGGCCATCTGCCGGTCGGCCAGCGTGAAGTCGAGGTTCGGCCGGCCGCCGGTCCAGCCGCGCAGGCGGACTGTTGGGATGCCCGAGAAGCTGGTCACGCCGCACGAGCGCAGCAGGCGCAGGCAGCCGAGGTAGGTTTGCTCGTCGTAGTTGCCCAGGTCCTCGCTGTACCAGGGCAGATCGATGCTGCAGCCCCAAGGGCCGACCGGCACGTCGACCTCGTCGAGCGGCCGGGCGAACAGCCGCACCTCCAGCGGGACCTGCAGCCGCCCGCCGGCGGCCAGGCTGACCGTCAGCGACCCGCGGTAGAGGCCGGGCGTGACCTCCGCGGGCACCTGCAAAGTCAGCCAGCAGGTGGTCGTCGACCCGGCCCGCAGGGTCGCGGTCGTACGCGGCAGGATCAGCCGCGGGCGGATCGTGTAGACGGTGCCCTCCATCGTCACCCGCGACAGGCGATGCACCACGATCCCCGTTTGCAGCACGCTGGACGGCAACCGCACGCCGTTCGGCCCGACCAGTTCGCCGACGCTCAGGGTCGCCTCGCCCAGCTCGCGCAGGGCGTGCAGGCTGCAGACCACCGGCTCGCTGCTGCCAGCGCTGGCGGCCACGCGGATCGGCTGCCCGACCTCCTCGCGGCGCGGCAGACCGTGGTAGGGCGGGACGTCCATCCAGTCGCGCACGAAGGCCACCAGCCCCGCCTCGCGTTCGGCGGCGGTCGGCTCGAAGGCCGGGATCTCGCCCTGCGCGTCGCGCCGGTCGGACGGCAGGATGCGCTTGAAGTAGTTGTCGAAGGCGAACCGCCGGCGGGCCACCAACTGCTCCAGCCAGGCCTCCCCGTCCGCGGCCTGCGCCGTCGGCCAGACCACCAGCGCCGAGACCGAGTTGGCCCAGTTGGCACCCTCGAAGGTTAGCCGCAGTTGCCCATCGGTGACCCGCGCGCGGAAGCGCTGCTCCTGGAAGTAGGCGCGCTGGTACTTGTCGAAGGTGTTCTCGCTGGGCAGGTCCTCGGTCTCGGCAAAGCGGTAGTACTTCGCCAGGAAGCCCTCGCGGTCCATCGTGTCGCGGACCACCTCCACCCCGTTGGCCCGCACGACACGCTGGCGGTAGACCTGATACTCGCCCCAGAAGCCCGACGGGTTGTCGAGGTTCAGAAACACCTCGTACTCGCCGTTCGGCAGGTCGACCACGAAATCGCCCGCTTCCAAGCACAGGAAGCGCTGGTAGAGCGGGTCGGGCTGCAGCACATCGTAGGCCCGCCAGACCCGCGCGCCACGCAGCCCGTAGCCGCGGCCGGGGCTGTACTGGGTGCCGGCGCTGACCGGCAAGAAGTCGCGCCAGGGCGGGGTGTCGGTCGGCCCAAACGAGAACGCCCGCAGCCCCGGCACCGCCGGCGGCACCAGCGCATCGCGCTCCAGGCGTACCGCGTCGAGGTAGACACTCGGCCCATCGTCGCCGACGCTGAACACCAGCCGGGTCACCCGCGCCTTGTCCAACGGCCGCCCCGGGCGGCTCTTCTCGCCGACGTAGATCTCGGTCGGCAGCATCACCTTGGAGGCGCCCGGCGGCAGCACCGTGGTGTAGTTGACCCGCGTCCAGTAACCCGTCGTGCCGGCGTCGCGGACTTCGAGGTAGAGCTGCTGCGGCGCGGCGTCGGGGTTGTAGGCGTCGACCACCAGGTAGTCGTAGCCGCTCCAGTCCTGCGGGCCTTCCCAACTGAGGTAGCTGCGGTCCAGCCGCAGGGCCCGCCGCCCATCGCTGGCGTGCTCGGCCACCACCGCCGCTGCACCCGGACTGAAGGGCGCCACCTGGCCATCCTCAAACGACGCCAGCAGCCGGCTTGGCGGACCCGTCAGGGCGGCCGTCGTCGCCGCCACCGGCGCCCCGCAGGCCCAACACGGCGCGGCGGGCGGCGTCAGGTAACGGCAGTCGCCGCAACGCACCGCCGTGACCGGATCGAGCCGCGGCGCGATCAGCGGCAGCAGCGTCCCCACCACCGGCTGCGCGGTCAGCGGAGTAGCCTCCGGCACGCGCTCGACGGTCGCGTCGTCGACCCACAACCGCCCGGGCGCCAGCAGCCCGATCCGCCCGAACACCGGCTTCCCGCCGGGCAGGTCCTTGACCAGCTCCACACTCGTCCAGTCGAAGCTGCCGCTTAGCTTCAGCGGGTGATACTGCTCGTCGGCGAAGTTGAGATCCTCGCTGAGCCCCCACGGATGCACCCCGACATCCAGCCCGCGCAGCCAGACCCGGAAGCGGTACCGCCCAGCCGGCAGCTCCAGCGCTGGCGTGTAGACCCGGAGCTTCCCCGGCTGCCCGCCAACCAGCTCGGCGCAGCTCTGCCCCGTGCGCGCCAGCCTCCCGTTGCGAAACTCGCAGGCCCCTTCAAACAGCCAGCCGCCCCATTTGGCGTAGGGCACGCCAAACTGGTTCCGCGGCTGCGTCGCCTCGATCGACGGGTCCGGACAGAGATTCTGCCCGGCACCGGCCGTCAGCAGAAACAGCCCCCAGATCAGGTGACGCATCGGCGACTCCGGGCCCAGCGCACTCGGCCGCCCCGGTGATACCACGCCCGTCGGCCCGACGCAACGCCCCCGCGAGCGAGGGCGAAACGTCGACCTGTAGCGGCAACCCTTGCGGTCGCCGACGCACGCGACCACCCCAGCCGAACCGGCGGCGAAACACGGGTCTGGACTGACGGTACTCCGACGGTCCTGACCCGTTTTCGGTGCCACCACGTCAAGCCAGCCCGGACCAGCGGTGGCGGGGCGGGCGCTACCGGGTGCCGGCCGGGCACGACCTCCCACCCCGTATCACCCCCAACCGCTGGTCCTGAGCCGCCGCGCAGCGGCGAGTCGAAGGGCCAGGCACCCGATCCCATCCGAGCCGCCCACCGTCGCCAACCTCGCCCTTCGAGACGGCCTGCGGCCTCCTCAGGACAAGCGGGTTGGGGTTGGAGGGTTGGCAAGGGAAGGCCGGCCGCCACCACGTAGGGCCAGCCCGAACCAGCGCTGGCGAGCGGTCTGCGCCCTCCGGAAGCCCCGAAGGGGCGACTCAAGCAAGCCCAGGGCAACGCCCTGGGCACGACGGTGCGGTGGCAGCGAGGCACCCGATCCACCCGATCCGCCCACCGTCGCCAACCTCGCCCTTC
>JADZEX010000005.1 GCA_020850355.1 Fimbriimonadaceae bacterium | reverse complement strand
CTCAACCAGGCCCCTCGGGGGGTACTGGAGGAGCCGTGAGGCAGGCCCGGGCGGCACTGCGGCGCCAAAGGTGGACCGCGGGGCAATCCGGGTCCCCGCACAAGGCATTCCCGCACGGGCTCCTAGGGCTCGGGTGGCGTCAGGCCCTCCAGCACGGCGTACTTGGTGAGGGCGGTGGCGGTGTGCAGGCCGAGCTTGTTCATGACGTTCTGGCGGTGGGTCTGGATGGTCTTCTCGCTGAGGAAGAGCCGCTCCGCGATGTCCTTGGTGGTCAGCCCTTCGGCGATCAACTGGACCACCTCGCGTTCGCGCGGGCTGAGGCTGGGCGAGCTGTCGGCAGCCGGGGCGAGGTGCTTCAGGTAGTCGTTGACAACGGTTCCGGCGACCCGCGGGCTGAGGTACATCTGGCCACCATGGACCGCCTGGATCGCCAGCACCAGATCGCGAAACGCCCCGCTCTTGAGCACGTAGGCGGCCGCTCCGGCCTGCAACATGCCGGCCACCGAGCGCCGGTCGGAGTGCATCGACAGCGCCACGACCTTGGTCTGCGGCGAGGCCTCCAGGATCTGCCGGGTCGCCTCGGTGCCATTGAGGTTGGGCATCGTGATGTCGATCACCACGACATCCGGCCGCAGCTCCCGCGCCAGGCGCTGCGCCTCGCGGCCGTCCTCGGCCTCACCGACGACCTGCATGTCACCGGCTTGCGCCAGCAGGCCGCGGATGCCCTCGCGGAGCAACTGGTGGTCGTCGGCCAAGAGCACCCGAATGGCCATCAGCGGTCCCCTTCGCTGGCCGCCGGCCCCGGCCCGAGGCGGAGCATCACGCTGGTGCCCTGGCCCGGCGCGCTGACGACCTGCAGACTGCCGCCAAGGTGGCGCAGCCGTTCCTCGATCCAAAACAACCCGAACCCGCCATGGCGGCCGTCGGACGGCCGTCGCCGCTGTGGGTCGAAGCCCCGGCCATCGTCGCGCACGGTGACCTCGACGCCCTGCGGATCGACCCGCAGGTGCAGCGTCACGCTGCTCGCCTGGGCGTGCTTGCCGACGTTGCGGAGCAGCTCGCGGGTGGCCTGGAAGAGCGGCGCCAGCGTCTCGTGGTCAAGGCGGTCGACCGGGCCGCTGGTGGCACAGCGGCAGGGCACGCCTTCCTCGTCGGTGAAGCGCTCGGCGAGCCACTCCAGGGCGGCGGCGAGGCCGGCCTGGCGGAGCATCGGCGGGTGCAGCTCGAAGGTCAGCAGCGAGAGCTCCTCGAGCGCGGCCTCGAGCCCGCCCTGCACCGCGTCGAGGTCGCCCCAAGTAGCTGGCGGCAGGTCCTGTCGCAGGCCTTCCAGGCGGAGCTGACAGACCGCCAGGGCGGGGCCGATGCGGTCGTGCAGTTCGCCGGCGATCCGTTGCCGTTCGCTTTCGGCCGCCAGCGAGAGCTGTTGCCCGAGCGCCCGGAGCTGCTCGCGACTGCCTAGCAGCGCTTCCTCGATCCGGCGCCGCTCGGTGATATCGCGCCCGTTGCCCTGGAACCCGAGCAGCGCCCCCTGGGCGTTGAAGAACGCGGTGACCTGCCACTCCACCCAGCGGATCTGGCCGTTGGCGGCGCGGATCTCGCGCTCGACGCGAATGTGGGGCGCCTCGGGGGTCAGGCGGGAGAGGTTTCGGAGGGCCTGGTCGCGCTGCCGGGCGTCGGCGATGTAGTGGTGGAAGACCTGCCCGACGACCGCCTCGAACGGCTTCGCCAGAGCCCGGCAGAAGGCCTCGTTGGCGTAGGTCAGCACCGCCGCGGGGCTCAGCCGCACGACCAGGTCGCGTTGCGTCTCGACCAGGTTACGGTACAGCTCTTCGCTCCGGCGGAGCTTGTCCTCGGCCAGCCGGCGCGTGCAGAGATGCCCCAGGGTGGTGGCGAAGAGCCCCAACAGGTTGGCCGCGGCGGGCGGGATCGGCTGGCCGCTGAGGTAGGTGTCGTAGTTCAGGGAGCCGATGATCCGTTCACCATCCCAGAGCGCGCCGTAGACGCGCGGGCCGCTGCCGATCACCTCGCCGGCGTCGTTGCGGATCGGCGCCTGCTCGGCACCCACCAGCGCCTGGTTCTGGCGCCAGACCTGCCCCAGCGACGAGTCGGGGGTGGCGCGGAGCAGAATGCCGCGTTCATCACGCAGCCGGCCTTGCTCGTCGATGCCCCACGAGCCCTGCGCCACATCGGGGTCGTCGGTCGCGAACCACAGGCCGAGCCGTTCGAAGCCGAGCCGTTCGCGCCCCAGCAAGACGGCTTGACGGCAGAGGTCGTCGAAGGTCTCGGCCTTCGAGAGCTGCAGCATCACGGCATGGACCGCGGCTGCTTCCACCTCGGCCGGCTGCGGCCGCGGCGCTGGCCCTGGGCTCCCCGTTGTCACGTGCCTTGCCTCGCGACACCGCCCCCCGGCTGCGAGCGTACCCGCTCCCGCGTCCGCTGACCAGTCGGCGTCGCGGCTGCTGGTTGACCTGCCGTTTACTTTGGAGCCGCTCGCTGCCCCGACGGGCCGATCGGCGGCGGTTGGTGCAGCCCGCGCTGGCCGCTCAGGGTGCGGTTCGGGCCGGCGGTGAAGGCGCGGTCAGGCAGGCCGATCAGCCGACCGTCGGCGGCCCAGGCCTCGTCGCCGCCGTAAAGCTGCGCCACCAGGGCCAGCTCCAGCGTCGCCAGCCGCTGGGCGCAGGCCGGGTCGCTGCTGCGGTCGAGCAGTTCGCGGGGATCGCTGTCCAGGTCGAAGAGCTGCCGGCGGTTGCCGACCGGGTAGTAGATCAGCTTCCAGCGGCCGTCGTGAACCATCCGCGTCGCCCGCGGGCCCTCGCCGTGCTCACCGTAGAGCAGCTCGCGGCGCGGCTCGCCGACCAGCGACAGGCCCTCGCAATGGTCCGGCACCGGCAGCCCGGCCAGGTCCAGCAGAGTTGGCATCAGATCGACCCAGGCCGCCAGCCGCGGATCGACCTCGTGGTGACCAACCCGCGGGTCACCCGCCGGCCCGACCAGCAGCAGCGGCACCTGGGCCGAGCCTTCGTAGAAGCGCGACTTGCCCCACAGCCCGTGGTTGCCCAGCAAGTCGCCGTGGTCGCTGGTGAAGGCGATGATGGTCTGGTCCAGCAGCCCCTCTTCGCGCAGCGTGCCCAGCACCAGGCGCAGTTGGTGGTCGATCTGCGTACACAGCGCGTAGAAGGCCCGCCGGGCGGCCGCGATGTCGAGGTCGCGGGCGGGATGGGCTTCGGGCTGGCTGGCCTGCAGCAACCACGGCAGCGCGGCCCGGTCGCTGCTCCAGGCACCGTGGTACGGCGCGTCGATCGGCCGGTCGCGGTACAGCTCGAGGTAGGCCGCCAGCGGCGCCAGGGGCGGATGCGGGTGGCAGTAGCTGAGGTACCAGAAGCCCGGCCGGGTCGGGTCGCGGCGCTGGATGGCGCGGCACATCTGGCGGGTGGTCCAGGTTGTCACGTGGCACGCTTCGGGCAGGTGCCAGGCGCGGTGGTGATACTCGTTGTTGCCCATGCCGTGGCCAAACATCTCGCCAGGATGGCCCTGCTCGGCGAGGAACAGCTCGTAGTCGTCCATCACCCCGAACTGCATCCGCCCTTCTTCGTGCAAGATCACCTCGTCGAAGCCGATCCGCGCCCGCTGCGGCCAGACGTGCAGCTTGCCGACAGCGGTGGCCTGGTAGCCGGCGTTGCGGAAGGCCTGCGGCAAGGTTGTCACCTCCGGCAGCAGCACCTGGTCGCGGTAGACCCGGTCACCGTGGCTGCGGGGGCTGAGGCCGGTCATCAGAGTGCGTCGCGCCGGGATGCAGATCGGGCACTCGCTGTAGGCCCGCGGGTAGCGGCGGCCGTTGCGGGCGAGTTGGTCGAGCGTCGGGGTCAGCACGTTGGCATGCCCCGCGCAGCCCAGCAGCTCGCCGGGCCAGTGGTCGCAGCAGATCACCAAGACATGCGGCGGTGACGGCATCGGATGCTCCTCTCAGCCGTGTTCTCGAATGCGCCGCGCGGCCGGCCCGAGGCGCACCAGCGCGGCCGCTGCGGCGCCCCGCACGGCGGGCTCCGGATCGGCCTCGGCGGCGCGTTGCAGCGCCCCGACCACCGCCTCCAGGGCCGCCGTGACGGCCGGCGCGTCGACACTGCTCTGGACGACTTCGGCCAGCGCCCGGGCGGCCTGCGCGCGCTGACTGCCGCCGCTGGCGGTCAGCAGCCGTTGCAGCAGCAGGTCGACCACCGCCGCCTCGGCCAGCGTCAGGTCCCAGCGCACGGCCGGGAGCTGCAACAGCGCACCGACCACGGCGCCGCGGTCGGCGGGGCTCAGCACCACCCATTGCACCGCCGCGGCGCGCCCCGCCTGGTGCGCCGCCAGGACTTCCCGCCGCAGCGCCGCGCGGTGGGCCTGGTGTGCGGCCCACAGGCCGCAGCCACCGCCACCGAGCAGGATCAGGACCAGCAACAGGTGGTGGCGGCGGCTCACCAGCGCAGCTCCGCGCCGCGCGCCGCGAGCACCGCGCCGACCAGGTAGAGCGACCCGCTGACGACCACCGCGTCGGCGGGAGTGGCCTGCTGCAAGGCCGCCGCGACGGCGGCGGCCGGGTCGGGGTGCTGCTCGACCGGCCAGCCCGCCGCCCGCACGGCGGCCGCCACCGTGCTGGCCGGCAGCGCCCGGGGATTGCCCGGGACACTGGTCGCCAGCACCAGGGCGCAGTCGGCGGCCAGCTCGGCGACCAGCGCCGGCAGGTCCTTGTCGGCCGCGCAGGCCAACACCAGCAGTCGGCGGTGGTGCGGCAGCAGGTCCAGCGTGCGCCGCAACTGCGCGGCCGCAGTCGGCGTGTGGGCGCCGTCCAAGATCAGCCACGGTCGCCGCTGCAGGACCTCCACCCGGCCCGGCCAGCGGGCCTGCGCGAAGCCGTCGCGGACCGCCGCCCAGGGCAGCCGCCCGCCGTCGACCGGCAGCCGCTCCAAGACGGTTCGGGCGACCGCCGCGTTGACCGCCTGGTGCGGCCCCAGCAGCGCGCAGTCGACGGCACCGCCAGCGCCCGGCCAGTGCAACTCCAGCCGTTGCGTCAGGCGGTCGCCGTGGTCGCACAGCGCGTCGAGCACGGTGACGCCCGTCGCCGGGTGCAGCGGCGCCGCCAGCTCCGCGGCCCGCGCTGCCAGCACGGCGGCCGCCGCCGGCTCCTGCGGCGCGCTGACCAGCGGCACGCCGGGCTTGATGATGCCGGCCTTCTCGGCCGCAATCTGCTCCAGCCGGTCCCCCAGGAGGGCGGTGTGTTCGAGGCACAGGGTGGTGATGGCGCAGACCGCGGGCTGCACCACATTGGTGGCGTCGAGCCGCCCGCCCAGCCCGACCTCGACCACCGCCCAGTCGACCGCGGTGGCCTGGAAGGCCAGCCAGGCCAGCGCCGTGTGCAGGTCGAACCAGGTCAACGTGCCGTGCACCGGGTCGGTCTGGTAGGCGGCCACGGCGGGCTGCAGGCGACCGACGACCAGGTCGGCCGCCAGTTCCTCGGTGATCGGCTGCCCGGACAGGCGGATCCGCTCCCGCGGCGAGACCAGGTGCGGCGAGGTGTACAGCCCGGTGCGGTAGCCGGCCTGCCGTAGCACCGCCTCGACCAGCGCGGCGACCGACCCTTTGCCCTTCGAGCCGGCGATGTGGACCACCGCGGCGGCGCGCTCGGGGTGGTCCAGCCGGTCGAGCAGCGCCACCACGCGCTCCAGCTTGACGCCCGCCCAGGCCCGCGGGTCGAGCCGCTGCTCGACATTGGCAAACTCCGCCAGCCAGGCCGCCGCGGCGGCGTAGTCGCTCATCGGCCGACCAGCAGCCGCCGGGCCAGGAACTCCGGCAGGCCGGCCTGTAGGATCTTGTCGGCGGCCTGCTGCACATCGTAGCTGACGCGCTTCACGACGACCTGACAGAGGTCGGTGTCGTAGACCGCGTAGGCCGCCGCCGGGTTGCCATCGCGGGGCTGGCCGCAGCTTCCGGCGTTGACCACGTAGCGACAGCCGGCGGCGATGGTGAAGGTCCCGCCGCCGCGCAAGCTGACCTTCTGGACGGCGTCGTCTTCCTGGCGATAGGCCTCGGCGAGGTGGGTGTGGCCGATGAACACGACCTGGTCGCTGCAGGCCTGCAGGGTCTCGGCCGCGACCGCCGGGGTGGTCACGTAGATCCAGCGCCACGGGTCGGGCAGCGAGCTGTGGACGGTCATGAAGTCGTGGATCCGGCGGGTCGGCGGCAGCGTCGCCAGCCACTCGCGGTGGCGCGGGTCAAGCCGTCGGGCGGTCCACTGCGCCGCGGCGCGGGCGACGTGGTTGAACCAGTTCAGGTCGACCATTCCGAGGCAGGCCTGGTCGTGGTTGCCGAAGAGGGTGATGGCGCCGATCTCGCGGACCCGCTCGCAGCAGGCGTTCGGGTCGGCCCCGTAGCCGACAATGTCGCCGGTGCAGAGGTACTGTCCGATGCGTTCGCCAGCGAGCGCCTCGAGGACCGCCTCCAGGCCTTCCAGGTTGCCGTGGACATCGCCGAAGATGCCGTACCGCATCGGACCCCGCTGCCCCGCCGGTGGACGCAGTCTAGCACAGCCGCGGCGGCCGAGGCAAACCCGCGGCCGGCCACCGCGCGCGGCTCAGCGAGCCTCGCGGCGGGCGCGCCTGGCGGCGGCTTGGGCCTCGTCGGCGGCGGCGCGCTGGACGTTCAACTCGTCAATGTAGGTGTGGCACTCCGGCGGCAACTCGCCGTCGACACCTTCCGGCGGGTACCAGTCGAGGTCGCCGCCGTACCGTCTGAGCGCCACGTAGCGCCAGCGCCCGCAGGCCACCGCGATCAGGAACATCAGCAGCGAGAGCCACTGCCCGCCAGTCAAGGGCCCGATGTTGACGGCCTCGGGGCGCCAATGGTCGCTGACCAGGCGCAGCAGGCCGTAGCCGGCCAGGAAGTGGAAGCAGGTGAAGCCGGGCACCCGATCGAAGCTCGTCCGCGGGCGGCGGCGCAGCAGGTAGAGCAGCCAACAGCCCAGCAGGAAGTGCGTCGCCGCGCTGTAGAGCTGGACCGGGTGGCGCGGCACGTTGAGCCCGTTGACCAGCGGGGCTTCGGGGAAGACCACGCCCCAACCGCCGCCGGTCGGCACCCCCCACAGCTCACCGTTGATGAAGTTGGCGAGGCGCCCGAAGCCGAGGGCAAAGGCGAGCACCCAGACCAGCCGGTCGGAACCGTGCCAGAAGCCGACCCGCCAGCGCCGGCAGTACCAGTACTCGACGCTGAACACGGCGACGGCCGCGCCGAAGAAGGCCATCCCGCCTTTCCAGACCTGCGGCACTTCCAGCCAGCCCTGCCAGGTCAGCAGCTTGTGCGGCTCGTTGAGGATGAAGTAGCCCAGCCGGGCGCCCAACAGGACGGTGGTGATCAGGATCAGACAGGCCTCTTCGAGCCGCTCCAAGTCGGCGTTGGGGATCCTCCGACGTTGCACCGCGCGGAACAGCGAGGCGTAGATGCCCAGAAAGCCGGCGATGTAGGCGATGCTGTACCACCGAATGCCGAACTCGTGGATCGGCCCGACCTGCCAGGGCCCGAGGAGGAACTTGCTGAGGTCGTGGTGGTAGATCATGGCGCGGATGGTATGCCGCGGCTGAAGCGGCGTCAAGCGGCCGGCCGCCTGCCCGGACCTGGGGTGCTTGCCTGACGCGCCGCGCTGTGCGATGATAGCGCGCGGGTGACGGGCGGCTTGAGGAGCGGCGGCGTGGGCGAACGGCTGCGGCGGCTGGCGAGCTTCGGGTGGCGACTGGTCCGCTGGTTGACCGGCACGCTGTGGCGGCTGTTGCGCAGCGGCTGGCAGTGGCTCTCCCGGACGCTCCGAGTCGGCAGCCTGGAGCGCCGCATCCGGGCCGAGGAACGGCGGCGCGACGAGGTCTTCGCCGGCCTCGGCAAGATGGTCTACCTGCTCTACAAACGCAACCTCGTCCGCAACGCCGATCTGTTGGCCGAGTGCGAGAAGGTCCTGGCGATCGACGTCGAAATCGACCGCCTGGGTGAGGCCGCCGACCTGGCGCGGCTGGCGCGGCCGCTGGCGCCGCAGCCGGCCCCGCTGGTCGCCGCGACCCCGCTCGAAATGGACGACCGCGGGGTGCAGGCGGAGCTGGCGCCACGGGCCACCGCCGACGCCCTGGACGACGCCGCCAGCGTGGTGGCAGCAAGCTGAGAGGAGCCTGGAGGATATGTCGGAGCGCCGCCGCTTTCTACTGACCGAGGACCAGATCCCGACGACCTGGTTCAATGTCAAGCCGCACCTGGACGTGCCGCCCCCTGCCCCGCTGCATCCGGGTACCGGCCAGCCGATCGGCCCCGACGACCTGGCTCCGCTGTTTCCGATGGGTCTGATCCTGCAAGAGGTCACCCAGGAGCCGACGGTCGACATTCCGGGCGATGTGCTGGACGTCTACAAGATCTGGCGGCCCACGCCGCTGGTGCGCGCCATCAACCTGGAGAAGGCGCTCGATACCCCGGCGCGGATCTACTACAAGTACGAGGGCACCTCGCCAGTCGGCTCGCACAAGCCGAACACCGCCGTGCCGCAGGCCTACTACAACAAGCTCGAGGGCCGGCTGCGGCTGACCACCGAGACCGGCGCCGGACAGTGGGGTAGCTCGCTGGCGATGGCCTGCGCGCACTTCGGGCAGACCTGCGACGTCTGGATGGTCAAGGTCAGCTACCACCAGAAGCCCGGGCGGCGGGTGCTGATGAACAGCTTCGGCGCCAGCGTGCGACCCAGCCCGAGTGACGAGACCGAAGCCGGTCGCAAGGTCCTGGCGATGGACCCGGACTCGCCCGGCAGCCTCGGGATTGCGATTTCGGAAGCGGTCGAAGCCGCCGCCAAGGACCCCGGCGCCAGCTACAGCCTCGGCTCCGTGCTGGACCATGTGATCTTGCACCAGACGGTGGTCGGTCAGGAGCTGGAGCAGCAGTTGGCGATGGCTGGCGTCGAGCCCGACATCCTGATCGGCTGCGTCGGCGGCGGGTCCAACTTCGCGGGGTTTGCGTTCCCGTTCATTCCGCTCAAGAAGAAAAGCCGCCCCGACCTGCGGCTGGTGGCGGTCGAGCCCGCGGCCTGCCCGTCGATCACCAAGGGCGCCTACGCGTACGATTTCGGCGACCTGGTTGGGCTGACACCGCTGCTCAAGATGCACACCCTCGGCAGCCAGTACGTCCCGCCGCCCGTGCATGCCGGCGGTCTGCGCTACCACGCGATGGCGCCGCTGGTCAGCGCGGCGGTGGCCGAGGGCCTGGTCGAGGCGCAGGCCTACCATCAGACCGAGGTCTTCGAGGCGGCGATGCTGTTCACCAAGACCGAGGGCATCCTGCCAGCCCCCGAATCGTCGCACGCCGTGAAGGGCGCGGTGGTGGAGGCCCTGCGGGCCAAAGAAGAGGGTCGCTCCAAGACCATCATCTTCAATCTCTCGGGCCACGGCTACTTCGACACCAGTTCGTACGAGGCCTATCTGTCGGGCAAGCTGGAGGATTACGCCTATCCAGAAGCCGAGATCGCCGCAGCGATGGCGCAGTTGCCGCAAGTCTGAGGCGACGGCCAGACGGTCTGATCGGGCGGGCGAACCCCGGCCGCCGGCGGCAGCGCCGCCCCTGGCCGGGGTTCGGTTTTGGGGTTGGCGATTGCGAAAGGAGCGTGGCAGGTGACGCGCTACATCTTCATCACGGGCGGCGTGGTTTCGAGCATTGGCAAGGGCATCTCCGCCGCCAGTATCGGTCGCCTCCTCAAAGCCCGCGGCCTGAAGGTCAGCGTGCTGAAGATGGATCCCTACATCAATGTCGATGCCGGGACCATGAACCCGTTCCAGCACGGCGAGGTCTACGTCACCCAGGACGGCGCCGAGACCGACCTCGACCTCGGCCACTACGAGCGGTTCCTGGACACCGAACTCAGTCGCGATTCCAACATCACCACCGGCCAGGTCTACGGCAGCGTGATCCAGAAGGAGCGCGCCGGGTCGTACTACAAGGGCGGCACCGTGCAGGTGATCCCGCACATCACCGACGAGATCAAGCAACGCATCCGCCTCAACGCCGAGCGCGCCGGGGCCGACGTGGCGCTGGTCGAAGTCGGTGGCACGGTCGGTGACATCGAGGGGATGCCCTTCCTCGAAGCGATCCGCCAGTTCCGCCGCGAGCTGCCGGAGCAGCAGACCTTGGGCGTCCATGTCACGCTGGTCCCCGGGGTCGGGCCGCAGGAAGAGATCAAGACCAAGCCGACCCAGCACAGTGTGCGCGAGCTGCGCAACACGGGTCTGCACTGCGACCTGTTGATCGCGCGGACGAAGTACCAGTTGACCGACGACCATCGCGCCAAGATCTCGCTGTTCTGCGACATCGAGCAGGACGCCGTGATCAGCGCGCCCGACGCGCCATCGATCTACGACGTGCCGCTGCTGCTCGAAGAGCAGGGCGTCGGCGACCTGATCTGCCGGCGGCTCGGCCTGGATTGCCCGCCGCCGCAGCTCGACGATTGGCGCGATCTGGTGACGCGGGTCCACCGCCCGTCGCGGCAGGTGACCATCGCGATGGTCCCCAAATACCAGGAGCAGGGGGTCGACACCTACCTCAGCGTGATCGAGGCGCTGACCCACGCTGGGATCCACCACGGCCTGGAAGTGGTCGTGCGTTGGGTCTACGCCCGGGAGACCGATCCGGCGACCATCAGCGACGCCCTCGCTGGCGTCGACGGCGTGGTGGTGCCCGGCGGCTTCGGCGAGGCCGGCATCGAGTCCAAGATTGCCGCCATCCGCTGGGCGCGCGAGCAGCACGTGCCGTTCCTGGGGCTCTGCCTGGGGCTGCAGATGGCCGTGATCGAGTTCGCCCGCGACGTCTGTGGCCTCGACGGCGCGCACACCACCGAGGTCGATCCGCAAACGCCGCATCCGGTGATCTCAAAGCTCGACGAGCAGCGCGGTGTGCGCGATCTCGGCGGCACGATGCGGCTCGGCGCGTACGAGTGCTACCTGCAGCCGGAGACCGTCGCCCGGCGCTGCTACGGCACCGACGTGATCTTCGAGCGCCACCGCCACCGTTACGAGTTCAACAACGAGTACCGCAGCCGCCTCGGCGAGGCTGGGATGCGCTTCAGCGGGGTTTCGCCGAACGGGCAACTGGTCGAGATCATCGAGCTCCCCGACCACCCGTTCTTCGTGGCGTCGCAGTTCCATCCGGAGTTTAAGTCGCGCCCGACCGCGCCGCACCCACTGTTCCGGGAGTTCGTCGGTGCCGCCGGCCAGCGCGGGCGATAGGAGCGCGGCGTGTCGGATCTGCTGGCCGGCCTCAACCCTGCGCAGCGTCAGGCCGCCGGGCATGTCGGCGGTCCGCTGCTGATCATCGCCGGCGCCGGATCGGGGAAGACGCGCACCCTGACCCACCGCATCGCGCACCTGGTGCTCGACCGCGGGGTCCCGGCCAGCAGCATCCTGGCGGTGACCTTCACCAACAAGGCCGCTAACGAAATGAAGGCACGGATCGCCGCGCTGGTCGGGCCGGCCGCGCGGGCGATGTGGGTCGGCACGTTCCACAGCATCTGCGCGCGGCTGCTGCGGATCCACGCCGCCCAAGTGGGCCTGCAGCGCGACTTCAGCATCTTCGACGAGGATGACAAGAACGCGGTGCTGAAGCGGCTGCTGACGAAGCAGAACCTCGACCCGACGCGGTTCCCGCCGAAGACCATCGGCTGGCAGATCAGCGAGTGGAAGAACGACCTGCGCTCCCCGGCCGCGGCCGCCGACGCCGCGCGGCAGGGCTACAACCCGGTGACCCGCCTGGCGGCCGAGCTGTATGGGGAGTACCAACAGCAACTGCAGGCCAACAACGCCGCCGACTTCGACGACCTAATCCGGCTGGGGGTCGAACTGTTGACCGTGCCGGAGGTCCGTGACGAGCTGCAGGAGCGGTTCTGCGAGATCCTGGTGGACGAGTACCAGGACATCAACCTGGCGCAGTACGAGCTGGTGCGCACCCTGGCCGCGAAGCACCGCCGGCTCTGTGTGGTCGGCGACGACGACCAGAGCATCTACGGCTGGCGCGGCGCCAAGCTGGAGATCATCCTGCGCTTCGACGAGGACTTCGAGGGCGCCACCGTCGTCAAGCTGGAGCAGAACTACCGCAGCACCCAGGCCGTGCTGGACGTCGCCAACGCGTTGATCTCGCAGAATCTCGGCCGCCGGCCGAAGCGGCTGGTGACCGACCGCAGCGGCGGTTCGCCGGTGCGGCTGCGGATTGCCGGCAACGAGTTCGACGAGGCCTTCTTCGTGGCCGACGAGGTGCTCAAGAACGTGCGTCGGGGCCGCCAGTTCCGCGACCACGCCGTGCTCTACCGCACCAACGCGATGTCGCGCAACTTCGAGCAGACCTTCCAGACCAAGCAGGTGCCGTACCGCCTGATCGGCGGCGTGCGCTTCTACGACCGCAAGGAGATCCGCGACCTCGTCGCCTACCTCCGCTGCCTCGCCAACCCGGCCGACGACATCAGCCTGCTGCGGATCATCAACACCCCAGCGCGGGGGATCGGCGGCAAGACCGTCGAGCAACTGCGCGCGGCCGCGGAGAAGCGCCAGGTCTCGCTGGCGACGCTGGTGGCGGCAGCCGCGGTCGATCCCGAGTTGCTCGGCAGCGGGCCCCGGGGCAAGGTCGCGGCGTTCGCCAACCTGCTGGCCGACCTGCAGCGGCAGGCCGCGTCGCTGGGGGTGGTCGAGCTGATCGAGGCAATCTTGCAGCAGAGCGGCTACGCCGATGCGCTGCTGGAAGAGAACTCCCTGGAGGCCGCGGCACGCTACGACAACGTGCAAGAGCTGAAGAACGCCGCGGCGCAGGCCGCCGCCGAAGGCGCCGCCGACCTGAGCGCCTTTCTGGAGCGCGTGGCGTTGGTCAGCGACACCGACAATCTCGACGCCGACGCCGACGCGGTGGTGCTGATGACGCTCCACAGCGCCAAGGGGTTGGAGTTCCCGGTGGTCTTTCTGGTTGGTCTCGAAGAGGGCCTCTGCCCGCACCAGCGTTCGCTCGAAACGCCCGAAGGCATCGAAGAAGAGCGGCGGCTGTGCTACGTCGGCATCACCCGCGCCGAGGAGCAGTTGTTCCTGACGCATACCTTCCGGCGCACCGTCAATGGCCAGACCCTGCTGGTGCGGCCGTCGCGGTTTCTGGCCGAGCTCCCGCCGAACCTGGTGAAGGGCGCCAAAGCGGCGGCGCAGCCGGCGGAGCCACGACTGGCGAGCCGCAGCCTGGACACCCTGCCCGCCCGGATCGCCGAACAGCGGCGCCCTGCGGCGCGGCCGACCAGCGCCGCACCGGCCGCCTTCCAGGCCGGTGACAAGGTCCGCCACGAACACTTCGGCGACGGCATCGTGGTGAACTGCACCGGCGGGCCGAACGCCGAGGTGCAGGTGGCGTTCCTCAAGGCTGGCATCAAGAAGCTGCTGGTCGAACTGTGCCGTCTCGAGAAGGTCGGCGGCTCGTCGTAGCGGCTCGCCGCGGCGCCGCCGGCCGTAATGCGCCCCCCTTGCGGATGCACCAATCCGCGGCATCCTGGTGGATGAAGATGATGATGCATTCCCGCTATGGGCTCCTGCTGGTCTGGTTGCTGGTCAGCGGCTGCCGGGACTCCCGGCCGGCGGCCCCGCCGGTTGGCAGCGCAGCGGAGGCGTCGCGGCCGGTGGTGGTGGCGACGATCTACCCGCTGGCCGACCTGCTACGGCGGCTGGCCGGCCCGGACGCCGAGGTGCACTGCCTGCTCCCGCCGGGCGCCAGCGCGCACACCTTCGAGATCACCCCGCAAGCCGCGATGGCGCTCAACGGCGCGCGGCTGATCGCCCGGATCGGCCCCGGCGCCGACAGTTGGCTGGACGCCGTGATGCCGCAGCCGGCGCCGCGGGTGGTCACTGCGCTGGAGCACACCAAGACGATCGCCGGGGTGCCCTGCGAAGAAGACCATGACCACGCCGCCCACGACCATCGCCATGGCGACCCGGCCGGCGCCGACCCGCATGTCTGGCTCGACCCGATCCGCGTGCGCGACGACCTCCTGCCGGCCCTGGTCGCCGGTCTGCGCGAGGTGCTGCCGACCAGCGCGGCGGGCCTCACCGGGCGGCAGGCGGAACTCGCCAAGGAGCTCACCGCGCTCGACGCCGAACTCCGCCGGACCCTCGCCCCGGTGCGCGGCGACGGCTTCATCGCCGGGCACAATGCCTGGCAGTACTTCTGTCAGCGGTACGGTCTGCAGCAGGTCGGGGTGATTGAACTGGTGCCCGGCACCGACCCGTCGGCGAAGTGGATGAAGGAACTGACCGCCACGGCGCGTGCCAAGCAGGCGCGGGCGGTCTTCGGCGAGATGCAGCTCAACGCGGCGCTGGCCGACACCCTGGCTAAGGAAACCGGGCTGCGGGTCGGCCGGCTCGACCCCTACGGCGGCGCCGCGCTGGCCGGCCGCGACAGCTACCCGGCGCTGCTGCGGTACAATGCCGCAGAGCTGGTGAAGGGCTTGCAGCCATGAGCGAGGCGGTCGTCGTTTGTGACAACGTGCAGTTCGCCTACGGCTTGACGCCGGTCCTGCGAGGGGTCCATTTCGAAGTCTCGCGCGGGCAGTTCGTCGGGCTGATCGGCCCCAACGGTTGCGGCAAGTCGACCGTCATGCGGCTGCTGCTGGGCCTCTTGGAGCCGACCGCCGGTCAGGTCAGCGTGCTCGGCGGCAGCGCTCTGGCGGCGGTCCGACGCGGTGACGTCGGCTACGTGCCGCAGCGTGAGACCTTCCAGCGGTCGTTCCCGCTGACCGTCGGGGACGTCGTGCTGATGGGCCGCGCCGGTCGCATCGGGCTGGGCCAGCGGGCCTGCCGGCACGACCATGAGCGGGTCACCGAGACCCTGGAGCGGCTCGGGCTGGGCGGCTGGGAGACGCGCCGCTTCGCGGCGCTCTCCGGCGGGCAGCAGCGGCTGGTGCTGTTGGCGCGCGCACTGGCCCAACAGCCGCGGCTGCTGTTGATGGACGAAGCGGACACCGGTCTCGACGAACTCCGCCGCGAGCGCGTCTATCGCGAACTGAACCGCGTCCGCGAGGAGCGTGACCTCAGCATCATCGCCATCTCGCACCAGCTCGATCTGCTGGCGACGGTGGTCGACACGGCGCTGGCGCTGCGCGATGGCCGGTCGCTGGACTGGTGCCCGAGCTGTATGCACCACGCCATCGACTCGCCGCAGCCGGCGCACCTGGGGCCAGCCTGATGCAGGAACTGCTCGCCGCTCTGAGCACCGGCTGGGTCCAACGCGCGCTGCTGGCCGGCGTGCTGGTGGCCGTGCTGGGCGGTGTGGTCGGCTTCTATGTGGTGCTCCGCCGGATGGCCTTCGTCGCCGTCGGCATCTCCCACGCCGCGCTCGGGGGGGTCGCGTTGGGCGTGCTGTTCGGTCAGTCGCCGATCGGCTGGGCCATCGTCTTCAGCATCGTGGTCGCCCTGGGGATGGCCGCCCTGGGCAAGCAGGGGATGCATGAAGACACCGCGATGGGCATCTTCTTCCCCGCCGCGATGGCCTTCGGCGTGGTCGTGATGAGCTTCTCGGCGGCCTGGCAGCGCGACCTGATGAGCTACCTCTTTGGCAACATCCTGGGCGTCAGCGGCGGCGACCTGTACCTGCTCGGGGCGGTGACGTTGATCGTCTGCCTGGTGGTCGGGGTGTTCTTCAAAGAGCTGCTGTTCGTCAGCTTCGATGAGGAGTCGGCGCACGCCAGCGGCGTGCCGGTGGCGCCGATGCGGACGATCCTGCTGGTGGTCACCGCGGTCACCGTGGTCGTCACCATCAAGGTCGTCGGCAGCGTGCTGGTCTCGGCGATGCTGGTGGTGCCCGCGGCGACCATGTCGCAGCTCACGGGGCGCTGGCAGGGCATGCTGCTCGGCTCAATCGGCGTCGGCATCGTGGCCGTGCTGGGCGGGTTTGCGCTGAGCTACCAGCACAACGTCGCGACCGGACCGGCGGCGGTGCTGGTGGCCACCGGGCTGTTTGCGGTGGCCAGCCTGCTCGGTCGCTTGCTGGAGCGCCAGCGGCGGGCCGAGAGCGTGGTCGAGGGCCCCGTGGCGCCGGTCACGCCGTTGCCGCGGGCCGGGTAGAGGTCTGCCGGACGACCTGCCGAAGCTGCCCCGCAGGAGACCGCGGATGGGTCGTCTACTGGCTGGGGCCGTGACGCTCGACATCACCCCACCCCTGGGCATCGCGATGGCAGGGTACGCCGCGCGTGACCACGGGGCCGAGGACATCGCCGACCCGCTGCGAGCCAAGGTGCTCAGCCTGCGGCTCGACGCTACCGAAGTGGTGATCGCCTCGCTCGACCTGCTGTACCTGCCGCGGGTTCGCGCCGAGGCCATTCGGTTGGCGATCCAGGAGGCCTGGGGCGTGCCGCCGGAGCAGGTCCTGCTGAACTCGTCGCACACCCACTACGGGCCCCAGATGACCGGGGACGAGCTGGTCGAGCGGTACGCCGACGGCGTCCAGGACCGCCTGGTGCAGGCGGTGGCCGCCGCCCGGCGACGCGCTGTCCCAGTGCGCCTTAGCCGCGGTCGCGAGTTGGTCCAACTGGGTGTCAACCGCCGCGAACTGCGCGCCGACGGCAGTTGGACCATCGGCGTCAACTGGTCCGGCTCGGTGATCCCGTACGTGGACCTCCTGCAGCTCAGCGACGACGCCGGCAACCCGGTGGCGGTGCTCTTCGCCCATGCCTGCCACCCGACCACCTTGTCGCACCTCTCGTACGCCATCTCGGCGGACTTCCCCGGCGTCGCGCAGCGGCTGATCGAAGAGTCGACCGGCGCGGTGGCGCTGTTCCTACAGGGCTGCGGCGCCGACATCAATCCCTACCCGCGCCTCGATCCCCAGGCGGTCCCGCGACTGGGCAAGCGGCTGGGGCACGCCGTGCTGAAGGGGCTGACCGAGCTGCCGGAGCCGCGCGAGGTGACCCGCCTGGCGGCGGCGCGCACGCTCTACGAGCTGCCCCTCGAGCCCGGTCCCAGCGACCTGCCAGCGGCGCAGGCCCGGCTCGCGGCGGCCGCGGCCGACCTGGCGGCGGTCGAGCGGGGCGACAATCAGACGTTGGGCCGTTACTGGGCGAAGCGGGCCGTCGACGGGGCTCGGGAGCTGGTCGCCGCGTTCGAGGCCGGCTCCCCGATCACCGGAGCGCCATTCGAGACGCAGGCCGTGGTGCTCAACCAGGAGGCGTTGGTGGCGTTGCCGGCCGAGGTCCTCTCGCCGGTCGGGCTGGCCATCGAGTCGCAGTCGCCGCTGCCGCGGAGCATCGTCCTGGGTTACAGCAACGGCGGCGCCGGCTACCTGCCCCACGCCGCGGTCTGGCGCGAGCAGAGCTACGAGTACAGCGCCCGGATCCACCGGGCCGGCCTGCCGATCACCGCCGCGGCCGCCGCCACCGTGGTGCAGCAGTCCATTGAGCTGCTGCAACGCTTCGCCCCGGAGGTCGCCGATGCCTGAGCCACGGATCCTCAGCATCGCCCACCGCGGCTTCAGCGTGGACTACCCCGAGAACACCCTGGCCGCCTTTCGCGCTGCGCTGGACCTGCCGGTCGACGGCTGCGAGTGCGATGTGCATCGCTCCAGCGACGGCGTGGTCTACCTGCTGCACGACCACACCCTCAACCGCACCACCGGCCGCGACGCCGCCGCCGAGGCGCTACCGTGGAGCGAGCTGCAGACGCTGGACGCCGGCGCCTGGAAGGACCCGCGCTTCGCCGGCGAGCGGTTGCCCCGCCTGCTCGACGTGCTGCCGCTGCACATCGGGCGCGCGCAGTTGGTGATCGAGATCAAGGGCGGCGACCCGGCGCTGGTCGACGGCGTGCTGGCGGCCATCGAGGCCACGGGCGCCGTGGGCTGGTGCGCGGTGATTTCGTTCGACTTCGCGGCCCTGGCCGACTTCGCTGCGCGGCAGCCGCGGGTGCCCTGCCTCTACCTGCTGAGCCAACTGCCGGCCGACGAGACCGCTCGCCGGGCGCTGGTCGACCAGGTCCTGGCGGCCCGGCTGCACGGCTTCGACCTGCACTTCCAGGCGGTCGACGCGGCCTTCTGCCGGCTCTGTCACCAGCAGGGCCTGGCGGTCTGGGTCTGGACGGTCAACAGCGCCCAAGCCGCCGCGCCATTGCTGCCGATGGGGATCGACGCCCTCACCAGCGACCGGCCCGACTGGCTCACCGGTTACCTCGGCCAGCGGCCCGCCTAGCCGCCCAGCTCCAGGCAGCGCCGCCGGTAATGCTCGTAGTTGGCCAAGCTGACCTCCGGCGGCACCCCGTGGTCGCAGGTCGGGATGAACCCGCCGCGGGCCCGCAGCGGCGGCAGGATCCGCTCCAGCATCTCGTCAATCGCCGCCGGTCCCGCCGCCAGGACGCGCTTGTCGATCCCCCCGAAGATCGCCAGGTCGGGCCAGCGCCGGCCAATCGCCACGACGTCGCAGCCGCTGGCGACCTCGAACGGGCTCATCACGTCCATGCCGATCTCGCGGTAGACATCGATCACCGGCACCGCGTTGCCGTCGGTGTCGATCTGGATGTAGAGGTGGCGCGTGCGGTCGATCTGGCGGGCGCGAATGTTGGTCAGCAGTTGCTGGTAGTAAGGAAACAGGAACTGCCGCATCATGTCCGGCGAGATCAGCGGCCCGCTGTTGAAGCAGATGTCCTCGGCCAGGAAAACCTCGTCGAGCGTGACGTGCTCCTGATGCCGCGCGATCACTGCGTCGGCCAGCTCGAACCAGGCTTTCATGCAGGCGTGGACCAGCGCCGGCTGGTCGACACAGGCCCAGAGCAACTCGACCGGCCCCAGCAGGCTGCGCAGGTACATGTACCCGCCGATCAGATTCTGCTGGATCAGGTAGCCCTGCGCCGCCAGCTCGCGGGCGCGGTCCATCCGCGCCGGCAGGTCGGCAAAGCGGCTGGGCTCGGCCGGGTCGAGACGCCACAGCACGTCCTCTTCCCAGCTCCGTTGGTCCTTCACCGGGTGGTCGACGTACTCCGGCATGAAGCCGTTGCGGCGGCCCTTGAAGTAGAGCACCTGGCGGCCGGCGTAGTCCTGCTCCAGCTCGTGGTCGCCGCGGTCTTCGAGGACCTTGGTCTCCCAGCACGGCCGGAACGCCGCTTCGCACCACCCGAGCTGCCCCAGGCCGTGGTTGCCCGGCGGGTCGTAGCCAAAGCGCTGCGCCAGGTTGGCGTCGGCCGGCAACCCCTCTTCGCGCCACCGCTCCAGGCTATAGAAGCCGAACTCCCGCCGCACCAGTGGCAGGCCCGGGGTGATCGCATAGGTCTGCCGCAACTGCCGCGCCGCCGGGACCATCGCCTCCCAGGGCGGCAGCGCGTGGACTCCGTCGGCGACCGGGGAACCGCTCATCGTGCCCGTCTCCTACTCAGCCACGCCCGCCGGCCAGGGCAAACTGCCGCGCCACCGCGGGGTTCGGACAGCGAATCTCAGCCGCGTTGCGGACGGTGATCGTCGGCAGCGCCCCGAGGGACTCATGGACCTGCATCCGGACCACCTCTTCGTCGTTCAGGCCGCCCAGCCGTGAGTAGCCGAAGGTGCGGCAGAGCCGACCGAACAGGAAGTCGCCCAGCGGGCAGCCTTTGGCTCGTTCCAGCCCGTCGGCGCTGGCGTGCCAGCTCAGCAGCAGGTGGGCCTGGGCGAACGAAAGGCCCTGGAAGGTGATCTCGTTGAGCCCCTCGCCGCCCACCGCCAGCCCGCCGCCGAGCGCGGCGATCTCGCGGATCAGCTTGTTCATGCCCTCGCTGGCGGTGGTGTTCTCGACCAGACAGTTGTCCAGGTTGCCGCTGCACAGCGTGACGTCGATGAAGACGGTGTCGGTGCCGACCTGTTGTACGGCGTCGGCAATCCGCTCGCTGAGGATCGACCGCCAGATCGACAGGCCGGGGTGGACCTTGATCATCACCTTGCGCCGCCGGTTGCCGGCCAGCGCCAGGTTGCTCGACGGCACGCCCAACACACCCCCAGCTTCGGGATCCCAGCCCCAGCCGTGCAGCCGCCGACTGACGGCATCGCGGTACTGGAAGTCGCGCAGCAGCGGGTAGGTCTCGTGGGTGGGGTCCATGTCGACGCTGTTGCAGTGCGGCATGACGTGGAAACCGCGGGCGGTCGCCGCCGCAATCAGCTCCTGCGCGGCCGCCGCGGGCTGGTAGGTCGGGTAGTTCTCGTCGTAGGCGTCGGTCCGCCACTGCGAGAAGTGGACCAGCACGTGGCGCGGGTCGATCCGCTCGGCAATGGCCTCCAGGGTGTCGGGATCGCCGTTGAACCAGGAGACGGCGAACTTGACGTCGTCTTGCCAGGGCCGCCGGAGGGCCTCCTGGGCGCCCAGGTCGTAGGCCTGCCAGAGCCACTGGCGGTACTGCCCGGCCGGCTCTTGCCAGGTGCCCTGATAAGCGTTCAGCCGCCAGACCAGCCCGCCGCCGCCGAGGCTGCGGTCGAGCGGGCCGTAGGCCTCGGTCTCCAGCGCATACTCGCGCCCGCTGATCTGCACCGCCTTGAAGCGGTAGGCGCGGTCCTGGCAGTGGACCCACCACCCGCCGCTGCGACCGGCGAAGATCAGCAGGCCGGCCTCCCAGAAGATCGGCCAGGGCCAGCGCCGCTGCAGCAGCGCATCGCCCTGGTCCAGCCGCACGCCCTGGAAGAACGGCGCGACCACCTGCAGGTCGTCCCGGACCCCGGCCAGCGACCACCGCACGGCCTGCACGCCCGGTCGCGAGGTGGCCGCCGCCGGTTCGACCAGCACGTCGCCGTTGGCCAGGTCCTCGCGGATCGTGATCACGCCATCGGCTTCCCAGCCGTGCAGCCGAAACTGCGCAGCGTGGTCGCTCAGGCGATGCGTTGTGACGCTGGCCGCCAGCTTGTGGAGCACGTCGACGCTGGGTTGGTTGGCGTAGACCAGTTGCAGCCCCGGGCTGTCGGCCGGCGCCTCCAAGAGCGGCTCACCGCCGACGGTGCGCAGGGCCAGCAGCCGGCCGCGCTCAAACTCGGCGACCACGGTGGAGGTGGAGACCGTGATGCGGTCCCCGGCGACGACAACCATCAGCAGGCTCCTCTCAGCGCTTCCCCAGCCGCCGCTGCCGCGCGTTGTTGAGCGCCACGGCCGCGATCACGACCACGCCGACCACCAACCCTTGCCATTGCGTCGGGTTGCTGCTGACCACCAACATGATCCCGTTGAGGGTGATCTCCAGCAGCAAAACCCCCAGCGCGACACCCAGAATGGTGCCCTCGCCGCCCGCCAGCGAACAGCCCCCGACGACGCAGGCGGCGATCGCCCGCAGCTCGTAGGCCTGCCCGGCGCGCGGGTCACCCTGGCCGGAGTAGGCCGCGTAGAAGACGCCACCCAGGGCCGCCAGCACGGCGCAGACGCCGTAGGCGTAGCCCTTCAGCCGACCGGTCGCCAGGCCGGACAGCCGCGCCGCCTCTTCATTGCCGCCGAGCGCCGCAATCTGCCGCCCGGCCCGGCTGCCGCGCATCATCAGCCCGACCAGCAGCAGCACGACCAGGAAGGCGTAGAGCGGATTGGTGCCCTGTGAGAGCACCCGGAAGCGCTCGTAGGCGCAGGTCACCGGGACGGAGTTGGTGATCAGCTCGGCGGCGCTGCGCAGCCCGGCCAGGGTTCCCAAGGTGGCGATGAACGGCGGGAGCTTCAGCCGGGTGATCAGCAGAGTGTGCAGCAGACCGGTCAGGAGCCCGACGCCGAGCGCCGCCAGGACCCCGCTCAGCAGGGCCCCGCCGCTCAAGTCGCCGCTGCCGCCCGCGCCGCCGAGGCGGTTCAGGGCCAGCGTGCCAACCATCCCGGCGAAGGCGATCACCGACCCCACCGAGAGATCGATCCCGCCGGCGATGATCACCACGGCCTCACCGACCGCGAACATCCCCAACAGGCCGATCTGCCGCCACAGGTTGACCTGATTGGTGGCGCCGAAGAACTCCTTCGACTTGCCACAGACCACGATGATGCCGACCACGATCAGAATCGCGGCCAGCAGGCCAGCCTCGCGGGCCCCGGCCAGGCGGCCGAGGCCCGCGCGCAGCGACCTCACGAGCTCTTCAGACCTTTCGCGTCGAGGTCCTTCTTGAACTCGGCGTAGGTCTCCGGCGTGACCACCCGGAAGCCGGTATCGACCACCCCGTCCTGGATCATCTTGGACTTCGTGGCGTCGTCTTTGGTGGCCAGGGCCTTCAGCAGCAACACGCTCTGGCGGCCCATTTCGTAGGGCTGCTGTACCAGCGCGGCGCGCACCTTGCCCGCTTCCAGCAGCGGCAGCAGGTTCGGCTCGGCGTCGAACGCCAGCACCGTGATCTTCTCGGCCTGGGCCTTGTCGGTCGACACCGCCGCGGCGATCGCCGGGCCGTTGTAGCTCCAGATCCCGACCAGCAGCGTCACATCGGCGTGGGCGACCATCGCCGACTCGACGTTGGTGCGGGCCTTGTTGACGTCGGTGTCGTCCTTGTACAGCTCGACGACCTTGAACTTCGCGCCGGCCCCGGCTTCGAACCCGGACTTGCGGTCGCGGGCGTTCTGCGACGACGGGTCGCCGACAAACATGCAGAGCTTCGCGCCGCCCGGCAGCAGCTCCTTGGCCTTCTCGCCGAGCGCCTTGCCGGCCGCCACGTTGTTCGTCCCGACGAACGCCTCGCGGTAGTCCGGCTGGCTGTCGCTGTCGACCGTGACGACCGGGACGCCGGCCTCGCGGAGCTTCTTCATGCCGTCCAGAATGCCCTGCGCATCGGGTTGCAGCACCGAGATGGCAACGCCCAGGATCTGGTCCTTCGACGCCAGCGCTTCTTCCAGCCGCTTGATCTGCCCCGGCACCGTGCCGTCGTTGCGCACCAGCTCCGCCTCGACGCCGCCCTCTTTGGCGCCGGCCTCGAGGCCGGTGTTGACGGCGTCCCAGAACGGCGAGTTGGCGTTGGAGATGATCCGGATCTTCTTCCCGGCCAGCGCCGGATCGGCGGCCGGCGCCGCGCCGTCGGGGGCCGCGCCAACCTGCGGCGCCGGGCCGGTCGGCACCACCACCGGGGCTTCCGGCTCCGCCTTCGGGGCGCAAGCGGCCAGCAGCGACAACACCCCACCCACCGCCAACAGACGTGCGAGCTTCATGGCAGACTCCTCAGCAAGCCGCAGCCGGGGACGCCAACGCGTCCCCGGCTGCCAGCCTCAACCGGCAGGCCGTCAGTCGGTCGGCGGCTTCGGCAAGTTGGCGTCGTTGTTGCCCGACATCGTCTGCGCGTCGGTCGGCGCGGGCGTCGCCCCGGGCTCGCTCTTCTTGGCCTCGGCGTCCGGCCCGGCGTCGGTCTGATTGTTCTCGGCGGCCGCCTGCTCGGCCGTCTTTTCATTCGGCGCGACGTCGGTCGGCTGCCCGCCCTGCGTCGGCTGCGGCGCCGGCGGTTCGGGCTGCTTGCTGCAGCCGAGGCACAGCGCGACGGTCAGCATCAGCAGTAGAGTCCAGGCTTTCTTCATCGGTTGCCTCCTGATCAATGCATCGCCGCTTGCGCGACGTCACTTCGTTTCGGGCGCCGCGTCCTTGGCAGCATCGGCCGGGGCGGCGTCCTTGCCAGCGTCAGCCGGGGCGGCGTCCTTGGCAGCGTCGGCCGGGGCGGCGTCCTTGGCGGCGTCAGCCGGGGCGGCATCCTTGCCAGCGTCAGCCGGGGCGGCGTCCTTGCCAGCATCAGCCGGGGCGGCATCGGCGCTCGGGCCGGCATCGGTCTGCGCGGCCCCGCCGCCCTTCACGCCTTCGGTCCCCGGCCCCGCGTCGACCGCGTCCGTCGGCGGTCCGTCGGGAGCCTTCGGCCCGCAGCCGATCCAGAGCGTGCAGCTCAGCAGCAGCGCCGCCAGCAGTGCCAACCGTAGTGTCTTCATGGCGTTGTCCTTTCACCCACGCGGCTGGTCGTGCCTCAGCGGACGCCCAGCAGCAACTCGACCGTCAACTGGTCCAACAACTCCAGCCGCGAACCGCGGCGACCCAGGGCGTCGATGTCGAAGGAGTGCGCCTTCAGCGCCGCCGCCTGCGGTCCGCTGTAAGGTGCCAGATAACCGGCGACCTGGTCCCGGTCGGCCAGCAGATCGGCGATCAGCCCCTGAATCTCGGCGTCGGCGTTGAAGCGGGCGACCTTCTCCTGCAGGATCAGGTAGGTCCGCATGCAGCCCCGGCAGAAGTCCCAGACGCCGTCACGGTCCTCGGTGCGGTAGGCGTGGGCATCGAAGTGCTTCATGCCGGCGTAGCCGCGGTCCTCGAGCAGCTTCACGAGGAAGAAGCTAGACTTCAGGTTGGCGGCGCCGAAGCGGAAGTCTTGGTCGTAACGCCCCGGCTCCTGGTCGTTGAGATCGATGTGGAACAGCTTCCCGGCATCCATCGCCTGGGCCACCGCGTGCGGGAAGTTCAGGCCGGCCATCGTCTCGTGGGCCACCTCGGGGTTGACGCCGCACTGGGTGGGGTCGTCGAGCGTGGCGATGAAACCGAGCATCGCGCCGGTGGTCGGCAAGAAGATGTGCCCGCGCGGCTCGTTCGGCTTCGCCTCCAGGGCGAACTTGATGTCGTAGCCCTGGTCCTTGGCGTAGGCGATCAGGTAGTTGAAGGCGTCGCGGTAGCGCTTGATGCTATCGACCGGGTCTTTGCCGGCGTCGACCTCGCTGCCCTCGCGACCGCCCCAGAAGACGTAGATCTTGGCGCCGAGTTGCACCCCGAGGTCGATCCCGAGCATCGCCTTCTGCAGGGCGTAGGCCCGCACGCTGGGGACCGGGCTGGTGAAGGCGCCATCCTTGAAGACCGGGTGGCTGAAGAGGTTGGTGGTTGCCATCGGCACGCACAGCCCGGCGTCGGCCAGCGCCTGCGCGTAGCGCCGGGCGATCGCGTCGCGCTCGGCGGCAGTGGCGTCGATCGGCACCAGGTCGTTGTCGTGGAGGTTGACCCCGTAGGCGCCCAACTCCGCCAGCTTCGCGGCGGCGGCGCAATGGAAGTCGAGGTCGGGCAACGGTCGGACCGGATCACCGAACGGATCTCGCCCCGCGTTGGCGTAGGTCCACATGCCAAAGGTGAAATGGTGCTCGGGACGTGGTACGTACATCGCCTGCTCTCCTTGCCACGACGCGCCACCCGGCGCAGCCCACATTCTACACGAAACACGTACGTCGCAGGAGCGTCGAATCCGCCGTGATCCGGGCGACGGCCCGGCGCTCAGTCGTGGTCCATCACCTTGTCGGAGACGTAGATCGGAACTTGGGCCGTCAGCGCCAGGGCGATCCCATCGCTCGGCCGGCAGTCGATCTCGACGGCCTCCTCGCCGCGCAACAGGGTCAGCTTGCTGTAGTAGATGTCCTGCCACATGTCGTCGATCCGAAGCTGCGCCAGCCGCGCCCCGAGGCGCTTCCAGAGCCCGACCGCGAGGTCGGGGGGCAGCGGCCGCGGGGACTCGAACGCGCTATCGAGCCGCTGCGCGATGGCAATCGCCTCGCAGGGTCCAATGACGATCCGCAGGTCCCGCTCCTGCGCGTCGCGGAGCACCACGATCGAGCGCTCCATGGGGTCCTTGCCGACCCCCACGACCTCCACCTGGACATACTCACCAGCGCCCGCCATGGCCTTCTCGCGACGCTGCCTTCGCCATCCGGCCGGCGACTCCTCGTGAACGCTGGCGCGATCTTGCGAAGAGGGTCCGCCGCGGGCACAGCGAATGCCATCGCCGAAAGGACCTCCGATGGCCCGGCGACCGAATATCCTTCTGATCACCAGTGACCAGCAGCACTACTCCTGCCTCGGGGCCACCGACCCGGTGCTGCAGACCCCGGCGCTCGACCGGCTCTGCGCCGAGGGCCAGCGGGGCGAGCGGGCCTACACCTGTAACCCGACCTGCTCGCCGACCCGCGCCTCGCTGATCACCGGGCTCTACCCCTCGGTCCACGGCTGCTGGACCCTCGGCACGAAGCTGCCGGAAGACGTGCCGACCATCGGCGACGCGCTGCACGGCGCCGGCTACCACACCGCGCTGCTGGGCAAGGCGCACTTCCAGCCGCTCGGATCGCGGCCCAGCCAGACCTCGCTGGAGGCCCAGCCGACGCTGCGCGACCTGGCCTTCTGGCGGCAGTTCCACGGCCCCTGGTACGGCTTCGACCATTGCGAACTGGCCCGCAACCACGCCGACGAGGCCCATGCCGGGCAGCACTATGGGGCTTGGCTGGAGGACCACGGCCTGACCAACTGGCAGGACTACTTCGAGCCCTGGCCACCGCAGCCCGGGCGGTCCAAGCGGCTGCACCACTGGGACCTGCCGGCCGAGCTGCACTACACCACCTGGACTGCCGAGCGGACGATCGCCGACTTGGAGCGCTGCGCCGCGGCCGACCAGCCGTTCTTCACCTGGGCCAGTTTCCACGACCCGCATCCGCCTTACCTGGTCAGCGCGCCGTGGTCGACGCTCTACGACGCGGCCGACATGCAGCCTGGCCGCCTGCACGCTGGCGAACTCGAGCGGCTGCCGCCGTATGTCGCCCTCGCCCAGCAGGAGCGGCCGGACTATCGGCCGTATGTCGAGCAGTACGCCTCGCACGGCTGTCAGAGCCACCGCCACGACGAGGCCCGGCTACGGGCCGACATGGCCGTCTACTACGGCATGATCAGCTTCATGGACCAGCAGATCGGCCGGATCCTGGAGGCGCTCGACCGGCTCGGGCAGGCCGAGCAGACGCTGGTGGTGTTCACCAGCGATCATGGCCATTACCTCGGCCACCACGGGCTGGTGGCGAAGGGGCCATTCCACTTCGATGATGGCATCAAGGTGCCCTTCATCGTGCGCTGGCCGGGCGAAGTCGCCGCGGGCAGCGTCAACCGTGACCTGCAAAGCCTGGTGGACCTGCCAACCACCTTCCTGGCTGCCGCGGGCCTGGAGATTCCTGGACTGCACCAAGGCCGCGACCTGGCGCCGAGCTGGCGAGGCGAGGGAGCGGTGCGCGACCACCTGATCTGCGAGAACCGTCACCAGCCGACCCGGCTGCACCTGCATACGTTGGTCACCGAACAGCACAAGATCACCGTCTTCCGCGGGCAACCCTGGGGGGAGATCTACGATCTGGCGGCTGACCCTGGTGAGACGCGCAACCTCTGGGACGAGCCGTCGGCCCAGGGGCTGAAGTGCGAACTGCTGCGGCGGTTCGTGGAGGCCGACATGGCGCGGGAGCCGACCCGCTGCCCGCGGATCGCCCACGCCTGAGGAAGGAGCCCACCCCATGCGGTGGCGATTGCGGCAGGCCCACTGGGTCTGGCTGGCGCCGCTCCTGGCGCTGCTGTTCGCGCTGACGGTAGACCTCGATCCGGAGCATCCGGCGGCGACCCGGATGGCTGCGGTGACCATTTGGATGGCGCTCTGGTGGGTCACCGAAGCGGTGCCCCTGGCGGTCACCGCCCTGCTGCCGCTGGCGGCCTTCCCGCTGCTCGGAGTCATGTCGGCGAAGGACGTCGCGCCGGCCTACCTCGACCAGATCACCTTCCTGTTCATCGGTGGCTATCTGCTGGCGATGGCGATGCAGCGCTGGGGCCTGCACGAGCGGTTCGCCCTGCAGACGGTGCTGCTCTGCGGCAGCTCCCCGCGGAGGCTGCTGTTGGGGTTCTTGCTGGGGACCGGCTTCCTGTCGTTTTGGACCGCCAACACGGCCGCCACGATGGTGATGCTGCCGCCGGTGCTGGCGGTGATCAAGCGGCTGACCGCCGAACATGGCGAGGAGCAGGTCCGGCCGCTGGAACTCGCCCTGCTGCTGGCCATCGCCTACGCCGCCAGCATCGGCGGGGTGGCCACACTGGTTGGGACACCCACCAACCTGGTCTTCGTGCGGCTCTTCGGCACCAACTTCCCGGACGCGCCAGACCTCAGCTTCTTCGGCTGGATGAAGCTCGCTGCACCGCTGGCGGTGCTGATGCTGCTGGCGGCCTGGGGGGTGCTCAGCTTCCTTTATCTGCGGCGCTGCACCATCGGCGCGCTGGACCGGCGGGAGTTCTCCGAGCAGTACCGCGCCCTGGGTCCGGCGACCTACGAGCAGAAGCTGATCCTGGTGATCGCCGAACTGCTCGTGTTCGCCTGGATCTTCCGCGCCGACATCGACCTCGGGCCGTTCAAGGTGCTGGGCTGGAGCAGCCTGCCGTTCCTGGACTCGAAGCTGATCGCCGACAGCACCGTGGCGATGCTGGCGGGCCTCTTGCTGCTGCTGCTGCCGAGTCGCAGCGAACCCGGTCGCCCGCTGCTGACCTGGGCCGAAGCCGAGCGGCTGCCGTGGGGCATCGTGCTGCTGTTCGGCGGCGGGTTCGCCCTGGCGGCCGGGTTCACCAAGAGCGGCCTGGCGGCCTGGTGCGGCCAGGAACTGCAGACCTTGCAGGGCGTCAGCCCGCTGACGATGACGCTGGTGGTGTGCCTCTCGCTAGTCTTCCTGACCGAGTTCACGGCCAACACCTCGACGGTCGAAATGGTGCTGCCGGTGCTGGCGGCGGCGGCTGTGGCGCTGCGGGTGAACCCGCTGTTTCTGATGGTGCCAGCGACGATCTGTGCCTCGTTCGGCTTCATGATGCCGGCCGGGACGCCGCCGAATGCGATTGTCTTCGCGACCGGGCGACTGCCGGTCTGGCAGATGGTCAAGACGGGCGTCCTGCTGAACGTTCTGGGAGCGCTGCTGGCCGCCGTGGCGGTGTTGACCTGGGGCCGGCACGCGTTGGGTGTAGACTTGTTGGCGTGGCCCGCCTGGGCGGTCCGCTAGTCGGGAGAGTTGATGGGCGCTGGCGACCGCTGGGTCTGGTTGGGGCTGCTGCTGATCGTCGTGCTGAGCGGCCTGGTGGCCTGGGCCGGCGATAGCATCGGCCGCCGGATCGGTCGCCGGCGCCTGACCTTCTGGGGGCTGCGTCCGAAGAACACGGCGATCCTGTTCACCGTGCTGACCGGGATGGCCATCGCGTTCGGCGCCACGGCGACGCTGCTGCTGGCCAGCGAAGGGGCCCGCAACCGGATCCTCAGCTACACCGCCACGGTCACGGCGCTGCAGTCGCAAGCCGAGACGCAGCGCCGCAATGCCGTGCAGGCGCAGCGCGACCGGCAGGCGGCGCTCGAGGAGATGCGCCGCGCCGAACGCGACCTGGCGACCGCCGAAAGCGCTGTCCAACGAGCTGCCGGGCGGCTGCGCGACGAGCAGACCAGGCTGGCCGCGGCACGGCACGACCTGCGCACTGCCGCCGGCCAGTTGGCTGCCGCGCGCGACGGGCTGCAGCGGGCCAACGCGGCGCGGCAGGCGGCGGACCGCCGGCGGCAGGCCGCCGACCGCCAACGCCAGGCGGCCGAGGCGCGGGTCGCCGAGCTGACCCGCGGCGTGCAGCGGGCCCAAACGGACCTGCGCCGCGCCGAGGCGGGCGTCGGCAGCGCGCGGCAGCAGTTGCGGCTGGCCGAGGCCGAGCTGGCGGCGCAGAAGGCGCGGGCGCAGACCGAGCTGCGTGAGCTGGAGTCCGACGCGCTGCGGGTTGCCAACCAGCTCAACGCGCAGCGGCTGCAGGCGCAACGCGAGCTGGAGCAGGCGCAGGCCGATCGCGACCAACTGCGGAGCGAGGCCAACCGCCTGCGCGAGGAAGCGAACCGCCTGCAGCGTGAGGCGATCCGCACGCTGTCGGGCGAGATCATCGTCCGGGCCAACGACGAACTGGGGCGCACGCGGTTCCGTGAGGTGCTGCCCGACGGCCGCGCGGACCAGCAGATGGACTCCTTTTTGCGCCACATCGACCGCCGCTGCCGCGAGCTGCGGGCGGGGCCGGCGAGTGCCTCCGACGAGCGGGCCGCGGTGCTCTACGGCGTCACCGACCGCGGCGAGATCATCGAGGAGACGCAGTTCCTGCCGTTCGTGCTGGGCTTCATCGAACAGGCTCGCCGTGCCATCTGGGTGCGGGCGATCGCGATTCGCAATGTCGTGGCGGGCCAGCCGGTGCCGTACACCCTCCGCCTCGATGCCGACCGGATCGTCTTCAGCCTCGGCGAGAGCATCGCCAGCGCCAGTCTTGACGGCGCGCTGGGCGAAGCCGAGGTGGCGCGGCTGCTGGAGACCCTGCTCCGCGAGCAGGTCCGGCCGAAGGCTCAGGAGCGCGGTCTGTTGGCGAATCCCGACTCGCGCCAGGCGGTGGTTGGCCCGGAGATCTGGCTGCCCGCGCTACGCGCCATCAAAGCCGCCGGCCGCCCGGTGACGGTCGAGGTCGTCGCGGCGGAGGAGATCCGCACCGGCGATGCCCTGAGCGTCGAGTTCCGGGTGCTCCCGTGAACCGGCCGGGCTGGCTACTGGGCGTCGATCCCGGACACCAGAAGTGCGGCCTGGCGCTGCTCGACGACGGCGGCCCGGTCTGGGCCGCGGTGGTGCCCACCGCCAGCGTCGCCGCGACGCTCCAAGAGCTGGCCAGCAGTCACCCGATCCGACAGGTCGTGCTGGGCAACGGGACCCGCTCGCGCGAGTTCCGGCGACTGCTCCAAGAGCACCTGCCCGCGGCCGCCGTGGCGCTGCTCGACGAGACCGGCACGACCCTGGCCGCGCGCAGCCGGTACTGGCAGGAGCATCCCCCACGCGGCCTGTGGCGGCTGGTCCCGACCACGATGCGCCTGCCGCCGGTGCCCTTCGACGACCTCGTCGCGCGGCTGCTGGCCGAGCGCTGGCTGGCCGCCCAGGCCGCCGCCGCGGAGCCTGCCGAAAAAACCGGCGGAGCGGGATAGTCTGCGGCAATGCGACGCGTTGAGTCGATGTACGTGCGAAGTCGGTTACGACCCCCCACGGCGTGGCGTCCTCCCCCCTGACCGCCTGCCGCGCAACCGACATAAGACGTAAGCGAGCGACCCAGCCGTCCGCCGCCGCCGACCCACCCTCAGCGGCGGCGGACGGTTGTCTGGGGGCTTGTCGCGACTCCCCGGCGATGCTACCGTCAGGAGCACGGAGCCGTCATGCCACGTGGACAAGCCATCCCGCTCTGGCCGGCCGGAGCACCGGGCCTGGACAGCGCCAGCCCGGCCTTCAACCCGACCATCACGCCCTACCCGCTGGAGTCGCCGCAGCCGCACGGGGCGGTGATCGTCTGTCCCGGCGGAGGCTACGCCGGCCGCGCGCCCCACGAGGGGCAGCCCATCGCCGAGATGCTCAACGCCCAGGGCGTCAGTTCGTTTGTCTTGGACTACCGCGTGGCGCCGTACCGCCACCCCTGGCCACTGGGCGACGCGCAGCGCGCGCTGCGGTGGGTCCGGCACCATGCCGGGCAGTGGCGGATCGACCCCCAGCGGGTCGGGATCCTGGGCTTCTCGGCCGGCGGCCACCTCGCCGGCTCGGCCGCGACGCACTGGGACGAGGGTCAGGCCGAGGCCACCGATCCGATCGACCGCCAGCCCTGCCGGCCGAACGCCGCGGTGCTCTGCTACGCCGTGCTGAGCTTCGAGAAGTTCCGCCACACCGGGTCGATGAGCAACTTGCTGGGACCCAATCCGCCCGACGAACTGCGGCGGTCGCTGTCGTGCGAGCTCCAGGTCAACGCCGCCACGCCGCCGACGTTTCTATGGCACACCGCCGCCGATCCGGGCGTCCCGGTAGAGAACAGCCTGATGTTCGCCAGCGCGCTGAGCGCCCACCAGGTGCCGTTCGCGCTGCACGTCTACCCGCGCGGCCGCCACGGCCTGGGACTCGCACCCGACGAGCCGTACGTGGCGACTTGGGCCACGCTGTGTGGCCAGTGGCTGGCCGAGCTGGGCTGGACCGTCAAGCCGTAGGCTGCTCGCGCTGCCAGCCGGGCACGGCCGCACAACGGGGCCAGGACCGCCGCAGCCGGGCCCGACGCGATGCGTCACCTTACCTGCCACCACCGCGGTAGGGAGCACGCATGGCCGCCCAGCCTTTCATTGTCGATAGCGACATCCACAATGTCGTCGCCGGCAAGTCGATCCAGCATCGCCTCGCCGAGCCGCACCGCTCGCGATTCGCTTCCGGCAATCGCGGACCGGGGCACCTCGGGTACTGGAACCCGAACGGGGTGATGCGGGCCGATACCAAACTGCCCGACGGGCGCAAGATCGAGAATCAGCCCGAGACTCTGGTCGAGCACGTCCTGGAACCGTACGGGATCAGCTACGGGATCCTCAACCCCGGCGGCATGGGTCTCGGGCTATGCCCCGACGCCGACTATGCCAACGCCCTGCTAGCCGCCGAGAACGCGGCGATCGCCGAGGAGTGGCTGACCGTCGACCGGCGCCTGAAGGGCTCGATTCTGGTCAACCCCAACGACCCGGAGGCGGCCGCCGCCGAGATTCACCGCTGGGGCGACCATCCCGACTTCGTGCAGGTGCTGCTGCCCAGCGGCGCGCGGATGGGGTACGGCCAGCGCTACTTCAACCCGATCTACGCCGCCGCCTGCGACCACGGGCTGCCGGTCGCCATCCACCCCGGCACCGAAGGGGTCGGGCTGTCCGGCGCGCCGACCGCCGCCGGCTATCCGTCGACCTACTTCGAGTGGCACACCGACCTCGCCGGCAGCTACCTGGCGCACCTCGTCAGCCTGGTGGCCGAGGGCACCTTCCAGCGCTTCCCCGCCCTGCGGTTCATCCTGGTCGAGGGCGGCGTCTCGTGGCTGCCGCCGATCCTCTGGCGGCTCGACAAGAACTGGAAGGCACTGCGACTGTCGACGCCCTGGCTGGAGCGACCACCCAGCGAGACGGTCTGCGAGCATGTCTTCCTGACCACCCAGCCGATCGAGGAGCCCCCGCGGCGGGAGCAGTTGCACCAACTGCTGGCGATGTTCCCGGCCGAGCGGATGCTGCTGTTTTCGAGCGACTTCCCCCACTGGGACGGTGACACGCCCGACTTCGCGGCGCGGCAACTGCCCGAGGCGTTGCGTGCGCGGGTGCTCGGCCAGAGCGCCGCCGAGCT
This sequence comes from Fimbriimonadaceae bacterium, assembly GCA_020850355.1. GTDB lineage: Bacteria > Armatimonadota > UBA10988 > UBA10988 > UBA10988 > JADZEX01. The sequence goes on along the minus strand of JADZEX010000005.1, from coordinate 45,542 downwards.
GTACGGCCTGCCGGGGGTGGTCCATGCCTGAGCCGCAGTGGCACACCGTGGCGACCACCGCCGAGTTGCCCGCGGGCGGCCGCAAGCTGGTCAGCATCGAGGGCAAGTCGATCGGGCTGTTCAACGTCCACGGCGAGATCGTCGCGGTGCTCGATGTTTGTCCCCACGAGCTGGCTCCGGTCTGCCGCGGGCGGGTCTCCGGGACCACGCTGCCGTCGGCGCCGGGCGAGTACTGCTGGGGCCGGGAAGGAGAGATCCTGGCCTGTCCGTGGCACGGCTGGGAGTTCGACCTGACCACCGGCCGCTGCCTGGTCGACGAAAAACTGCGGCTGCGCCGGTACCCGGTGGAAGTGGTCGGCGACGAGGTCCGCGTGGCGCTGTAGCCCGCCGCGGCAGGACCGCGGGTCGCCACGCGGAAGTGCGCCGCTGGCCGGAGTGCGACGCTGGACGAACTGCAAGGCTATCTGGGCGACCCGCCCGCCCGCTACACGATGCTACACCGGCCGGCCGGGCCGGTGCACGGGTCGGTGGTGCTGGTGGGGCCGTTCGCCGAAGAGAAGAAGGCCGCCCAACGGGCCCTGGTCGAAGCAGCTCGCGCCTGGGCCGCGGCCGGCTGGGACGTCTTGCGGCTGGACCTCAGCGGCACCGGCGACAGCGCCGGCGAACACGGCGCGGCAACCCTGGGACAGTGGCGAGCCGACCTGCGGCTGGCGGTCCAGTTCCAGCGCGAGCGTTATCCAGACCTGCCGCTGACGCTGGTCGGGCTGCGCCTCGGCGGGCTGCTGGCCGGACTGGAGGCCGGGCTTGCGGAGCAGCTGGTGCTCTGGGAACCGGTCACCAGCGGCGCCGCCTACCTCCGGCAGTGCCGCCAGCGGAGCACGCTGCGCAAAGAGCTGACCGGCGGCGACGAACCCGCCGCCGGCGCGGCACCGGACGACGGGTTTGACTTCGACGGTTTCGCCGTGAGCGGCGAGCTGTCCGCCGAACTGGCCGCCAGCGACCTGGGCACGGCGTCCTGGGCGGGCGGGCGCCGGCTGCAGGTCGTCCAGATCGGCGGCTCCGCCCGGCCGAAGAAGCCGTTCGCCGAGCTGGTCGAGCACGCTCAGGCGGCGGGTCTCGAGGCGACTCTGACGACGGTTGCGGTGGAGGCCTTCTGGGCGAGCATCGGACTCGTCGACACGTCAGCCGTGGCGCAGGCGACGCTGGACTGGCTGCAACCCGGGCCGCCCGGCCTGGTCGCCCCGGCGGACCTGGCCCCAGCGGCCGAGGTGGCGCCCGGTGTGCGGGCGACGGTCTACGACCAGTGGAGCGGCGAGCAGCGCCTGCGCGGCGTGGTCTACGAGCCGGCCGCGGGGGGCGCCAGCCGGCTGCTGCTGCTGCTGCACGGCTGGAGCGGCTACCGCGTCGGGCCGGGGCAACTGCTCACCACCACCGCTCGCGCCGCCGCCGCGGCCGGGATGCTGGCGGTGAGCTGCGACTTTCGGGGCCGCGGCGAGAGCGAGTGGCAGGTCGGCGAGGCCAGTCTGAACTCGATGATCCGCGATGCCAGCCGCCTGCTGGCGACCTTCCTGGACCGGCCGGGGCTGCAGCGCGCCACGCTGCTGGGCCTTTGCAGCGGCTCCGAGGTGGCGCTGGGCGCGGCGCTCGGTGAGCCGCGGGTCGACTCCCTGGCGCTCTGGTCGGCGCCGATCTTCTCCGGCAACTTCGACTGGCAGCGCCGCGCTCGCCGCAGCCGGGCGATGCTGGGGGGCTACCTGCGCAAGCTGGGGCGGCGCGAGACCTGGGCCAAGCTGCTGGGCGGGCGGCTCAACTGGCGGCTGATCCTGCGAGCGGTCGGCGGCGGGCGCAGCGCCGAGGACTCCGGCGTGGCCGACAAGGCGCCCGACACCGCGACCCAGATGCGCGAGTTCGAAACCTTCGCCGGCCGGCTGCTGTTCATCTACGGCGGGCAAGACCCCGAAACGGCGCCGTCGCGGGAGTTCTACCGCAACTTCGTGGAACGCTGCGGCATGCCGCACCGCTTCGTGGAAGTAGCCGGCGCGAATCACAACTTCTACAGCACAGCCTGGCAGCGGGAGGTCCTCGGCACCACCCTGGAATGGCTGCGCCAGCCGCAGGAGACGCTCTAGCGATGGCAACAAGCAGGCAACCGCAGGTGCTGGTGACCGGCGCCACCGGCCGCGTCGGGCGACTCGTCGTGGAGCTGCTGCGGGCCCAGGGCACCGCCGTGCGGGCGCTCGTGCGGCAGCCCGAGGCGGCGGCCGAACTCGAAGCGCTGGGCGCCGATGCGCTGGTCGGCGACCTCACCCGAGCCACCGACCGGACCCTCGCGCTGGTCGGTATCGAGCGCGTGATCGCCTGCCATAGCGCCTACCACGACCACCGTGCGGAGCGCATCGAGCAGGTCGATGGCGAGGCCACCGTGGCGCTGATCCAAGACGCTGCGGCCGCCGGGGTGCAGCACTTCACGCTGCTCAGCCACCTCGGCGCCGAGCGGCCGACCATCACCCGCCGCCTGGCCGCCAAGCGGCGCGCCGAGAAGGCGCTGCAGGAGCAGTCACGGCTGACCTACACGGTGCTCCGCCTGGCGCCGCTGATGTCGGAGGTGCAGCGCCTGGCCAGCGGGCGACGGGCCGATGGCAGCCACACGCTGTTGCTGTTTGGCTCCGGCCGCAGCCGAATCGCGCCGGTGGCACCCGCCGACGCCGCGGCCCTGGCAGCGGTCTGCGCCGAGGTCTCCGCGGTGCGCAACCGGATCGTCGAGGTCGGCGGCCCCGAGGCGTTCACCTGGAATGACCTGGCCGCCGTGCTCGACCGGCACGTCGACGGCTTCGAATGCGTCCGCCTGCCGCTGCTGCTGCTGCGCCTGCTGCGGGTCGTGTTGGGCTGGATCCGGCCCGGCGCCGGCGAGCGACTGGCCTACCTCGAGACGCTCTTCAATAGTGACCTGACCGCTGACCCGGCGGCGGTCGCGGTGCTCTTCGGCCGCGAGCTGCAGGACTTTGAGAGCTGGCTGGAAGGCGCTCCGGGAGCGCCGCTGACGCAGCCCGGTGAGGCCCCCACGCGGAGCGTCGACCTGGCCCCCACCCCGCCGCCGGCACCTGCCGAGCCGCTGCCCGAACGCACCCCCGAGGGCGCCCACGGCGGGCCGCTTAGCGAGCCGGAAGCCGTCCCCGAGCGGAGCCTCGAAACGCCACTGCCGCCAGCGCCCCGCGAGCCGCGCGGACCGGTCGACCTGGTCCTCGAACCGGCCGACCTCGAAGCTCCCGAACCGCCGCAGTTTCACCGGCCTCCGACGGCGCCGCCGCCCGCCCTCGAGCCGGAGCCTGAACCGCTACCGGAGCCCGAGCCGGAACCCGAGCCCGTGGTGGAGCCCGAACCGGAACCAGAACCGGAACCCGAACCGCTACCGGAACCGGAACCGGAACCCGAGCCCGTGGTGGAGCCCGAACCGGAACCAGAACCGGAGCCGGAACCAGAACCTGAACTGGAGCCCGCGCCGGCGGCCGAGATCGTCGCGGACGCGGAGCCGGCGGCCGCGGCGCCGTTGGCGAAGCGGCCGAAGGTGGTCCGGCCGGGCAGCACCGTCGACCGTGTGATCGATCTGGACGCCGACCGCTGAGCGGCGGCCGGGGAGGCTCGCGATGGTCCGGCAGGCGGTCTGGCTGCTCGGGTGGGTGGTGCCGCTACTGGCCGCGCCGGACACCGCGGCGGTGGTCCGCGTCGGCCCGACCGTGGTCCAGCCGGCGCCGCGCGTGCCGCCGATCGGCGTCAACGGGCTGGGCGACATCGGGGCCGTCAGCTACGCTGCCAACAACCTGATCGCCAACTCCGGCAACGAGCCGTTCCGGCTGCGCAAGCTGTTCCGCGTGGCGGCCGCCGGGCCGAACTGGTTCGAGGTCGACCGCGGCGGCACGACGCAGTGGGACCTCTGGAACAGCGGCCTGTTCAGCGGGGCCCAGGTCCGGGTCTACCGCCTGGCTGACGCCGCCGGCGCCGACGTGCCGTTGCAGGGCGATTACCTCGACCTCAGCAACGCGGCGCAGGCGAAGCTGATCCGCAGCGACACCGTGCTGCCGGCCGGCGCGCCCGGTTGCCCGCAGGGCGGCTGGCTGGCGCAGAGTTGGGTGACCCCCCACGGCATCAGCGAACTGCGCGGCACGCTGCGCCACACCGATGTCTGGAGTCAGGAGAACGGGCGCCCCGTCTGGTACACCGTGGTGGCCCTCGACGCCAACGGCAACGCCTCGGCTCCCTGCGCCGAGGTCAGCGCCACGCCCGCCGCCAACGCCGACGCGGGGCCGCGGATCTTCGTCGAGCGAAACGACCACTTCAACGGCCTGGCACCGTTCCAGGCCGGCCAGGCCTATGGCCCCTGGGGCGGCGGCTGGCAACCGCGCGTCAGCGGCGGCACGGCGCCCTTCCGTTGGACGCTGAGCGCCGGCGGGCAGCCCTGGAACCCGCCGGCCGGAGTGCGCTTCGAGCCCGCCAGCGGCCGCCTGTCGGGCACCCCGCAGACCAGCCCGGCCAGCGGCACGGTGCGCTTGACGGTCACCGACGCGGCCGGCCGGAGCGACTTCCGCGACCTGCTGCTGAACCCGCCCGCCCCGCCGCAGGACGCCCAGGACAAGACCGCTCCGCAGCCACCGGCCGGGTTGCAGGCGGTCGCCAACAACGGTTCGGTGACCCTCACCTGGCAGCCCAGCCCGTCGGCCGACGTGGTGGGTTACCGCGTGCAGCGCAGCGAAGTGCCCGGCGCGCAGCAGCAACAGCGGGTGATTCTGCAGGGCCCGGGGCCCGAGTTGCGGGTCCACGACTATGTCTTCCTGGACCGCGCCTGCCGCGATTTCGACATGCGCTGGGTCAACCCGCGGGTGCGCACGATCGCCAACAACGGCCAGCCCGGCTGGTGGTGGCAGCGCCGCGGCGCCCCGGTGCAGTTCGCCCTCGTGGCGCACCCCCAGCCGCTGCCGACGGAGCTGCGGCTGCCCGGTGAGACCTGCCTGCGGGCGACCATCGGCGACGGTGAGGCGGCCATCTACCAGGTGCCCTTCACCGGAGTCAAGGGCCAGGACGACCACTGGTACGGCCAACTGGAGCCCGGTTGCAGCTACCGCTTCGAGGGCTGGCTGCGCCAGGACGGGCTCGGCCGTGGCGGTCAGGTCGCCTTCTCGTTCGGCCACCCCGCCTACCAGGCCTTGCGCCAGGCCTTCACGGTGAGTGGCGCCTGGGCGCGCTACACCTGCGACTTCACCGCGCCCGCCGAACGGCCACAGGGCGGCGCGGTGTTCGGGCCGACCCTGACGGTGCAGGGGCCGGGCACCCTCTGGCTGGACAACCTGCGGCTGTTCCGGGCCGACACCGTCGCCGAGCGCGAGCAGCGCCTGGTGCCCAACGCCACCATCGTGCAGTCCCTCCTGGCCTGCCAGCCGACCAGCGGCCCGAAGGGGCACCTGCGGCTGTTTGGCCCGCTCTTCAACCAGTCCAGCCTGCAGGCGCTGCTGAGCGGCCACGGCGAGACACAGGTCAACATCAGCTGGTACACCGGTTTCGAGGCCACCAGCGACCTCTCGCTGCCGGTCGCCCTGGAGACGGCGTTCCGCACCGGCGATCGCCCGGCCACCCGCATGAAGCCCTGGCTGACCTTGCAGGTCTACTTCACCGAAGCCGAGTGGCCCGGGCTGCTGGAGTACCTCGCGGCGCCCTGGGACCCGGCTCGCGACACGCCGGCCGGCAAGCCCTACGCCTGGCTGCGCGTGCAGCAGCGCGGCCACCCGCGGCCCTGGCTCGACGACTTCGCCGAGGTGGTCTTGGAGTATGGCAACGAGACCTGGCACAACGGCGCCGCGGGCTACGGCTTCGAGGGCTTTGGGCGCTTCTCGCACGTCTGGCAGGGCGGCCGCGAGTACGGCTGCTTCGCGCAGCGCTTCCTCGGCCAGGCGCTGACCGGCAGTCCTGACTGGCCAGCCTCCAAGGGCAAGCTGAAGCTCAGCCTGGGAGGCGGCTACGAGGCCCAGTGGGACGCCGGCGATGGGCGCAACTGGTACGCCGAGCTGGCGCACACTGTGTGCGAGCCGGCAGCGCACCTGGGCTACGCCACCTACGTCGGGCCGAAGTGGGAGACCGGCGACAAGTCGCCCGCGACGTTCGACGACCACGGGGTGCAGGAGACCCTGGTGGCCTACCTGACCGGCTGCCAACCGGCCTTCGCCAAGAAGGCGCAGGCGCGCGAGACCCTCGCGGCGCGCGGGGTGCAGTACGAGCTGACGGCCTACGAAGGCGGGCCGAGCGGCTTCTACGTGCCCGGCCAGGCCGGTCCGGAGTTGGTGGCGGTGGCCGAGCGGTACGGCAAATCGCAAGCCATGGCCGTCGCCGCGCTGGACACCTTCCTGAGTGCCGGCGCCTACGGCTGGGTCGCCCAGAACTACTTCGTGTTCGGGCAAGGCCGGGAGTGGCACAGTCACACGACGATGGCCAACGGCTTCCGCCCCTCACCCGGCTGGCTGGCGATGACCCTGCGCAACCGCGAGGCGCGCGGCGACCTGGTCACGGCGACCGTCGAGAGCGGGCCGAGCTACCGGCGCGGTGACCGCGAGCTGCCGCTGGTCGGCGCCTACGCCTTCCGCGACGGCGACCGCTGGGCGGTCTTCCTGCTCTCGCGCAAGCTCGACGGGCAACACGACGGCACCGACTTCGGCGATGGCTTCACCCCGCTCACGGTGCACTTGCCGTTCCGAGCGGCGCGCAGCGTGGTGCTGCACCAACTGGCGGCCAACCCGCGCGCCAACAACCTCCAGCGGGAGGACGTCACGCTGCGCAGCCAGGCCGTGCCGCCGAGTGCGCTGGGCGCCGACGGCAGCTTGCGACTCGGGCCGGCCAGCGGCGCCCCGGCCGGCGGCTTGCCGCCGGGCGCGATCTACCTGTACGTGTTCGAGGGCGCTCGCTAAGGCAGGACGGCCGGGCGGGTCGGGGAAGCCCGCCGGCGGAGCCCGTGGATGTTTGCTGAGACCCTGCTCTGCTGCCTGCTCCTGGCCGACGCCGACCCCCATGCCGGGTGGTTCCCGTTCGTTGTGCCTGACCTGGCGTCGGCGTCGACCGCCGGCTCCCCGCTCGACCTCTCCTTCCTGTCGCCCGAGCCGGCCGGCGCCCACGGCCCGCTGCGGGCGCGGGGCGAGGAGCTCGTCGACGGCCGCGGACAGGTGGTGCGGCTGTTCGGCAGCAACCTCTGCGACCTGCACGTGATGCCGCCGCCCGAGCTGGTCACGCCAATCGCTGCCCGGCTGCGACAGCTCGGGATCAACTTCATCCGGCTGCACTACTACGACTTCACGACCGCGCCGGACGGCCTGCTGGCGGCGGACCGGCAGAGCCTGGATCCGACCAAGCTGGATCAGATGGACCGCCTGGTCCACCAACTGCTGCAGCACGGGATCTGGATCGACCTCAACCTCCACGTCGCCCGCGGCTACGTCGGGCTGCCGCCTGGTTGGGACCGCATGGGCAAGGGGATCGACCAGTGGTACGAACCGTTCATCGCCTCGCAGGAACGCTTCGCGCGCGAGCTGCTGACGCATCGCAACCCCTACACCGGCCGCTCCTACGCCCGCGAGCCGGGGATCGCCATCATTGAGTTGAACAACGAGAACAGCATCTTCAGCGGCCAGGAGCGTTACCACACCCTGCCGCCGGCGGTTCGCACGCCGCTGGAGCAGGCCTGGGCAACCTGGTTGCGACAACGCTACGGCTCCCGCGAGGCGCTGCAGGCGGCCTGGCGGGTCGAGCCGGCCAGCGGGCCGAACTTGCTGGGCGAAGGCGCTGCGGCGCTGGCCGGGTGGGTGACTCAAACCGCCGGCGGCGCGGCCACGCTGAGCAGGCCGGCGGATACTCCCGACCGCCTGCGGTGGGAGCGCACTGCCGTGGGGAGCGAGTTCTGGCACCTGCAGTTGCAGCGTCCGCAACTGGCGGTAACCGCCGCGACACCCTACACCTTCACGGCGCTGCTGCGCGGCACGCCGGGGCAGTCGCTGGAGCTCTCGTTGATGCAGGCGGCCGAGCCCTGGCAGCAGGTCGGCGCGGCGGTCGCGGTGACGCTGCAGGCCGACTGGCAGCCAGTGCAGGTCGCCTGGCAACTGGCTGACCCGGCCGGGCGGCCGGTGCGGCTGAACGTCAACTGCGGCAACACCGTCGGCTGGTGCGAGCTGCGCGAGCCGGTCCTGCGCCGCGGCAGCCCGGATCTGGCGCCCGCGGCGGACCTCGCCGCAGGGCGAGTCCCGCTGCCGGCCGATGTCGCCAACCGGACTCGCGCTGCCGACTGGCTGGAGTTCCTGGCGCAGCTCGAAAGGCAGACCTACGCCCGGCTCCGGCGACTGGTCAAGGACGAGCTCGGCGCTCTGGCCTTGGTCTACCAGACCCAGGCCAGCTACGGCGGGCTGCTCGGCCTGCAACGAGAGCAGCAGCTCGGCGACCTGATCGACCTGCACGGCTACCCCCGCCACCCCCGCCGGGAGGGCGCCGGGGCGGCCGCGGTCTGGACGGTCCGGAACGAGTCCCTGGTGGGTGCCGCCTTTGGCGAACTGGAGCGGCTGGCGATGTGGCGGGTGGCCGGCAAGCCTTTCGCGGTCACCGAGTTCGACCTCAATCCGCCCAACGACCACGCCGCTGAGACGTTTCCAATGCTGGCGCTGCTGGCGGCCTATCAGAACTGGGCAGCCGTGGCCGACTACTCCTGGTACAACTTCCAGCGCCAGTACGGGCACGACCGCATCAGCAGCGCCTTTGCCGACACCGGGCACGCCGGGCAGTTGGCCGCTCTGCCGGCCGCGGCGCTGTTGTTCCGGCAAGGCCTGGTGCAGCCGGCCCGGCGCGGGGTGACGCTGCCGCTGCCCGAGTCCGGCCTGGCGGCCGGGCAGGTCGGGCAGGCCTGGCGCGGCGCTCCGGACCGTTGGGCCGCCGCGGGCTGGTCGCCCCTGGGCGCCTGGCAGCACCGCCTGGCCGTCGCCTTCGGCCCGGGCGAGCCGCCGCCGCCACCCGCCGCCGGGGCCGCGCAGTTTCGCAGCGACAGCGGTGAAATCCGCTGGGACCGCGGCGCGCAGCCCACCTTGCAGGTCGTCGCCCCGGCGCTGCGGCTGCTGCTCGGGACCGTCGGCGGGCGGCAGTTCGAGCTCGGTGACCTGCAGGTGGCAGTCGCCCCAGGCACGCTGCGCGACTACGCGCAGCTCAGTCTGGTGGCCCTCGACGGCTTGCCCCTGGACCGCAGCCGGCGGGCGTTGTTGACGGTGCTGGCGCGGGTCGAGAACGCTGGGATGCGCTACCGTCCCGACCGCAGCGCGGTGCAACCCGACTGGGGCGCCGGGCCGACGGTGGCCGAGCCGGTCCAAGCGACGTTGCGGCTGCCGGGCAGCGGCTGGCGCTGTCAGACCCTGCGCGGCGATGGGCAGCCGGCCGGCGAGCTGCCAGTGACCGGGAATCTGCTGCGAGTCGGACCACCGGCGGCCACTCTCTGGTATCTTCTGAGCCGGGACTGACGCCGTTGGCCGCCGATGACCGCCGCTTCAAGCAGCTCTACTTCCTGCTGTTCTGCCCCATCGCGTTGCAGAACACCTTTCACACGCTCTACCTCAAGCGGGTCGGCCTGAGCGATGCCGACCTCGGGCAGATCAGCGCGCTGGGCAGCGCCTTCGCCATCGCCGCGCCGCTGGTGATCGGCTACCTCGCCGACCGGCACGGTCACAAGCGCCGCTGGCTGGCGGTCTGTGCCCTGCTCACGGCGGTGGTGCTGCCGGCGCACTGGCTGTTTCGCAGCCTGCTGGCGTTCCTGCTGCTTGGATCGCTGACCAGCCTGGGCCGCTCGGCGCAGATCCCGCTGGCCGATGCGCTCTGCCTCGACAACCTGCACGCCCGCGGCGACCAGGGCGCCGTGAACTACAGCCGGCTGCGCAAGTGGGGCAGCATCGGCTTCATCGTCGCCGCCACCGGCTTCCCCTTGCTGCTGCCCCCGGAGGGCCGCAGCGATCCGATCGGGCGCCTGGCGCTGGTCTACCTCGGCATGTTGCTGTTCGGTCTGCTCTTCGCGGCGCGCGCGGCGACCATCCCGGAGGTCGCCCACCTCCGTGGCAGCGGGCCGACCGACCGCCATGTGCTGGCGGTGCTGCGCCTGCCCGGCCTGAAGTCGTTGACCGCCCTGCTGCTGATCGGCGGCGCGGCCAACATGGTCTACTACCTCTTCCTGGGGCTCTACCTCGACGACATCGGCGTCGGCGACCGCTGGAAAGGGGCCTGCGTTTCGGTCGGGGTGGTCGCCGAGACCTTCTTCATGATCGGCGGCACCTGGCTGCTGCGGCGCTACGGCGTGCGGCGGCTGCTGCTGTGGGGCTTCGCCGGCCGCACCCTGCGGCTGCTGCTGCTCGGCCAGCCGCTGCCGCCGTGGGTCGTCTGGACGCTCGTCCAGCCGCTTCACGCGCTGGCCTTCGGGGCGGTCCATATCGGCACCATCGCCTACCTCGCGCGGACCGTGCCGAACTCCCAGCGGGCCAGCGGTCAGACCGTCGTCAACTCGCTGGTCGGCGGAGTCGGCGGGGTTCTGGGCAACCTGCTGGCCGGCCACTTGAGCGACGCTTCGAGCGCCGGGCGGCTCGCCTGGTTGACCTCCCGCGAGGGCGTCTACGCGGCGTTCTGGGTCGGCGGACTGCTCCATCTGGGGGTCCAACTGCTGGCCTGGTTGACGATCCGGGAGCCGGCGCCGCAGGTTAGCGAGCAGGTTGTCACCGCGCCGTCACAGCATGCCGCGCCGGCCGGTGTCGAAGAACCGACAGGGTGAAGAACGTGCGGACCCGTCGTCCCCGCTTGTCGCTGCTCGCCGTCGCCACCGCCAGTGCGGCGGTGGTGCTCTATGCCTTGACCAGCGCCCCGACCGTCACCTTTGGCGGCGACTGCGGCGAACTGGCCGCCGTGGCGCGAGTCTGGGGGATCGCGCATCCCAGCGGCTATCCGCTCTACCTGCTGCTGGCCAAGGCCGTCACCGGGCTGCTGCCGGGCGGCAGCTACGCCTGGCAGGTCGGCTTCCTGTCCGTGCTGGCCGCGGCGCTGTGCGTCGGGCTGGTGACCTGGCAGGTCCGCGCTGCGACCGATGACCACGCCGCTGGCTGGTTCGCCGGCACCGCCCTGCTGTTCGCCGCGGCGTTCTGGTCACAGGCCGTGATTGCCGAGGTCTACGCGCTGCACCTGCTGCTGCTGGCGGCCAACCTGGCGGCCCACCAGGAGTGGCTCCGGACTCGCGACCAGCGCTGGCTGAACGTGATCGGCCTGCTCTACGGCGCCGGCCTGGCGCATCACCTGTCGACGGTCCTGCTGGCGCCCGGCACCGTGCTGCTGCTGCTAACCGCCCGTCCCCGGCCCGGTCTGCTGCCGGCGCTGGCGCGGATCGCCGGCTGGGCGCTGCCGCCGCTCGGGCTGTACGCCTACCTGCCGGTCCGGGCCGCGCTGCAGCCGGCGCTCAACTGGGGCGATCCGAGCACGGTCGACCGCTTCCTGGCCCACGTCAGCGGCCGCAGCTACCGTGGGCTGTTGGGCAGCTCCAGCCTGCCCGACATGCTGCGCTACGCCAGGGTTACGCTCTTCTTCTGGTACTACGACCTGCGCTGGGCGGTGCCGCTGGGGCTGCTCGGGCTGCTCACCCTCGACCGCGCGCGGCGGCCGTTGGGCTGGTGCTGGCTCGGCCTGGGCCTCAGCGCCCTGGGCTTCGCCGCCGCCTACAAGGTGGGCGACCGCAGCAACTATGCGCTGCCGCTGTACCTGGTCACCGCCCTCGCCGCCGGGTCTGGCGCCGCCTGGCTGCGGGCCCGGCTGAGCGACCAGCGCCGCCACCTGCCGCGGGCGACGCTGCTGGGGATCGCCATCGGCCTGCTGCCGCTGCTGCCCAGCCCGCCCGAGGGCGGCGCCGCCGCGCGGGTCGGCTTCGACCGCTGCAACCAGGCCGGCAACCGCCGCGCCGCCACCCTGGCGCGGGCGACGCTCGGGGCAGCCGGCCCGGGCAGCCACCTGCTGGTGCTCAGCGACGAGCTGGCCTGGGCCTGCTGGTACCTGCAGGTGGCCGAGGAGTTCCGCCGTGACGTGGTCGTCGAGCCGCTCGGCGAGCTCGACAGCGCCCGCGGACGAGCCAACCTGACGGCGACCGTGGCCCGCGCCAGCGCCGCCGGGGAGGTCCACGCGGCGTTCTGGGATCCGCTGCTGGCCAGCCAGCCCTGGGAGATGGGGCAGTTCACCCTGCGCCTGCGCGACGCGGCCACGCCGGCCGAGGTCACCCTCGGCAGCAGCCAGCCGCAGGCCGCGCGGGCCTTTCCGCTGTGCGCCGGCTGGGGCCTCGCCACGGCCCGGCTGAGCAGCGCTGTCAGCCTGCCCGGGGCGCCGTCGCTGGTGGGCCTCAAGCCGCGCACGCTGGCCCGGCTCGGCGCCACACTGGTGGCGGGCCAGCCCGGCCAGCCCTGCGCGGTGCTGCTGTGGCTGGTCCACCGCGCCGGAGGGCCGTTCCTGAACAACAGCAGTCGCAGCGTGCAACGCGAGCACCTCGCCTGGCTGCCCTTCGAGCCCAGTCAGGGTGGCTGGCAGCCGGCCGCCGGCCGCAGCGTCGAGCTGGCCTGGCCGGTCACGCTGCCCGCCAGTTGCGCGCCCGGCCGCTGGGAGCTGCGGCTGGGGCTGGTGCCGGCGACGGCCGCCGCCCGGGCGCGGCTGACGGCGGACGCCAGGGCCCGCCAGGCGGCGACGCTGCCGGTCGGCGAACTGCTGACCTGGGAGCAGTAGCGCGGCCGGCGCTCAACTCGCCTGCCAGGCTGGTTGACATTCACGGCGCCGCGTGGGAAGGTATCCACGGGCGGGGCCGGAACGCGGCTGGAGCAGGCAGTGCAGTCGGTTGAGCTGACACCCGCGGTGACCGTGCTGCTCGTGATCACGGCGGTGATTGCGACGGCCACCGATCTGCGGGTCAACAAGATCTTCAACCTGCTGACCTTTCCGATGATTGTCGGCGGGGTGTTGCTCAATAGCTGGCCAGCCCAGGCCGCGGTGGGGGCCGGTGATTGGAAGGTTGGTGTGTTTGGCGCGCTGGTCGGATTGGGCATTCTGTTCCTGCCATTCGCCTTGCACCTCGTGAAGGCGGGGGATGTCAAGTACCTGGCGGGGGTCGGCGCGCTCGGCGGGCCGGCGGTGGCGCTGTTCACGTTTCTCTACGGCAGCATTGTGCATGGGCTGGTCTGCCTGCTGGTGCTCGCTCGGCGTGGAGAAACCAGTGCCGCTTTCGAGAATATCGGGTACTATTTTCGCAACTCGGTGTTGGCGCTGCGACCCGTCAACTTCACCGAGCGTTCGCAGGGGCAGGTGCCCTTTGCGCTAGGGCTGGCGCTCGGGCTGGCGACCACCCTGGGGCTGGTTTACACGACGGGCACGGTGTTCCCGGCGTGAGCTTGACGAGGTAGCGATGAACGTCCGACGCCTGATGGTGCCCGTGCTGGCGATCACCATGTTCGTGTTGATCTTCCTGTACTTCCGCGGCCCCGGCGGCGGCGGGGGGAAGGCCGACGACAAGGCCAAGCCGCCGCCCACCAAGAAGGCCACCGTGGCCGCCCGCGCGATTGCCCAAGGCGGGCGGGTCGGGCTCGACGACATCAAAGAAGAGGATATCCCGGAGGCCGACTTCGCCAACCGGGTGCCCGCCGAGGCCTACACCGACACCAAGTTCATCATCGGCGGGCAGGCGCGCGTCGCCCTGGCGCCCGGCGATGCGTTCACGCCGACCAACATCGATCCGCCGCCGCAACAGGCCTCGCAGTCGGTGCAGCCGGGCTTCGTCGCGGTGACCATCGCCGCGCCGCCGCAGCCCAGCCTGTACGACCTGTCGTTCCTGAAGCCTGACGACCGGGTCGACGCCTTCGGGGTCAACTTCGACCAGAACGCCGGCCAGAGCGTCAGCGTCCGGCTCGCCAGCAACGTGCGCGTGGTGGCGGTCGACAAGATCCTCTCGCAGCAGCAGGAAGACAAGCGCAAAGCCGACCTGCAGAAGGAAATCAAGGCCAAGCAGGACGAGCGGGCCGCGGAAGCCTCGAAGACTCCGCCGCCCACCGCGGATGCGCTGAAGACTCGTTTCGACGACCCGATCGCCAAGCTCCAGGAGCAGTTGGAGCCGAAGATCGAGAATCCCAGCGTGACCATCGAGGTCACTCCAGCGCAGGCGCAGTACCTCACGCTGTGGCGCAAGACGGCCGAGATTCAGTTGGCGCTGCACCGCGCCGAGGACGCCCAGCAGATCATTTTCGACAACGCGCAAGCCTACCTGGCCGGCGCCGGGGGCGAGGCCGGCGGGCCGGGCGGGCCGCCGCTGCTGACGCTCGACGATGTGGTGCCGCTCGACCGCCGCGACGTGGTGAAGTACAACGAGCGGCAGCGGCAGAGCGAGCAGGACCGCGAGGCGGCCGAACAGCGGAAGCTGGACGCCCTGGAGCGCGACGTGCGGATGACCGAGATGCGCGTCGAGAAGCGCAATCTGGAGCGCTACGGGTCGCGAATGAAGCCGCCCGCGACGACCCCGGCACCGGCCGGCCCGGCGGTCCCGCCGGTCAGTGTGATGCAGTCCAACACCGCGCAGGTCAAGGCGCTGCAGGACGAGGTTCGGCGGCTGCGCGGCGATGTCAAGACGGCGCGCCCGGCGACCGCCACCCCGCCGCGGCCGGGTCGTGGTACGATTGAGGTCTACCGCGGCAAAGAGAAGTCGGTCGTCAGCTACTAGGGCGACCCCGACGGCCGGCCAGGCGCGGCGCGGGCGGGTGAGGAAAGGAGGACCGGCTGGGGGCAGTCCAGCCGGGCGACTATGACGCAATTCAACCGCATCCTCTGGTTGCTGGTGCTGGCGGTCGGGAGCGCGCTGCCGAGCAGCGCGCAGACCGCCGCCCGCGAGGTGGTCGTCGAGGTCGGCGGGCAGGTCCTGCTCGCCGCGCCCGGCTTCCAGCGCTCGCAGGTGATCGATGCCGACAAGGCCAGCTTCGAGATCCTCCCCGACGGGGTCCGGGTCAGCGGGAAGCAGGTCGGTCGCACGACCGTCGTCGTCTGGGACCGGGACAACCACACCATCACCTACCAGGTCAACGTGGTCGCCGCCGGCGAAGTCGGCCTGGCCCGCGAGCGCAGCCTGCAGTTGGCGCTGGCCGCCGACCCGTTGACGCAGAACGAGCCGATCACCGTGACCGTCAGCGGCGACACCGCGACGCTCAGCGGGATGGTCAGCAGCGCTGCCGCCGCCGAACGCGCCAAGGCCCTCGTGGCGACCCGCGTCGCCAAGGTCGAGTCGCGGTTGCAGGTCGGCGGGAGCGGCACCACCAGCTTGCCGCCGCTGCCGGCGCCGAGTGGCTCCGGGCGGCCGCTGCCGCCGCTGCCCGGTCTGCCAACCGTCGACGTGCGCCTCAACGACATCGCCGAGGGCGGCACCTTGACCTTGCAGGTCGGTGAGGCCCGGCTGGTCAGCGTCCCGACCGAGCTGAAGCGGGCGCTGATCGCCACCGACAGCGTCGCCGACGTCGTGCTGATGCCGCCACGGGAAGTCGTCCTGATCGGCAAGTCGGCCGGCGAGACCTCGCTGCTGGTCTGGTACCTCGGGGCCGACGCCTTCCTGGGGCAGGTCGAGAAGAAGCAGATCAGCGTCAAGGTGGTCGGGCCGCCCGCCACCGCCACGCCGGGGCGGCTGCCCGGGTCGGTCGAAATCGACGGCCTGCTGCGGCGGCTCGGGTTGGGCAAGGTGGAAGTGATCGCCCGCGACGACGCCGCCGGGGCGAGTGTGATTTTGCTCGGCAGCGTCCCCAGCCTGGCCGACCGGCAGCGCGTCGAGCAGGCGATCGCCGCGCTCTTCCCGCCGAACACTCGGGTGCTCAACCTGCTGCAGGTCGAGAAGCCGGCGCAGCTCGATGCCGCGGCCCTCAGCGGACAGGAGCAGCGGCTGGAGAAGCTGCTGGCCGAAGAGCTGCCGAACGCGGCGATTCGGGTGCGGCTGCGGCCGGGTGACGACGAGACCATCCGGGTCCTCCTCTCCGGCGACGCGCCAGTCCCGGCCGACCGCCTGAAGGCCGAACAGATCGTGCAGTTCGAACTGGGCAGCGCGGCCATCATCACCAACAACATCGCCACCCCCGCGCCGCCGCCACCGAGTGAGCTGCTCGGCGGAGCCGGTGGCGCGGGATCGACGAGCCCGCCCGAGCCGCCGAAGCCGCCGATTGAGAAGGCCATCGCCGAGGCGCTGGCGGAGTCCGGGATCCCCACCGACCGGGTCACCGTGGCGGTCAGCGAGACGCCCAAGAAGCTGGTCACCCTGCGGGGCACCGTGCGCAACGAAGACGAGCAGGGCGAGCTGATTGCGCTGGTCCAGGACATCATCGACTCCTACGGCGGCTACGAACTGCGCGAGCGCGGGCTGGTGGTCAAGCGGGCGCAGGTGGTCACCGATGTGCAGGTGGTCGAGATGACCGCCTCGGACAGCGAGCAGCTCGGGCTGGTCTACGGCGTGCCGACCGGTGGCACGAGCGGGGGCAGCACCGGCGGCTCCAGTGGTTCGAATCAGCAGGGCACCACCATCAGCGCCACCAACGGGCAGTTGACGGTCTACGGTGAGCGCACGCCGGGGCAGACGATGGCCCGCCTGGATCCCCTGGCGGCGAGCATTCGGGCCCTGGTTGGCAACAACCGGGCGCGGGTTCTGACGCAACCCTACATCGTCAGCGATGACACCATGGAAGGGCGCTGCGAGATTGTCGAGCAGGTGCCGCTGCCCAGCACGACCACCGGCACCGGTGGGGCGACCGGCACGTCGGTCGAGTACCGGCCGGTCGGGATCCGCTTGCTGGTGACCCCGCGGATCAGTTGGGGTCCGAGCGACAGCCAGATCGAGATGGAGATCGAGACCGAAGTCTCGGCCGTCAACTACGGCATCGCAGTCAACATCAACGGCTCGGTGATCCCCGGCATTTCGGCCCGGACCGCCGAGGCGACGGTCACGGTGGACGACGGCGGGACGCTCGTGCTGGGCGGGCTGACGACCGAACAGGAACGCAAGAACGTCAGCCGGATCCCGTTCCTGTCGAGCATCCCGGTGATTGGCGAGCTGTTCAAGTACCGCGACAGCAAGAAGGAACAGACCACCGTCGTGTGGCTGCTCTCCCCGCGGATCAAGTGGTAAGGAGCCGGCTGTGGCGCGCATCCTGATCGCCGATTCGGACGACGCCTCGCGCCAGATTCTGCGCGAGACGTTGGAGGCCCAGCCGAAGCTCGAAGTCGTCGACGACCTCGACGAAGGGTCCGAGCTGTCGCAGTTGATCGGCCCGTTGAACGTCGATGTCGTGGTGCTCGACCTCGGCCTGCGCGGCGTCGACGCCATCGATCTGGCGGGTAAGCTGCGCGGCCAGCACCGCGCCCTGGGGATTGTGCTGACCGGCGACGAGCCGACCTTCGACGACTTGCGGGCGGCTCTGCGGGCGGGGGCGGACGACTTCCTGCCGAAGCCCTTGGAAACCGACACGGCCGGGCAGAACATCGCCGAGGTCGCCCAGCGGGTCGAACAGCGGCGGGCGCTGCTGGCGACCAGCGAGTTCGGCAGCGGCCCGGTGCACGCCAAGGTGGTGGCGGTCTACAGTCCGCAGGGCGGCGTCGGCAAGTCGATGCTGGCGGCCAACCTGGCCGTTGTGCTGGCCCGCGAGAGTGGCCGGCCGACGGTGCTGGTGGATCTCAACCTGCAGTTCGGCGACATCGATCTGATGCTCAACATCACCCCCGAGCGGACCGTCGCGGCGGTGATTCAGCGCATGAACCAGCTCGACGCGGATCTCATGGAGAGCTTCCTGACGCTCCATGACGACAGCAACCTGAAGGTCCTGGCGGCGCCGGCGCGGCCCGAGTACGCCGACACCATCACCACCTTCGTGGTCGAGAAGGTCCTGCAGGTGCTGCGTGAGCGGCACACCTACATCGTGATCGACACGCCGTCGTTCCTACAGGACACCACGCTGACGGCGCTCGACCACAGTGATGAGATCATCCTGCTGACTGCCCTCGACCTGCTGGCGCTGCATAATACCAAGACGGCGCTGGCGATGATGCAGAAGCTGCGGTACGGGCCGGACAAGGTCAAGCTCGTGCTGAACCGCTCCAACGCCGACGTCGGGATCAGTCCGGAGGACGTCGAACAGACGCTGGAGTACGACATCAGCGCCTACATTCCGTCCGACGGGCGGGTCGCGGTGACCAGCGTCAACGAGGGCGAGCCGTTTGTGCTGAGCCAGCCGAAGACGCAGATTGCGCAGAGCATCCGGCGGATCGCCTACCAGGTGATGGACCGCGAGGCCGAGTTCCTGGACGAGTCGCCCGAGCCGGTCGGGCCCACCCCGTCCGGCGGCGGCGGGATCCTCGGCTGGTTCCGCGGGGGCTAGGCCGGCGTCGCTGACGGGCCTGCGGCTGGACCGGTCGGAACGCCGGGTGTGCGGAATAGGCACGCTGCGGCCGCGCTTGTGGGCGGCGGCGGCACGAGGAGGGTAGCATGTCGTCGCTGCTGGATCGGCTCAACCGCATCAACACCGTGCAGGACGCCCCGGCCGCCGAGGTTGACACCCCGGCCGTCGAGGCCGCCGCTGGCGAGACCACCGAGGGCGACTACTACAGCCTCAAACACAGCGTCTTCCAACAGGTGATCGACGGCGTCGACGACCGCGCGGTCTCGAATGCGGACGAGGATCGGCTGCGGATTCAGATCGAGGACCTGCTCGGGCGACACCTGAAGCTCGCGCAACCGCTGGAGCGTGAGGTCCGCCAGCAGTTGATCCTCGACTTCCTGGCCGAGCTGATCGGCTACGGGCCGATCGACCCGTTCCTGAACGACCCCACCGTCTCGCGGATTGTCGTCAACGCGCCCGACGATGTCTATGTTGAGCGGCTCAACCGGCTGGTCAAGACCGAGGTGCGCTTCAAGGACGACCAGCACATCATGGAGCTCGGTCGCAAGATCGCGATCCAGCTCAAGTCGCGGGTCGACGAGAGCACGCCGATGCTGGACCGCAAGATCGGCGGCGATGGCCGGGTCAAGGTGGTCTTCCCCCCGCTCTCGCGGACGGGCCCGCAGATCACCATCCACAAGGGACTCAAGAACCCGTTCCTGGTCGAAGCTGAAGAACAGCGCACGCGAGAGATGGAGCGCGAAGACCCCTTCGTGCGGCTGAAGCTGCAGATCATGGAGCGGGTGGTCCGCGACATCGACACCGACGTCGCGACCGGCAACGATGTCGACCGGCTGCGCAATCAAGTCGAGAACAACGTCGACCAGTTGCTGCTGGAGTACGGCGCGCAGCTCTCACGCAGTGAGCGCACGCAGGTGGTCCAGGAGGTCCTCAACGAGATGAAGGGCCTCGGGCCGCTGGAGCCGCTGCTGGCGGACCCGACGGTCTCGGAAGTCATGGTCAACGCCTCGAATCAGGTCTACGTCGAGCGCAAGGGCAAGCTGATCCTGACCGACGTCAAGTTCCGCGATGACGCCCACGTGCTGCATACCATCGAGAAAATCGTCGCGCCGCTGGGGCGCCGCATCGACGAAGCCAGCCCGATGGTCGACGCCCGCCTGAAAGAGGGTCCGGCGGCCGGCTCGCGCGTCAATGCGATCATCCCGCCGCTCGCGCTGAAGGGGCCCTGTCTGACCATCCGCAAGTTCAGTGCCGATCCGCTGACTATCAACGACCTGATCAGCTTCGGCACGGTGACCGCCGAGGCGGCCCAGTTCCTCGATGCCTGCGTCAAGGCGCGGATGAACATCGTGGTCTCGGGCGGTACCGGTTCGGGAAAGACGACTCTGCTGAACATCCTCTCGGGGTTCATTCCGAACGACGAGCGGATTGTCACAGTCGAGGACGCGGCCGAACTGCAGCTCCGGCAGACCCATGTGGTGACCCTCGAAACGCGGCCGGCCAACGTCGAGGGGAAGGGCGCGGTGACCATCCGCGACCTGGTCAAGAACACGCTGCGTATGCGGCCGGATCGGGTCGTCGTCGGGGAGTGCCGCGGCGGCGAGGCGCTGGACATGCTGCAGGCGATGAACACCGGTCACGACGGCTCGCTGACCACCGGCCACGCCAACAGCCCGCGCGAGATGCTCGCCCGCCTCGAGACGATGGTGCTGATGGCCGGGATGGACCTGCCGCTGAAGGCGATCCGCGAGCAGATCTCCTCGGCGGTCGATCTGATTGTGCAGCAGGCCCGCATGAAGGACGGCTCCCGCAAGATCGAGTACATCACCGAAGTGGTCGGCATGGAAGGCGACATCATCACCCTGCAGGACCTGTTCGTGTTCCACCAGGAAGGGGTCACGGACGAGGGTAAGGTGATGGGCAAGCTGGGACCGACCGGGATCCGGCCGCGCTGCTACGACCGGATCATCGAGCACGGGATTCGCCTGCCGATGGACATGTTCCGCGCCGCGGACCGCTAGCGGCGGAGGGCGTCATGGTGCTGTTGCTGTCATCGCCGCTGTTGTTGGTGTGGTTGCAGGTGCTCAACAGCTCCAACAAGATGCTGCTCGGCGGGGCAGTGCTCTGCGGCGTGGCGCTGGTTTGGACGATCCGCGGGACATTCTCGGCACCGGTCAGTCGCTCGACGCTCTCTCGGCTGCAGAACTACATCGACCGTGAGGAGAATCTGTCGCCGTTGGAGCGCCTCGTCGAGCGGGCGGGCGCGGCCTCCGAACCAGCCGCGAAGCGGCGCAAGCGCGAGAAGGGGGCCGACCTCCTGCCGACCGTGTCGCGCTGGATCGGTCGTTCGCGCAGCGAGTTCCTGAACAAGCTGAGTTCCGACCTGACCCGCATCGGCGCCAACTGGCGGGCCTCCGAGGTGCTCTACGCCTCGGCCTTCCTGGCGATGTTCATGTTCATGGTGGTCGGCGTCCTGATGCAGCGCTATCTGTTCGGCATCATCTTCGCGGTCGGCGCGATGACCGTGCCGTTCACGGTGGTGAAGTTCAAGGCCAAGCGCTGGATGGGCAGATTCGAGACACAGTTGGCCGACACCCTGCTGCTGATGTCGAACGCCACCCAGGCCGGGTACGGCTTCCAGCAGGCGATGGAGATGGTCGCGCGCGAAGGCCAGCCGCCGATGGCCGACGAGTTCCTGAAGATGTCGCAGGAGGTTCAGCTCGGGGTGCCTATCGCCGACGCCCTGCAGCACATGGCCGAACGCGTGCAGAACGCCGACTTCTCGCTGGCCACCACCGCCATCGTGATCTCGATGGAGGTCGGCGGCGCTCTGTCGGAGATTCTGCGGAGCATTTCCGAGACGATTCGCGAGCGGGTCCGGATCCGGGGCGAGATCGGCATCCTCACCGCGCAGGGCAAGATGACGGGCTTGATGCTGAGTGCGCTGCCGGTCGGCATGTTTTTCCTGCTGAACCTGGTGGGCAGCGACCCGCAGTCGAAAGAGAAGTACAGCGCGCCGTTGCTGGATGGCAAGAACTACCCGATCGGGCCGAAGATCCTGGCAGCCGGGTTCGTCAGCCAAATGATCGGTTACTTCTTCATCAACCGCATCGTCAACATCGAGATTTGAGCGTCCGCTCGGCGAGGAGACTGCGATGGCGCGGCGACAAAGTCCATTGGCCCGCTTGGAGAAGCGCTACGAGGGCGGCACCCAGGCCGTCGCAGCGTACCGGGTCCGCGACGAGCAGTTCACCGAGCCGTTCTTCCAGCGCATCCTGCGGCCGCTGACTGAGCGCAGCGCGGGGCTGCTGTCGAAGAAAGAGAAGCAGGACTTTCAGCAGATGCTGGCGCAGGCCGGCTACCCGGGCGGCGTGTCGGTGCGGCAGTTGGCCGGGCTCCGGGCCGCGATGATCCTCGGTTTCGCGCTGATCGCCTTGCTGATGTGTCTGGCGCTGCGCAGCATTCCGGCGCTGACGCAGTATATCGGCTTCACCATCATCCTGGCCTTCGTGATGGCCGGGGCGATTGCCGGCTACATCGGCCTGACGTTCATCCTGCGCATGTTGATCAACCGGCGGCGCAAGCAGTTGCAGAAGACCCTGCCCGACGTGCTGGACCTGATCACCATCGCGGTGGAGGCCGGCTTGGGGTTCGATGCGGCGATGGACCGGGTTGGTCAGCGTTATGTCGGCGCGATGGGCGAAGAGCTCGTGCGCACCAACAACGACATTCGGATGGGCCGGCCCTGGAACGATGCGATGAAGGACCTCGCCGCGCGGACCGGCGTCGACGAGGTCGCCAGCCTGGTGACCGCGCTGATTCAGGCCAAGGAGCTGGGAGTCAACCTCGGCAACGTGCTCCGCGCCCAGTCGCTGCGATTGCGTGAAGAGCGCGCGCGGCGGGCTCGGGAGAAGGCGCAGAAGGCGCCGACCAAGCTGATGATCCCGCTGATCTTGTTCATCTTCCCGACCCTCTTCATCGTGCTGATCGGCCCGGCCGCACTGCGCGCGGCGAAGACGCTGAAGGAGAGCAACCCCTTCGGCAACAAGGTCGGCTAGGCGGCGTGGCGCGTTTCGTCAACCGGACCCGCGGCACCACGCTGGCGGCGCAGGGCGTGCTGGCCACCGGCTTCTGGCTGCGGCTGCGCGGGCTGATGTTCCGGCGGGCCTTCGCCCCCTTCGACGGTCTGTGGCTGGAGCCGACCAGCTCCATCCACATGTTCTGGGTCTGCTTCGCCATCGATTGCGTCTGGGTCGACGCGGCCGGGGTCGTCGTTAAGACCACCGCCGCGCTCCGCCCGTGGCGGCTCGACTTCGCCCGCGGCGCGCAGGCCGTGCTCGAACTGCCCAGCGGCAGCATCACCCGCAGCGGGACCGCGGTCGGCGACCAGATTGCCGTCGAGCCGGCCTGAGCTGCCCGGCGCGCCGCTGACGGAACTCCCACTTGGCCCCACACTGGGTCGTGACGAGGATTCACCGACGACCTATGAACGCGACGCATCACTGGATGGATCAGAACCTGCTGCTACAACGGATGCGCGACCAGCTCACCGCGCATGGCTTCGCGGAGCTGCGCAACGCGGCCGACGTGGACACGGCCCTGGCGGCCCGTGAGGGGACCACGTTGCTGATGTTCAACTCGGTCTGCGGCTGCGCCGCCGGCGCGGCCCGGCCGGGGGTGGTGCTGTCGCTCGACGCGGCCGACCGTCCGACCCGCCTGCTGACCGTCTTCGCCGGACAAGACCGTGAGGCGACCGAGCGGGCGCGCGCGCACTTCCCGCACTTGCCGGCCTCCTCCCCGTCGGCTGTGGTGCTGCGCGATGGCCAGGCGGTGTTCATGTTGCACCGCCACGACATCGAGGGTCACACGCCCGACGAGGTGGCCGCGAAGCTGCGCACTGCCTACTCCCAGCTCTCCTAACCTGTCACCCGGCCGTTGGCCTGCCGCATCGCCGCGGCCAGCTCCTGGTCGCTGGCCCGCGGCGAGGTTTCCAGCGCGGCCAGCACTCCAGCCAGGTCCTCCGCCGGCTTGTTCTGGCTGAGCTTGGCGACTCCCTGCAAGGCGGTCAACGGCATCTCGAACGCCATGATGGCAGCCCGCAGGCTCTGGCGCAGATCGGCCGGCAGGGCGCCGTCCCACGGCTGGGGCTGGCCGCGTTCGAAGTGCTCAACCAGCGCCTGCAGCACTTCGTCGGCGGCAGCCGGATCGGCGAGCGGGCGGGCCTGCCCGCTGGCGTGGACGGCGATGTAGTTCCAGGTCGGCACCGCGGGCCTAGTCTGGTACCAGGTCGGTGAGAGGTAGCCGTGCGCCCCGCTGAAGATCGCCAGGCTCGGCCCGGCGGCGAGCTGGTCGGCGTGCGGGTTGGCCGCCGCCAGGTGACCGACCAGCCGACCGAGCGGCGCGGGCTGCGGACAATGCAGCAGCGGCAGATGGGTCGCACAGCAGCCGACGGGGGTGGGCGTCAGCAGCACTGCGAACGGCGCCTGGCGCAGCACGGCAAGCTGCGCGGGCAGGTCATCGAGTCGAAACGGGGCAGGGACGTACACCAGGCGCTCCGCGGCTCCGGTTCAGGCTAACACGGCTCCCCGCGGCGTGGTACCATCGCGGCCGATGCGAGGCGCGGTGGCACGACGCTATTTTGACCTCAGTGTCTACTGGTTTGGCCTGACGCTGCTGTGGGCCGGCCTGCTGACCATTGTCATGCCGTACGAAGTGGCCCGGCTGGCGGGGCCGTCGAAGGACCTGGCGCTGAGCCTGCTGTTGGCCTGCGGCGCGGCGTTGTCGACGGCGGCCTGTCTGGTAGCGGGCACGCTCAGCGACCACTCCCACTCGCGTTGGGGCCGCCGCCGGCCGTTGTTGGCGCTGGGGACGCTGCTGACTCTACCGGCGCTGCTCTTCCTGCCGTGGTGCCAGAGCCTGCTGTGGCTGCTGCTGGCCTTCGCGCATGTGCAGTGGTGGGCCAACGTGGCGACCGCGCCGTACCAGGCGATGATGCCCGACCAGGTGCCGCGCGCGCAGCAGGGCGTCGCCTCGGCCTGGCTGGGCGGCATCAGTCTGGTGGGGCAGCTCAGCGGCCTGCTGTTGTGCGGTGCGCTGATCACTCAACCGGGTGGCCTGGCGCGCATCGCGGTGGCGCTGACCGTGGTGCTGGCGCTGACCGCCGGCTACACGGTCTGGCGGCTCCCGGAACCGTCCGCGGTCGACAATCCCCTGCCCTGCCTGGCACTGCGCGGGCTGCTGCGGCGCGCCGTGCAGTTCAGCCGGGCGGCGCAGCCCGATTTCTTGCGGCTGGTCTGGTCCCGGTTCGGCATCAACCTCGGCTTCTACTCGTGTACCGAGTTCCTGCTCTACTACGTCAGCGACACGCTGCGCGCCGCGCACCCCGTGCAGGTTGTCACGGCCATTTTCGTGGTGGTCACCGTGGCTGGCCTGTTGGGCAACCTGCCGGCTGGGTACCTCGCCGACCGGACCTCCAAGCGGACGCTGGTATTCGTCGCGATGGCCATCTGCGTGGCCGCCGCGGTGGTCTTCGTGCTGGCCGCCAGTCTCCCAGTGGCGTTCGCGGCCGCGGCCCTCTTCGGGTTCGGCTGGGGTGCCTTCATGGCGGTCGATTGGGCCTTCGCCACGGTGCTCCTGCCACCCGGCGACGAGGCGCGGTCGATGGGCCTGTGGCACATGAGCTGCACGGTGCCCCAGGTCCTGGCGCCGCTGCTGGGTGGCCCGCTGGCCTACGTGTTGAACCGCGAGTATGGCCAGGGCTGCGGTTACCGGGCGGTGCTGGTGATGGTGATCGTCTGGTTCTGCCTCGGCACCTGGTACCTGCGGCCGATCCGCGAGCCGGATCACGACGCCCGGCGGGGCCGTCCCGGCTGACGCGGAGCGGGCACCGTCGAACTCGCCTGGAGGGCCCGGGTCAAGAGCAGCGCGGCGGTTTGGTTGAGGGAGACGCCCTCCAGGTCGGCACGCTGTTGTAGCTCGCGGTGCAGCGACCGGGGCACGCGCAGGTGCAGCACCCCGGAGGCGCCAGCCAGCGGAAGCGGCGCCGCTTCGCCGTCATCCGCCAGGATCTCAAGCACCGCAGCGATGCACTCCACAAGCTGCTCGACGGCCTCGGCAGCAGTGTCCCCGGCACCAATCAGGTCAGGAAACTCGGCGCAGCGGCCGATGAACGGGTCGGCCACGCCGGGCCCGACGGTCAAGCTGTAGCTGCTCGCCTGCTCCAAGTAGCTCACGATGCGTCTCCCTCCGTCGCCTTGCGCTCGCGGTCGATTGCGGCCAGCAGGTTCAGAACGTACGTCGCCTTGACGTGCTTGCCCGGATGTGGCTGGGGGATGCAGAGCGTCACGGCTGTGGTCCCGTGTTGCAGCACCGCGTGGCCGCGGCTCGAGACGCGCCACCCGAACCCGGTGGCACGGGCGAGGGACTCGACCTCGACGAAGCGCAGGCTGCCTGGGCTTTGACGTGCGCGTTGCTCGAGCTTGGCTTGACGTGGCATCGCGAGTACCGGCACAATTGTACTCCTCTGCGATAGCAGGTTCAAGCGCGAGGAGTTGGCCTGCGGGGCGGTGCTTCCCGACTTCCGGTCGGCATGGCATACTCGGTGGTATGGCGACAGCTCCGAGATTGGCGATCATCGGGTGCGGTGCGGTCAGCGAGCGCTGCCACCTGCCGGCGTTGGCGAGGCTGCGGTGGGCGCCGACGCTGTTGGTGGACCGCGATCTGGGCCGTGCCCAGCGGCTGGCGAAAGAGTGCGGGGCGCGCGCCAGTGCGCAGTGGGAGGAGGCCCTGACCGCTGCCGACGCGGTGATCGTGGCGTTGCCACATCATCTCCATGCCAGTGTTGGGGTGCCGCTGCTGGAGGCGGGCAAGCACCTCTTGCTCGAAAAGCCGATGGCCCTCGACAGCGTCTCGTGTCGAGCGCTGAACGCCGCCGCGCAGCGTGGCGGGGCGGTGCTGGCGGTGGGCCACGTGCGGCGCTTCCTACCGGCAATGCGCTGGGTGCAGGCCGCGCTGGCCGCCGACCTGCTGGACGGCGTGCAGTCGTTCGACGCCCGTGATGGGGCGCCCTATGGCTGGCCGGCGCAGTCGGACTTCTTCTGGAAGCGCGAGACCGCCGGCGGCGGGGTGACCATCGACATCGGGGCGCACGTGCTGGACCTGGTGCTGTGGTGCTTCGGGCCGGTCCTGGCGGCGGATTACCGCGACGACGCCTACGGCGGAGTGGAAGCGGAGGCCGAGGTGCGGCTGCGCCTGAGCGGCCACCGCGACGGGCTGGTTGAACTGAGCCGCACCCGGCAACTGCGCAACACGCTCCAGGTGCGCGGCAGCAAGGGCAGCCTGGAAGTCGGGCTCTACGGACAGAGCCTGACAGCGGTGCCGACCGGGTTGCTGGAGCGCAGCTTCGCGGGCCTGCGCGGCGATCGCCTGCCGCGTTCACAGCCCGAGGACATCTTCGTCTGGCAGCTCCAGGACTGGCTCGGCGCGATCAGCGCCGGGCGGTCGCCGCTGGTGCCAGGCCTGGAGGCCGCGGCGACTGTCGACCTGATCGAAGCGCTCTACGCGGCGCGGCAGCCGTGGGAGCTGCCCTGGGTGAAGGGGGGCCAGCCTTGAGCCACCGCGTGCTGGTCACCGGTGCCACCGGCTTTGTGGGCGGCCGGCTGGTGGAGAAGCTGTTCCTGGCCGCCGGCCGGCCGGTCCGGGCGCTGGTCCGTGACTTCAGCCGCTGCGCCCGCATCGCGCGGTTCCCGGTCGAGCTGTGCCCCGGCTCGCTGCACGACGCGGCCGCGCTGCGGGCGGCGGTGGCCGACTGCGAAGTGGTCTACCACTGCGCCCACGATTTCGGCTCGGCCGAGGTCAACGCGCTGGCCGCCGCGGCGCTCACCGCGGCCTGTGCCACCACCGGCGCGCGGCTGGTGCATGTCAGCAGCATGGTGGTCTACAGCGCCGCGGGAGCGGTGCTGACCGAGGACAGCCCGCCAGCGGCGCCGGGCAACGATTACGTCGACGCCAAGGTGGCGGCCGAGCAGGCAGTGCTACAGACCGCCGCCAGCACCGGGGCGCAGGTCACCGTGGTGCAGCCAACGACCATCTACGGGCCGTACTGCCCGGCCTGGACGGTCGGCCCGGCGCTGCAACTGCGGTCCGGCCGCCTGGTGCTGCCCCGCGACAGCGTCGGTCTGTGCAACGCGGTCTACATCGACGACGTGGTCGACGCCCTGCTGGCCGCCGGCACGCAGCCCGCGGCGGTCGGGGAGCGGTTCCTGGTCAGTGGTCCGGCGCCGGTCAGTTGGACCGATTTCTACGGCGCTTACGACCGGCTGCTGGGAACCAACGCGGTGACGCTCTGGGACGATGCTCGGATCGAGGCGGCGCTTGGCGACAGCGGGGCCGCCCGGGCGCGGCAGTGGCGGGCGAATCCGAAACGGCTGCTCGAAGTCGGCCTGGTCCGCCGCGCCTACGACCGCGTCCGCGGCTGGACCGGGCAGGGCTTCTGGGACACCATGAAGACCCGCCTGCCGCCCCCCGACCACCTGCCCGACAGCGGGCTGCTGGCGCTCTATCGCTCGCGCACCACGGTGCGTTGTGAGAAGGCCCGCCAGTTGCTCGGCTACAAGCCCGCATTCGATCTCGAGCGCGGGATGCACCTCTCCGGCGCCTGGCTGCGCTGGGCCAACCTCTAGCGCCGGGACCAGTGCCGCCATGCGCCTTGCCGACCTCGACTTCGAGCTGCCGCCGGAGCTGATCGCCCAGACCCCGCTCGAGCCACGCGACGCGGCGCGGCTGTTGGTGCTCTCGCGAGCCACCGGCAGCGTGGCGCACCACACCTTCCGCGACCTGCTGCAGTTGCTGCGGCCAGGCGATCTGCTGGTGGTCAACGATAGCCGCGTGCTGCCGGCGCGGCTGCGCGCCGTGCGGCCCGAGACCGGCGGCCGCTGCGAAGTGCTGCTGCTGCGCGAGACCGCACCGGACACCTGGGAAGCGCTGCTGCGGCCCAGCCGCCGCCTGCGGCCGGGCACGCGGCTCGACTTCGGCGAGGTCACGGCAGTCTGCGGTGAACACCTCGCCGATGGCTGCCGGCAGGTCACCTTCGAGCCGCCCGGCCGGCTGCGCGACCTGCTGCCGCAGCTCGGCGTGATGCCGCTGCCGCCGTACATTCACAGTCGGCTGGACGAACCGGAGCGCTACCAGACGGTCTACAGCCGCGAGCTCGGCTCGGCCGCCGCGCCGACGGCCGGCCTGCACTTCACGCCGGAGTTGCTGGCGGCCCTCCACGACCGCGGGGTGGCGCAGGCGGCCGTGACGCTGCACGTCGGGCTGGATACCTTCCGGCCCGTGCAGACGCCGCTTGTTGAGGACCACCCGATTCACAGCGAAGCCTGGTGCGTCCCGGCCGCCGCCGCGGCCCAGGTCGCTGCGACGAAGGCCGCGGGCGGCCGTGTCGTGGCCGTCGGCACCACCGCGGTGCGGGCGCTGGAGACGGCCGCGCAAAGCGGTCAGGTCGTCGCTGGCGCCGGCTGGACCCGACTGTTCATCACCCCGGGCTACCAGTTCCGGGCGGTCGATGCGCTGCTCACCAACTTCCACCTGCCGCGCACCACGCTGATCGCCCTGGTCAGCGCCTTTGCCGGCAGCGCGGCCATCCGGGCGGCCTACCAAGACGCCTTCGCCCAGCGCTACCGCCTCCTGAGCTTCGGCGACGCGATGCTGATTGCGTAGCCGGGGAGGACCGCCCCACCCCGCTGGCCAAGCTCCCCTGGCCTGCCTTCATCGTGGGCCGAGGAGACGGATTCAATGGCCGACGCACCGCTTGGGATTGCCGTGTTGGGCTACGCCCACGGGCACGTCACCGCGTACACACATCAGATCAAGGGGTTTGAGGATGCCGCGGTGGTGGCCTGTTGGGACCACGACGAGGCCCGCGCGAAGCAGAGCGGGGAGGGCTTCCAGATCGCCTGGTCGCCGCACCTCGAGGACATCGTCGGGCGCTCTGACGTGCAGGCGGTGATCATCGGCGCCGAGACGAATCGGCATGCCGACTGTGTCGAGGCGGCGGCGGCGGCGGGGCTGGACATCGTGCTGCAGAAGCCGATGGCCCTCTCGCTGGCGGACTGCGACCGCATCGCGGCGGCGGTGGCGAAGGCCGGGGTGCGGTTCTCGCTGGCTTACCAGATGCGCCTGGATCCGATGAACATGACGATCAAGGAGCTGGTGACGGCCGGCAAGGTCGGCCGCATCGGCTACCTCCGGCGCCGGCACTGCCTCTCGCTGTTGTTCAACGAGGCCTTCGTGACTGGCCCGAGCCGCTGGCATGTCGACCCGGTGGCCAACATGGGCATGTTCATGGACGATGCCAGCCACGCCGCCGACTTCGTGCTCTGGATCATGGGGATGCCCTGCTCGGTGGTCGCCGAGATTGGTAACACGCTCAACACCGTGGCGCCCGACAACACCGGCGTGGCGACCTACCGTTGGGCCGACGGCGCCTTCGGCACGGTGATGCACAGCTCGGTGATCTGGGCCGCGGAGAACACCTGCGAGATCTACGGCGACCAGGGCGTGATCGTGCAGAACCACGACGACGGGCCGTCGACGCAGTACAAGGGCTCGCATCCGGTGGGGCTGAAAGTGTGGACCAAAGAGACCCAGCAATGGGAAGTGATCCACTTCGACCTGCCTGAGAGCCACGGCGCGCGGATCAGCAACGTGGCGCGCCCGGCGGTGGACTTCCTGCTGGGTCGGCGTGGGCCGATCTGCAGCTTGGAGGAAGGCCGCCAGAGCAGTGAGATGATCCTGGGAGCGTACCGCTCTGCCGAAAGCGGCCAGCGCGTCCTGCTACCGATGCAAGATTAGCTGCGGCGCCGCGGGCTGTTCAGTTGGCGACGCTGCTGAACAGCCCGCTGGCCTCGCCGGTCTGCTGTTCGATTGCGCAGATCACGGCGTCGGCTTTCTCGGCGGGCAGGTCGAAGGTTTCCATGATGCGGTCGCAGACGCGATAGTGCAAGCCATCGCGTCCGTTGCCCAGGCCGACCGCCATGCACAGCGCGTCGGCGGCATGGACCAGGTGCGTCGCCGTCCACTGCGTTCGCGACTGGTCCGGATGGTGGTGCCAGCGGGCCACCTCGACGATGTCGGCTGGCAGGTTCCAGTGGTCCAGCAGCAGCGCGCCCACTTCGGCGTGGTCGATTCCCAGCACCTGGCGTTCGGCGTCGTCGAAAGCCAGGCCCTCGTCGAACGCCAGCTCGCAGATCGGCTCGACGTCGGTCTCCAGGAAGTCGCCCAAGACCGTCTTGCCGATGTCGGCCAACAGCCCGGCGACGAAGAGCATGTCGGGCACATCGATGCCGAGGGCGTTGGCCAGCTCGACCGCGCCGATGGCCACGCCGAGGCTGTGGATCCAGAGCGCGCCCGGCCCCAGGTCGTAGCCGCGCACCGAGCGCTGCGCGCGCGGGGCGACGGCGCAGGTGACCACCAGACGGCTGACCTGCCGGCTGCCGAACTGCAGCGCCGCCTGGCGGACGGAGGCAATCCGGCGGGGGAATCCGAAGTAGGCGGAGTTGGCCAGGCGCAACAGGTTGGCCGTGAGCGCCGGGTCACATTCCACGACGCGGCAGAGCTTGTCCAGGTCGACGCTCGGCTGCCGCAGGACCTGCAGCGCGGTGCCCGCCGCACTGGGGAGTGCCGGGATCTGGGCAATGCCAGCAACAATATCCTCGCGCGTGTTCACCCGGTTCTCCCTACCCTGCCCGATCGACCCGCGTGTCCGCCGGCTGGCGGCACTCTCGTCTGGTGGATCGGACGGCCTTGCCAAAGCTATAGGGTGCAAATCCGGTGCCGACCCCAGCATCTCCTGAGTAAGTGACCCCAAAGTAACCTATGGCTGGCCAGCAGCCCGCACGGTCTCGACCCAGTGGACCGCCTGGCGGCCGGCCAGATCGGCGATCTGGTGCCGGCAACTGAAGCCGCAGGCAACCACCGTACAGTCGGCCGGAGCGGCTTCCAGAGCCGGCAACAGCCGGTCGGCGGCGACTTTCGCGCTGAGCTCGCGATGCTCGACTTCGTAGCCAAACGAGCCAGCCATGCCGCAGCAGCCGGCATCCAGCTCCTGCACTCGCAGCGCTGCAATCTGCGACCAAATCCCAGTCATTCCGGCGGTGCCATAGAGCGCTTTCTGGTGACAATGCCCATGCAACAGAACTTGCTGCACCGGGCTGCTCCAGGTGACCTGCAGCCGGCCGGCACGCTGTTCGCGGTCGAGGAAGACATCGATCATCTGCACGCCGGCGCGGATCCGGTCGCCGAGGGCCAGGTCGTCGATCAAGTCCGGCAGGTCGTCGGTCAGGGCTGCCGCGCAGCTTGGCTCGCAGACCACCACCGGCAGCCCGGCGTCGAGGTAGGCGTCGAGGTTGCGCAGGGTCCGCTCACCATCGCGCCGCGCCGCGCGCAGCAGGCCGTGGCTGAGGCGCGGCCGTTGGCAGCAGCCGGCACCGGCTCGCAGCACCTCGTAGCCACACGACTCCAGCAACTCGACCGCCGCGATGCCCACCCGCGGCTCGTGGAAGCTCAGCCAGGTGTCGTCGAACAGCACCACGCGCCGCTCGGAGCGGAGCCGCTGCCGGCCGCCGAACCAGACCGCGAAGGGCTCCCGGGTGTAGGCCGGCAAGGTCCGCTGCGGGTCCATCCCGGCGAAGCGGCGCAGCGCCCACTTGCCCAACCGGCTGCCGCTGACCGCGTTGGCCAACGGGGCCAGCCGACCGGCCAGCCGGGCCGCCATCCAGGGCGAGCCGCCGACCAGCCGGTCGCGCAGACTGAGACCAACGCGGTCGTGGCGCTGTTGCAGCACTTCGCCCTTCAGCCGCGCCAGGTCCACGTTGCTGGGGCATTCGGCCAGACAGCCCTTGCAGGCCAGGCAGAGGTCGAGCACCTGCTGCACGCCGTCGCTGGTCAGCGCCTGCGGCCCCAGCTTGCCGCTCATCGCCAACCGCAGCGCGTTGGCGCGGCCGCGCGTGCTGTGCGCCTCGTCGCGGAGCGCCAGGTAGCTCGGGCACATCGTCCCGCCGAGCGCCTTGCGGCAGGCGCCGACGCCGTTGCACATTTCGACCGCCGCCGCGAAGCCGCCGTCGGCGCGGAAGTGGTAGTGCGTCGGCGGCACCTCGACCTGGTAGCTCGGCCCGAGCCGCAGATTGGCGTCGATCGGCTCGGGGTCGACAATCTTGCCGGGAGTCATCAGCCCGGCGGGGTCGAAAGCAGCCTTCACGTCGCGAAACGCCTGGGTGAGCTGCGGGCCGAAGTAGCGCTCCAGGAACGGACTGCGCACCATGCCGTCGCCGTGCTCGCCACTGAACGACCCACCGTAGCCCTTGACCAGTTCGAAGCAGTGGTCGGCGATCCGCTTCAGGCGGTCGATGTCGGCCTGGTCCTTGAGGTTCAGCACCGGCCGGACATGGATCAGGCCCACGCTGGCGTGGGCGTAGAGCACCACCGGCACGCCCTCCTGCTCGCAAACCGCCAGCACCTGCGCGATGTAGTCGCCCAACACCGCCACCGGCACCGCGGCGTCTTCGATGAAGGCGGTCACCTTGCGGTCGCCACGCAGGCGGACCATCAGCCCGAGACCGTTCTTCCGGACGGCCCAGACAGCGGCCTGCTGCGCGCTGGTGGTGAGCACCGGCCAGGCGTAGCCGCAGCCGTGGCGCTGCAGCTCGGCGGCCAGCCCCGCCGCGGAGGCGGCGACGGCCTGCGGATCGTGGCCCTGGAACTCGACCGCCAGCACCGCCGCCGGGTCGCCGTCCAGGAAGCCACAGCGGTGCGCGGTGAGGTGATTCTCACGGGCCAGGTGCAGCAACGCGCGGTCCAGAATCTCGACCGCCGACGGCCGGTAGTCGAGGATCGGCTCGACGTGGCGCACGGCGTCCAGCAGGTCGGCGAAGTGCACCACGACCATCGCCGTGGCGGTCGGCACCGGGTGCAGCGCGACCTTGGCCTCCAAGATGGTCGCCAAGGTGCCCTCACTGCCGCAGACCAGCTTGGCGGGATTCCAGTGGTCGGTGCTGGTGAACTCGTCGAGCATGTAGCCGCTGGCCCGACGCAGGATCTGCGGGTAGCGCGCATTGATCTCGTCGCGATTGGTCTCGACGATCTCGCGGATCCGGGACAGCAGATGCCCCTCGCGGGTATCGGCCGCGGCCCGCTCGCGCCAGGCGGCGGGCGACAGCTCCCCGAGCTCGAGCACCGTGCCGTCGCTCAGCAGCACCCGCAGTTCCAGCAGGTTGTCGATGCTCTTGCCGTAGACCAGGCTGCGCGTGCCGCTGGCGTTGTTGGCAATCATCCCGCCGACGTTGCAGCGGTTGCCGGTGGCCGGGTCGACCGCGTAGTAGAGCCCGTGGGGACGCAGCAACTCGTTCAGCTCGTCGCGCACCAGGCCGGGTTGCACGCGGGCCCAGCGTTCCGCGACGTTGACTTCCAGCAGCCGGTTGAGGTGCTTCGAGCAGTCCACCACCAGGCCGCGGCCGATGGCCTGCCCGGCCAGCCCCGTGCCGCCGCCGCGGGGGATGATCGGCACGCCGTGCGCCGCGGCGCAGGCCACCGCCGCGCGGAGGTCGGCCTCGTCGACGGGGCAGACCACCGCGGTCGGCAGCAGCTCGTACATCGAAGCATCGGTGGCGTAGATCCCACGGGTGACCGGATCGGTGGCCACCTCGCCGCGCACGCGCTGCCGCAGGTCTTGCTCGAACGTCATCGCGTCAACCTCGGCCTGGCCTTTCGCCGAACTGGCCCCAAGGCCTGCCGCCGCCGACTGCTGAATGGACGGTAACCGCCCGCACGGGGTGTGCTGTAACCGCAGCGGGTCGCCTGCCGTCGGTGCTGGTGAGGGCCAGGCCACGGCTTAGCTTGGCCCTCACCGGCCGATGTTGGGGCGTTGGCGAGAACAGGAGAGGCATCCGATGCGACGCATTGTGGCGATCTGGGCGGTCTGCGGCGGCTTGTGGCTGCCCGGCTGTGGCGGTGGCGGCGGCAGCGATCCGGCCACCCTGGCGGACAGTGATCGCGCCGCGATCAACAGCTCCGCGACGATGCTGGACCTGTACGGCCAGTTCCTCAGCACCTTCGCGCCGGTGGTCGACGTCGCCCTCAACGAGACTCGCCAGGGTGGCGGCTGCCCTGCAGTGAGCGTCGACCGCGGCACCGGCCAGGTCACCATCACGCTGGACTACGGCACTGGCTGCAGTCACTCGGCCGACCTGCCGACCATCGCCGGCAGCGTCGCGGTGACCGCCAACCTGACCACCGGCACGGCTGCGGTGGCGCTCAGCAACTTGACGATCGGTGGGGTCGCAGTGACCGGCACCGCCAGCCTGCAGTTGGCGGGCACGGTCGGCAGTTACAGCTTCGACGGCATGACCGTGACCGGTAACCTGGCCTTCGCCGGTGAGGGCACCGTCAGCGGCTCGGCCACCCTGGACTTCACCCCCGAGCGGGCCGTCATCCTGACCACCGGCCAGCTCGCCTTGACGCCCGTGGAAGGGCCAACCACCACGGTGACGGCCGACGATCTGGTGATGGACCCGCTCAACAACGGTAGCTTCCTGCCCGAAGCAGGCACCCTGACGATCGTCGCGCCGGCCAGCGTGGGCGGCGGCACCGTCACCTTGGTGGTGACCTTCAGCGCCGACACGATTGAGGACGGCACCGTCACGGTCACCGTCAACGGCCGGCCAGCCGGGACGCACCAACTGCCGGGCTTGACCGACTAACCCTCCGCGGGCTCCTGGGCGTAGACTCGCACCTCGTAGACCCGTGCGGGGTGCGAGTCGTCCCAAACCCGCTCGACCACCAGCCGCAGCGCCAACCAGCGGGCTGGCGGCAGCCGGTGGCGGCGGTGGCGGGCGTAGTTCTGCTGTACTGTCAGCAGAGGCTGCCAGGTCGCCCCGTCGGCGGTCGCCTCGAGTCGGTAGTCGGCGACGCACATCGGCGAGACCCGTTGCTCGCAGTCGAACGGCATCTCGCGGTAGGCGCGGGTCAGGGTGTCGAAGGTCAGCAGCACCAGCCCGACCGTCTGCGGCGTCGGCCAGGTCAAGGTCAGGGTCTGCGGCAGCGGCTGGCCTGGGCCGGCCTGCCAGGCGTGCAGCGGGTTGGTCGACCAGCGCCGGTTCCAGCCGTTGACCACTTGCCGCGCCTCGCCGTAGGCTGGTGCCGGCGTCAGACGGACCAGCGGGGCGTCCGGCGAACCGCGCCAGCCGGTCGCCGCGGCCTCGCGCTCCAAGCGGCGCAGGTAGGGCACCCGCCGCGGGTCGCAGGCCCACTCGACGCCCGCCACGGGGTCCAGCTCCAGGTTCAGCCGCGGCTCATCGCTGGTTGCGTCGACCGGCGGCAGGTCCAGCGCGACCGCCCAGGGCACCCACCCCTCGTAGCCCGCCGGGACCTTCAGCGCGCCGCTGGTCAGCGGCTGGAACAGCGCGCAGCGGTTGTCACTGCCCCACTCCATGCGGTTGCCGACCGGCTCGTAGTCGAACCGCACCATCTGCTGGTCGTCGCCCCACGGCCGCTCCGGGCGGTGGGCGGTCAGGCGGCACGGCACGGCGGTCGCGGCGCCCTGGTTGCGCAGGTAGACCTCCACCTGCTGCAGCGGACTCTGCCAGTCCCAAAGCTGCGCCGCCCGGGGCCGGTCGAGCGGCAGCCAGGTGCTCGCCGCCAGCTCGCCGTGGCGGGATTCGCTGCTGGCGGTGACCACCGCGGCGGGGGCCAGGTCCAGTGGGTCGGCGGCCGGCTGGGTCGGCATCGCGCCGTCGTGGCGCAGGATGGTCTGTTGCAGCTCGGCGAGGTGCTGCTGGTAGACGGTCCGGTTGTCGCAGCCGTGGCGCCGCGCGACCGCTGCCGCCGCGCCAACCGCCTGCCCGCCGCTGGCCAGCGTGCGCATCAGGCGCCAGGAACCGAGTCCGAGGTGGGTCACGCTGGCCAGCCGACCGGCCAACCAGAGGTTCGGCACGTTGCGGCTGTAGAGCGCCCGGTAGGGCATCCCCCAAAGTGGTGGCACGCTGTAGAAGACGATCTCCACCTGCCGGTTGTCGCGCCCCGCCGGGTTGTGAATGTCGACCGAGTAACCGCCGAAGCAGACCGCATCGGGCCACTCCTGCCCGGCTTCGACATCGGTCTGGCTGACCACCACGTCGCCCAGGAAGCGCCGGCTCTCGCGCTTGCCGCACTTCGGGCTGATCCAGATCAGCTCCCAGTTGGCCGCCGCCGGCTCCTCGGCCTTGAGGGCGGCCCAGGTGCTGTAGACCTGACCCAGCAGCTCTTCGCGAATCTGGTGTTCGTCGGCAACCGTGTCGAGCTGGCCGCCGGTCTCGGTGATCCAGAGAAAGCAGAACTCGTCGTCAGGGTGCCAGCTCGAGAAGCGATGGATCCGTCGGCCGGCGCCGTCGGTGACGATGGCGCGACCGTAGCCGTCTTCGTAGGGCGGCGTCCCCGGGGGCGGGATGAACTCCACCGGCCGGCTGGCCTTGCGGCAGAGCGCCGTGACCGAGGTGCCCAGCGTGACGGTATCGGCGACCGGCCCGGCCGAGCGCTCGCCGGTCTCGGCCTGCGCCTCGCGGCCCTGGCGGTAGTCGGCGCCCGCGCGCCAGGCGATCTGGCCGTCGCCCGAGCCGTCGATCACGCCGACGGCGGCTTCCAGCCGGAGCGTCAGGTAGCGCGCGGTGTCTTCGGCCAGCACCGCCGCGATGCGGGCACCGCCCATCTCAACGTCGCGGCCGTAGGTCCGGCGGTAGACGGTCACACCGGCCTCGCGCAGCTTCAGGCTGAGCACATCCTCGAACTGCTGGCTGATGTTGTAATGCTGCCCATAGGTGCGGAGCTTGGCGCGCTGCCAGGCCGCTTCTTCGATGATCTCGCCAATCAGGCCCAGCTCGGAGGCGTAAGGGTGGAAGCTGTGGGCGCCCGAGACGTGGACCCCCAACAGCGGTCCGGCGTTGCCGCCGAGCACCTGGTCCTTTTCCAGCAGCACCACGGTGCAGCCCAGGCGGGCCGCCTGCAGCGCGGCGCAGACGGCGGCCAGGCCGCCCCCGACCACCACCACGTCGTACCGTTCGGTCAACATCGCCAACTCCGCCGGTGAGTTGCCTGCGGCGCCGGCGTTCCCTGCGGTCACCGCCGGCGCAGGTCGACTGGACCGCTGGCGCTGACCTCGACCCGGTCGCCCTGCCAGCTCAGCCGTTGCACCGGCCCGTGCAGGCTGGCCACCGGGCCGACCCGCAACTCCCAGGCCACCGGCTGCGGGTCGGCGGCCACCAGCTCGCCACGCTCCGCCGCGAGTGCGGTCACCACGACGGGGGTGGCGCTGGCCAGCAGCCGGTTGACCGGCGGCGCGTAGCGGTAGTCGCGCCACGGCGTGGGGTCGCCGCGCTGCCCGTCGGCCGCGGCCAGCGCCAGGTTGGCCAGCTCGCGGGCGGTACAGTAGTGCAACTGGTAACGGCGGCCATCGCTGTAGCGGTGCGTCAGCAAGTCGTGCAGCCGCTGTCGCGCGCCGCCGAGCACGGCGTCCTGGTCGCGCTCGTGACAGCCGTGGCAGTGCAGCTTCACGAAGACCCACTCGGGGCAGCCCGGCACGCCCACCCCGGAACGCACCCAACAGGCCACCCGCGCCGCGCTCACCGGGCTGGGGTGCGCCAGCTCGGCGCGCTCGATGGTCGGGTACCAGCGGTGGTGCCAGTCGCGCAGGTTGACGCCACACGGGCCCGGCAGCAGCAGCGGTCGCTGCGTCGCGGTGGTCGCTGTCAACGGCACGGCGCGGTCGGCCGCCCGGCGCCCGCCACCGGCGGCGACGCGGACCTGGTTGACCCACGGCGGCTGACAGCGGTCGGGCGCAGGAAACGTGAAGTCGGCGTAGCAACCGGCCGCCGCCAGCACCGCCAGCTCGTCGTCGACCCCGCACCAGCGCCCGTCGGGGCGGCTGTTGGCGAGGGCCCAGTTGCCATGGACGAAGCCGAAGCCGGGCTGCACCGGGTCACCGCTCAGCAGCAGCGCGCCGTGACGTCCGAACGCCGCCAGCGCCGCGGCGAGCTTGGCGCGGAGCGTCTCCGCGGTGTCGTCGGCGTGGTGCAGGTGCAGCTCGACCTCGCCGCAGCCGTCGTAACAGAGCCGGCTGAGCGCCGCGACTTCACCCTCACGCCACTCGTCGTAGGGGTAGCAGAAGGTGTGCTGCGCCGGCCGGCCGGTGCTGTCTTGCGTGGCGTGGGCGCGCTGCGGCCACTGCTCGAGCCAGGCCTGCAACCGCGCCGCGGCGACCTCGGGCGGGGCCTGGCCACGACTCGGCTCGAAGTGATCGACCACGGCCAGCAGCACCTGCCGCGGCGCCGGCCGGCGGATGAACCACTGCTTGGCGCTGTGCGCGGCGGCCGCCGGCAGCCAATGCAGGGCGTGTTTGCGATGCAGCAGCGCCGCCGCGGCCGCGGCGGCCGCCAGCACCAGCAGCAGACCCCAGGCGACGAGCACCACCTCAGCGCCGTCGCTGGCTGGCGGGCGGCACCTTCAACTCGCTGCGGTACTTTGCCACGGTCCGCCGCGCCAGGTCGTAGCCCTGGGCCTGGAGCTGCTCCACCAGCGCCTGATCGCTCCACGGCCGGCGCCGGTCCTCTGCCGCCAGCAGCTCCTGCAGTGCCAGCTTGACCGGCTGCGCACCATCGAAGAAGCGTTCCAGCAGCACCACCTCGCCGCTCGGCAACAGGCCCAGCTTGCCGGCCACCGCCCGCCCGACGGTGCTCTCGTGGAGGCCCAGCCGGCGCGCGATCTCCAACCGGGTCAGCGGCTTGAGGTGCGCCGGGCCGTATCGCAGGAAGTCCTCCTGCTCGGCCGCCAGCTCCTGCGCGATGCGCCGCACGGTGTCGCGGCGTTGCTGCAGGCTGCGGATGAACTGCCGCGCGCGCCGCACGCAACTGGTGACGTGGTGCGTCTCGTGGTCGCCCGACCCGGACTCGGCCAACTCGTCGTAGAGCTGGCGGTAGATCCGGTCGACCCGCAGCACCAGGTGGCGGGCCTCGCTGACCTCGACCAGGTAGGCCGGCGGCGGTGCGTCGCACTCCCGGAAGGTGACCTCGGGCACCGCCCGCGGCGCGCTGCCGGTCGCCTGCCAGGGCAGCCGGAACTGCCGGCCCGGGTAAGGGTGACAGTGCCGCCGGAAGAACTCCGCCGCGTCGACCACGGCGGCCTCGCTGACCCGCAGTTGGCGCGCGCAGACCGCGTACTGGCGGCGGCAGAAAGGCTCCCAAGAGCGCTCCAGCAGCTTGCTCGCGACGGTCTGGTCGCGGCCCTGCTCGCGATGCTGCCGCAACTGAATCTCGAGGCACTCCCGCAGATCGCGCGCCGCCACACCGGGCGGGTCGAGCTGCTGCACCAGCGCCAGCACCCGCTCGACCTCGACCACACTGACCGCCAGGACCATCGCCACCTCGCCGATGCCGCTCTCGAAGTAGCCATCGGGGTTGACGTCCTCGATGATCCGCCGGCCGATCCGCCGCTCCAGGGGCGTCCGGGCGATGGTTTGGAAGTGCCACCGCAGATGGTCCTGCAGGCTGACCGGCGCGGGCAACGCCGCGACCGGGTCGTCGGCCTCGTCGGACCGCGCGAGGGGCAGGTGGCCACCGCCGGCGTCGGTCGTGGCGACCGCCTCGTCGGCCTCGTCACCGCTCGGTTCGGCGCGCTCGATCAGCTCCAGGGCCGGGTTCTCCGCCAGCTCCGTGGAGATCAACGCGTCCAGCTCGGGCTGCGGGCATTGCAGCATCTGGTAGAACTGAATCATCCGCGGACTGAGCGTCTGCTCCAGTCGCGCCTCGGTCGCCATCACGAGCTGCATGGGCCCCCCCCTTCGCTCGTCAGCCAACCCAGCTCGCGCAAGGTGCGCGCCGTGGCCGGCAGGGCCGCCGCGGTCGCCGGCTGGGCGGCCAGGGTCCGCGCCAGCTCGCGCAGGTCAGCGGGTGTGTCGACATCGGACAGCAGTGGCAGCGTCGCCAGCCGCAGCCCCGCCGCGGCGCTGCGGCGGCAGAGCTCGGCGTAGTCGCGGCCGGCACTCCAGACGACCGGGCCGGCGCCCTGGTCACCGAGCAGCGCCAACGGCGCCGTCGCGCCGAGCAGCCAGCAGCCACCCCCGGCGTCCGGCCCCAACACCACCGCGTGCCGCCGCAGAGCGGCGAAGGCTGTGGCGATCAGGCCGGGCGTGACCAGCGGGCAGTCCGCGGCGATCAGCGCCACGGGCTGCTGCGGTCGCGTCCAGGCTGCCAACACCGCATTCATCAGCGTCCCGAAGTCCCGTCCCGGCGGCAGCGCCGGCTCTTCCCAGACCACCACCGTCGCCGGCACCAACGCCTGCAGCGGCGCCCGGTCGCCGCCGCGCGGGCAGCAGACCACCAGGCGCCAGGCGTCCGAGCTGCCCAGCCGCACCGTCAGGTCGGCGATGAAGGCTGCCGACAGCGCCGCGGCACCTGCCGCGCTGAGGCCGTCGGCGCGGACCAGCCGCGTCTTGGAGAGTCCGGCCAGCGGCGGCTTCGCCAACATCACCAGCACCGGTGGCGCGCCAGGCGGCCCGGGTGTCATGGAGTCATCGGCCCAGGTCGGAGGCGGTTTAGGGGGTTCATGCTGCGGTCAAGTTTGACGCCGCTCGCGGCGGCGGCGCCGGGTGGCCCGCGGCATGTTAGACTCGCTGCCGGGCGACCGTCGCCGGGACCCGTCGAGGAGAGCTGATGGCCGAGGCTGAGCGCTTCGTGATGGTCACCATCGACCGCCAGGCCGGCGCGCTCGACCGGCCCTTCACCTATCGGCTGCCGCCGCGGCTGGCGGCCCAGGTGGAGCTTGGCAGCTATGTCCTGGTGCCCTTCGGCCGGGAGCAGATCTGCGGCTTCGTGACCGACTTCGGCGCGCCGCCGGATGACCTCAAGCCCGAGGCCGTCAAAGATGTCGAGGCCGTGCTCGGCGAGATGGCCTTCTTCGACGAAGCGATGCTGACGGTCGCCCAGCGGATCGCCGACCATTACCGCTGCCTGTTGATCGACGTGCTGCGCTGCATGTTGCCGGAGGGGCTGACCCAGAAGGTCGAGAAGCGGGTCACCTGGACCGGCAACGAAGACGTCGACAAGGCGGTGCTGAAGCTCGAAGAGACCGCGCCGCAACAGGCCGCGGTGCTGC
Organism: Fimbriimonadaceae bacterium; assembly: GCA_020850355.1. Taxonomy (GTDB): domain Bacteria; phylum Armatimonadota; class UBA10988; order UBA10988; family UBA10988; genus JADZEX01. The sequence continues at coordinate 3,900 of JADZEX010000005.1, read as the reverse complement.
GCGCCCTGCAGGCCGGCGGCGGTACCGTCGAGGCCGCCGAGCTGAAGACCCTGTTCGACAACAGCCCGCGGCTGGCGGCGGTGCTGAAGCTGTTGCGGGAGCGCGGGCTGATCCACACCGAGACCGTCCTGGCGCCGCCGACGGTCGCCCCGAAGCTGGTGCTCACCGCCAGCCTGGCGCAGCCGGTGGCAGTGCTGGAGGAGCAACTCGAACCGCTGCGGGGCGCCGCGCCGAAGCAGGCCCGGATCTTGGAGCTGCTGCTGCAGGCCGGCCGCCCGGTGGCGGTCGCCGAGCTGGTCAAGCTTGCCGAAACCAGCCATGCCGCGGTGCGGCAACTGGAGCTGCGTGGCTTCGTACGGACGGCGCAGGTCGAGAGCCGGCGCCTGGTCGACGGCGGGGCCCTGGTGCTGAGCGACCGCCGGCACACGCTGACCGCGCAGCAGGAGAACGCCCTCGCGACGATCCGCGCCGAGCTGGCCTCGGCGCCGCCGCGGCCGGTGCTGATCCACGGGGTCACCGCCTCCGGCAAGACCGAGGTCTACCTGCAGATCATCGCCGACGTGCTGGAGCAGGGCCGGCAGGTGATTGTGCTGGTCCCCGAGATCAGCCTGACGGTGCAGACCATCGAGATCTTCCGGGCACGTTTTGGCGACCGGGTGGCCATCCTGCACAGCAGCCTTTCGGCCGGCGAGCGCTTCGACGAGTGGCGGCGCGTCGCCCGGGGCGAAGTCGATATTTGCGTCGGCGCCCGCTCAGCCGTCTTCGCGCCGTTCCGCAAGCTCGGGCTGGTGGTGGTCGACGAGGAGCACGAGCCGAGCTACAAGCAGGACAGCACCCCGCGTTACCACGCCCGGCAGGTCGCCCTCTGGCGGGCCCAGGTCAGCGGCGCGGCCGTCCTGCTGGGCAGCGCCACGCCGGCGGTCGAGAGCTACTGGCAGGCCAGCCGCGGGCGCTGGTGTCTGGTCGAAATGCCCGAACGAGTCGCCGGCCGACCGTTTGCCCACGTCGATGTGGTCGACCTGCGCGAGGCGCGGGCGAGCGGGCCATTCAGCTCACCTGGCCCGATCCACCACACGCTGGTCGACGCCATCCGCCAACGGCTGGAGCGGCGCGAGCAGATCATCTTGTTTCTCAACCGGCGCGGCTTTGCACCGGTGCTGCAATGCACCGCCTGCGGCTACATCGCGGTCTGCGAGCATTGCGACGTGGCGCTGGTGACGCACCGCGAGGCGCAGCAGTTGGAGTGCCACCACTGCGACTACAGCATCCCGCTGCCCGCGACCTGCCTCAACTGCGGCGAGGCCACCCTGCGGCCGTGCGGGTTTGGCACCGAGCGGCTGGAGGAGTGGCTGGGCAAGGTGATCCCCGAGGCGCGGCTGCTGCGACTGGACCGCGACACCACCCGCCGCAAGAACGCCCACGCGCAGATCCTCAACCGCTTCCGGCAACAACAGGCGGATGTCCTGGTGGGCACCCAGATGGTCGCCAAAGGGCTGGACTTCGAGACGGTCACGCTGGTCGGCGTGGTGGCCGCCGATGTCGCCCTCAGCCTGCCTGACTTCCGGGCCGCCGAGCGGACCTTTCAGTTGCTCTGCCAGGTCGCCGGCCGCGCCGGGCGCGGCGATCGGCGCGGCATGGTGATCTGCCAGACCTACAACCCCGACCACCCGGCCATCGAAGCCGCCCGCGCGCAGGACTACCTGGCCTTCTTCGAGAACGAGATCCGCGACCGCGAGAGTGCCGGCTACCCGCCCTTCATGAACCTGGCCCGGCTGGTGGTCAGCCAGGAGCACGAAGTCGACGCCGAGGCACAGTGCGACCACCTCGGCCGGCTGGTCGGCCTGGCCTTCGAGAAGGCGCAGGCCTGGGGCGAGCTGCTCGGTCCGGCCCCGGCGCCGCTCTCGAAGGTCCGCGACCAGTTCCGCTACCACCTGATCCTGAAGGTCCCCGGCGCCACGATGCTGCAGAAGGTGCTCGACGAGTTGGAGCCGCTGCTGATCGGCGACCTCCGCCGCGGCCTGACCATCGACGTCGACCCGGTCAGCATGCTCTGAGCCGCGTGCTACAGCCAGCGCGCCAGCCAGGTCAGCGCCTCGGCGCGCATCTCGGGCGTTTCGAGGTGGCCGACCGGGTAGCGCAACAGCCGCAGCCGCTCGGCGGCGCCGGCGCGGGTCCAGGTCGGCGTGCAAACTTCGCGGATCCGCTCGATGCCCTCCGGTGGGGTCCCCCGGTCGAGGTCGCCGGTCAGGCTCAGGAACGCCCGCGGGGCGATCAGGTCGATGATGTCCTCGGTCTGGAACCGGCGGAGCAGGCTCGGCACGAAGTAGTAGACGCCGTGGCAATCCAGCGCATGGTTCGCCAGCAGCGACTGGTACTCGGTCAGGCAGACTTCGCCGACGGTACACTGCACCCGCGGGTCGAGGGCCGCCAGCCACCAGGCCGCGGTGCAACCCATCGAGAGTCCGATGCTCGCGATCCGGGTCGGATCGACTTCGGGCCGGGAGACCAGGTAGTCGACCGCGCGGTGGCTGTCGAACATCATCATGCCCCACAGCACCTGCCCGTGCCAGAGCATCCGCTTGAAGGTGTCCATCTCGCTGGTGTGGCTGCGCTCGCCGAAGCACCAGTTGTCGATGGCGATCACGACGTAGCCGCGGCGGGCCAGTTCCGGTCCCCAGGGCCGCTGGAACCACTCGCAATCGCGCAGCAGCTCCTCACGACCGAACGGGTAGTGCCCGCCGTGCGAGTGATGGAACACAACCCCCGGCGCCGCGGCGGTCAGGCCGTCGGGCACCAGCACGCTGGCTGGCACCAGTTCCAGGCCGTTGAGGTCGAGCAGCAGGTGCTCGTGGCGATAGCCGTCGGCCTGCTCGACGTGGCGCAGTTCGGCCGTGATCGGCCGGTACTTCGGGAGTTCGCCGAGCAGTGACCAGAGCTGCGCGCGGCGGGCCTCGTTCATGCGTGCCTCCTGTTTGTTAGCGGGTTGTACCACACCGCCGGCCCCAAGAAAGAAAAGGCAGCGGTCCTTGGTAGAACCGCTGCCCAGGTGTTCAGGAGGATCGAACGAGGTTACTGCGCCGGGGCGCCGGCCGGGGCCGGGGCTTCCGGGTACTGCAAAACGATCGCCGCGGTGATGGTCGTGGGCATCCCGCCGCCGGGGCCACCAGGACCACCGGGCCCCGGGCCGCCGCCCTGCAACGGCAAGGCCGCCTGCGGGCGATTGCCGCCACCGCCACCCGGCCCACCAGCGCCGCCCTGTTGCGGCACCGGCAGCGCTGTGACCAGGCGGCCCTTGACCAGCGCAGCGTGCTTGATGGTGTTGATCTGCAGGTACTTCGTGGCGTCGGCGGTGGTCACCGTGACTTCGCGCTCGGCGCCGTCACGGCCGCGGGCCTTGACGATCAGCGGGGTGATCGAAACGACCTTGCCGCCAGCCATCTGCGCCCGCTCTTCGCGGCCCATGCCGCTGGCGCGCCGGATGGCCATGAAGCTGCTCATCAGCACGCGGCCGCTGGTCATCGCCTCTTCGTCCTTCGGGGCGACGTAGATGCAGGCGGCCTTGGCTTCAATCTGAGTCTCGGTGCCGGTGCCGACGACTGCCAGGAAGCAGTCCGGCGCGACATCCTCTTCCTTCGCCGTGGTCAGCTCGCGGTAGCCGGTCTTGTCGTTCAGGTTGACGGTGATGATCCGCTCCGTCGGCTGCCCGCCAGGACCACCCGGCCCGCCGCCCTGCTGCGGCTGGCCGCCGCCGGGCCGCTGCCCACCGCCGCCCCCGCCCGGGCCGCCCCCGCCGCCGCGCCAGTCCATCATTTTGACTTTCAGCGCCGCGTCACTGATCTCTTCGAGCGTGCCACTGACGCCGAAGCCGCCCATCATGCCGCGGCCCTGGCCGCCGCCGGG
>JADZEX010000004.1 GCA_020850355.1 Fimbriimonadaceae bacterium | reverse complement strand
CGGTGAGGCCGGCCGCGTCCAGGATCGGCAAGGTCACAAAGCCGGCGGTGAGGATGCCGTGGACGTCGCCGAAGACCATCCGGTCGCCGTCGCCGTCGATCCCCAGCACCACCGGGGCGCCGACGTCGCGCGCGACGGCCACCGCGTCGTCCATCTTGCCCTGGCTGGTGGGGTTCGGCGAGCCGGTCGGGAAGCTCCCGTCGGGCACCAGCCGGCGCGCGTAGACCGTGCAGCCGGCCGCCGTCAGCGCCTGGTAAAGCTCCGGGCCGGCCGAGCCGTTGAAGGTGTCGAGCACCACGCCGAGGCCCTGCAGGCTGCCGGGCGCGACGCCGGCCGTCCGCAGCGAGTGGTCGCGGAACTCGCGGGCCAGGTCGACCAGGTGCAGCTCGCCACCGGGCTGCGGCGGGTAGACCGTCGGCGCGTGGTACAGCTCGCGGACTCGCCGCAGGCCGCCCTGGGGGCCGCAGTCGAAGCCGATCGCCTGGACCACCGGCAGGCTGAACTTGACCCCGATGTACTGCGCCGGATTGTGCGACGCGGTGATCGCCAGGTGCAGCGTCTGGCGGTGCTGACGCGAGACCCAGTGCGCGGTGAAGTAGCCCTGTGGCGTGCTGATCGGCTCTGGCCGCAAGACCACCCGCAGGCCCAGCCGCAACGCCGTCTCGCAGGCCAGCTCCAGCACGTGGCCCGCGGCGAGGCGGGCGTCGCGGGTCAGGCAGACCGTGTCGACACCCTCTTCGCGGGCGTAGGCGTAGGTCGCCTCGAACAGCCGCGTGACCGCCGCGTCGTCGAAATCGGTGGCTTCCCAGCGGGCATCGTAGACCTTGATCGGATCGGCGGCCACGGCAACCTCCAGACCGGCCGCAAGCGGCCGCGACAGTATAACAGGGCTGGCGGCGGCAGGGTTTGCTACAGGTTCACTTCGGCCACCCCGACCGCCTCGGCGCCGTCGCTCGAGCCGGTCAAGATCAGCGCCCGCCGGCCGCTGCGCTCTTCGTACTCGGCCGCCAGGCTCGGCAACAGTGCCGGCAGCCGCTCGTCACCCAGGAAGACGACACTGCCGCCGCAGCCCCCGCCGGTGATGCGTCCGCCATAGACTCCCGCCGCAGGCCCGCGGCGGAGCGCCAGCTCAAGCATCAGATCGGCCTCGGGCGCGCCCAGGTTGAGGTCGTCGCGGTAGCCGGCGTGAGCCTGCAAGAGGTACTCGCCCGCCCGCTCGAGGAACACCGGTTGCCGCGTCCGGCCGTAGGCAGCCAGGGCGTCGACAAAGCGCGGCGCGCGGGAGTTGTCGAGCACCTGGTGCTTGACCGCGGTCGCCACGGCGTAGGTCGTTGCCGGATCGACGTGCGTGGCGGTGTCGACGGTCCCGCCGTAACGCTCCAGGAACGCCGCGCCGTCGAGCTGGGCGGGCAGCAGGTGGCGGTAGGTCGTCAGGTACTCGTCGGCCGGAATCCGCGCCAGGTAGCCGTCGAAGGGATCCTCAGCAGCGCCAATGCTGCCGAGCTGGCGGAGGTAGTCGAGGATCACCGCATGGCCCATGAACGCGGCCACCCGCGCGTCGGTGTAGTGACTGCCGCCCACGGCATGCTTCACACCGGTGTGCAGCGCGCCCAGGCAGACCCCCGGCGGCACCGCGCCGTGGCCCAGAATGTCGTCGGGTTGGCAGCGGATCAGCAGCAACGCGTCCTGCCGCCCGAGGGCCACGGTGAGCTGGTCCATCAGCCCGCAGGGCGCCCCGACCACCAGGTTCTCGACCATCTGGCCCAGGCGGGCCAGCCGCTGGCCGGCGATGCTCAGGCCGTGCAGCCTGGTCAGTGCGTAGAGCGTGGCGACCTCAATGGCCGCGGAACTGCTGACGCCCGCGCCGACCGGCACGGCGCTGTCGATCACCAGGTCGACGCCGTGGAGGTACTGGTCGACGTAGCGCTCCCGCGCCAGCACCAGCCAGGCCCCAGCGACGTACGCGGCCCAGGCCGTCGTCGGGTCGGCGGCCAGCTCGGCGCGTACCGCGTCGTAGGGCCGCGGACCGGCCGGTGGCACCAACTGGTTGAGGTCCAACGAAACCGTCTCTTGCAGCCCATGCGCCGCGACGCCGAGGCTGGTCAGGCGCAGCGTGCGGTCGGTCCGCGCCTGCAACGCGACGTGCGTCGCGACCGCCAGCGGCATCTCGCAGACCGTGCCCCCGGTGTAATCGATCACGCCACCGAAGGCATCCAGGCGGCCCGGCGCGCGGGCCACCAGGACCGGCCGGGTGCGGTCGAGGCAGCCCTCACCGGCGCGCAGGCGATCCAAGAAGCGGAGGGTGTCGGCGTTCATGGCGGGGAGGCTAGCACAGCGCCGCGCGCTGGTCAAACCGCGGCGGGGTCGTCTGTGGCGAGGCCCAGGTGGGGCGCCGGGCCGTCGGCCCAAAGGTGTTGCTCCAGCTCCGTCAGCAGCCGCTGCACGGCGATCCCCTGGTGCGTCGGAGCGAAGGGCAGCAACCGCCGCCGGGCCTTGCTCGCCAGCACGCGCATCCCGTGGCGGTTGCGGCGGGCGTGGTGGACCAGCGCTGCGGCGGCCTGGATCAGGCCGCGGTAGAACTCGCGCTCGGGACCGACCGTGGCCCGCCACAACGCTTCGAGGGCTTCGTGGCTGTCCCAGTAGCGCCCCGCGTTGAACAGGCGCACAAACTCGCGCAGCTCGGCGGGGGCCACCTCAGAAGCGCAGCGTGGCGGTCAAGCCGCTGTCTTCCTCGAGCAGGCAGCCCGTTCGAGTGCCTGACTTGCCCTCTGCCCAGTCGACCGAGTCAGCCACCTTCTTAAGCTCGTCACTGGCCAGATCGCGCGGACCGATCAGCAGCAACCGAATGTCGTGCTTGGTCCAGAACAGCACCCCCGGCTTGACCGCGGTCGGCTCGGTCGGCGGTTCGGAGCCGGCGTCGCTGCCGCGACCCAGCAGGCCGGCGCCCATGTTGAGCATGAGCACGTTGGCGCCCGAGACGTACTTGATCATCAGCCGGCGTCGGAACAGCCCGCCGGGGAAAGGCACCTGCAGGTGGTAGCCGTCAGCCTTGAAACCGGTCGGCAGGTAGCGCGGCAGCATCGCCCGCAGGTTGGCCTTGGTCCAGAGGTCGCGCAGGCTCTGGTAACGCACCGGCTCGGCCCGCTGGGCGCCCTCGCCGGTCGGCACCGTGATGCTGCTGGTGCCCGCCGGCAGGGCGACGCGGAACTGCTCGTCGCTCAGCTCCGGGTTGTAGGTGATGTGGTAGAAGTAGCTCTGCCGCGCCACCTTGCCGCGAGAAGTGACAATCTGCCGCAGCGCAACGTACTGCTGGGTGTCGATCCAGACCTCGACCTCCGGCAGCCCGGCCACTTTCGGGGTCATCCGAATGCGGTGGCAGGCGCGTTTGGCGATCTGCTCCTGCCCCAGCAGCCGGCGGTCGTACTTGTCGCGCAGCAGCTCCATCTCCTGCCGCCGCCGCGAGCGCGCCTCGGCGGCGCGCGACGGATAGAGATAGGCCCGCCGTTCATTCGGCAGGTAGATCACGCAGCGCTGGCCGTCGTCGGCGGTGATGGCGCCGACATAGGGCCCGGGCCCGCGTGAGATGGCGCTGTAGTCGCGGCCGGTCTTCTGGCGGACCTCAGCCCGCACGGCGACCGGCTGCCCGTCAGCCTGGCGGTCCTGGATCCACTCCGCGCCCTTGTAGGCAACACTGCCGTACTGCTCACCGTAGAGCCGCAGGATGTCGTCGGCAGTCGGCCCCGCCTGCACCGCGTTGGCGGCCAGGGCCCACACGACTGTCAACCGGAGCAGGGGCCGCAAAGCGCTAGAACTCCAGGGTCGCATCGGCCGCTCGCTGGGCCGCGCCACTACCAGCCAGGCGGGTCGACACTTCGTAATGGTAGTCGCGCAGACACTCCTGCACGAAGCGGCGGTCGGTCTCGGTCAACTGCGTGGCGGCCAGCGTCGCGGTCTCGTCGCGCGGGACCAGCATCACGGCCGCCAGCACCGCGACCGTGGCGCCCGCCAGCATCATCGCCCGCGACGGCTGCCACCAGGCCCAGCGGCGCACCATCGGCGCCGGTGCGGTGCGAATCTGGCGCATGATGTTGTCAGCCAGGTCGGCGGGGGGCTGGTCGACCGGCAGCGCCCGCAGCAGGTGCTGCACCCGCCGCGCTTCCTCGGCGGTCGCTGCCAGCTCCGGCTCCGCCGCCAGCCGCTCGGCGAAGCGCTCGCGCTCGCCGGGACTCAGCCTCTGGTCGAGCCAGGCGTGAATCGTCTTATCTCGGCGCATCATGCCACCTTCAGTCACTTGCCGCCCGGGCCCCCAGCGGAGCGTACCCGGACGTACGGCAACAGCAACTCGTGCAGCGCGGCCCGGGCATTGAACAACCGGGACTTCACCGTCCCGACCGGAATCGCCAACGCTGCCGCAATCTCCTCGTAGCTCAGCCCCTCCAGGTCGTGCATCACCACCACGGCGCGCAGCTTCTCGCTCAGTTGCAGGATAGCGCTTCGCACCTCTTGCTGCAACTCCGCAGTCAGCAGGACCTGCTCGGGATTCTGCTCCCAGTCCGGCGCTTCGACTTCAAACTCGCCATCCTCGCCGGCGACCGGCGCATCCAGCGAGCGGGTCACCTGCGGCGCCCGCGCCGCGCGGCGGTGCCGATCGACGCACAGGTTGGCGGTCACCCGAAACAGCCACGTCTGAAAGGACGCCTGCCCGCGGAAACGGTTCAGTGAGTTGTAGACCTTGACGAAGACCTCCTGCGTCAGGTCCGCGGCGTCTTCACCACCCCCAGTCATCCGGCAGACATGGCTGTAGACACGCTGCTGATAGCGCCGCACCAGGCCCCCGAAGGCCTCGGTGTCGCCGCTCTGCACGCGCTCGACCAGCTCCAGGTCCGTCGGCTGCATCAACCGTTCCGTCCGTCGCCCCGCGGCTCGCAGCCGGGCACCAGCGCCGCGACCGTCATTCTACCATCTCGCTCTACCCGGCGTCTGAACGCCGTGCTACGACCCGGCGCTGGCGTCCAGCGCCGCCTGCCGCGCGCGGCAGCGGCCGGCCAGCACATCGGCCACGGCCACCGGCTGACCGTTCAGCGCATCGGACTCCAGCAGTGTCCAGGCCAGGGCGACGTCGCGCAGCCCGACCTCCGCCCGCAGTTCGCCGGGCTGCCCGCTGCGGATCGCCTGCAGCCAGTCTTCCAGTTGCGCCGCCCAGGGGCAGTGCAGGTCGGGCCGGAAGAGGCTGCGCTGCACCGCGGTCGGCGCGGTCCGCTGAAAGCGGCTGACGACCATCTCAGGCGGCCCCTGGGCGAAGCTCAGCCGACCGCCGCGCAAGGTGCCCTGCCGGCCGTGAACCGTCAGGGGCAGCGCCGTGCGGTCGCCGCTCAGCGCCGCGCTGTAGGATACCTGACCCACCGCGCCGCCCGCGAAACGCAACTGTGCGACGAAAGTGTCGTCGACCGTACACTCGACCGGCTCGCCGCTGTGGCCGAAGCGGTCGCCGACGTACCGTTGCGGCTCGAGAATCGGAGTCCAGGCCGCCGCCGTGTCGATCGGGCCGGCGACCTGCTCCAGCGTGTGCAAGACATGCACCCCGCGGTCCAGCGTCAGCCCGCCGCCGGCCGTCTCGAGGCGGTGCCGCCAGGGCGTATCGCCGCGTAGCCGGCGGGGCGACCAGCCCATTCCCAGGACGTGCTCCACGACGACCTGCAGCGGACCCAGGTCGCCCCGCCCGAGCAGCCAGCCGGCCATCCGGGTGACCTCGCGGAAGTGCGCCACCTCGGCCACCTGCAGTTGTCGCCCGGCCGCCGCGGCGGCCTCGCAGAGCCTCCGGGCCGTCGCCACGGTGTAGGCCAGCGGCTTCTCCAGCAGCACGTGCAGCCCGCGCTGCAGCGCCGCCAGGGCGATCGGGTGGTGGGTCTGGTGCGGCGTCAGGATCAGCACCGCGTCCAGCCGCAGCAGCGGGTCGGCCAGCAGGTCGCGGTAGTCGGTGTAGATGGTTGGGACCGGGTCGGGGTGGATGTCGTTGACCCACAAGTGGGGCACCCCGCCGGGGGCCTGCTGCAGCACCGGCGGCGCCTCGCCGCGGTCGGCGTAGCGCGCGGCGTCGGCCGCCCGTTCGCTGCACAACGCGACGATCCGGAAGTCGCGGATGCCGACGTCCCAGAGCGCCTTGAAGCCGTTCAGGTGCGCCGGCAGAATCTGCCCACAGCCGATGATGGCGATCCGGATCGCGTCGCTCATGCAGTCCTCGTCGACGGGGCCAGTTCGCGCCAAAGTCGCCGGCCCCTCCCGGCAGGAGCCGGCCGGCGCGCGGTGCATACCGCCGCTGACGGGAGAGGGCCGTGAAGATCAGCGTGATGCACTCCAACCTGCGCCGGCCGTTCGAAGAGGCGCTGGACATCGCCGTCGAGCTGGGGCTGGACGGGATCCACCTGTCCTGTGGCGGCGAGCTCGACGCCCGGGCCACCGACCGCGAGCCTTGGCGCCGGGCCGCGCAGCAGATCCGCGACCGCGGGCTGGAGGTCAGCGCGCTCTGCTGCTGGGGCGGACAGGTCGATCTCGGCGAGGCCGAGCACCACGCCGAGAACATCGCCTGGGGCAAGCAACTGCTCGAGATGTGTGCCACTTTCGAGACCCGTATCTGGATGGCCCACGTCGGCGTGATGCCGCACGACGCCAGCGGGCCGAAGTGGCAGGCCTTTGTCGACGCCACCGGCGAGCTGGCCCGGTACGGCGAGTCGCTGGGCTGCTGCGTGGCGATGGAGACCGGCCCCGAGCCGCCGCGGGTGATGCGCCAACTGATTGAGACCGTCGGCGGGACCGGGCTGCGGGCCAACTACGACCCGGCCAACCTGATCCTCTGGCCGGTGATCCTGCGGGAGTGGAAGCTGGTCGAGACGCCCTACGACCAGGCCGCGGCGCTGGCCGAGTTCATGCCCACCGAGGGGGCCGCGGTGCTGGGGCCGTACATCGCCCACACCCACGCCAAGGACGCCCTCACGACGCCCGATGGCAAGCGCCTGGAGGTGCCGCTGGGCGAGGGGCTGGTGGACTGGCAGCGCTACCTGCGGTTGCTGCACGAGGCCGGGTTCGACGGCTATCTGGCGATCGAGCGCGAGACCGGCGCCGACCCGGTCGGCGACATCCGCCGCGCGGCGACCTTCCTGCGCGAGCAGTTGGCCCTGGCCGGTCTCGCTTAGGAGTGGCCGATGTTGACCCTGGCGCTCTGGACGACCTTGACCATCCAAGCCCCCGACCTGCCGCCCGGCGGTCTGCTGAGTGCCGGCGACCCGGCGCGGTTGGACCGCGTGCTGGCCCAGGCCCGCCGCGGTGAGCCGATCAGTCTGGTCAGCATTGGTGGCTCGATCACCCAGGGCGCCAAGGCCAGCCGGCCCGAGCTGCGCTACCCCGACCAGGTCGCCGCCTGGCTGCGGCAGACCTTCCCGCAGGCCACGGTGCGATTCCACAACGCCGGGATCGGGGCCACCGGCTCCAACTACGGCGCGCTGCGCTGCGCCCGCGACGTGCTGGCGCAGCGGCCCGACCTGGTGCTGGTCGAGTACGGCGTCAACGACGGCCCAACCCCCGAGGCCGCCGAAACCTACGAGGGCCTGCTGCGCCAGATCCTGGCGGCGCCGCCGCAGCCGGCGGTGATCACGATGGCCATGATGAACCGCGCGGGCGGCAACGCCCACGCCGTCCATGGTCCGGTCGCGACGCACTACGGGTTGCCACAGCTCAGCTTTCGCGACGCGCTCTGGCCGCGGATGCAGGCCGGCGAGATCCGTTGGGAAGACTACGAGGCCGACGAGGTGCATCCCAACGACCGCGGCCACACCCTCACCGCGGAGCTGATCACCGGCTTCCTGGCCCAGGCCCTGGAGCGGCTGCCGGCCACTTTGCCGGCCATCGCGCCGCTGCCGGCGCCGCTCCACAGCGACCGCTTCGCGCGGGTCGAGTTGTGCGAGGCCGATGCCTTGCAGCCGGTGGCCAACCAGGGCTTCACCTTCGGCCAGGGCCCCGGCGGGTCCGGCTGGCGCGCCACCGCGCCCGGCAGCGTGCTGGAGTTCACCCTCACCGGCGACCTGCTGTACCTGATGTTCTGGCGGATCAAAGGTCCGCAGGGTCGGGCCCGGGTGACCGTCGACGACCGGCCGCCGCAAGTCTGTGAGGCCTGGTTCGACCAGACCTGGGGCGGCTACCGGGTGACCGAAGTGATCGGCCGCGGGCTGCCGGCCGGGCCGCACCGGATCCGGATCGAAGTGCTCGCCGAGCACCACGCCCAGAGCGACGGCACCGCCTTCACGGTGCTCGGGCTGGGCGCGGCCGGGCGATGAGGAGACGGTGATGCTGCATCTGGCGGTTGGTCTGGTGGCCTGGCTGGTGACCGCGCCGGGCGACGAAGCGGTGGGCCGCCGGCCCTACGAGTTGGACTGGGCCGGGCGGGTCAACGACACCCACCCGCCGTTGGTCGACTTTGAGGATCTGACCGGCTGGACGGTCGAGACCAAGGCCAGCGAAGCCAGCTTCGGCCGCACCCGCGAGCAGCAGATCTTCGGGCAGTACGTCGGCAAGCTGGTCTACCGCGGCACTGCCGGCGGGCCGCAGGTGACGCTCCGGCCGCCCCGCCCGGTGCCGCTGCCGGCCAACCTCGACGCGCTGCACTGCTGGGTCTACGGCAACAACTGGGGCTACGCGCCCCGCTCGGACACGCCGCCGGTGACGGTGCAGGCGCTGCTGCGCAGCGCCGCCGGCGACGAAGTGACGGTGAACCTGGCCTACGTCAACTGGGAAGAGTGGTTCCTCTGCCACGAGCGGCTCAGCCCGCAGCAGGTCTCCCAGCTCGCAACCGGCGGCAGCTTCGTCGGCTTGCGGGTCAACGGCGGGCGCAACAAAGAGGACCGCACGCTCTACTTCGACAGCCTCTGCGCTTTCCGCGAGGAGTTCGGCCCGCTGACCTTCGAGCCACGCCCAAGCCGCAATCTGGCGCCGCTGCCGGGCCAGACCGTCGGCACCAACCGCGGGCCGGGGACCTTGCCGTTTCCGACCACGCCCGACACGATCACCCCGCCCACGCTGGCGCCCGGCGCGACCACCGAGATTCGGCGCGAGGGCGAGACCTGGGTCTTCGCCTACCGCGGCGCCGACGGGCAACTGACGTGGCGTTACGAACCGCGGCGCGGGACGCTGGACGACCTCAGCCTGACCTGGGCCGGCGCCCCGCCGGTGCAGCCCAGCGTTGGCGGCGGCTGCTGGCTGGCCACGCCGCAGGGCCCGCAACCCGCTGAGGCCGCGGTGTTGCGCAGCAGCGAGCGCCAGGGCGACGCCGTGGTGACGCGCTGGACGCTCCGCCGCGGCGAGTTGACGGTTGAGGCCACCTTCCAGATGCGCCTCCGCGGCAAGTCGTTGCTGCTCGACGTGCTGGCCCCCGGCGGGCAGGTCGCCGAGGTGCGCTACGGGCAGGCCGCCGGGCTGGTCAACCCGCGGCTGGTCACCACGCCCTACTATCCGGCCCACGGCGGCCGCCCGGCGATTGTCGTCAGCGGGCCGCCGGAGCGGCCGTTGTTCCTGACTGGCAACACCGACTGGTACCAGGGCAACGGCGCCGAGCCGTTTGCCGCGCCAGCGATCGAGGGCGAGCGGGTCAGCTACAACGGCGGCGTGCGCTACCTGCCAAACACCGACGGCCGGCGCAACGACTGTGTCGAGCGGCTGATCTTGTCGGCCAGCCCGCGGTACGAGGAGCTGCTGCCGACGATCCCGAACCCTGTTTCGCCGTACAAGGCAGTCACCGGGACGCACGTCTGGATCGCCCACGGCGCCGGCGACCGCGAGCGCGACGCCGCCTACTGGCGCAACATCAAGCGCTGGGGGCTTAGCGAGATTGTGATCACCGACCACGAGACCGGCTGGCGCGACGGCGGCGAGAGCTTCACCTTCCGCACCCGCCCGGCGCCGGGCAAGGGCGGCGACGAGGGCCAGCAGCGCTACGCCCGGATCATGCAGGACGAGTTGGGGTTCGTCTACGGCCCGTACAACAACTACACCGACTTCGCGCCGGTCAACGAGTACTGGTCGACCGACCTGATCGGCCGCACCAGCAGCAACCAGTTGCAGGGCGCCTGGATGCGCTGCTATGCCCCGAAGCCGACCCGGGCGGTGGAATACTGCGCCCGGCTGGCGCCGATCATCCAGCAGAAGTTCAAGTTCTCGACCGCCTACTGCGATGTCCACACCGCCGTCGCGCCGTGGCATCGGGTCGACTACGATGCCCGCGTCCCGGGCGCCGGGTCGTACAGCGCGGTGTTCTACCTTTACGGCGAGATCATGCTGCACCAGAAAAAGGCCTGGGGCGGCCCGGTCTACAGCGAGGGCAACCACCACAGCTTCTACAGCGGCCTGACCGACGGCAACTACGCCCAGGACCAGGCCTACCGGATCTTCGAGAACCCCTGGCTGGTCGACTTCGACCTGCGCCGGATGCACGACCTCTGCTGCAACTTCGGGATGGGCAATCCCGAGATGTTCTACAGCAATGTCCCGAACACCGGCCAGACGCCCGCCGCGCGCGACGCCTACTACGACCGCTTCCTGTGCGCCACCCTGGCCTTTGGCCATCCCGGCTTCTTCGTGACCTCCGGCGGCCTGCGCAACGGGCTGCGCAGCTACCACCTGGTGCAGCCGATCGCCGCCCGCTACACGCAGGTCGCGGCCGACCAGATCCGCTACCTCAGCGCCGCCGGGGAGTGGCTCGAGAGCACCGCCGCGGTGGCGACCGGGGCCTACCGCCGTAACCAGCTCGCGGTGCGCTACGCCGACGGTACGCAGATCGTCGCCAACGGCAGCCCCACCGAGCGGCTGATCGCGAAGGTCGGCGAGCGGGCCCTGGACCTGCCGCCGAACGGCTTCGAGGGCTGGACTGCCGATGGGCAGATCAGCCTGGCCAGCAGCGACCCGCACGGCTGGCGCAGCGACTACGCGGTCAGCCCGGCGAACCTCTACGTCGACGGCCGGGGACGCTTCCAACGCTACGCCAAGGCCGCCGGCAACGGCGCCGGGGTCTGCCGCAAGCTGGACGCGGGCTGGGAAGTGCTGCTCTGGGAGCAGGCCGAGTGCGGTTTCGCGGTCGACGCTGGCCGCGCCGAGGCGTTGGACCAGGCGGGGCAGCCGATCGGTCCGGCCGAGCTCCGCCGGGCCCGCGGGCTGACCTACGTGCGGCCGGTCGACAAGGCCTTCAGCTACCGCCTGACCGGCCAGGCGCCGGCCGGCCCGGCGCTGACCTGCGACCGTGACGAAGTCTTCGCCGGTGAGGCGCTGACGGTCCGCAGGGCGCAGGAGCACGCGGTCAACATCCCACCGACCGCCAAACCCGGCGAGCGACTGTGGTTCCAGTTCGAGGGCGCCTGGATCGACTTCACGGTGGTCCCGATCGCCGAGCAGGTCGACGCGCTGATCGGCCACGCGCTGCAGATCAGCCTGCGCAGCAACCTGCCGCGAGAGGCCGAGTTCACGGCCACCTGCGACGGGCGCAGCGGCCGGGTGACCTTGCCGGCCGGCGGGACTGGCGTGGCCAGCATCGAGCTCGGGCCGCCGCCGGCTGAGGACGAGCGTCTGATGCGGCTGACCGTCGCCGCGGCGGGCCTGCAGCAGTCGCGGGAGCTGGCGCTGGTCGCGGCCAAGGGCTACCAGGAGCTGCTCCCGCTGCCGCAGGAGTTGGTGGCCCGGCTGCGGCTACGCGACGGACGAGAACTGCCAGCGCCGGCGATGGGCGGACACGTCAACCGGCAGGAGGGCACCAGCGGCGATGTCACGCGGCTGGGGCTGTTCATGCACCCGCCTTACCAGGGCGGCACCGGTCAGGCCCGGGCGACCTACGCGGCGGTCACCCTGCCGGCCACGCCGGCGGCCTGCCGGGCCTACGTCGGCAAAGGCGACGGCAGCGATCCGGGGGATGGCATTCTGTACCAGATGCTGGTCCGCGACGCGGCCGGCAGTGAGACCAAAGTCGCCGAGGTGACCGTCACGAAGCACGCCTGGTCACCAATCAGCGGCGACCTCAGCCGCTGGGCCGGGCAGCCGGTGCAGCTCGTGCTGGTGGCCGATGTCGGCCCCGAGGACAACTCGTCCGGCGACTGGGCCTGCTGGGGCGACATCCGGGTCGAATCGCGTGACGAGCTGCTGGTCCGGCGGCTCGACCCGGCGACCGAGCGGTACCGCCGCGAGCCGGGACCCTACCCGCTGGCGGGCCTGACCCGGGCGCAGGTACAGAGTGCCCAGCGGGCCTGGCTGCGGTTCGACGGCATGGGTCTGGATAGCGGCCAGCGCTACTTCCTCGAAGCCTCGCTGAACGGCCGTGAGGTCGGGCGCCTGCCGGCGGCGGGCGGCAACGAGACCGCCGGGGTGTGGGCCGAACGGGTCGGCCTGGAGTTGCCGCGCGAGGCCATCGCCGAGCTGCAGGCCCGCAACCGGCTGCAACTGCGCAACGACTCGGGCGACTGGTTCAAGGTCCGGCGCTTCTGGATCGAGTTGCTGCTGCCCGACGGCCGGCGCGCCTCGTCCGACATCTCGGTCTGCGCCTACACGCAACCGCCCAACTGGCCCTACGCCGAGGGCATCGGTGTGCCGCACGGGCAACTGATCGAGCCGACGATCTGGTTCAGCCTGCCCTAACCGGCGGCGGCCCGCGCCGGCCGATTGGCCGAGCGCCAGGCGCGGCGGAGGTAGCGCAGGTCGTCGCGCGCGGTGCGTGGGCGGTCGCCCGCGGCGGCCGGCAGCAGGGCGTCGCCCAGCGTGAAGACGCCGTCGAAGCCGTCGGCGGCGAGGCGCTCCAGCCAGGCCGCCCAGGGCGTCAGGCCGTGCGACAGCGGCGCCAGGCGCGGAGCCCAACTGCGCACGTTGCCGGGCGACAGCTCGCTGACCCACTTGAAGTTGGCGGCGGCGACCGCGCCCGCGGCCGGCAACGGCAGCCGCGCCAGCCACTCCGTCGGCGGCAGGTCGCGCGGCCGGGCGACCTGGTCGGGCGCCAGCACCGCGCGCACCGCCTCCGGCGGCTGGTCGGCCAGCAGCGCCGCCAACTGCGCCGGCTCGCGGCACCAGCCAGCGCTGTGATGGGGCATCAGGAAAGTCACCCCCTCACCGCGGGCCACCGCCACCAGTTCGGTCAGCAGGGCGCTCAGCCGGGCGGCGGTCGGCGGCCAGGGCGCGCTGCGGATGAAGCGCACCCGGCCGCGACAGACCCGCGCCGCGGTCCGCAGGGCGCTGGGCTGGTGCTCGGCCAGGCTGACCAGCGCCGGCGGCAGCGCGCTGTCGAAGTAGGCCGCCAGCGACTCGCGCAAACCGTCCAGGTCGGCGACCCAGACGTCGAGCGCGTCGTAGCCGGCTTCCTGGGCCTGTGCCGCGACGTCGGCCGGGGGCGCGTCGTCAAACTGCGCGGTGAGCGCGGCGGCGATCATCGCAGCCCTGCCTGCGCCAGCCAGCGGCGGCTCATCCGGCGTAGGTCCAAGGCGTGTCGGACAAGACCAGCGGCCGCCGGTCCGACGGGCGACCGGCCTCGACCACCTCGGCCACGAACAGCGCGTGATCACCCGGCTGCGACTCCGCGACGACGCGGCACTCCAACCAGGCCACCGCTTGCTGCAAGATCGGCACGCCGGTCTGGCCAGTGACGATCTCCTGCCCGGCGAGTTTGTTGCCGACCCGCGCCACGGGCTTCAGCAGCATCTGTAGCAGGGCGGCCTGCTCGGGGTCGACGAAGTTGACGACGAAGCAACCGCCCTCTTTGATGAGCTGGTACGAGGTGGTGTGCGGCTGCACGCCGAGCACCAGCAACGGCGGATCGAAGCTGCACTGGGTCAGCCAACTGGCGGTGAAGCCGTTGGCCTGATCGCCCTGCCCGCAGGTCACGGCATACAGCCCGTAGGGCACCAGCCGCAGCGCTGCCTTGCGCGCCTTCTCGTCCACGTCACGTCTCCTGCCGCCCGCGCCGGGCGACTTCAGTATAAGCGCACCGCGCCGCGGCGCGGACTCCCGACCTGCCGCCGGCCGGTCCGGACGCCGTTACTCGGTGACCCACTGCCGCCCGCCGTGGAGCTGCGGATAGGCGCTGCACCGGCGGTGGACCGGCGGGGCCTCGAACTCCAGCTCCAGCAGACTGATGTTGCAGATCGCATCGCGCTGGGCGGCCGGTCGCGGCGCGACGACGATCTGGCGGGCATCTTGCGTGAAGGCCACCGCGGCGCCGCTGGGCACCGCTCGGATCGCCTTGAGCTTGGTCTCGAAGCCGCCGAAGATCAGCTCGTCGCTCCAGATCCACTGCCAGAAGTAGAGCTTGTTGCCGCGCTGCGTGAACCGTCCGGTGCCGCTGGCGGTCGAGGCGGTGCAGCGGTCGAGGCGCCCATAGACGGCCTCGCCGTGGGCCGCCAGCCAGCGGCCGACAGTCTGCAGTGGTTCGACCGCTTCGGCCGGCACGCTGCCGTCGATGTTGGGGCCGATGTTCAGCAGCAGGTTGCCCGCGCCCGAGGCGACCGTGTGCAGCATCCGCACGATGCCCTGGGCGTTGTAGCTGTACGGCAACGCCTGGGCGCTGTCGAGGTAGCCCCAGGAGATCCGGTTGAAGGTCATGCAGGCTTCCCAACCCTTGCCGCCGTCGGCCGCCGTGATGTGCTCTTCGGGGGTTGAGAAGTCCTCGTCCAGGCGCGAGCGGTTGTTGATCAGGATCTGCGGCTGCAGCTCGCGCACCCGCTGGTTCATCGGCAGCGAGGCCCACCCCTCGTGCGACTCCATCGGCGCCGGGACGTCGTACCAGAGCACGTCAATCTGGCCGTAGGCACCGCCCAGCAGCTCTTCCAGCATGCCCTGCAAGAACTCCCAGAAGCGCGCCCGAGCAGCGGGATCGAAGGCGCAGCGCCAGGAGTCGGGGTGGTGCCAGTCCATCAGCGAGAAGTAGAGTCCGGCCCGCAAGCCCAGGTCGCGGCAAGAGTTCAGGAACTCCTCGACCACGTCAAACCCGCCGGGGCAGCAGTTCACCACGTTGTAGGGGTTGACGCGGCTGTTCCAGAGGCTGAACCCCTCGTGGTGTCGGCTGGTCAGCACCAGGTAGTTCATCCCGGCGTCTTTCGCCAACTGCGCCCATTCGCGTGTGCAGCCGCGGCGCGGGGTGAAGCGCTGAGCCAGCTTCTCGTACTCCGGAAGCGACCAGTTCTCGACCGCCATCGCCCACTCGTTGCGGCCCAAGATGGTGTGCAGGCCGTAGTGGATGAACATCCCGTAGCGCGCCTCGCGCCACCAGGCCAGGCGGTCGTCGCGGCTGGCGGCGATTGCCTGTTCGTAGGCGGACTTGCTGAGCAGCTCGGCCATCGCTGGATCTCCCGACGGTCGCACCTTCGCCGCGGCGGGGCCGAGTCCTGCCGCGCGGCCGGTTTGGCGAGGAGTCGGCCGCCGGGTGTCGAAGGGGGCCGCTCACCACGGAGCCGGCCGATGTTGTGGCTTACCGCCCTGCTGCTGACCGCCCAACCCTTCGAGGGGGGCTTCCCCCTGGTGGTGCCGGCCACGGCCACGGCGCCCAGCCTGCTGGACATCGGCTTCCTGAACGACACGCCCGCCGATCAGCTCGGCCCGGTGACCCTCCGCGACGGCCACTGCTACGACCGGCAGGGCCGCCGGCTGCGGTTCCTTGGCACCAACGTCACCTTCGCCGGGGCCTTCCCCCCGGCCGAACTGGCGCCGCAGATTGCCCGCCGCTTCCGCCAGCTCGGGATCAACGTCGTGCGGTTCCACCACATCGACAACGCCACGGCACCGCGGGGGCTGTGGGCCGACGCCCAGCAGACGGCCCTTGACCCGGCGCAGCTCGACAAACTCGACCGCTTCGCCGCCGAGCTGTTGCAGCAGGGGATCTTCCTCAACCTCAACCTGCATGTCTCCCGCAACTACGCCGGGGTCGACTTCGCGGCGATCCCCTACGCCTTCCGTTACGGCAAGGTGATCGACTACTTCCACCCGCGTCTGATCGAGCAGCAGCGGCAGTACGCCAGCCTGCTGCTGACGCACGTCAACCCGTACACCAAACGGCGCTGGGCCGACGAGCCGGGGATGCTGGTCTGCGAACTGAACAACGAGAACACACTGCTCGGGGCAGCCTTTTCGAGCGACCTGCTGGCGCTGCCGCCGGACCTTTTGCAGCCGCTGCTGACGGGCTGGGGGGCCTGGCTGCGCGAGCGCTACGGCACGTCGGCGAAGTGCCGCGCGGCGTGGCAGGCCGGCGGCGAGCCGCTCGGGGCCGAACTGGTGGCCGACGGCCGCTTCGACCGCGGCGCCGAGCGCTGGATCCTGGAGTCGCCCGCGCCGGCCGAGGCGACGATGCAGGTGCTGCCGACGGCCGGCCCGGCCGGTGGCCCGGCGCTGCGGGCGGTGCAGACCAAGCCGGGCACCCGCGCCTGGGACTTCCAGGTACACCGCCGCGGGCTCTCACTGACGGCTGAACGGACCTACACCCTGTCTTTCGCCGGCCGGGCTGACCCGGCCCGCAGCATCAGCCTCGGGGTCCGGCTGCAGGAGCCTGACTGGCGCATGTTGGGACTCAACAGCAGCGCCAATCTGACCGCCACCTGGTCGCGGCACACGCTGGTTTTCAGCGCCACCGAGACCGTCGCCGAGAAGGTCCGGCTGAGCTTCAACCTCGGCAATAGCCCGGGCGCGGTCGAACTCGCGGAGGTCAGTCTGCGGCCCGGCTCGGGCCTCGACCTGCCGGCCGACGCCCGCTTCGAGGACCTCCCTGCACCCATCCGCAGCGGCCTCAAGGAACAGCGCGTCGACTGGGTGCGGTACCTGCTGGAGGTCGAACGCCGCTACGTCGCCACGCTGACGCGGCACCTCCGCGAGACGATCGGCCTGCGCGCCCCAATCATCTGCACCCAGGGCAGCTACGGCGGGATCGGCGGGATCCAGCGCGAGGTCGACGGCTGCAGCTTCGTCGACATGCACAGCTACTGGCAGCACCCCAGCTTCCCCGGCAAGCCCTGGGACCCGGCCAACTGGAGCATCGGCAACACGCCGCTGGTGGAGTCGGCCAGCGGCGGCACGCTGAGCCGACTGGCGATGCACCGGGTGGCGGGCCGGGCCTTCACGGTCAGCGAGTACAACCACCCGGCGCCGAACTTCTACCGTGCCGAGATGTTCCCGCTGGTCGCCGCGATGGCGGCGCTGCAAGACTGGGACGGCGTCTACCAGTTCACCTTCGCCAGCAGCGACGACCACTACCGGGCCGAGAAGCTGACCGGCTACTTCAACCTGGCCGGCGACCCGGCCCACCTCGCCACGGCGCCCTTCGCCGCGCTGCTGTTGCGCCAGGGCCTGCTGCCGCCGGCGCCGCGCGAGGTGCTGCTGGAGGTCGGGCGAGACCGGCTCCCGGCGCTGATCGCCGCCGGGCAAGCGGCGCCTGAGAAGCTCTGGAGCCTGGCCGGCGCGGAGCCGCGGCTGGCGGGCGAGGCGCGGCTCGGCCTGCGGCTGGTGGCCGGCGACAGGGCCCCGCGGCTGGTCGGCGAGGCCACCCCAGCGCCGGGGCCGGCGGGCTGGCTGACCCCGCCGGAGGCCGCCTTCCGCTGGTTTGCCGGAACGCCCGCCAGCGCGCAGGTCGAGACCCCGCAACTGCTGGCCGTGGTCGGCCGGATCGGCGGCCGGGCGGTCACCGTCGGACCGCTGACGGTCGAGCTGGCCGCTGGTGGCCGCAACTTCGCGACGCTCTTGCTGGCGAGCCGCGACGGCCAGCCAGTGGCGCAGTCGAAGCAACTGCTGCTGGTGCTGTTGGGAGCGGTGGTGAATCAGGGCATGGAGTGGAACGAGACCTTCACCAGCGTCAGCAACAAGTGGGGCAGCGGGCCGACGCTGGCCGAACCGCTGCGGGCGACGATCACCCTGCGCACCCAGCAGGCGCTGCGGGCGCAAGCGCTGGATGGCAGCGGCGCCCCGCGCGGCGACGTGCCGCTGACCCGCGGTGAGGCCCTGACGCTGCGCATCGACCCGGCGCAGCAGGCCGCGATCTACAGCCTGACGGCCCCCTGATGGCCCACCTCGCGGGGCGGCGGCGACGCTGGGTGTCGCTCGGCTTCGGGCTGAGCGGGCTGCTGTTCCTGACGCTGACGGTGGTGGCGTTCCGGCAGCAGCCCTGGTTGCGTGATGGGCTGCTGGTGGTACTCTGCTGGCAGGCCTGCTGGTGGCTGGTGCGCCTGCTGCTGATGCTGGGGATCTGGCGCCGCGAGCCGGCGCTGTCGGCGACCGAGAAGGTCTGGATCGGACTGACGCTGCCGGTGGCGGCGCTGCTGGGAGTCTGGTGGTCGCGCGGCCGGCTGAGCCGGTGGGTGACGGCTGCCGAGGAGACGGTCGATGAGCAACCTGGCGACGCAGCGGGCGCGGCTGCTGGAGCTGATTCGTCGTGACGCCCTGCGGGTGGCGGCGCCCGGCCAGTCTTTCACACTGGCCTCCGGGCGGCAGAGCCATTACTTCGTCAACGGCAAAGACGTCACGCTGCAGGCTGAGGGCCTGCGGCTGACCGCCCTGCTGCTGTTGGACCGGCTGAGCGGGCTGGGGGTGCAGGCGGTCGGCGGGATGACCCTCGGCGCCGACCCGCTGGTCGGGGCGATGGTCGCGTTGTCGGCCGAGACGCCGCAGCCGCTGCAGGGGTTCATCGTGCGCAAGGCCGCCAAGGACCACGGGTTGGGCGACCGCATCGCCGGGCCCGACCTGAGCGGCGTGACGCGGGTGGCGATGGTCGAGGACACCACCACCACCGGCGGCTCGACGCTCGACGCCATCGGCGCGCTGCGGGAAGCGTACCCGCAGGTCGAGGTGGTGGTGGTCCTGAGCATTGTCGACCGCCAGGAGGGCGCGGTTGAGAACTTCGCCGCGGCGGGCTACCGGTTCGAGGCACTGTTCGGACGAGCCGACCTCGGCGTGGGATGAGCGACCGGCCCGCAGCGGCGGTGATTCTGGGTCCCACGGCGGTCGGCAAGACCGCGGCGGCGATTGCCTTCTGTGAGCACCTCGGCGGCGAAGTGGTGGCCGCCGACTCGCGGCAGATCTACCGCGGCTGCGAGATCGGCTCGGCTGCTCCGACGGCGGCCGAGCGGGCGGCGGTACCGCACCGCCTGACCAGCTTCCTGGACCCGGCGACGGCCTACACGGTGGCCGAGTACCGCGTGGCGGCGGAGGCCTGCCTGCTGGACATCGCGGCCCGCGGGCGGCTGCCGGTGGTGGTGGCCGGCACCGGGCTCTACCTCAGCACCCTGGTCGAGGGCTGGTCGCTGACCGGCGTGGCCGCCGACGAGGCGCTGCGAGCGCGGCTGGAGGCGGCCAGCAGCACCGAGTTGCACGCGCGCCTGAGCACGGTCGACCCCCCGACCGCGGCACGGCTGCAGGTCGCCGACCGCAAGCGCGTGATTCGCGCCCTGGAGGTGTGGGAGCTCACCGGGCAGCCGCTCAGCGCGCACCACGCCGCCGCCGGCACGCGGCCGGTGCCGTTGCGCTACCACCTGGTGGGTCTGACCCGGCCGCGGGCGGAGCTGTACCAGCGCATCGAATGGCGGGTCGACGCGATGCTGGCGGCCGGGTGGCGTGAGGAGTTAGAATACCTCTTGCAGCAAGGCCTGCCCGCCAACTGCCAGGCGTTGGAAGGGCTCGGCTACCGGCGACTGCGGGCGGCGCTGGCCGGCGAGCTGACCTGGGAGGAGGCCGTGGCGCTCACCAAGCAGGACACCCGGCGGTTCGCGCGGCGGCAGTTGACCTGGTTCCGGCGCCTGCCCGGGGTGACCTGGCTGGAGCTGGCGGCGACCGAGTCCGCGACGGCGACCGGACAACGCCTGGTGGATTGGTGGACGGAGGTGAGCGGCTGATGGGCGCGCTGCTGGTGCTGGCTGGCCTGGCGGTCTACACCTTCTTCACGCTGCTGGCGCGGGTGGCCCGGCGGCGCGACTGGTGGTGGCTGCCGGCGGCCGGGGGCACCGCGGTGGCGGTGCTGCTGCTCCACAGCGGGGCCGCCGCGCCGCCGGTCTACCTGCTGCGGCTGTTCGTCGCCACCGCTGGCGCCGCGCTGCTACAGACCTGGCTGCTCGACCGCGGTGCCTCTCCGCCCCGCGCGGCGATTGGCTCCGGTCTGCTGGTGGCCCTGGCCAGTTGCGGCCCGACCAGCCTGTCACCGCTGCTGGTCGACGCGTCGCGCCTGCGCGACGTCTGGCTGCTGCCGCTGGTGGCGCTGACCGCGTTGCTGCTAAGCCGCGCCGCCGGGCCGGCCTCGCCGGCCGTGAGGGCCTTCGTGCTGGGGCTGCTCGGCCTGACGGCGGTCGCCCTGGCCCGGCTCCAGATCGCCTGCTCGCCGTTCGAGCGGGTCGCCTGTTACTGGCTGGCGCTGCTGCTGCCGGCGGTGCTCGAAGAGTACTGGCGCGACCGCGACGTCAGCTTCGGCGTCGATCCCTACCACACCCGCGCCGCCTGTCTGGCCCTGCTGGCCGCCCTGCCGCTGGTCCGTTGAGGCCGGCGCCCGGCGCGCCAACGCGTCACACTTCGACCCGCGAGGTGACCATGCGCGCGCTGCTCGACGCTCTCCGCCGACCATCGCTGAACTGGCTGTTGGTGCTCTTCCCGGTCTCGATCGTGCTGGAGATCGGGCATCTGCGGCACGCGTCGTGGAGCAGCCCGACCGCCATCTTCATCTGTGCGGCGCTGGCCATCATCCCCATCGCCGGCTTCATGGGCCACGCCACCGAGCAGATCTCGCGGCGTCTGGGGGAGGGCATCGGCGGGCTGCTGAATGCCACCTTCGGCAACGCCGCCGAGCTGATCATCGCCGGCATGGCGCTCGTCGAGGCGGCCCGGCAGCCGCAGCAGGCGGCCCTGATGCACGGCATCGTGAAAGCCTCGCTGACCGGTTCGATCATCGGCAACGTGCTGCTGGTGCTCGGTCTGGCGTTGCTGGCCGGCGGCCTGCGGTACAACGTGCAGCGCTTCAACCCGACCGCCACGCAGCTCGGCTCGACGCTGATGTACCTGGCGGTGATCGCGCTGCTGATCCCCAGCCTGTTCATACACTTCGCCCCGCCGGTGGGCAGCAAGGTGCAGGCCATCAGCACCGAGCTGGCGGTCCTCTTGCTGGTGGTCTACGCCCTCAGCATGGTCTTCACGCTGCGCACCCACAAGCACCTCTACGTCGGCAGTGCCGAAGACGACGAGGCCGCGGCGCAGGACCACGGCGGCGGCCACGAGCCGTGGTCGATTCGTCGCGCGCTGGGCGTGCTGGTGGTGGCGACGGTCGGCGTCGGCATCCTGGCCGAGCTGATGGTCGGTTCGGTGCACGAGGCCGCCGCGGCGATGGGCATGACCGAGCTGTTCGTCGGGGTGATCGTGGTGGCGATCGTCGGCAACGCCGCCGAGCACAGCACCGCCGTGATGGTGGCGTTGCGGAACCGCATGGACCTCTCGCTGTCCATTGCGATCGGCTCGTCGATCCAGATCGCGCTGTTCGTGGCGCCGGTGCTGGTACTGCTGAGTCGGGCGCTGGGGATGCCGATGGACCTGGTCTTCACGGTCCCCGAGATCGCCGCGGTCGGGCTGGCGGCGTTGACGGTCAGTCAGATCAGCAACGACGGCGAGAGCCACTGGCTGGAGGGCGTGCTGCTGCTGACGGTCTACCTGATGCTGGCAGTGCTCTTCTTCCATCTGCCGCCCGAGCATCAGCCGACGGCGGCGTTCAGCCTTTCAGTCCCGCCGCCAGCCCTTCAATAAAGCGGCGCTGCATCGCCAGGAAGACCAGCAGCACCGGCAGCAACGCCACCACGCTGCCGGCCATCAGCAGGTGCAGGCTGGCGCCTTCTTCCTGCAAGAAGCTGCTGAGCCCCATCTCGACGGTCCGCATCCGTTCGCTGTTGAGGACGATCACCGGCCAGAGCAACGAGTTCCAACTGCCCAGGAAGGCGAAGATGGCGGCGGTCGCCAGACTCGGCGCGACCAGCGGCGCGGCGATCCGCCAGAGGTACTGCCAATGCCCGCAGCCGTCGAGCATCGCCGCCTCGCGGAAGTCTTTCGGCAACGACCTGAACGCCTGCGTCACCAGGAAGACCGAAAAGACGTTGGCCGCCCAGGGCACGATCAGCGCCGGGAAGCGGTCGATCCAGTGCAGCTTCTGGACGATCAGGTAGTTCGGGATCAGGATCACCTCGAACGGCACCATCATCGTGGCCAGATAGACTCCCAGCACGGTCTGTTGCCCCCGCCAGCGCAGCGCGCCGAAGCTGTAACCGCCGAGCAGACCGGTCAGCACGACGCTGGCGGTGACCGCGGCGGCGGTCACGGTCGAGACCAGGAAGTAGCGGCCGAACGGCGCGGCCCGCCAGGCCTCGGCGTAGTTCTGCCACTGCGGGACTGCGGGCCAGGGCCAGAGGTTGGTGGTCTCTTCAAAGGTCTTCAGCGACGTGCCCAGCATCCACAGGAACGGGGCCGCCATCAGCAGCCCCAGCGGCAGCAGCAGGAGGTGCGTCCCGAGGTCGTGCCGCCGCCACCAGGCGATCATTCGCCGCTCCCGTAATGCACCCGGCGGCCGAGCACCGCAAACTGCAGCCAGGTCAGGGCGAGCACCATCACGAATAGCAGGTAGGCCACCGCCGAGCCGAAACCCGGCCCCTTGCCGCCGCTCTGGAAAGCCTCCTGCCAGATGTAGTAGGTCGCCGTGGAGGTCGTCCCGAGCAGGTCGTTCTGGCCGGTCAACACGTAGATCTGGCTGAAGGCCTGGAACGCGCGGATCACGAAGACGATCAGCAGGAAGAAGAGCACCGGGGAGAGCAGCGGCCAGATGATCTGCCGCCGCAGCCGCCAGCCGGTGGCGCCATCGAGCCGGGCGGCCTCCAAGACCTCCGTGGGAATCTGCGACAGCCCGCCCAGCAGCACCACCGTCGCGAAGCCGAGATTGGTCCAGATCGCCACGACCATGATGCAGCAAAGCGCCAGCGACGGGCCGTGAGCCCAGCTTGGCACGCTGGCGCCGTGGGCCTCGGCGATCCACTGGAACAGCCCCCGCGGCTCGATTAGCCAGATGCCCGACTCGTTGATCTGCCACCCGTGTGCGACCAGCCAGTGGTTGACCGGCAGCGAGACGCGGCTGAAGAGTCCGCGCCAGACCGCCGCAGCGGCCACCGGCGAGACGATGTAGGGCGTGAAGAAGAGCACGCGGTAGAAGCTGCGGCCGCGCAGCGGGCGGTTGAGCAGTTCGGCGATCAGGTAGGCCAGCAGCAGCGTCGCCGGGACGGTGCCCAGGACGTACCAGCCGGTGACCCCCAGCGACTGCCACCACTTCGCGCTGCCGAGGGCCTCGCGGTAGTTGGCGAGGCCGACCAGGGGGCCCTGCTTGATGCCCCAATCGTGCAGGCTCACCCAGGCGGCGTAGAGCAGTGGCCAGAGGTGGAACGCCGTGATCACCACCGCACTGGGGGCGAGGCAGCAGATCGCGGTCCAGAACTCGCGCCGACGTCGAGCCATAGGCGAACCGTACGACCCGGCGCAGAGCTTGTCAACGGCCGGCACGCCGCCGCGACGGGGGCCGCCGCCGCCGCGGCGCGCGATTGCCCCGCGCGGTTGCGCCCGGCCGGGCCCTGTGCAAAACTACCGCAAAGATCGGAGATCACCCGGATGCCTCGTCTGTCCGCCGCGCTGCTGGCGGGAATGCTCCTGGCGACGCCGCTGGCGGCGCAGGGGCTGGCCCGCTTCGTGCACGACCCGGCCCTCTCCCCCGATGGCTCGCAACTGGCCTTTTCGTACAAGGCCGACATTTGGATCGTGCCCAGCAAGGGCGGCCGGGCGGAGCGTCTGACCGACCACCCGGCCGAGGACGTCAACCCAGTCTTCTCGCCCGACGGGCAATGGCTGGCGTTCGGCTCGACCCGCAGCGGCAACGCCGATGTCTGGCTGCTCAAGATCGACGGCAGCGAACTGCGGCGGGTCACCTACCATCCCGGCGCCGACGGTTGCAGCGACTTCACCCCTGACGGCCAGGAGCTGCTGTTCGCTTCGCGGCGCTACGGGCCAGGGGTCGGGCCACACCGCCTGGAGTGCAGCGTGCCGGTAACCGGCGGCACCCCGAAGCTGGTGCAACGGGGCGAGGGCAGCCAGGGGCAGTGGTCGCCCGACGGCACCAAGATGCTCTTCGTGCGCGGCATCTCGTCCTCGAATCGGCGGCAGTACAGCGGTGGTTCGTCCGAGGACGTCTGGGTCCACGACTTCAAGACCGGCGTCTACAAGCCGCTCACCACGCACCAGGCGGTCGACACGCAGCCGCTCTGGTCGGT
This sequence comes from Fimbriimonadaceae bacterium, assembly GCA_020850355.1. Taxonomy (GTDB): domain Bacteria; phylum Armatimonadota; class UBA10988; order UBA10988; family UBA10988; genus JADZEX01. The sequence continues at coordinate 42,771 of JADZEX010000004.1, read as the reverse complement.
CGATGGCCAGACCGTCTACTTCGTCAGCGACCGCGGCGGGGTGCGCAACCTCTGGAAGACCGCCCTGGCCGGCGGGGAGGCGACGGCGGTCACCAGCTTCGACGAACCGGTTCGCAACCCCAGCAGCGCGCGGCGCACCGGGAGCATTGCCTTTGAGCAGCAGGACCAGATCTGGCTGCTCGACCCGGCGACCGGCAAGTCGGCGGTCGTGCCGGTCACCGTCCCGGTCGACCGCGCCGACCCGACCGAGATCTACCGCAGCATCACCAGCGGCTTTGGCGAGTACGCCGTGGCGCCGTCCGGCAAGGAAGTCGCCTACGTGATTCGCGGCGACCTGTACGTCACCCGCTACCCCGACGGCGGCCCGACGACGCAGCTCACGGACACGCCGTGGGAAGAGGGCAGCCTGGCCTGGAGCCCCGACAGCAAGACCCTCTGGTACAGCAGCGACCAGTACCGGCAGAACGAGCTCTTCAGCATCACCAGCGCCGATCCCAACGAGCCCCGCCTGCGGCGGAGCGCCAAGCTGGAGACGACGCGGCGCACCACCAGCGCACCGAACGAGTTCGGTCTGCAGTACTCGCCGGACGGCAAGAAGGTCAGCTTCATCCGCGGCAAGGGCGACCTGGTGGTGGCCGATCCCGACCTCAAGAACGAGAAGGTGCTGTTCCGGCACTGGTCATCGCCCGACGTGGCCTGGTCGCCGGACAGCCGCTGGATCGCCTTCGCTCGCAGCGACGACGACTACAACGCCGATGTGTTCATCATCCCGGCCGCCGGCGGCGAGCCGGTCAACGTCAGCCAGCACCCGCGCAGCGACTACTCGCCCTGCTGGAGCGGCGACGGCAGCAAGCTCGGGTTCCTGAGCGACCGTGAGAACGAGCAGGTCGACGCCTACTTCGTCTGGTTGCGGCGGGCCGACTGGGAGAAGACCCGCGCCGACCGCGACGACGAAGACGACGACAACTTCGACAAGCCGAAGCCGAAGCCAGCCGAGGCCCCGAAGGACGGCAAGCCGGCCGAGGCCAAACCGGCTGGCCCGCCGGCTGGCGCGCCCGGCGGGCCGGGTGGCCCCGGCGGTCCCGGCACAGCCCCGGCGGAGCCGAAGAAGGTCGAGATCGAGTGGGACGGGCTGAGCGAGCGGCTGGTCCGGCTGACCTCGACGATCGGCAACGAGAGCTGGCTGATCGCATCGCCAGACGGCAAGCAGTTCGCCTACTGCGGCGACGGCGGCGGGCGGCGGGAGCTGTTTGCCCAGAACTGGGACGGTCCGCCGCGGCAGTTGACGCAAGGCCTTGGCGCCGGCGCCCCGACCTGGAGCCCCGACGGCCGCCAGATCCGCTTCGCCCGCGGCGACGGCAAGCTGGGCGGGATCATGCCGCTGGGCGGCCCGGTCAGCGCCGCCAACTTCGAGGCGACGGTGCGCCGCAGCGTCGCCGCCGAGTGGGCTTACCTCTACGACGCGGTCTGGCACATCATGGGAGACCAGTTCTACGACCCCCAGATGCATGGCGCCGACTGGGTCAAGGTTGGCGACAAGCACCGCGCCCGGGCGGCCGCCGCGCCGACCCGCGCCGACTTCGACGGCGTGGTCAACGACCTGCTGGGCGAGCTCAACGCCAGCCACCAGGGCTTCAGCTCGCCGCGCCCCGCCAGCGGTGGCGTGCAGGCCGGCGAGCTGGGTGTCGAGTGGGACAACGACCGCAGCGGCAGCGGCCTGAAGGTCGCCGCGGTGGTGCCCTTTTCGCCGGCCAGCAAGGCGTCCAGCAAGATCGAGGTTGGTGAGCGGGTGCTGCGGATCAACGACGCGGCGGTCCGGGCCGGCCAGGATGTCAGCGAGCTGCTCCTGGGGACCGGCGGCAAGCCGACCACGCTGCTGGTGGCCGACAAGGACGGCAAGGAGCGCAGCGTCAGCCTGCGGCCGGTCGGCGTCGGCGAGATCGACCGCCTGCGCGAGGAGGACTGGATCCGCCGGATGCGCGCGCTGACCGTCAAGCTGAGTGGCGGCAAGCTCGGGTACACCTGGCTCCCGGCGATGGATGAGCCCAGCCTGAAAAAGTTCGAGCAGGACCTTTTCGCGGCGGGCAACGGCCGCGAGGGGCTGCTGATCGACGTCCGCTTCAACGGCGGCGGCTGGACCGCCGACCTCTTGCTGGCGCAAGTGATGGCCCGGCCGCACGCCTACACCATCCCCCGCGACGGCGGCAAAGGCTACCCCACCAGCCGCTTGCTGGCGCCGATCTGGAGCAAGTCGCTGGCGCTGCTCTGCAACGGGCAGTCGGTCAGCAACGCCGAGATCCTCTCCCACGCCTTCCAGGTCCTGAAGCGCGGCCCGGTGGTCGGCACGCGGACCTACGGCGGCGTGATCAGCACCGGCGGCACGACCCTCCTGGATGGCAGCTCGCTGCGCCTGCCTGGCCGCGGCTGGTACCGCGTGACCGACCACGTCAACCAGGAGAACAACCCCTGCGTGCCTGACATCGTCGTCGAGCCGACCCCGGGCGATGAGGAAGCCGGCCGCGACCGGCAGATCGAGGCCGCCGTGAAAGCGGTGCTGGACCAGCTTGCGGCGGCGGCCAAAGGCTGACGCGCCAGCCTCGGCTGGAGAGCCAACGGGCCCGTGGTGCAGCGCACCACGGGCCCGTGTTTCACGTGAAACAGCCGGCCGACACGCGGGTCAGCTCGGCCGCCAGGCAGCGCCGGCCGAGCCGAGGGTGTACGGTTCCTGGCCGTCGTCGTCACAGCAACGCAGTACGTTGAGGGCCAGCAGGCGGGTGATCACCGCCTCGGCCGCCGACTTGTCGAGACCGGGGGAGTGGACCTCGTCGATGCTGCGCAGCCAGACCCGGCTGTCCTCGGTCACCGCGCGGGCGCCGATGTAGGCGACCAGCAGCTCCTCGGCGGCGCTCAGCTCCAGTTCGGCGACGCGTTGCGCAGTCTGGAATGCCTGACCCGCCACCAGCGACTTCTTGCGCAGCCGCTGCAGCGCTGGCCAGACCTCCTCATGGACCATCGCGACCACCGCCAGATCGCCCGGATCGGCGAGGTCGATCTCGACCACCTGCCGCACCGCCGCCAGCCAGGCCACTTCGGAGACCGCCTCCGCGGGCAGGTCGGCTTCGCGCAGCAAGGCCTTCCAGGGCCGGTGGGTGAACGGCAGCCGGGCGGTCAGCGGGTCCAGGTAGCGGCGGGTCAGCCGGAACGGCTCGGTGTCGTCATGGTCGACCGCCTCAAGCACCTCGAGGCTGGTCAGCCGGCTGGCCACCGCCGCGCCCTCGCCGGACTGCGCGCCGCGGCTGTAGACGCGGTCGAGTTCGTTGAAGTTGATCTTGCGGTCGCCGTTGGCCTGGCGCGCCAGCATGAACAGCACGACGTACTCTTCGGCGGCGGTCAGGCCGAGGTCGGCCGCCAGGGTCGGGGTGAGGTATTCGCGCCCGGCCTGCACCGAGGCGCTGCGCAAGGTCTGCAGTGCCGGCCAGACCGTGTCGCGCATCGTCTCGACGCGGTCGGTCAGTTCGACATTGGCGCACTGCGCGCTGAAGGCGGCGTGGACCTGCTCCAGCCAGACCTGCTCCTCGACCGGCGCCGCCGGCAGACCGCCGACCTCGAACTCCGTGGGGGGCGTGCTGCCGGGCTCGCCGCCGACCACTTCGGCGATGCTCTGGCCCGCCTCGACACCGCGGAGTTGGGCTACCGCCGTGCGGGCCTCGCTGGCCAGGACCCGGATGTAGCGCTCGATCATCTTGGCCGTGCAGGTCGTATCCTCGACCGCCAGGAAGGCCTCCAGCCGCACCTCGTTGTCGCTGTTGTCGACCGAGAAAGTGCCGATCTTGGTGCGGTAGTTGTGGTCGAGCATGAACTCCATGCAGGCCGCCCGGCGCGGGCCGGTGGTCAGGCTGTGGAGGTTGGTGATCTGGAAGACCACCGCCTCACCCTCCTCGATCACCCGGACCATTTCGGTGACCCCGGCGAAGGGCAGCATCAGGTAGCTCTGGTCGGGGCTGACCGCGTAGCTCAGCTTGGCGGCGTCCAGCCACTGGCAGATCGTCTGAGATGAAATGGGCATCGCGTTCTCCGGCTACGACTACGATGACATACCCCACGGGCTGCCGTTCAGTGCAGTTGCAGGTCGTCGAAGTCGTAGACGCCGGGGCTGCTGAGGTTGAAGAACAGCACATGCGCCCCGGGGTCGTAGTCGGCGGGGAGCTGGAATGTCGTGCGGAACTCCTGCCACTCCGCGGTCAGCTCGCAGGTTACCTCGCCGTAGAAGACGTAGGGCGGCTTCTGGGTGCGCAGGTGGACCTTGATCGACCGCGGCTGGTCGGCCCGGGCCCAGAAGCCGAGCTGATAGTTGCCGCCGGCGGCCAACTGCGGCCCGTGCTGATAGAACTGGACCCCCGCCTGCTGCGCGTTGACGCGGGCGGCGCGCTGCCCGCCGTGCGGCCGGTCGGTGGTCCACTCCAGCGTGCCGGCCTCGGGCTTCGGCGGGTAGAGGTTCCAGCCGCCCGCGGTCTCAAAGCCCGCGTTCTTGAGCGCCTCGCCCGCGGCGGCGGCCGGCGGCTGGAAGCCCGCCAGCAGGGGCTTCACGGCGGCGACCACCTGGGTCGCCTGCAGCTCCTTGCCCTCGTTGCCGTAGTGGAAGGTGTCCGACCAGTACTTCGCGCGGTCCAGCGGGTCCATCAAGGCGAACAAGTCGTTGGTCGGCAGGCCCAGCTCGGCCACCAGCGGCGCGGCCAGGCCGTTCAGCTCGACTGCCTTGGCGGTCAGCGCCGGGTCCTTCAACGGGGTCGACGTGGCCCAGATGAGCTTGGCCCCGCCGCCCTCCTCGCGGAGCACCCGAAACGCGTCGCGCAGCGCGGCGATCCAGGTCGGCCGGTCGGTGTCGAGGCTGTGCAGGCCGTTGTTGAAGTGCACTACCTGGTAGGGGCACTCGCCCAGCGTGTAGGACAGCAGCCGCAGGTAGCTGACATCGGTGACGCACTTCGAGGTCGCCAGGTACGAGACGTTGGCGACGCCAGCCAGCTTGTCGCGGACCAGGCTGTGGTAGCCGTTGGTGATGCTGTCGCCGACCAGCAAGACGCGCGGCAGGCGGGTGTCGGTGGCGTTGTAGTGGTAACTGACGACCCACTCGATGCCCTCACGCTGTCGCGGGGCGGCGGCCAGGGGGCTCAGCAGGCCGGCCAGCGCCGAGACACAGAGCGGCGCCAGCAGTCGTGGGTTGGACATCGCACGGCTCCTCGTTGACCGGCTGCTTCGCCGCGCCGGCCGCGGCTCCTGCGGCCGGCTCAGCGCAGCGGCAGCCAGCGCGCCTGGAACCGACCGGCGGCGGTCCACAGCTCGTCCTGCGCGACGCTGAAGCCGTGCGCCGCGGCGAAGTCGGTCAGGCCAGCCGCGTCGAAGCGCTGCCAGCCGAGTTGCTCCAGGGCGGCGGCCATCCGGGTGTTGGCCGCGGTCAGAGTGCAGGTCAGCCGCTGCAGCCCCAGCTCGCGGGCCGCGGCCACGGTCGCCCCGCAGCAGCGGCGGAACAGCCCGTGGCGCTGGCAGTCGGGCCGTACGCCGACCCGGTGCAGGTGGCCGGTGGCGGGGTCGGGGGCGCTGGCAATCACGAAGGCCAGCAGGGCCTGGTCGGTGCGGATCACCTGGCTCAACTGCCACTTGGCGGGCCGCTCGCTGAGAAACTGCCCAGCGGTCCAGCCCTCCGGCGCGTAGGTCTCGCCGGCCGTCGCCCGCAGGGTCTGCTCGAGTGTCAGCAGGTCGTCGATCCAGGCCTTGGCGCAGGCGGCGGTGAGCGTCGTCGGGGCGAGAGCTAGCGGGTCCACGGTCACGGGTGACACCTCCACCGGGTTGGCACAATAGCCGCCCGCCGCCGGCCCGTCAACCGCCGCGGCGGATCGACTCACGGGGTCCGTCTGTGCTACAGTGCAGCCGCCAGCCCGTGGCGGGAGGTGGCGATGCGAGACCTTGGTTGGATCGTGATCTGGCTGGGTGTCAGCGCGGCGGGGGCCGTCACGCCGGCGGAGCAGGCGGCCTGGCAGACGGCGGTCGTCGCCCTGCGGGCCAGCGCGCCCGGCGGAGTGCGCCCGGCCGAAGACGCCGCCGGCGTGGTCGACGGCAACCGCACGCAGGGCTTCGGGCACCACACCAATCAGGACACCGGGCCGTGGTGGCAGGTCGATCTCGGCAGCCGCCAGAGCCTCGTGCGGGTGGTGCTCTACGCCAACCACATCCCGGAGCGCCTGAGCGGGTTCGAGCTGCTGCTGTCGGACGATCAGGTGAGCTGGAACAGCGCCTGGTGCCAGACCGCCAAGACGGCCGACACGCCGCGGATCGAGGTGGAGCTGAACCACCCCAGCGGCCGCTACCTGCGGGTGCGCGTCCCGGCGCAGATCTGGCTGCACCTCAGCGAGGTTGAAGTCTACGCCGCCGCCGACCCCGACCGCAACGTCGCGCTGCGGCAGCCGGCGCTGCAGTCGAGCGTCAGCCAGTGGTCGCAACGGCACCTCCAACTGCCTCCGGCCGAGGCCGACTGGGCGGCCGACCTGACCGCCGGCACGCAGGTGATCGAACAACTCGCCGCGACAGCCGGCCCCGAGGCGCCAGGCCTGCGCGCGACGGCCAGCCAGCTCCACCTCGCCCGGACCCGGCTGGACCAACCGGCCTGGGTCGAGCTGCACCGCGCGGCGCTGGCGGCCAGCGCGCTCTGGGCCCCGGTCAGCCGCAGCGTCGTGCTGCTCAACCCGGCGGCGCTGCTGCGTGCGCTGGACGATCTGGTGGTCAGCTTCCCCGCGGCCTACCCGCAGGCTGCCGGCCAGCGGGCCGCGATCGCCGCGGCCAGTGCCGAGCTGCCGCGGCTGCAGACCTTGCTGACCAGCGGCGACCGCGCCGGCTGGGAACGCGCCCGGGCGCTGGTGGAACTGCAGCGGGCCGTGCTGTTGGCCAATCCGCTGCTCGACTGCGACCAACTGCTGCTGGTCCGCCGGCGGGCCGACCGGCTGGGTCTGCCGGCCAACTGGCAGAGCAACTGCGTGCTGCCGCGCAGTGGCTACGGCAACGACCTGGCGACGCTCGACCTGCGCCACCTGGCCGCGCCGCTGCGGACGGTCTACCGGCCGGCCGGGGACGCCTTCGTCGGCGACGTCGAGTTGCACCCGTCGGGCCAGCGGCTGCTGCTCTCGCAGTCTCACCCGCAGCAGCCCTGGCAGGTCTATGAGCTGCCGCTACGCGCCGGCCAGGCCGGGCCGCCGCGGCAGGTCACGCCCGATCTCGGCGCCGACATCAACAACTACGACGCCTGCTACCTGCCGAACGGCGAGATCCTCTACAGCTCAACCGCCCCAATGGTCGCGGTGCCGTGCGTCAACGGCTCGACCGCGGTCGCCAACCTCTTCCGGCTCGGCGCCGACGGCAGCTCGCGGCAGCTCTGCTTCGACCAGGAGCACAACTGGTGTCCGACCGTCATGAACGACGGGAAGATCCTCTACCTGCGCTGGGAGTACGCCGATCTGCCGCACTCCAACAGCCGCATCCTGTTCAGCATGAACCCCGACGGCACGCAGCAGATGGCCGTCTACGGGTCCAGTTCGTACTGGCCCAACGGCGTCTTCTTCGCCCGCCCGGTGCCCGGTCGGCCGACCCAGGTGGTGGGCATCGTGACCGGCCACCACGGCGTCGCCCGGATGGGTGAGCTGGTGCTCTTCGACTTCGCCAAAGGCCGCCAGGAAGCCAGTGGTGTGGTGCAACGGATCCCGGGTTGGGGGCAGCCGGTGGAGCCGGTGGTGGCCGACCAACTGGTCGACAGCAGTTGGCCGAAGTTCCTGCACCCCTGGCCGCTCGGCCGGTCCGACGGCCGCGGCAGTGGCAAGTTCTTCCTGACCGCGATGCAGCCGGCGCCGGGCCAGCCGTGGGGGATCTACCTGGTCGACGTCTTCGACAACCTGCTGCTGCTGCGTGAGGAGCCGGGCTACGCGCTGCTGGAGCCGCAGCCGCTGCAGGCCACGCGGCCGGCGCCGGTGATCCCTGACAAGGTCAACCTGCAGCGCAAGGACGGTCTGGTCTTCCTGGCCGACATCTACGCCGGACCCGGCCTGGCCGGCGTGCCGCGCGGCACCGTCAAGTCGCTGCGGGTGCTCAGCTACACCTACGGCTACCGCGGCATGGGCGGCCTCTACGGCACCATCGGCCTCGACGGCCCGTGGGACGTGCGCCGGGTGCTGGGCACGGTGCCGGTCGAGTCCGACGGCTCGGCCTTCTTCCGCGTGCCGGCCAACGTGCCGTTGGCAGTGCAACCGCTCGACGCACAGGGGCAGGCCTTGCAGCAGATGCGGAGCTGGTTCACAGCGATGCCCGGCGAGACCATCTCCTGCGTCGGCTGTCACGAGTCGCAGAACGACGCTCCGGGCGCGCGCCGCACGTTGGCGGCGCGGCAGGCGCCGACCGATCTGACCACCTGGTACGGCCAGGCCCGCGGATTCGCCTATGCCAACGAGGTGCAGCCGATCCTCGACCGCCGCTGCGTGCCCTGCCACAACGGCAGCACGACGCACCAGGGCCAGGCGCTCTTCACGCTGCGGGGTGACGAGCCGGTGCGCGACTGGAAGTCGATCATGCCTGGTCACGCCGGCGAGTGGGGCGGGCGGTTCAGCCGCAGCTACATCAACCTGCACCGCTACGTACGGCACCCCGGCATCGAGAGCGACATGCACACGCTGGCGCCGCTCGACTACCACGCCAGCACCACGGAGCTGGTGCAGACCCTCCGCAAGGGCCACCAGGGCGTGACCCTCGAACGCGAGGAGTGGGACAAGTTGATCGCCTGGATCGACCTCAACACCCCGTTCCACGGCGACTGGGCAACCATCGCGGGCGACAGCGCGCGGTCTTGCGAACTGCGCCGCGCCGAGCAGCGTAAGACCTACGCCGGCGTCGACGAGCTGCACCTGGGGCCACCGCCGCTGAGCGGCAGCCCGGCCGCCCCGCAGGCCAGCGTCAGCGATCCGCCACCGGCCGCCCTGCCGGCCCTGCAGGTGACCGCGGCCGGCGCACCCCGGCCGACCCGGACGCTGGACCTCGGCGGTGGGGTGACGCTGGAGCTGGTCTGGATCCCGGCCGGTGAGGGCCTGGTCGGGTCGGCGGCGGGACCGGCCGACGAGCGGCCGGCGACCATCGTGCGACAGCCGCGCGGCTTCTGGCTGGGCCGCACCGAAGTCACCAATCAGCAGTACGCGCAGTTCGACCCGCGCCACGACAGCCGGCGGGAATCCAAGCAAGGCTACCAGTTCGGCGTGCTGGGCTACCCGCTCTTCCAGCCCACCCAGCCGGTGGTCCGCGTCGCCTGGCAGCGCGCCGTCGACTTCTGTCGCTGGCTCGGCCAGCGCAGCGGCGAGGTCGCCGAGCTGCCCAGCGAGGCCGAGTGGGAGTACGCCGCGCGAGCCGGCAGCGCGACACCATTCTGGTGGGGCGCCGCGGCGGGCGACTTTGCGCCCTACGCCAACCTGGCCGACGCCAAGACCCGTGAGCTGGCCAGCGACCCCTACACGCCGGACACCCCACTGCGCAATCCCGGCGAGTACGACGACTGGCTGCCGAAGGACGCCCAGGTCAACGACGGCGCGCTGGTGTCGGCCGCCGTGGGGCAGTACCGGCCGAACCCCTGGGGGCTTCAGGACACCGCCGGCAACGTCGCCGAGTGGACCCGCTCGTTGGACCGGCCCTATCCCTACGACCCGGCCGACGGCCGTGAAGACCTCGCCGCGGCGGGTCAGCGGGTGGTGCGGGGCGGCTCCTGGCGCGACCGGCCGCAGCGTGCGACGGCCAGCTTCCGGCTGGCTTACCAGCCCTGGCAGGGCGTCTACAATGTCGGCTTTCGGGTGCTGCTGCGGGAGACCGGGCGGCCTCAGGTGGCGGCCGGCGGCAACCACTAGCCGCGCCGCGGCCAGCTGCCTTGCCGCGCTCGCCGCCAGCAGGTACCCTGCAACCAAGACCGCGCGCCGCCAGCCGGCCGGCTGGTGGGAGCCGCGGTCCACAGGGAGTATGCACCATGAGGCTGAAGCGGATTGCCATGTTGAGCGGCTGGCTGTTGGCGGCGGTGGCCGTCGGCTGCAGCAGCGGCTCGGCGCTGTCGCTGTACGGCGGCGAGTGGCTCGGAGCCTGGCAGGATGCCGAGGGCGACCACGGGGCGATTGAGCTGACCGTGCAGTCGGACAACGACGCCCTGGGCCGCGTGGCCAACCTCAGCACACCGTTCGACGCGATCGAGACCGCCCAGATCACCGGCACCGTCGACGCGGGCGGCGCCGTGGACTTGACCTACTGGATGGCTGCCGCCACCCGCCAGACCGCGGTCGGCACGCTGTTCGGCAATGTCCGGCTACAGACCACCGGCGAGGTCAGCGGCAACCTGCAAGCTGTCTTCACTGAGAACCCGGCCAACCCGGTCAACACGGCGGTGGTGCTCTGGCGGGCGGACCGCTTCCCGTGGACCGGCACCTGGAGCGGGAACTGGCGCACCAACACCAACCAACAGGGCACCATTGCCCTGGAGGTCAGCCCGGGAGGCATCGTCGAAGGCACCATGGCGATGCCCGTCGCCCCGGACATGACCCTGACCGGTGAGGTGCTCGGGCAGGTGGACTACCACGGCACCGCGCGACTGGCCTACCGCTACGTGGGCTTCCCCGAGCTCAGCGGGACGGGCAACTTCGTCCGGCAGCCCAACGGCACGGTGACCGGTGACCTCACCACCACCGACGGCAGCATCATCAGCCTGACCCTGACGCGGCGCTGACGCGCGGCTGGGCAGCAGTCCGACGCCCCGCGGCCGACTCCGGTCGCGGGGCGTCGGCGTCGGGGGGTGATGCCTCGAGCTGAGGTGGACTAGCCACTTTCCTTTGACGGATCGTCGCACCCGCGCTACCATCGCCGGGAGCAGGAGCCTGTGGACGATGTCGGACACTTCGCGCGTGGTGCATGCCACTGGACTCTACGCCAGCTTCACCGTCGACGACCTCAGCGCGGGCGACGGTCGGCGGGTGGGCCGCCTGCTGCAGTGGCTGGCCGACCAGGAGCTGCGGGCAACGTTCTTCGTGATTCCATTCAGCTACCCGAACCAGGCGCCGCTGGATGAGGATGCCGACCTGGTGGCGGCGCTGCGCGACGCCGTCGCGGCCGGCCACGAGGTGCAGCCGCACGGCTACGACCACGAGCTGTTCGAGTGCGGCCTGCCCGACCTGATGGCGGTGCAGGACGAGGCGATGCTCGGCAAGGTCGCGCGGGCGCTCTCGCGCGAGGAGTTTCAACTGCGCCACACCCACACCCGCGGCATGATCGGCGCGCGCATCAGCCGGGCGCTGCGGATCCTGGCGAGCGCCTTTCCGGGTTACCAGCCCAGCGGCTTCCGGAGCGGTTACCACGAGTTCTGCCGCGAGCTCTACTTTGCGCTGGAGGACTGCAAGATCCGCTGGAGCAGCTCCCGCACGGCGACCCCGCAAGCCTACCGGCCGCGAGTTACCGAGGGCTCGGACGAGGTCATCTCGTGGATTGGCCTGCTGCCCTACTGGGTCGGCGGGGTGCTGGAAATCCCGCACTGCGCGGACTACGGCTCGCACCTGCCGCCGGAGGACATCGCTGCCTGGGTCGGCCTGGCGCGGCGGCACCTGGCGGCCTGCGAAGACGCCCGCGCGCCGTTTGTCTGTTGTGCCCACATGCCCGGCCTGGCCTGCGCGGGCGACCCGCCCGGCTGGCGGGATGCGGGCTATCGCTCGTACGAGCAGGTGATCGCCGCGGCGCGCCAGGACTTCGGCGCCGAGTTCGTGACGCTCGGCGAGCTGGCCGACCATGCCCTGGCGACGCCGAGCTTCTGGCCGCAACGGGACGAGTACCGCCGTTAGGAGCAGCGCGATGCCCGACCTGCCGCTGGGCAAGTTCCGCCGCCTGCAGGCCCTCGCCGATTGGGACGGCCGGCTGCAGTGGCTGTCGGTCGACCAGGCGCCGGTGCCGCTGGAGGTGGTGGCGGCGCTCTCGGGCCAGGCCTCGGCAGCGTTGCTGGCGGCCGATGCCGGGCTCCCCGCGCTGGCCGCCACCTTGGACCGCGGTTGCGCCCTGCTGGCGACCGCCAGTGCCGCCGCCGACGAGGGGCTCTGCCTGCTGCCCGACGAGCCGCTGGCGCGCGCCGCGCAGGCCGGGGCGGCCGGCGTCGTGGCGCGCTTCACGGCACTCGCCGACGAGGCCGCGCAGGGCCGGTTGCGGGCGCAGTTGGAACGGATCGGCGAAGAGGCGGCCAAGCTGCAGGTGCCGCTGGTCCTGGCCCCGCAGTGGGCCACCGCGCCGACCGCCGCCGAGCTCAGCGCCGCCGTGGCCGGCTGGCAGCCGCTCGACCTGGGGGCCGACCTGCTGCTGCTGCCGGCGCCGGCCGACAGCGCCTGGGCCGAGCTCGCCGCGGCGCTGCCGCTGCCCTGGCTGCTGGGCCTGACCGGTGACTGGTCGGACGCGCTGCCGACCAGCGAGGCGGCCACCCGTGGCGGTGCCGCTGGCGTCGCCTGCGAGGGTCTGACCTGGCGCGACGGCGGTGACGAGCCGGGTGACTGGCTGACCACCGAGGGCCTCGGCCGCTGGCGACGGCTGGTGGCGGCGGCGGACCAGGCCCAGCCCTGGTGGGACCACCCGCGGTGGGGCGGCCACAGCGCGCTACGGATCACCGCCTGAGCGAAGGCGCCCGCCGCGCCAGACCGGAGGGACGGCCGATGACCGACCTGGCGGCCTCGTTCCCACGCTATCGACTGTTCGATCCGGCCGTCCCGGTGACCTGCCTCACGCCGGACCGTGACGGCTGCTTCCACCGCTTCTACGACACCTCGCCGGTCAGTCCCTGCGGGCGCTGGCTGGCGGTCTGTCGGCTGACCGCCGAGGATCGCCTGCCCCAGCCGGGGGACCTGGCCGAGGTGGTGCTGGTCGATCTGCGCGACGGCGGCAGCCGCGTCGTGGCGACCACCCGCGGTGCCGACACCCAGCTCGGCGCGCAGGTCCAGTGGGCCGGCGGCCGGTTGCTCTACAACGACCTCGATCCAGCCACCTGCGAGCCCTTTGGCGTGGCCCTCGACCCGCTCGGCGGCGCGACCCAGCGGCTGGACGGCACGGTCTACATGGCGACCGCCGACGGCCGGCTGGCCTACAGCCCGTGCCTCCGGCGGACCGGCGCGACGCAGGCCGGGTACGGCGTGATCGTCCCGCCGGAGGCCACGCCGGTCAACCACGGCGCGCCGGCCGACGATGGCCTGTGGGTCACCGACCTGGCCAGCGGGGCGACCCGCCTGGTGGTCAGCCTGGCCGACCTGGTGGCCCAGCTCGGGGCGGCGGTCGACCACCCTGGCGCCGGCGACTACTACCTGTTTCACGTGAAACCAGCGCCCGACGGCCAGCGCGTGCTGCTGGTGCTGCGCTACCTGCCCCACGACGGCAGCCGGATGCGGCCGGCGCTGGTGACCGTCGACGCTGCCGGCGGCGACGCGCGAGTGGCGGTGCCCGCCGCGGACTGGGTGCGTGGTGGACACCACCCGAACTGGTGCCCCGACTCGCAGCATCTGCTGATGAACCTCAAGCTGGACGGGGCGCTGCGCTTGATCCGCGTCGCCTACGACGGCCGCGGGCGCGAGGTCCTGGCGCCGCGTCAGCTCGGATCGGGCCACCCGACGCTGCACCGCGACGGCCGCCATCTGGTGACCGACGCCTACCCCCACGAGCCGCTCAGCTTCGCCGACGGCAGCGTGCCGATCCGCGGGCTGCGGCTGTCGGATGGCGCCGAGACGACCCTGGTCCGGATGCCGAGCGTGCCGCCCTACGTCGGCCCGCGGCGCGAGTTGCGGGTGGACCCGCACCCGGCCTGGGATCCAGACTGGGAGTGGCTGCTGTTCAACGGCTGCCCGGACGGCACCAGGCGGGTCTACGCTGCCGACCTGCGGGGCTGGTTGGCCGGCTGACCGGCGCTCCGCTTCAGCGCGGCTGGCGGGCCTCTTCGGCGGCCAGGATGCGGTCCGCCACCTCATCCAGCCGGGCTTCCCAGCTCTCGTCGGCGACCAGCGCGGCGACCGCCGCCGGGTCGTGGCCCGCGGCCAACTGCTGCTCGACGGCCGCCAGCCACTCCGCGGGCATGCTGGCGGTGAGCACGGCGTCGCCGTACTTCGCCCGGGTGTCGAGCACTTCGGGCAGCGGGCTGCTGACGACTGGCCGGCCGGTGGCGAGGTACTCGCGCAACTTCAGCGGGTTCATGCTGCGAGTCAGGTCGTTCATCTCCCGCGGGATCAGCAGCACGTCGCAACAGGCGGCGTAGGCCGGCAGGCTCTCGTAGGGCCGCGGACCCAGATGAACCACATTCGGCAGTGCCCGCAGGGCGTCAAGGGCGATCGTCGCCTCGCCGATCAGCAGAATCGTCCAGTCCGGCCGTTGCCGCGCCAGGTGGGCCAGCGCGGCGGTGTCGAAGTAGTCCGCGATCCAGCCCCAGTAGCCGATCACCGGGCCGCTCGCAGGCGGCAGATCGGCCGGCCGGGGCGGCGTCTGGAGGGCCTGGTTGAAGTGTCCCACGTCGACGCCGTGAGGGCTGTAGAAGGTCGCGGCGTTGAGCCGCCGCTTGCGGTCGGCGAGCGCCGCGGCGCTGCAGAAGACCACGTCGGCGGCGGCCGTGAGCTGGTCGTCGAGCGCGGTGATGGCGGCGACGTTGCTGCCACTGAACTGCGCGAAGTCGTCGACGCAGTAGTAGATCGCCAGCCGCTCGCCGCAGCGGCCCACCAGGCCGGCCGCCGAGGGCAGGAACATCCACAGCAGCGGGTTGCGGAAGCCCAGCCGGCGCGCCGCGCGGCGCACGCAGCGGGCGATGAACCAGCGGTTGAAGGCCTGCGCCCAAGGCCGGTCGTGCAGCGGCACGGCGAGCGGCGTGAAGACCCACAGCCCAGCCTCCCGCGGCTGCGGACCGGCCAGGAAGCGGCGCATCTTGCGGGCGATCCGGCCGGTGTCCTTGCCACTGACCCGCGGTCGGCGCAGGCCGATGCTCTCGACGAAGAGCACCCGGGTGTGGCGCGCCAGCCGGGCTGTGAGCTGGTGCTTGCTGGTCTTCAGCCCGGCCTCGAAGTCGTCGGAGCTGACCAGAATGATGTCCCGCCCGACCAGGCGTCCCCCGCCGTCTGGGCCCGGGTGGGTGCTCATCAGAACTTGTCCTGGCCGTCGCTCAGCTCGCCTTCGAGCTGGTCGGCCTGGATGCAGCTCGCCTCCAGGATCGTGCGCAGCGCGGCCGGAGAGGTGTCGGTTGGGATCTTGCAAACCAGCAGCAGGACCCGATTGCCGGTCTCGTCGTCCTTCTCCAGCTCCCACGACCCGACCGCCAGCTTGCGGCTGGCGGCCATGCACTTCTCCAGCACCGCTGCCGGCACTGGTCCTTTGAACTCGGCCGCGGCGGTGACCACATCGCGCAGCTCGATGTCTTCCACCTTGGTGGTCGAGCTGTAGATGTAGACCACCTGCGAGCGCTTGCTCTCGAGCGTGAACTCCAGGCGGTAGTCGTGCTGCTCGTCGAGGCTGTAGTTGAGGTCGAGCTTATCGAGCACCGTCTTGACCCGCGGGTCGGCCTTCTCCGACGCCAGAGCCGGCAGCAAGCCGAGGGTCAACAGCACGGCGCAGCGTAGCAGCTTCGCAGACATGGCCACCTCCGCGACCGCGGTCGCTTCCGCTTCACTCTGACGCTTGGCCGCCGGCGCTGGTTGCGTCTTGCCCGCGGCGGGCGTTACGCTGGCGGCACCGTCAGGGTGGTCGACGTGTAGGCCGGCCGGAAGCCGGTCCGCTCGGCGTTGTGCTGACTGGTTGAATCGAAGGCGGTTTCGACACTGACGATCTGGCAGCCAGCCCGCGCGGCGTCGGCCAGGCGGCGCCAGATCAGGGCCGTCTGACAGCCGTGCCCACGATACTGCGGCAGCGTCGCCCCGGCGGCCAGGTAGCCGATCCCGTCGCGGACCGCCAGCACGCCGATGGCGCAGGGCGTGCCGTCGAGCGACGCGGTGTAGAGCCGCCACCAGTCGACCTGCGCCCAGCTCCGCAAGAACGCGATCGTCGCCTCGCGTTCGGTGGTCGCCACCGGCAGGCCGAAGCCGGCCACGAACAGGCTGGCGAAGAGCTCGGCGTTGTCGGTGACGTCGTCGACGCTGACATCGTCGGCGACCGCGGGGTGGTACTCGGTTGGCAGCCGGTACAGCCCGCAGCTCCAACTGCTGCCCACCAGCCCGTGCGCGGCCAGCACCTGGCCCAGCTCGGGTGACGACCAGCCGGGCAGCAGGGTGACCCGCGGCCGCACACCGAGCTGCTGGTAGTGCGCCAGCATCGTCGGCAGCAGCTCGCGGTGCTCCGGGCCGACGCAAAGCGTGGCGTTGAGGTTGCTCTGCTCGGCCCAGGCGCGGCAGAGCAGCACGTAGGCCGCCCCGTAGCGGTGGACCGCGGCGCCGAAGGGGTTGCCGGCGATCTGCGCCAGCAACTCCAGCCGCGTCGCACGCACGGCGGCGTCGACTCCTGCGAGGCGCCTCACCAGGTCGCGTGTCACCAGCGGCAGAGCCGACATGGTCGTCTCCTGCCACTGCTTTGGCCGCCCGCCGGGGAATCCTCCCCGGCCCTCAGCGCGGCCAGTAGACTCGTTCGCCCAGCTCCGGCAAAGCCGCTTGAAGAGCCGGATCATGTGTTGCGCAGAAGCTCTGCAGGGTGGCCGGATCGGCCGAGTCGTCGGCGAACACGCCGAAGTGGGTCGGCACCAGCAGCTCGGCCCGCAGATCGCTGGCGAGGCGGGCTGCCTCGGCCACGCTGAGGCAACCTGCCAGGTCGCGCTGCCGGCGGCGGACGTCGCGGCCGTTGATCGGCAGCAGCACCACCTGCGGGTTGAAGGGTTGCAGGGTGGCCACCTGGTCGCGGTAGGGCACCGTATCGCCGGCGGCGTAGACTGTCGCCGCAGGCCATTGCAGGACGTAGCCGAGTTGCCGCAGGTCGCCGCGGTCGTCGCGCAGCAGGCTCTCGTGGGCCGCCGGCACGGCGTGCAGGCGCAGGTCCTGGTGGGTGTACAGGTCGCCCGCGCGCAACGGCAGCAGCCGCTCGTCGGCCACCCGCAGCTCGTCGGCGGCGACATCGGCCAGCGGGGCCGGCAGCACCAGCAGCGCCTGCGGCGAGGCCGCCAGCAGCGTCACCACCGTGGCGCGGTCGAAGGCGTCCGGGTCGTCGTGGGTAATCAGCAGCAGGTCCAGCCCGGCCAGTTCAGTGGCGGCCAGCGGCGGTTCAACGAGCCGCTCGCGGCCGGGCGGGGCGGCGCCAAGGAAGGGATCGAGCGCCACGGTGGTGCGGGCCGACCGCAGCACGTAGCCCGACTGGCCCAACCACCAGGCTGCCAACCGATCTTCCCCTGGCTGGGTGCCGGCAATCTGTTCGGCGAGACGGGCGCCCGAGGCTGCCGCTTGGCCCATGGTCGGCCTCCGCGGCGTATCATAGCAGGGGAATGCGGCGGGTCAAGGAAACCTCGCTCCGCCCTGGGGACGAACGCAGTGCGCCAAAGTGGCACCTTGAACTGGCCGGAGCTGTGGGCGGCACTGCTCGGCGCGCCGCCGCCTGCGGCCACGGCGGTCGCCGCGCTGGCCGCGGTCGGGGTCACCCGGCTCGATGTCTGGCGCCGCCTGCTGCTCGGCTGGCTGGAGTGGCTGGACCCGGACGAGGTCGCCCACGGCCTCTGGCCGGCAGCCCTGCAGGCGGCGACGCAGGCGCCCGATCCCGACCTCGCCGCGCTCAACCTTTGCCGGCTGCAGGAGGCCGTCTCCGGCGCCACGCTGCCGCGCCAGCTCCTGGCCGACCCGCGCTTTGCCCACGACCTGCTCTTCCTGCTCGGCTTCGGCAGCTTCACCGGCGACGCCCTGGTGCGCGACCCGGGGCTGTGCGATCTGTTGCTCGACCCCGACCGCCTGCGCGCCCCGCGAGCGGCCGACGAGCTGACCGCCGAGCTGGTCGGGCAGGTCCTGCGGATGCGCCAGCGCGACCACCGCGGCGATGCGCTGCGGCGCTGGAAGCGACAGGAGTTCGTGCGGATCATTGCCCGCGACCTGCTGCTGCACGAACCCCAGCAGGCGATCACCCAAGAGGTCAGCGCGGTCGCGGATGCCTGCGTTCAAGCCGCCCTGGCCGGCGCTGCCCGCGATCACGGGCTGCCCGTCGGCGAGCAGGGCGAAGTGCGTGGGCTGGCCGTGGTGGCGATGGGCAAGTGGGGGTCCGAGGAGCTCAACTACAACAGCGACATCGACCTGCTGTGCGTCTGGCTGCCGGCCGTCGACGGCCCCGATCTGGCGACCTGGGAGGCGGTCGTCCGCGATCTCGCCAACGACCTCGACCAGCCGACCCGTGAGGGGCGCGTCTTCCGGGTCGATTTCCGGCTGCGGCCCGAAGGTGGCAGCGGGACGCTGGTCCGTAGCCTGGAGTCGTGTGCCGCCTATTACCAAGAGCACGGTGCCGCCTGGGAAGCGCAGGCGCTGACCCGCGCGCGCTGCGCCGCCGGCGATCTGGAAGTCGGCCGGCGGTTCGAGCAGCTCGCGCAGCGGGTGGCCTTCGGCACGCGGATGGGCCGGCTGGGGGTGGCGCATATCCGGCAGAATCGCCAGACGCTTGACCAGCGCGCCGATGCCGAACGCGACGTCAAGGAAGGGCGCGGCGGGATTCGCGACATCGAGTTCACGGTCCAACTGCTGCAACTGCATCGCGGCGTGACCGATCCGACGGTGCGCCGCCGCAACACCTGGGAGGCGCTGGCGGCGCTCACCGCGGCTGGGGCGATCAGCGAGCTGGAGCGCCGTCGCCTGGCCGAAGCCTACGACTTCCTGCGGCGGGTCGAGCACCTGCTGCAACTGCAACCGGTCGCCCCGACGCGGGTCCTGCCGACCGACCGCGGCGCGCTCCGCCGGCTGGCCCGCGGGTTGGGCTACCGCGACTCCGGGCCGCTCACCGCGACGGGGCGCTTTCTGGAGGACTACCGCAGCCACACCGCGGCCGCCCGCGAGCTCTGCCGGCATCTCTTCTTCAACCCGATCCCGCTCGGCAGCCCCGACGCCGACGCCGCGATGGCCGAACTGCTGGACCCGCTCGAGGACGATGCCGAAGTCGTCGGCCACCTCGCCGCGGTGCCCTTCGACGATCCCTTCGAGGCCCGCCGCCGGTTGCTCTTTCTGGCCCACGGCGAGCCACCGATGCGGCTGCCGGCCGAAATCCAGGCGGCCTTTGTGGAGCTGCTCCCCGCGCTGCTGAGCTGCGTCCAGCGGATGCCCGACCCCGACGCCGCGTTGCTCTGGTTCGAGCGCTTCATCAGCCGCGCCGGGGGCCGTGAGCTGTTCTACCGCTTCCTGGCGGAGCACCCCCCCGTGATCGAGCTGCTCTGCCGGATCGGCGGCTACAGCGAAGCGCTCTCGCAGACGATCTGCGACTACCCCGAGTACCTCGACCGCGTGATCGACCCCCGCTTCGTCAGCGTCCGGCCGACCCGCAGCGAGCTGCTGAGCTGGGTGGCCGAACGTGCCGCGCCGCTGCGCCAGGTCGCCGACCGGCTCGACGACCTGCGCCGCTGGCGGCGCCGCGAGCATTTCCGGATCGGCGTCCAAGACCTGCTCGGCACCTTCGACAGTCAAGCCACCACCGGCGAGCTGGCGACTCTCGCCGAGGTCTGCCTGGAGGCGCTCCTGAGCGCCGCCCGGCAGAGCATCGACGGCGGCGCCGAGCTGCCCTTCGCCATCGTCGGGCTGGGCAAACTCGGCGGCCAGGAGATCCACTACGCCAGCGACTTGGACGTGCTGTTCGTTTACCACAGCGACGACCCGGCGGCGCCGCGGATCGCCGAGCAGATGGCACAGTTCGTGCTCCGGGCCGCGCGCGAGCGGACCCGCGCCGGCTGGCTCTACGACCTCGATGCCCGGTTGCGGCCGTTTGGGGGCAACAGCCAGCTCACCCGCAGTGTGGCGGGCTACAGCGCCTACTACGAACGGTCGGGCGAAGCCTGGGAGCGCCTGGCGCTGACCCGGCTGCGGCCGGTCGCCGGCGACCCGGCGGTCGGTGCGGCACTGCGCCAGGTGACCGCGGCCTTCGCCTTCGACCAGCCGGTCGACGCGGCGACGCTGGGCGAGCTGCGGCGGGTCAAGCACCGCATCGAGACCGAGCGGCTTGATGTCACCGACACGGCGCACCTCGACCTCAAGCTGGAGCCGGGCGGTATCCTGGACATCGAGTTCCTGGCGCAGATCCTGCAGATCCAGGCCGGCCCCGGGGGCCCGCGCGAAGCGAACACGGCGGCGGCCCTGCGGGCGCTGGCCGCGGCGGGCTGTCTGCCGCCGGCCGAAGCTGACCTGCTGCACCGCCACTACTTGCACTTCCGCCGCGTCGAGACCCGGTTGCAGATCACCCTGGACCGTCCCCACGGGCTGCTGCCGTTGGACGACGAGGCCCTCTCGGCCGCGGCCAAGCGGCTTGGCTGGAGCCTCGCCGAGGCGCACAAGCGACCGGAGCAACTGGTCGCCGACCTGCGCGAACGCTTGCGCTCGGTGCGTCGGATCTACGAGGCCCGGGTGGGCGTGGTGGAGTAGCGCCCACAGCGGCTGGCGAGGCGTTAGTGGACGCGGTATAGTGTGGCTAGGACGGCTAGGACCACGACCATGACCAGCAGGATCACCACCAACCCCGACGTGATGGGCGGCCAGCCCTGCGTGCGCGGCCTGCGAGTCACCGCCGCCACGGTGCAGGAGTACCTCGGCGCTGGGGTGCCAGACTCCGAGATCCTGGCGCTGTACCCGTACCTGACGCCCGAGGACCTGGACGCCGTGCGGGCGTGGTACCGCGAGCAGCGCGTCTGGGAACGCGAGACCGCCGGGTGAGAGTTCTGGTGGACATGAACCTCAGCCCCCAGTGGGCGACCTTCCTGTCCGCGGGGGGCCACCACGCCGAGCACTGGTCGGCCGTTGGCCATCCGGCCGCGACGGACGGCGAGTTGCTCGGCTGGGCCGCTGCCCAGCACGCCGTGATCCTGACCCACGACCGCGACTTCGGGCAACTGCTGTGGCAGGCCGGGGCCACAGCGCCGAGTGTCGTCGAGGTTCAGATGGAGCGTTGCCTGCCCGCCACCCACGGCCAGCTCGTGCTGGATTGCCTGGCCGAGTGTGACCGGCTCTGGCCAGCCTGCTGCCTGGTGCAGGCCAAGCAGCAGCCGGGCGGCATCCGGATCACGGCCTTGCCCTTGGGCCGCGTGGTCTGACGCCGGGCCGCCCCAGCGCCTACTCCACCGCGACCTCGCTGACCATCCCCCAACCCCGCCCGCGGCGGACCGTGACGCGGATCCAGCGGGCGGTCGCGCCGGGTGGCGCGGACCAGGCGAAGACGGCGTCTTGCGTCTGGTCGCCTGGCTCATTCACGGTGGGGCGGGTGACGCGCTGGGCCGGCGACCAGGTGGTGCCGTCGGCGGAGAGTTCGACGGTCACCTCGGCTGGCAGGAAGACCCCGGCGCCGCCACCGGCCAGGGTGTGGGTCAACACCCGTTGGACCGCTCGCGGCTGGCCGAGGTCCACCGTGATCTGGCGCGGCTCGTCATCGTTCCAGCCGACCACGGTCTCGCGGCCATACTGCCCGGCGACCTGACCATCGGTCAGTCTGCGGCCGTCGTCGGGATAGGTGCCCAGCGCCCCGACCGGCCCTGGCACCAGGGTGTAGCGGCGGCCGGCCAGCAGGTTGTCGCCCGCGGCGTTCAGCAGGCGCAACTCACTCAGCATCAGCCAGCCGTTGGCCTCGGCGGCGAAGGTCACGTAGCGGGCGGTGACCGGCTGCGCCAAGCGCCACGGCAGATGCCCATCGAGCGCGGTGGCGCTGCGGCGTTGGTCGACCACCGGCGGCCCGCCGGGCGCCCAGCCGAACCCTTGAGGCAACGCGCCCAACCCGGCGGAGTGCGTCGGCGGCGGGGCGTCGACCGCCCACAGCAGTACCGCGCGGTGGGGCCAGTGGACCGCCGCGTTGCCACCACCTTCAGTCTGCAACTCTGCCGCGACGAACGTCTGCGGGGCGCCCAGGTCGAAACTCGCCGCCACCGCGTCGCCGTGCCAGCCGACCGACTTGCCGCTGCCGAAGCCGCCCAGGCCCGGATCACCGTCGGTCAGCTCGCCGCCGGCATCGGGGTAAGTGGCCGGCGCCGCGGGGCGCACCTGGTAGCCACACTGCCAGGCGAGGTGCCGCCGTGGCAGGCCAACCGCGGCCGGCAGGGCGCTCAGCTCCACCACCCGCGGCGGCGGCGCGCCGGGGTCGCCCTGCAGCCGCACGCGCAGCCCGGCGGTGACCTCGCCGACCGGCACCGTCACCACCTGCCAGCGCCGGTCGCGCTCGCGACCGGCCGGCCGCAAGGCCCAGCCGGCGGGCCGCCAGGCGGCGCCCTGCAGGCTGTCCACCGTCACCGTGCCAGTCCAGGCCTCCGCGGGCTCGTCCAGCAACAGATCCAGCTCGCCGACTTCACGCGGCTCGCCGAACCGCGCCTCGGCCACAGTCCAGGCCATCGGCGGACTCGTCAGCAGATGGTCGCCGAGGCTGGCCGCCGGTCGGCCGTCGGCCTGCCAGGCAGTCACCGGATCCGGTTCGGCGATGGTCCGGCCAGTGACATAGGTCACCAGGTCGTCGTACAGCGCGCGCCGCGCCGGGTCGGCCGACCGGCTGAGGGCTTCGACGTCAGCCCCGCCCAGGTAGTAAGCGGTGGCGGCCTGCTGATAGCCCCAGCGGTCGGCCGCGCCATCGCGCAGATAGTGTCGCCAGGCCCGCGCCGCGCCGGGCTCGGTGAAGCCCATCGGTAGCTCGATCTCGACGCCCATCCCCGCCTCGCGCGCCAGCTCGGCGGTCACCGCCAGCCGGTTCCGTCGGATGCTGCCGCGGTGCTGGCTGACGAAGGCGTAGTTCGGCTGCAAGATCGCCACGTCGAAACCGCACTCCCGCCAGCGGTCCCAGCCGGCAGCGCGGTACCAGGGGATCCAAAGGTAGCGCAACCCCGCACCGTGCAGCAGCTCGCCCAGCCGCCGGGCGGTCTCGCCGTCGGCGCCGTCGACGCTCTCGTTCATGTAGTAGCCGCCCCACAGCCGCAGGTGACGGAAGCCCGCCGCCGCGAAGCGCTCTTGGACGGTCTGTAGGTACCACCGCAGCGCGGTCTCGCGGCCGGTGACGGTGCGCAGGTCCTCGCCGACCCCGTCGCCGTCGCAGTCGCCGAAATCGCGCACGCCGTGATGCAGGTAGGGCACCGACAGCATCACCTGCCGTGGCGCCGGCGGCCCAAGGCGGGTCGCCGCGCTGGCCAGCGCCTGGTCCAAGGCTGCCAGGTCGCGCCCCGGCGCGAACCAGTACGCCAACTGCGACTCCCAGTCCGCGCGGGTCGACTCGCCGGTCATCAGCGAGACCCCGGCGTCGGCACGCTGGGTCAGTAACAGGAAGGCGTCAAACAGCCAGCGGTCGGCGGTCGCGACGTACGGCGCCAGCTCCGCCGGTCCGCGCTGGCGGACCTGGTAGATCAGGGCGCAGTGGTGAAAGCCCGCCTCGGCCGGCGTCGGGTACTCCGCGCGCAGCGGCGTCACCAGCAGCAGCCAGAGCCCCCAACCTCGCGGCATCGGTCTTCCCTTAGGCCGGCGGGTCGCCCCAGTCCGGCACTGGCAGGCGCTCGCCGTCCCGCAGCGCCGACTCGTGGGCCACGTGTCCTGGCGCGCAACAGCGCACCGCCTGCCAGATGTTCGGCCGCGGCAGGCGCCCGGTGCGGACGCACTCGACAAACTCGTGGACCAGGTAGGCGTGCGACCCGCCGTGCCCGCCCTTGTCGGCGGCCAGGGCGGCCGGCAGCGGCTCGAAGTCGGCCGGGATGCTGACCGGCTGGCAGCCCTGTTTGGAACACCACAGCCTGGTCCCGCCGGCCTCCTCGTACGAGGCCTCGGTCCCCAGCACGCGGGTGATCCGCTCGGCGCCCGGATGCCCCACGCGGCGGTACTCTCGGATCACAGCGTTCGCACCGCACGCCAGTTCGCAGAGCGCCGTCTCGCTGCTGATCACGTTGCCGGTGGCGGTGTCGGCCCGGAACCAGTCGTCGCCGGGCAGCACGAAGCCGTGGCAGGAGACATGCGTCACCCGCGAGTTGGTGATGCTGATCGGGAACGCCAGCGAATGCGACGGGTAGTGCATCGGCACGCCGCCACTGTGGTGCAGGGTCCAACCCGGCCCGAAGCGCCGCTGCGCGACCTCGCGCAGGCCATGGTCGACATCGTGGAGGTACTCGGCATCCAGGCTGATCAGCCGTCCGAAGTCGCCCGCGGCGTGGCGGCGGCGAAGGTAGTCGGCCTCGGCACGGAACCAGGTGGTCTCGCCGTTCATATAGACCAGGCCGCTGCGGCGCACCGCGTCGACCAGCAGGTCGCACTCCTCCAGGGTCCAGGCCGCCGGCACCGCGGTGTAGACGTGCTTCCCCGCGGCCAGCGCCTGGATCGCCTGCGGCGCGTGCATCCAGTGCTGCGTGATGATCGCCAGCGCGTCGAGATCACTGGCGCAGATGGCGTCCAGGCTGTCGTAGGTCTCGCTGACCTGATGCTGCTCGGCGCGCCGCCGCAGCAGGTCGGGCGAAAGGTCGCAGAGGGCCAGCCGCGAGACCGCCGGGTGCTTCTTGAACAGCCCGATGAAGCTGCTGCCGAAAGCCCCGCAGCCGACCACGCCCAAGCGAATGCCCATCGTGTTAACCTCCTGCCTGTTGCCAGCAGTGCTCGAAGAGCAGCTCCCACTCGACCGCCTGCACCGCCACACAGAGCCGTTCCAGAGCCGAGTCGCGGCCGATCTCGCGGCTGCACAGATCGATGAACGCGAAGGGGTCCCAGACGCCCCGCCGGAGCCACTCCGGGGCTCCCGTGACCGCGCCCGCCAGCGGCGCGACGGCCGGCCCCAACGCCGGGTAGAGCGGGTGGCGACCGACCCGCCGGAACCAGTAGTGGCTGTTGTCGAAGTCCGGCTCGCGGCGGTGCATCAAGCCGTGCCAGTAACTGCCGTCGGGGTTCTCCAGCGGCTGACAGAGCGTGTGCGCGGTGTCCAGGTGGCCGAAGGCCAGCCAGACCCCCGCCAGACAGGCCGTCGCCGCGTCGCGGTCGCGGAGCGGCTGCAGCAGGTCCTCGACGGCGACGCCGCGCAGCAGCTCGACCACCGCCGGATCCGCCGTGCCTGGCCCGAGCGGCGCCTCCGGGCGGGCCGCCACCAGTTCGCTCAGCGGTCCACCGCAGGCAGCCTCGCGCGCCATCGTGCTCTCCGCGCTGAGCGTAGCACCGCCGGTTGCCGGCAGCAAGGCCGGCGCGGTCCTTGACGCCACCCCCGCCCCGTCGTACAACAAAGGCAGGCGAGCCGGTAGGAAAACTAGACAATGCTACACTTGTCGCGGCGGGTGGAATACGCTCTGCAGGCGGTGATCGACCTGGCGGTCGAGTCCGGCGGGGAGCGCGTGCAGTTGGCCGACATCGCGGCGCGGCAGGCGATTCCCGACAAGTATCTCGAGCAGTTGCTGCGGCCGCTGAAGACCGCTGGCGTGGTGCTCAGCGCGCGCGGCAGCCGGGGCGGCTACCTGCTTGCCCGGCCCGCCTCGCAGGTCACCGTGTTGGAGGTCTACGAGGCCATCGAGGGGTCGTTGCGGGAAGATGACGAGGCGCCCGTCAGCCCAGGGGCGCGGGCCATCCGCGACGTCTGGCGCCAGATCGGGCAGCGGCTGCGGGCGGAGCTGGGGGCCGTCAGCATCGCCGAGTTGGCCGAGGCCTACCGCGCGCAACGGCTGGCGCACGACAACTGGGTGATCTAGAATCGGGCGGGAGCCCCGCTGTGACCACCGCTCCGTGCCTCGAGGCCGGCGCCAGCCGCGTCGCCCTGCCGTACGACCCGGCCCTGCCGAACTGGATCCACCGGCGTCCTTACAGCGGTCTGCTCGACTCGCTGCACGCCCGCTGCCTGGCCCTGCGCTGCGGCGACACCGCGGCCGGCCTGGTGGTCTGGGACCTGATCGACGTCGACACCCACGCCCGCGACCTGGTGCGACAGGCGGTCGCCGGCCGCTGCGGCCTCCCGGCCGCGGCGGTGATGGTTGCGGCGACCCACTCCCACAGCGCGCCGCGCTCACCCTTCACGCCGCAGACCAGCCCCACCCCGTGGATCGACCGCTGCGGCTGGCTGCTCGAGGACCCGGCCTACCAGGCCTTCGCCGCCAGGCTGCCCAACCTGGTGGCCGGCGCCATGGCCGCTGCCTGGCGCAGCCTGCAGCCGGTCGAGCTGCTCCTGGGGCGGGCCTGGCTGGGTGACTGGCTGTTCAACCGGCGCCCCCGCCAGCCCGACGGCCGCGTCCGCACCGTCTTCCAGCCGGCCGACCCAACGGTGCTGCCCGACGCGCTGCGCTTCGGGCCCGTCGACCCGACTCTCACCGTGGCGGCGCTCCGTACGTCCAGCGGGCGGTTGGTGGCCACGCTGCTCCACCTGGCCTGTCACGCCGTGAGCATCTACGGGGAGACCGAGGAGGTCTCGGCCGATTGGCCGGGCCCGCTCTGTCAGTGGATCGGCGCCGCGACCGGGGCCGAGGCGCTGCTGCTGCAGGGCTGCGCCGGCGACATCGTCCCGGCCCGCCGCGGCACCGCGGCGCGCGACGCGCTGGCGCAGACCGCCATCGAACGCGCGTTGGCAGCGCTGGGTCAGGCCGTGGTGGTCCCGAGCCTGCCGCTGCGGGTCGGCTCCCGCCAGGTCGAGGTACCCTGGCACCGCGCCGCCGCCCGCCGCGAAGCAACGCCCACGGCCGGGCTCGAGGTGCAGGCGCTGCGGCTGGGCGACCTGGCGATCTGTGGTCTGCCCGGCGAGCCCCTCACCGCCGTCGGCGCCGCCGTCCGAGAACACTCGCCGCTGCCCCACACCCTGGTCGACGGTTACACCAACGGCCTTGGGGTGGGCTACTACGGCCTGCCGGGCGACCTGCGCCGCGGCGGTTACGAGAGTGGCGAGCAAACCGGCCTCAGCGCCGACCGCGGCGGCCGACTGGTGGCCCGCACCGCTGGCGAGTTGTTGCACGAACTGGCGGCAGACGCATGACGACGCCACGGATCGGAGCGGGGGGTGGGGGAGATGCCGAGGGCGGGACTCGAACCCGCACAACCATAATGGCCACTGGATCCTGAATCCAGCGCGTCTACCAATTCCGCCACCTCGGCAGGTGGACCAGACGATAGCACCACCGCCGCTTGGCGTCAAGCGCGATCACTCGACGGACAGCGCCAGGTCGTCGAGGTAGCAACTGCCCGCGGTGTTGCCGAAACCGACGAACATCACCCGGCTGAGGACGCGGAAGTCCGCGGCCAGGGGCACGGTGACCTGCCGGATGGCGCCGTCGGGCCAGGTCGCGACGACGCTGGCCGGTGGCGCCGCCGGCTGCCCGAGGGTGAACCGGATGCTGACCAGCAGCCACTGACCGGGCGTGAGTTGCCCCAAGGTCTGCCCGCCGGCGGAGACCTGCCCGTCGCCGCTGACCTGGACGTTCGGCCCACCCGCAAACTCGCGGCCCGACGCGGGCTGGTAGTCGCGGAACTCCAACGACACGCCGCACGGCGCGCCGGGCTCGAGCCGCACCCGGCCGGTCAAGGTGACCGTGCCCGCCGTACTCGGCCGGCTGAGGGTGTGCGTCAGGTAGGGCAGGAACGACCGCGCTGGCAGCGCCACGTCGGTCAGCCGGAGGCTCCGTTGGCCGTTGGCGGCGACCCCGTCAACCACGCCGACATCCTGTGGCCGGCCGACCGCCGAGGCGAGGTCCAGCTCGCGCGGGACCATCCCCGGCGGCACGTCCTCGAGACTCAGGCGGAACCCCGGGACCGGCTCCGGGATCGCCGCCGGGCGCATCGCGTAGACCGGCGGCGAGGTCACCGTGACCGCCGCCGCGACGTCCCGCCAGGCCGGGCTGAGGCCGGCCTCACCGGGGTCGAAGGGCACGAAGCCCAGCGCCAGGGCCGGCGAGTCGGGCCGCAGCCGGAAGTCGCCGTGGGCGGGATCGACGAACCGCGGATCGGCGTGGACCGACCCGACCTCCTGCCCCAGCGCCAGCCACTCGTCCCAGCTCTTGCCGGCAAAGCGCAGCGGCTGACCGGCCGTGTTCCAGTAGAGGTTGCGGCGGCTCGCCAGCAGATCGAGTGGCCAAACGCCGTCGGCCAGGTTGGGGCTGCTGGCGTAGTGCAGATTGCGTTCGTACACGTTCGCCTTGGCGTACGGCTTGGCGTGGATCCGCACGAAGGGTGCCTGGTCGCCGTGCACCGGGCCAAAGATGTTGTTGCGGATGACGTTCTGCGCGCCGCCGTTGAGGTTGAAGCCGTGGGTGCCGACGCCGTAACTGAGGTTGTTCTCGACCAGCATCTCCGAAGAGCCCTCGTCCAGGTACAGCCCGAGCTGCCAGTGCTCGCGGGCGTGCGGGCCGCGCGGGTTGTCGGCCAGCACGTTGCCGCGAATCACCGTGCCCGGCTGCCGGCCGAGGGTGTAGATGCTGGCACCGTCGGCCAGCAGCGCGACGACCTGGTGCAGGCGGTTGAACTCGATCCGGTTGGCGGCGCAGGAGGTCGGCTGATCGCTCCAGTTCCAGCCCACGGCGATGCCCGAGTAGGGGAAGTTCCAGATCTCGTTGTGCGCGATGACCGTGCCGCGGACGATACCCGCCCAGATGGCGTTGGCGGAGTAATACATCAGGCCGCCGTCGCTGATCGCGCACTGCTCAATGGTGTTGCCCGTCGGCAGCTCGGGCGCCGGGGCCGTGGCCGCCATGGCGCTATCGCCGATCTTGATGCCGCCGCCGCCCAGATCGAACAGCCGACACCCGCGGATGCGGTTGTCGGCACAGCCCCGCCCCAGACTGAGGCCGTAGTTGCCGGTCTGACTGATGGTGCAGCGCTCGAACAGACAGTGTCGCGCCCCGGTCGCCTCGATTGCCGCGGGCAAGTCGGGTTGCGCTTGCGAGCCGCCGTAGCCTTCGGCCGGCAGCGGCGACTCGTTGTGCGAAAACGTCAGCCCCTCGAACCGGAGGTGGTCGACGAACTGGCCCTGCGCCCAGTTGCCCGCCAGCACCAGCACCCGGTCCAGGCGCGGCGCAAGCAGGCGGGTCGTGGCCAGGCGCTCGGTCGCCAAGGGCAAGTAAGTGAGGGTGCCGGTCGGTCGATCGAGGTACCACTCGCCCGGCTCGTCCAGCTCCTCGGCGAGGTTCTCGACCCAGTAAGGGTTGTGCGGACCGACCTGTCCGATGGCGAAGGTCGGCAGCCCGGTGAACTCGACGATCTGGTTGGCCTCATCCAGTCGCGCGATCCGTAGCCGTGATGAGCTCCAAAGGTGCAGCGCCACCAGCTCGACATCCGCCAGGTTGCGGAACGGCTGCAGGTCGCCGGCGTAGTAGTGGAAGTCCTTCTGCGCGGCCCGATGTGGAGCGGCCTGGCGGCGGGGCGAGTAGGTCAGCTGGTCGACCGCCCACATGCCGCGGTGGGGCCGATAGCGACGCTGCCAGGGGCCGTCCGCAGCGGCCACGAAGAGCTGCCGAAAGGTCCACTCGCCAGCGGCCACCGCCGGCAGCAGAGCGGTCCAGCGGCGCTGGCCGGCGACCGTCGTCTCGCGCAGCCCGTCGATCGTCTGGCCGCCGCTCAGCACCGGCCGTTCACCAGCGGCCGCCCGCCAGCACACCGGCGCGTCCGCCGTCCCGGCGTCGGCGGCGGTCAGCGTCAGCGGGCTGCGCAGCTCGTAGGCTCCGCCGTGCAGCTCGACGGTCACGGCGCCCGCGGCGCGGGCGTCGCGGACGGCTTGCTGCGCCCGCTGCGGCGTGGCGAAAGGGCCATCGGTACCGGCCGCGTTCGCTGCCGGCAACCGGCCCGACCAACTGTCGCGACCGGCCGGCGCGACGTGGAAGACGGTCTGCGCCGTCGCGCCGACGACGCTCAGGAACGCCGGTACGACAACTCGCCAGCGCAGCGTTGGGGTGCTCATGTCGCGGTCTCCCCGGGAGTGCCGGCCGGCGGCTGGAACCCGCCCGCGGCCCTCCGCGCGGGCGCTGTCTTCGCCGGCACTGCCGGCCAATCCTCTGGCAGCGACCGCCGCGGCGCCGGCCGCCCCTCACGACGCGGCGGCGGGGGAGTCGCTCTGCGGGAACGGCAGGCTGATCGCCGGACTCTCGCTGACCTGGCTGCTGGGCAGGGCCTGCAGCGCGATCGCGCGCGCCAGGCAGTCGCGCAGGCCTTGGATCGTGATCGGCTTGCCGGCCACCACCTCGACCCCGTGCGGCAGCTCGCCGTTGGCTTGCATCAGCTCGCCGAAGCCGGTCAACAGGACCACCGGCGTCTGCGGCGCCAGCGACTTGATGGTCGCGGCGACCTGGTCACCGTTCAGCACCGGCATCGCGCGGTCGGTGATCACGACATCGTGCGCGCCGGCCTGGAAGGCCTCCAGGCCCTCGCGGCCGTTGGTGGCCGCCTCCACCAGGTGGCCATCGAGCTCCAGGTACTCGACGATCACCTCTCGCACCCACGGCTCGTCGTCGATCACCAGAATGCGGCGGGGAGCCGGGATGTTGGTGCTGGCGACCGGCCCTTCGATCGGTGGCGCAACCGGCTGGGTCGCTGGCAGCCGCAACTCAAAGCAGGTCCCGCGGCCGGGCAGGCTGGTCACCTCGATGCTGCCAGCATGGCGCTGCACGATGCCGTAGACCATCGCCAGACCGAGGCCGGTGCCGCGCTCGCCCTTGGTGCTGTAGAACGGCTCGAAGCAGTGCAGGCGGGTCTCTTCGCTCATCCCCACGCCGTCGTCGCGGACCGTCAGCAGGAAGTCGTCGCCATCTTGGCTCGCCGACAGGACGATCAGGCCCGTGCGGTCCTCGCTCGGCCGCTGCTGAATCGCGTCGGCGGCGTTGACCACCAGGTTCACCAGCGCCTCGCGCAGCGCCGGGGCCTGGCCATAGAAGGGCGGCAGCTCGGAGCACTCCAACCGTGCTGCGATGGTCCAGCCGGCGGCTTGTGCCTGGTCTTTCCAGCGGGGGCGCGCCACCGCCAGGGACTCCTCCAGCACCTTGGCCAGGTCGACGGGTTCGGTCAGCTCACTGGGGTCGCGGTGGCGGTAGAACTCGCGCAGGCGGGCCACCACCGCGGCGGCGTCCTGGGCGCAGGCGGCGATCATCGTGAGGTTCCGGCGGACCCGGTCCGCGTCGCGCAGCGCGCCTGGCTGCAGCAGCAACAGCTCACTGGCGCCCAGGATCGGCG
Source organism: Fimbriimonadaceae bacterium (assembly GCA_020850355.1). Taxonomy (GTDB): domain Bacteria; phylum Armatimonadota; class UBA10988; order UBA10988; family UBA10988; genus JADZEX01. The sequence continues at coordinate 11,461 of JADZEX010000004.1, read as the reverse complement.
TCAGGGCGTTGTTGAAGTCGTGCGCCACCCCGCTGGCCATCGTGCCGAGGGCCCGTAGTCGCTCCTGCTGGATGTTGCGCTGCTGCGTCTCACGTAGCTCACGGTTGGCGCCAGCGAGCTTCTCGTTGGCCTCGGCCAGCTCGGCCGTACGCTCGGCGATCCGCTCTTCGAGCGATTCCTGCGCTTGCCGCAGCTCGCGCTCGACCCGCCGGCGCTCGCCAATCTCGCGCTGCGCCGAGGCGAACAGCCGGCCGTTCTCCTCGATCGCCAGCACCTGCCGCACGACCACCAGGACCATCACCAGCGCGACACTGGTCTCCAGCCAGACCGACCAGGCCGAGCTGCCCTGGCGCTGCGACCACTCCGACAAAACGTAGGCCGTGCCGGCCCAGAAGTACGGCACCAGGCTGGTCCAGCGGCTCGGCGAGCGCTGCGCCGGGTCGCCCGCCAGCGGCCGTTCGAACTGCTGGTGGCGCGCCAGAAAGGCGGCCGCCACCAGCGCCGCGGTGGCGCTGGCGGTCAGCAGCAGCTCACCCCAACGGCTGCCTCCGGCGTCGGCGCGGAGCCCGGCCGCGAGGCAGCAGACGTCGGCCACCACCCCGCAGACGACCGCCGTCGAGATCGCCAGCATCGGCCGCCGGTCCTGCTGCCGGGCCGGGTGGAGGATCACCGCCATCGCCGCGAACAGCAGCGCCAGGTCGACCACCGGGTAGATCAGCGCCTTCGCCAGCGCCGCGCCGCGCATCGCCGAGTCGAGGGTCGGGGCGATCAGGAAGATCCAGAACAGACAGAGCACCGCCGAGGTGACGATCCCCAGGTCGAGCAGCAGCTTCCACTCTTCGCGGCGCAACAGCGGCATCGCCGGCAGGCTCAACAGACCGGCCACGAAGCACGCCCCGCCAAGCAGGTAACCCCAATCGGCCGGACCCAGTCCCGCGGTGGCGCGCTGCCCCACGACCCACAACAGGTGGCCGAGGTGCCCCGCCGTGATCAGGGTCTGCCCCCAGGCCAGCCGGCGCCAGCTCCGGCGCAGCGCCACCTCGTCGGCCGGCAGCGCCGCCAGTGCCGGCCACAAGAGCCCCGTCGCGATCGCGCTGGCCAGCAGGATCCAGGCCTCGGACGCCAGCGCCGCCGCGCGCGCGCCGCGGTGCAGCAGCAGTTCCAACAAGAGGTGGGTGCCCAGCAGTCCGGCCACCGCCAACCAGACGCCGCCCAGGCCCACTGCCGGGGACGCCTCGCGACCGACGCTACTCAGCGCGCCTGCAACCGGCCTGCACTCCGCCGTGATGATGCTCCGACCGCTACCTCTGCTATCGTCCGCACCGTTCCGATTCGTACCTCATGGTCACGCCGCCCGCGTTAAACGCCGCGTTAAGCCCGGGCAGGAAGAGTCCGCGGCCGCGCGGCGAACAGCCCGCCTGGAGAAACCAATGTGGTCACGCCGGCAGTTCCAGCAGGCGCTCGCGGGTAGTCTCGGCCTGCCCCTCCTGGTCGGGCCGGCCGCGGCCCAGGCGGCGGTCCCCCCGGCCGACCTCGGCTCGCTCGACGCGGAGCTGCAGTTGCTGCCCACCAGCGGCGAGTTCCCGCTGTCGTTCTTGCAGGACCGCTTCACCGACCCGGCCGGCTGGCGCGCCATTGCCCTCGCCAAACTGCGCGAGCTGCACCGCCATGACCCGCCGGCGGTCGCACCCGACCCGCAGTGGCGCCGCCGCGATGACGGCGCCGAGGTGATCCGCGAGGAACTCACCATCCAGACCGCCCCCGGCCTGCGCGTGCCCGCCACGCTGCTGCGGCCGGCTCGCCAGGAACGCCCCGCGCCCGGGATCGTCGCGCTGCACGACCACGGCGCCTTCTTCGTCTGGGGCCGTGAGAAGATCCTCCACGCCGACCCGCAGCCGGCCGTGCTGGCGACCTTCCAGAAGCAGTACTACGGCGGCCGGGCGATCGCCTGGGAGCTGGCCCGCCAGGGCTACGTCGTGATCGCCATCGACGCCTTCTACTGGGGCGAGCGCCGCCTGCTGGTCGACGGCGACCCCGCCGACTGGCGCGAACGGCCGGTCGACCTGCCGGCCGACCGCGTCGCCGCCTACAACCAGCGCTCCAGCCTGCACGCCGACGTCGTCCAGCGCGCCATCGCCTCGACCGGCCACACCTGGGCCGGGATGATGGCCGTCGACGACCTGCGCACCGTCGATTACCTCGCCAGCCGCCCCGAGGTCGACCCGCAGCGGCTGGGCTGCGTCGGCCTCTCGATGGGCGGCTACCGCTCCGGCCAACTGATCGCCGCCGACGAGCGGATCAAGGCGGCGGTCGCCGTCGGCTGGATGTGCTCCTTCCCGGCGCAGCTCCGCAGCAAGGTGCGCAACACGCTCGGCCACATGTTCATGGTGCCGGGTCTCAACCGCTTCCTCGATTACCCCGACATCGTCGGCCTCGCCGCGCCGCGGGCGCTGCTGGTGATCAACGGCTCGCAGGACGGGCTGTTCGACCCCGCCGGCGTGCAGCATGCCTTCGCCAAACTGCAGCGGATCTGGACCAAGGCCGGCGCCCCCGACAAGATCGCCTGCCGGCTCTATGACGCCCCGCACGAGTTCAATGCGGCGATGCAGACCGCGGCCTGGGCCTGGCTGCGGCAACATCTGGCCTGAACGCAACCGCAATGCAACCGGCGGGGCTGGCCACCGCGCGGCCGACCTGACAGACTCCACCCCACCGCGGTTGGCAGGGGTATGCTGCGCCGCGTCTGGGTATGCTGATGGTGAGAGAAGCGATGCCCTGGAGTTGCCGCCGGCGCGGACTGCTGCTGATCAGCCTGGGCTGCCTGCTGCGCAGCGGCGGAGCGGCCGAGCCCGCCCAGGCGCACTACTTCGCGGCGACCTTCCCCGAGCCGGCCTTCGCCCGCTTCGCCAAGTTCCACCAACCACTGGACCGGCAGGCCTTCGTGCGGCAGGTCGTCGCCGACCACTTCAGCGCGCTCCCGCCCGAGGCGTTTGACCTGGCCGCCGTGCTCGGCCGGGACGGCCAGTCGTCGCGCCTGCAACGCGGCCTGCGGCTGGGCCTCGTGACCGGCTCCGTGGCATACTGCGGCGCACTCGCCGCCGGCGGCGATAGCTGGCTCTACGGCAGCCTCGGCCTGGCCGCTGGCGTCGCCACCGCCGCCGCCAGCGACCTCAACTGGCCGCCCACCTTCACCCTCCGCAGCGCCCCGGACCAGCCCTGGCAGCTCGGGCTCGGCTGGCTCAGCAAGCCGGCCTGCCTGCCGCGCCACAACGCCCTGCCGTCGTGGCACAGCCACCGCTCGTTGCAGACCGCCGGGATCGGCTTGTCCTACCGCGCCACACCCGACGCGGCGCAGCGCTGGGACTGCTTCCTCGACCCCTTCGCCGCCCCCGGCGCCAGCCTCGGCGGCGTACAGTGGCAGCTCACCTTCTGAGCGCCGCGCCCGCGGTCAGGCCAGGCCGAGCCGACGCCTCGCTTCGTCCAGCATCTCAGCGGTCCGGGTCGCCCCGCAGCGCGTCACACCGACCGCCCGCACCGCCAGCAGGGCGTCCAGATCGCGCACCCCGCCCGCTGCCTTGACCTGCACCGCCGGCGGGCTGTGGCGGCGCATCAGCGTCAAATCCTCCAAGGTCGCCCCGCCGCTGCCGTAGCCGGTCGAGGTCTTCACCCAGTCGGCCCCGAGCTCACCACAGATCTCGCACAGTCGGATCTTTTGGTCGTCACTCAGATAGCAGTTCTCGAAGATCACCTTGACCCTGGCGCCGCCCGCGTGAGTACACTCAATCACCGCCCGCAGATCGGCGGTGACGGCGTCCCAGGCGCCGCTGAGCACTTGGCCGATGTTCACGACCATGTCCAGCTCGCGCCCGCCGTCCGCCAACGCCTGCCGCGCCTCGGCGACCTTCACTGCGGTGGTCTGCCCGCCATGCGGAAACCCAATCGTCGTGCTCGGCGCTACCGTGCTCCCTGCCAGCAGCTCGCTGCACCGCGCCAGAGCATACGGCTTGATGCACACACTGGCCACATCATAGCGCCGCGCCAGCACAATCCCAGCCTCCAGCTCAACCGTGGTCAGCGCCGGATTGAGCAGCGAGTGATCAATCATCTTGGCGACGTCGGCGTAGGTCCAATCCATCGAAGGTCCTTCCCACAACCAGGTGGCCTGGCCACGACCACGCGCTTCGCCGCCAGAGGCGGCATTCCTTCCGCGCCTGTCGCCCGCCCGGTCGCCGGCTGTTGCGTGGAGACGGCCTGGTCGGCGAGGTTGCAGGCGGTCTCCCAGGTGCTCCCCAGCGCGTCGGTGACGAGAGTCCGATTGCCCTGCCCATCGTACTTGGAGCGCGTGCGGTGGCCGAGGTTGTCCTCGACGTAAAGCGCCGGCGGTCACAAGGCTCGCCTCGGCGATGTTGCCGGGTGGAGGGAGGGTGTGGGCGTCTGTCGAGAGGACCGGAGTGCTGATGGTAGGGAGGAGACGGTTCACTCGCTAACTTATCTGTGTGTCCCCCTCCGGTAAGCCGACGCCGCGCTCCAGCCACAGTCCCACCTCATCGAACATGATGAGCGAGCCTTCACTGTTCCTGAGCACCTGCTCGTATGTGTGGGCCGCTCTCCTGAGCCATTCTGGCGTCACAGCGTCGCGCAGATGCTGGGAGCCAAGGAGGTAGTCGGATCGGAACATCAGAATTCTTCCATCATCGCATGCGGGTGTGATCGCCTCAAGGACTACCTCAACTGCGAGGGAATCAACTGAGACTAGATGGCAGAGGCTCTGAAAGAGTGGTGCAAATGGGCAGGTGCCAAGGTCGTCCAGTAGCGCCAACACTGCCGGCAGAATAGGATCGGAGTCCGAGTGCAACATTGAGGATCCTCGATTGCAGACTCGCTACCGCCAACGAAAGTGGCCATGTTCGACCAGGAGGCCAGTACTGGATTGACAATGAGCGGAAACTCCAACACCCAGCCCCGTCCAAGGACCAGACGGCTCCAAACCTCTTCTAGTACCGTGCAGCCTCGATGCGACTGTGACGCGGCCGAACCAGCCTGTACGACGTGCCAAGGACCATTCCCTGCAACAAGCTGGTTCTCCGTGCTGTCGATCACCGAACCGACACCGGTCTTAGCGGATCCGACGTAGCACTCGGGTACATTGATACCTGCGTTCGCACAGAGTTTCACAGCACTGGGGTTGATGGCCGGCTCTACGGCCTCGTCCTCGAGACCGCTCCGATCCCGGCGAACAACGGGCTGGGCAGACACGTACCGGTATGCGTACGCTCCACCCCGGTACCCAATCGGATCCCTATTCAGAATCCTCCTTAGCAGAACCGCTATTCGCTACCCACGGACCGCTTGTTGCTTGGGGTTTGGCCGACTCAGCTCAATGGGCCCTGCCGGTGGCGCGTCTGCGCCACCGGCAGGCGGCGGGCTACCACGGCGGGGGTGGCTGGCGCGGCGCCCCCGAGGGCGCCAGTATCACCTGGTCGCGGCTGGCCGGCTGGTCGTACAGCTCCACCGCCGTCGCCCCGGAGTTGACCAGGTACTGCTGCCAGAGCGCGGCCTCCTTGGCGTGCGCGGTGTGGAGGTCCTTGATGAACATCACCCGCGCCTGCACGTTGGCCAGCGGCAGCAGGTCGGTCGGGGGGGCCTGGGTGCTCACCGCGGCGGTCTGGTGATGCAGGTCACTGAGCACCACCAGGTGTCGATCCTGGCCGGGAGGCAGGCACTGGGCGGCGTACTTCAGGGCCGCCCATAGGTCTGTGCCGTGGCACTGCGGCAGCGCTCGCCAGGTCGAAATGACGGTCTTGATCCGCTGCTGCTGCCCGGCGACCTGACCCCAGACATCCTGCAGTGCCTTGGCAGTGCCGGCGAACTCGTCGATGTTGCCCGGCTTGGCAAGAGGGGGCAGGGCGGGCAGGTTCGCGACCACGACGTCGCGGGCCGGCTCCAGGGCTTCGCCGACGCGGACCAGCAGCAGCCGGTCGCCCGGACCGGCGGCCTGCACCGCCTGCTCGACGAGCGCAGCGGCTTGCTCGAAGATGGTCGGCTCGGTGGCGTCCAGCACGATGGCCACCGATCGGGGCACGGCCTGGGCGGCGGGCGCGGCCACGGCGGCGGCCGGAACCGGCTGCACCCCGGGCAGTGGGAGGGGCCGGCAGCCAGCCAGAACCAAGGGCACGCTGGCGAACAGGAGGCGCAGGGACTTCATCATGGTTCGCTCCTAGCTAGTCTTGGCAACGCCGTTCGGATGCGGCGTGAGAAAGTCAGTGGGATCGGGGTCGGCCGCAGTGCTGGGCGGCGCTGCCTGGATCGGCTCGGTGGTTGGCGCGGTGCTGCCGCGGCGGTAGCGCTGGAAGGGCTTCAGCAGGGCGTCCCTGCAGTAACTGAGCAGGTCCAACTCGTGGACGCCGCGAATCGCCTGTCGGACCAGCTCCGGGGCGGCTGCGATCCCAGCCGCCCGGCCGCCAGCGCGGGCCAGCTCGCAGTACTGCTGGCGCGTGGCCGCGTCGATCTCGTTGTTGGCCTGGCGCCAGGCCGCCCGGCGAGTGCGGTCAGCCTGCAGATCCGCGAGCCGCTCCCGCCGCTCGTGCTCCTGCTCGGCGCGCAGGAGGCTGAAGGCATGGGTGGCCTGGGCCGACTCCCACGGCGACAGCGGCACGGGCTTCCGCAAGCGGTTCAGCAGGATGCTGGCGACGCGCCGCTGCCAGGCCTCGAGCAGCGCCACCACGGGTTCCATGCAGGCCGGCAGCAGGCCGGCCAACGGGCAAGCAGCGCAGACGCCCCCAATCCAGGCGACGCAGCGGAGGGGCAGCCGCAGCACCTGCGCCGAAAGCGAGACCAGGCCATCCATCGCCAGCCTTAAACCCAGGCCAGTCAAGGTAAACGCGCCCGCCACGGCCAGGGCCTGGGAGAGCACCGCCAGCGCGACCTGCAAGTGGGCCAACGGCACCGGCTGCCCGGACATCGCCTGCACCTGATTGACGGCCGACTGCTTGGCGTAGGCCAGGGTCATCTGAACCGTCAGAATCAGGGCCCCGAGGAGCAAGCCGAGCCACCGATTGACCAGATGCTCGACTACCCCACAGGCGGCCCCGAGCACGACGAGAGTCAGCGCGAACCAGCAGGCCGCCTCGCTGGCGGGCAGCAGGAGGGTCAGACTGGCCACGACAATCGTGTAATCAGCCAACAGAGCGACCGGCAACAGCACGAGGAGGACGGAGCCAACGACCGCCTCCTTGACGCTCGCGATCGCCGGCAAGCTGGTCAAGCGACAGCCCGCCCGCGAGGCGGCCAGACCCGCCGCGATCAGAGCAGCATCCAAAAGGGCCCCGACGCGCTCAGCCAACCGACGCAGCGGCGCCGGCGGCAACACCATAGTCAGGACAGCTAGAACGATACCGAACAGCCATTGCACGGACATGGCTCTCTCCTGGAGCCAAGCCTGCCACAGGTCGATCCGCTAGCGTGGCAAGGCTGCGACGGCCCCCGCAAGCTTGCGGGGCAGGTCGCTCGCCGACGCCGTCGAAGCGAGCCGCTGAGAGACGCCATGCCACCCTTCAGTACCCTGGCCCTGGCTGCCGGCCTGGCCGCGCCGGTGCCGCTGCCGCCCGTACCCACAGCCGAGCAGCTTGCCTGGCAGCGGATGGAGCTGACGATGTTCGTCCACTTTGGCGTGAACACGTTCGGCGACCGCGAGTGGGGCGACGGGCACGAGGATCCGGCGAGCTTCAACCCCACGGCGCTCGATGCCACGCAGTGGGTCCGGACCGCCCAGGAGGCCGGCTTCAAGCTGATCATCCTGACCGCCAAGCATCACGACGGGTTCTGCCTCTGGCCGTCGCAGTACACCGCTCACGCGGTCAAGCGCAGCCCCTGGCGGGGAGGCCAGGGCGACGTGGTGCGGGAGTTCACGGCGGCCTGCCACGCGGCGGGAATCAAAGTCGGGCTGTACCTTTCGCCCTGGGACCGCAACAGCGCGGTCTACGGCACCGAGGCTTACAACGACTACTTCGTGAACCAGCTCACCGAACTGCTGACCCAGTACGGCACGGTCGACGAAGTCTGGTTCGACGGCGCTTGCGGCGAGGGGCCGAATGGGAAGCGGCAGGTCTACGACTGGGAGCGCTACTACGCCACTATCCGCCGCCTGGCGCCGCGGGCGCTGATCGCGATCATGGGCCCGGACGTGCGGTGGGTCGGCAACGAGTCGGGCGTGGCGCGGCCAGGCGAGGCCAGTGCACGGGGTGACCAGTGGTCGCCGGCCGAGTGCGACGTCTCGATCCGACCCGGCTGGTTCTACCACGCCGCGCAGGACGGGCAGGTCAAGTCGCTCGACCATCTGCTCGACATCTACTTCAAGTCGGTCGGCCGCAACAGCGTGTTGCTGCTGAATGTGCCGCCCGACCGGCGGGGCCTGTTCGCCGACCCCGACGTGGAGCGGCTGCGCGAGTTCGGCGCGGCGGTGCGAGCGATTCGCGAACGCAGTGTGCTGGCGGGCGCCACGATCAGCGGCCCGGCGCCGGGCACGGCGGCGCTGCTCGATGGCGACCTGGACACCTTCTGGGCGGCGCCCGACGGCAGCACCAGCGCCACGCTGGAGCTCGACCTGGGCGCACCGCGGGAGTTCAACGTGGTCGGGCTCAGCGAGGCGATTGCCTACGGCGAGCGGGTCCAGCGCTACGCGGTAGAGGTTCAGCGCGACGGGCAGTGGGAGCTGCTGGCGCGGGGCACGGTGATTGGCAGCCGCAACCTGCACGCGGTGCCGCGCCAGCGCGCGCAGCGGCTGCGCTGGCGGATCGAGGCGGCCAAGGCCGCACCGGTGCTGGCCGGCCTGGAGCTGGCCGACGCCCCGCAGACGCCGCCCGCGACGAAGGTCAGCCTGACCTACAACAAGCCGGCCTCCGCCAGCAACGTCCACCCCGGCGGCACGGTCTGGGGCGCCGACAAAGCCGTCGACGGCGACCTCGACACGCGCTGGGCGACCAGCGACGAGACCCGCGAGTGCTGGCTCGATATCGACCTGGAACAGCCCGAGACCTTCGGCACGCTGACCATCGCCGAGCTCGACCCGCGGATCACCAGTTTCCGGCTGCTCTACCGCCTCACCGCCGACCAGCCCTGGCAAACCGCCTATCAAGGCAGCCGCGCCGGCAAGGCCTACGAGCAGCAGTTCGCGCCGGTCACCGGCCGCTACCTCCGGCTGCACATCCTCGAAGCCACCAAGGCACCGACGATCTGGGAGGTGGGAGTCTTCTGACGCTGACTGCCAATAAACGGGTCAGGACCCTTTTCTCGCTTCGCGGGGAAAAGGGTCCTGACCCCTTTGCGGCGATAAGCCACGAAAAGGAGGCGACGATGAGTCGGACACTGCATCAACCGCCGCACAACTGCACCATTCTGGGCGCGGTCCAGGGTGCGGCGGGGTATCTCGGCCGGGATCCGGGCGTGGCGGCGCTGTTTGGTGGGAGCGGGCAGGCATTCGTCTGCAACATCCACCGCGAGCTGTGCCCCAGCGGCCCGTACTGCTACGACCGCGCGCCGATCGAGCGGCTGTTGCGGAACCTCGGGTTGGTGACCACGCCGCTCGGGGGATGCTTCGGGCGCGACGCGGACCTTGACCAGCGCGCCGCCCTCGAAGCGGCGATCCGCGCCGCCCTGGACGGTGGTGCGGCGTGTTACCTGATCAACATGGAAGGCCAGTTGATCCTGGGTCACGACGACACCGGTCTGTTGACCGCGCAGCCCTGGCCGGGTGTCGACTTCCCGCCGCGGCACCTCACCTGGGGCACCTGGGCGGAACTCGGCGACGAGGTCCACTGCGGCTTCTACCGCCTCGACGCCGGCCCCGTGGCGACGCCGGAGGTGGTGGTCGGCGCGGCGCTGCAGTACGCCGTGGCCCTGTGGGACGACCCCTTGGCCTACACCAGCGCCGACTACGGCGTCGGGCCACTGGCCTGGCGGAACTGGCTGGCGGCAGTGGCGGCCGGCCTCGGCAACTCGCACGGCCATTGGTGGAACGCGCAAGTCTGGTCGGAGTGCCGCCGCCACGCGGCGGCCTGGCTGCGCGACGTGGCTGCTACCCACCCACCGGTCGCCGCCCCGGCCCAGCGCGCCGCCGACGCCTGCGAGGCCGTCGCCGCGGCGCTCGCCGCGGCGGGCGACAAGGCCCTGCCAGCCGAGCGCCAAACGGCCTTGCTGAGCACCGCCGCAGCACAAGACGAGACCGCGGTCGCGGCGTTGCGGGAGCTGCTGGCGGGACTGCCAGCCTGACGATCCTCGGCGACGTCGTAGCCGGGTCGGACCAGCTTGTTGAACTGGCGCCACGCCGTGTGGTACAACCTCAACACGCCGCGACGACCGCGGCGCGGGGCTGGGGCGATGGCGACGCGAGCGTGGGTGGTGACGGGACTGCAGCGACTCCGCCACTGGCGGCTGCTGGCGCCGGCGCTGCTGCTGGCCGGGGGCTGGCTGGGCTATCAACGGCTTCCCTGGCGTGACCACCCCCCGCCGCCCGAGGCGACCGCCCGCGCCGAGCCCCCCAGCTTCCCGCCGCCTGCACCGGCCGTGCCGCCTGGGTCGCCCGGGCGCTGGCGCGCGACTCCGGACCGGGGATGGAGTCCATTCATGCCGTACGGGCGACTCGGCCAGGGCCTTCCGGAGCGCCTCGAAGTCCACGCCGTGCTGTTCCAGGGCAAGTTAGGGCGACTCGACGAACTCGACAATGCCCGGTTCGGCGTCCCCGGCCAGATTGGCACGCTGTGGGAAGAGCTGGTCCCGGCGACCGCTGTGATCCGGCGGTACCAGGCGTGGGCGTTATTGGACCGACGGCGACCAATCCGGTGGCTGGTCACCGCGGATCGGCTGTGGTTCCCTACGTTGCCGTGGCAGCCAGTGCCGGGGAATGCGCAGGCGCTGCCGCTGGACATCCTCCACGCTGTGCCGTTGGAACGGCTGGCTGGCCGCACCTTCGACGAGGTGGACGAGGTGGCTGTGGCGTCGACAGGGCCGGGCTGCTGGAGCCGCACAGGCCCGCCGCTGGTTGCGGGTAGCTTTCTGTCGTCCTATTGGCCGGAGTCCGAGCGCCAGCCGGACAAGACCATCACCAGCTTCGACCTCTTCGCGCCAGAGCGCTGGCGGGTCCGCGTGCTCGCTCGGTATGTGGGTCTGGTGCGCGCCTTTGACGCGCCGGAGTGGCCCTTCGAGCGGCGTGCTGCCCTGCTGCCCGAGACGCCCTGGCGGGTACCGGTCAATGCCCCCGAGCTCGGCCTGGTGGGCACCTTCGCGCGGCTGGAACAGTCGCCGGCCAGCCAGTTCGACGGGAACTTGGACTGGACCCGCACCGACGAGTTCCGCTACCCCGGCGATGAGCCGTTCCGACTGTTCGCGGTGCGGGGGCAGTATTGGCTGCTGGACGACTCCGGCCGGCTGGTCCGGACGCCCGAGGCGGGGCCGGCGGGGCGGACGG
>JADZEX010000003.1 GCA_020850355.1 Fimbriimonadaceae bacterium | reverse complement strand
GCGATGGCCGCGTTGGCCGAGGCCTGCGTGCTGACCGCGATGCCGCTGACGCCGAGGCTGGCGGCCGTCGCCTGGGCCAGCGTGAAGCTGATCACCTGGTTCTGGTTGGCGCCGATCTGCAGCGTCATCGAGTTCGAGGCGAACGATCCGCTGATCAGTTTGTGGGTGTTGAACTCGGTGGTGGTAGCGAAGCGGTCCACCTCGGCGAGGAGCTGGTCGACTTCCTTCTGAATGTTCGAGCGATCGCTGCTGGTGAGGGTGTCGTTGGCGCCCTGCACGGCCAGCTCGCGCATCCGCTGCATCAGGTTGTTGACGTCGCCCAGCGCCGACTCGGCGGTCTGCACGACGCTGATGCCGTCCTGGGCGTTGCGCGCGGCCTGGGTCAGCCCGCGGGTCTGGCTGCGCAGCTTCTCGCTGATGCCCAACCCGGCGGCGTCGTCGGCGGCCTTGTTGATGCGGTAGCCGCTCGAGAGGCGCTCCATCACGCCGGTCAGGTCGGACTGGGTGCCGGCCAGGGCGCGTTGCGTGAACATCGCATCCACGTTGTTGCGAATGCTGAATCCCATGGTCTTCTCCTAAGCAAGTGAAGCGACCGTGCGTCTCCAACTGGAAGTGACGCGACGGACCGAGGGTCCTGCCGGCGGGTCCGGAGGGCGTCATCTCGAAGGCCCCAGATCCGCTGACAGTTCTGCTATCGGCCGGCCCGCTCCGAAGGATAGGGCGCCGCCGTCAGCGGACGTGGCGCCGAGGTGAACTGCTCGGCCAGGCGCTCGCACCACTCCGGCTCGCCCAACGCCGCCAAGACAGCGCGCCACCGGTCGGGCTGATTGTCGTGGACGATCCGCGGGATGAAACCCAGCCCGAGGTAGCAGCGGATGGCCGGCAGGCGGAAGTCGTCGGTCGACAGGACCGCCGTCTGGCGGCCCTCCGCGGCCAGTTGGTGGAGGGCGGCAAGGCAGGCCAGCCGCCCGAGTCCGCGGCCCCGCCCGGTGCTGGCGGCACCAACCATGTGCAACGCGCCGACCGCCGCGCCCCAGGCCGGCACGAACCAGGCACTGGCCGTCGCCAGCGGCTCGCCGGCAACGGTGGCGAACCAAACCCGCGCCGGTCGGAACTGGCCATCGCGCAGGCGTCGGTCGAAGTAGCCGACGTCGGACCGCTGCTCGAAGCTCTCGTTGATCAGCCGCACCCAGGCGGCCTCGTCGCCAGGGCGCCAGCACCGCACGACGGCCTCGCCGGCGAGTGGCAGCGGCGGCAGGTCGGCCAGGCGATCGCGTTGCATCACCAGTTGCGGCGTCACGTCGGCGCACCTGCTTCCCAGAACTGCTCCAACCGCTCCTCGTCGAGGGTCGTCTCCGCCAGCAGTAAGGTGACGAGTCGCTCGATCCTCTCGCGATGGCGGTTGATCACCTGCCGGGCGCGGGATTCGGCGGCCTGCAGCAGCGCGTGGGTGTCCTCATCGAGCCGTGCCGCCACCGCCTCGCCGACCGGCCACCGCTCGCCGCCGGTAGCATCCGGACTACGGTACGCCTGGTTGCCGGCGCGCTCACCCATGCCCAGCTCCTCCACCATCAGCCGCGCCAGGTGGGTCGCCTGCTGCAGGTCCATCTGCGCCCCGTTGGAGACCGCCCCCAGCACCAGCTCCTCGGCGAGACGTCCGCCCAGGCTGACGGCGATGTGGTCGAGCAGCTCCTCGCGGGTCACCAGGTGCTTGTTCTCGCGAGCCTTTTGGAGCATCACCCCCAACGCCGGGAGGTTGATCTCGCCTGGCCGCAGGCTGATCTTGCGAACTCCCGGCACGCGCGGCAGGTAGTGCGCGCAGACCGCATGGCCGACCTCGTGGTAGGCGACGGTGCGCAGCTCGGATTCGCTGACCACCAACGTGCCGTAGGGCCGCCGCTGCAGCGCCGCATCGATGTCCTGGCGGGTCGCGCGGAACGGGCCAGTCCGCAACTCCTGGCGTTTGAGGGCCCGACAGGCCGCCTGCAGGTGGTCTCCGGTGTAGCGCAGCCCGCTAGTCGGGTCGGCGACATCGGCGGTGCGCTCGACGGCGTACTCCAACACCTCGTCCGGCAGGTCCAGCGCGAACTTGCCACGATAGAGCTGCCAGATGGCGCGACGGTCGGCGTCGTCGGGGTAGGGGATCTCGATCTGCAGCTCAAACCGCCCCGGCCGCAGCAGCGCCGGGTCGAGGCTGCTGACGAAGTTGGTGGTGCCGACCACGAAGACCAGCTCGTCGCCGCGGAAGCCGTCCATTTCGGTCAACAACTGGTTCACCAGACCATGCTCGACGCCGCTGCCGTAGTACATCCCGCGCCGCGCGGCAAGGCTGTCGAGTTCGTCAAAGACAATGATGCTGGGCGCCGCCTTGCGGGCCTGTTGGAAGACGCGCCGCAGATTCTCTTCGCTGGCGCCGACCCAGCGCTCCTTCAGCTCCGGCCCGCTGACGATGCTGATGCTGGCATCGAGCGCCGTGGCGAGGGCTTTCGCGAAGAAGGTCTTGCCGGTGCCGGGCGGCCCGTGGAAGATCAGCCCGCGGGGGATCACGGACTCGATCTGCTCGGCCAGGTGCGGCGCGGTGACCTCGTCGCGGCGCCGCAGCAGGGCCAGCAGGTCGTCCTCGAGCTGCTGCTTGATGCTGTCGTAGCCGCCGATGTCACGCCACAGGTCAACCTGGGGCACTTCAAAGCTGGCCAGCAGGGTCAGCTCGCGCAGCTCGCGGTAGATCTGCTGCACGGTCTCCGGCCGCGCCGGGTCGAAGTCCGGCGCGCTGTCGAACCGGCGCAAGACCTGGCGCAGCCGCACCGCATTGAGGCCGCTGACATACTTGTAGAGCCGGTAGGGCTGCAGCTCGTCGACCGCCAGCTTGCGGGCCTCGCGGCGCAGCAGCAGCCGGCCGATGGCCTCGCGGCGCAGACCGATCACGGGCATCCGCGCGGCGAAGAGGTCTTCGACTGGTTTGGGCAGCTCGAAGCTGGGGTCGCGAAAGCCCAGCAGCAGCGCGTCGGGGACCTCCAGGATCCAGGCCAGGGCTTCCTTGGCGGAGTCGGTCAGCCCGGAGCGGGTGGTGGTGGTGAGGAGATCGAGATGCGGCAGCACGATCACCTGATCGTCCCGACCGATGCTCTCCTCGAGCGCGACGCGGAGGTTCTGCAGGAAGCTCTGGAGATAGGACGGCTCCGCGACCAGCGGGGCGCCGCGGCCGGGTTCGGCCTCGCTGGCTGGAGCACTGCTGGCGCGCCGGCGGGGCTGCCCGCCGACCAGCACGCACTGCAGGCCGACGGCCTTCAGCCGGTCGCGGAGCGCCAGGTAGAGCTGCTGCGTGAGGGCCTTGTCGCACTCGACCAGGACACTCAGGCGAGCCTGCAGCCGCTCCCGGAGGTTGTCCAGGTCGCCGCCGTAGGCCGCTTCGACGGCCTGGGCGGTCGACAGTTCCTGTGGCAAATCGGCGAGTCGAATCCCGGCCACCGAGGGGCTCCCTTCAGGCGGATTCGCTGACTGCAATGGTCAGTTCGTAGGCCTCTCCATCCCAACGCTCGTCGATCCGGTCGACCTGCCCGAGCTCGGCGGCCTTCTCCTTGAGCGCCTCCCCGACCACTTCCAGCACGATCCGGTTGAGCTCGGCGCGCCGTTGCGTGGCGCCCGCCGCCAGCCGCTCGCTGGCTGCCTGCCGCAGCCCGCGCTCCGCGGCGGACACCCGGTCGGTGGCCAGCTCGGCCGCCAGCCTGGCCTCTTCGGCGGCACGCAGCTCGGCCATCTCCTGCTCGGTCAGCTCGCGCATCTGGCGCCAGTTCCAGGTATCGCCCCGCAGCTCGCGCTGGGCTTCGTCACGCACTGTCTGGCGGAGCTCCAAGGTGGTCGTCACCTCCCGGGCGGCGACGTCGCAGACCGTCTGAGTGGCGTCATCGCTCGGCTGTTCGTAGACCCCGGGCTCCACTTCCTGCCAGCCGCGGCGGCGCAGCACGGCCACCAGGACCTCGTCGAGGCGCTCCTCGGGGAGCACGGGATCAAGCTTCAGGCGACTGGTGGTGCGATCGGCCGCCGTCACTTCCTGTTCCAGCACCTGTTTCACGACAATCCGATAGGGCCGACTCATCGCGCTCTCCCGACTTCAGACCCACCGCTGCAGGGCGGCACACCAGGCCGCCAGGTCCGGCTGCTGGGGCTCCAGGTCGCGGGCATAGCGGCCGAGCCAGGCTTCCTCGGCGGCGGTCCGCTGCCAACCCTGCGCCCGCGCCGCGACCGCCGTCGCCGCCAGCGCCGGCGCCAACTCCAAGATCTCGGCCCAAGCCCGCTCCAGCGCCTCGCGTTCGGCCAGGCTGCTGCCGGGCAGGCCCGCCGCCACCCCGTCACGCAACGCGCTGCCGCCTCCGGCGACGCGCCACCAGCGCGCCAGCAGCCCGACCAGTGGCGCCAGCGCCGCCGGCTCGGACGCTGCCACCGCCCACTGCCGATAGGCCCGCAGGTGCGCCGCCAGCGCGGCGATGGTGGCGCGGTCCGGGTGGCGCTGCAGGTGGTCCAGGCGGCTGTGCCAGGCCCGCGCCAGCGCCGGCTCGAAGTACGGCCGCAGCCAGCGCGCGGTCAGCCAGACCTGGGCCTGCGCCAAGGGCTGCTCGCCGACCAGCCCGGCCCACGGCGAGGCGGCTTGCAAGGTCGCGGCCAGGCCCGGCGCCTCGTCACGGTCGCAGAGGCTGCTCAGGCCATGCACCACCAGGCCATCGGCGGCGGTCTGCGGCCCGTCCGGTGGCGCGCCGCGGTCGTCGTCGGCCGCCCACCGCAGCCACTCCAGGCTGCGTCCGCTGAGCCGCCAGTCGGACACCGCGCGCACCGCCGGTGCTGCCAGCGGCGCCACGGCAACGCACTCGCCGCTGGCGCCGAAGACCGCCTGCGGCCAGCTCCCACCCAGCCGCGCCGCGGTCGACACGGCCAACCGGGCCAGACTGCCCGGGGCCTCGCCCAATAGCCGCCCGAACCGCGGGCTGCCACTGACGACGAGCCGACTGCCGCCCGACCGGCTGCTCAACCGCACAGGTCGATGCCCATTTCGGTGGCCCCAAGCTGCCGCAACAACGCCTCGCAGCGCCGCGGATCGGAGCCGTGCGCGATCACCACCACGGCCTGCTCCTGCACCTCGACCCGGATCCGCACCTGCTGGTCGGTCAGGTCGCAGAACTCGGGCCGGGTCACCGCTGCCGGCAGCTCCGTGACGATCCGGTACCTGACGCCGCCCATGCCGCTCCTCGCCTTCATTATAGCACCCCCGGTGGACGCCGACTGGCGGCAGTGCTAGGCTGCGCGGCGGAGCACCGGCGATGATCACCAACCATGCCATCTTGACCGACGGCCAGCCGACCGGATTGCCCGATCTGCGGCACCCGGTCGTCGAGTGGGTGCGCCCTTACGAGCCGGCCGAGGCTTGGACCTACTCCCACCATCCGCACCTCGCGGCCTTCGGCGGACGGCTCCACGCCATCTGGTCGAACGGCCGTGTCAGCGAGGACCGCCCGGGCCAGCGCGTGCTGTGGAGCAGCAGCGCCGACTTCCGTACCTGGACCGTGCCGCAGGTTCTGCTGGAGCCGGCGCTCGGACCCGACGGAGTCGAGCGCGTGCTGACGGCGGCCGGGTTCCACCAGCACGACGGCCAGTTGGTCGCCTACGCCGCCGACTACGGCCCGCGTAAGGAGACCACCCGGCTGCTGGCGCTGACCACCCGCGACGGCCTGGTCTGGAGCGCCCCGCGCGATCTGAACGTGCCGATCTGCCCCAACCACGGCCCGCAGCCGACCGTCTCCGGCCGGCTGATCATCGCCGGCAACATCGCCTTTCCGTACAGCGACGACCCCAGCGGACTCGGCTCCTGGACGATGGCTGGCGTCTATCCGCCCAGCCTGGCGGGCACCAAGGACGACCCGGCCGCTTTCTGGCCGGTCGCCACGGCGCAAGGCTGGCCCAGCGCGCTCTGCGAGGGTTCGTTCATCCAGACCGCCGACGGCGTGCTGCAGATGCTGCTCCGCAGCACCGGCCAGACCCGTAGCCTGTGGTTGTGGCTGTCGCAGAGCCGCGACGATGGGGCGACCTGGTCGGCCCCAACCGAGACCCGGTTCAGCAGCATCGACACCAAGTTCCACCTCGGCCGGCTGCCCGATGGGCGCTACTACTGGGTCGGCAACCCGCTCTGGGGCAACCGCTTCCCGCTGGTCCTGGCGCTGTCGTCGGATGGCCTGGACTGGAACCAGCACCACGTGATCGGCGCGACGCACTACCGGATGCAGGAGACCACCGGCCAATGGAAGGGCGGCGAGTACGGCTACCCACATAGCCTGGTCCACGACGGCTGGCTGTACACCATCGTCTCGCGTCAGAAGGAGGGCGTCGAGGTGCTGCGCGTGCGGCTGAGCGACCTGTAACACCGCTGGCCGCGGCGTGGTAAGGGTCGACAGCGAAACTGCGTCGGACAGTTTGGCGTCCGGTCGTATACTAGATGGCAGGTGTTGAGGGCAGACGGAGAGCGCATGGCGGAGTCGCAGGCAGCTACGGCGGGTCGCTTGAGCCAGGCCACCGACGAGGCGGTCGTCGAGTTGTGCCTGGCGCAGGGCACCGAGCACTTCGCCGAGCTGGTGGACCGCTACCGCGAGCCGATCTACGGGCTGGCCCTGCACCTCACCGGCGACGCCGAGGAGGCCCGCGACCTGGCCCAGCAGAGCTTCTTGCAGGCCTACTGCGCGCTGCCGCGGTTCCGGCCCGGCCACAAGTTCAGCAGTTGGCTCTACACCATCGCCGCCAACCTCTGCCGCAGTTGGCTGCGCAAACAGCGCCACCGGCCGGCCAGCATCGAACGCGACTTTGCCGACCCGGAGGTGCTCCCCGCCGCCGCGACGGTGACTTCACCGGAACGGGCGCACACCCGTGAGGAGCTGCGCCGGCAAGTGCTCGCGGCGGTCAACAGCCTGCCGACGAAGTACCGCGTGGTGGTCGTCCTGCGGCACCTCAACGACCTTAGCTACAAGCAGATCGCCGACATCCTCAACCTCCCCACCACGACCGTCGAGCACCGCCTGCGGACGGCGCGCGAGATGCTCCGAGAGCGGCTTGGCGAGGACTTCGCGTGGGAGCCCGACGACTGATGCCGCGGCGCCGGTACAGCGCAGCCGAGCTTGCGGCGATGATCCCGCTGTACTTTGAAGGCGCCCTGAACGACGCCGAGCGTGCCGCGGTGGAAGCCTGGTGGGCTGACCACCCCGAAGCACTGAAGCAGTTCGCCGAGTCTGCCCGCTGGACCGAAATCCTCGATGCCGCGGTGACCGCGCCGCCGGTCGACGACCGTTTCACCGCCGACGTGATGGCCCACCTGGCGGCCCTCACCCCGCGCCGCCGCTGGTGGCTCGGCCGGCCGGCCTACCCGCCGCTGACGCTGCTGCGGTGGCTGGCTGAGGCGGCGCTGCTGGTCTTCCTGATCGGCCTGCTCTGGCTGCACCCCTGGGCGCCCCCGCTGACCCGCGCGGAGTGCCGCCTGTTGGGGGATCCAGTCTGGGAGATCGGCCGCCCAACCGGGCTGCGGGTGCTGCTGCGCGACCGCGCCACGGGCCAGCCGCTGGTGCAGTCCGAAGTCCGCTTGCGGTTGATCGGCCAGCCCTGGCGGTGGACCATCCACCGCGGCCTGACCAACGACCAGGGCACGCTCGACCTCGATCTCAACCTGCCGCCGAGCGTTGCGCCGGGAGCCTACTGGCTGGTCGCGGAGGCCGACACGAAGGTCGGGCGGACCCGGGTCTGGGAACGGCTCGAACTGCGGGCCAGCGCGACGGTAACGTTGTACCTGCCGGTGCGCCGGGCGCCGGTCGGGCAGCGCCTGGTGGCCCTGGCGCAGGTCGCGCGGGTCGGCGGGGTGGCCGGGGAGTCGCTCGCCTGGCGGCTCGACGACGCCAGCGGGGTGGCCCTGGCGAGCGGCCGCGAGGAGTTGCCGGAGAGTGGGCAGCTCTGGCTGCGGATACCGCTGAGTGCCGAGCTGGCGCCGGGCGCAGTGCGGCTGACGGCCACCGCCGCCGGGGCGCGGGCGAGCGTCGAGGCCACGGCGACCGGGGCGCTGGTCACCGAGTTGCCGCTGGAGCTGCGCCTGGCGCGGCCCGACCTGCTACGCGGGGAGCGGCTGCAGGGCGAGCTGACGGTCTCGCCGGGGTTGCTGGATCCCTGGGCCGCGACGACGCAGGTCGAGCTGACGGTGCGGGCTGGCGCGGCCCGCCGCGTCACGCGGCAGCGGACCGATCCCGCCGGCCGGCTCGCCTTCGACCTGCCGCTGCCACCGGGAGCGACACAGCAGGTCGTCTTGACGGTGCGAGCGTACGACGCCCTGGCGCGACAGGGCGGCGCTGAGGTGGCGGTGCCGCTGGGCGGGCCAGAGATCCTCGCCGCGCGGCCGGCCGGTGCGCTGGTCGCCGGCGGCCCGAACTGGCTGCGCCTCAGCGCGCTGCGGCCCGCTGGCGCGGCGGCCTGTGGGCGGATGGCGGTCTCCTGCAACGGCTCGAGCTACCGCTGGGTGGCGTTACCGGCCGGGCGCAACGCCGTCTACATTCTGCCGCGGCCGGGGCTGAATCGGCTCGATCTGCTGGCGACCATCGCCGGCCAGCGCTGGCAGCGGACCATCTGGACCAGCGCCCGGCCGACGCTCGACGGGCTGGTGGTGCAGGTGGACCGCGAGCAGGTTGCCCCAGGCACGCCGGTGGTGCTGCACCTCACCGCCTTCGGCGAACGTGGCCCGGCCTTCGTCGACTTGCTGCAGCAGGGGCGCACCGTGGCGACGCGCAGCCTGTACCTCGGGGCGCGGCCGACGCCGTTGGTGGTGCAACCGCCCGACGGCCTGGCCGGCCCAGTGGCAGTGCGGGCCTACGCGCGCCTGCGCGGACGGTGGCGGACCGGCTGGACCACCTTCCACCGGCAACCGGCCGACGACCTCCGGATCCGCTGCCAGGCGCGGTCCGACGAGCTGCTGGTGACGGCGCACGGCGAGCAGGACGAACCGCGGGCCGCCACTTTGCCGCTGGCCGGCCTGGAAGTGCCCGCCGCGCCACCCGTCGCCGCCGCGCCGCCGCGACCGGTGGGGTTTGGGCTGCGCGCCGATTCGCAGCTCCTGGCGCGCCGCGCCGCGCTGCAGCGGCAGCGCTGGTTCTTCGAGCACTCGCCCCTGTTCGGTGGCATCGCCGGCGGGCTGGTGCTGCTGATCACGCTGCTCTGGCTGGGCCAGGGCTACCGCGATCCCTTCGAGGTGGTCACCCGCGCCGAGCGACGCCGCTGGGGCCGCCTGCCGCAGGTCCGCTCACGCCACGCCTGGCGACCCATCGGCATCCTCGCCGTGGCGCTGCTGACGGCGCTGGTGGTGGCCGGCGGCCTGGCCCTGGCGGGCTGGCAGGCGCGCGAACTGGCGACCGCCGCGACCGCGGTCGACGAGAGCTGGTACCCCCGGCCGGCCCCCTGGCCGACGGCGGCGGCCCGCGCCGTCGAGGGCCTGCTGTCGCCCGGCGCGGCCCCAGCGGGTCCGCTCTGGGCCGGCGCGGTGGAGCCGCTGGTGGTCACCACGGCCGCCGCCGACGGGCAGGGGCGGACCTTGCGCCCCCCCACGGGGCGCCAGGTGGTGGTGTTTGGCGCGGCCGGCCGGCCGCTGGCGCAGACGGCGCTGCCACGGCCGCCGGGCGTCAGCCTGGACCTCAGCCTGCCGCCGCGGCTGACGGTGGGCGACGAACTGACCGTGCGGGTCACCTTGGTCCATCCCGGCGAGCAGCCCCTGGCGGTGACGGTACAGGCAACCGCCGAGGGCGGGCTGACGATCTCCGGTGGCGCCACGCAGCGGCTGGTGCTGGCGCCGCGCGCCGTGCGCCGACTGGCGTTGCCGGTGCGGGCGACGGCCGTCGGTCGGGCTTCCCTGCGGCTGGTGGCGCGGGGCGGCGCCTGGCAGGCTGACCGGCGGGCGCCCTGCGAGGTCCACCCCGCGGGCTGGCTGCTGGCTGGGCAGCGCACCGGACCGCCGGGCCGCTGGACCGTCAAGCTGCCCGCCGCCACGACGGCCCTGGCGCTACAGATCCGGCCGACCGCGGAGCCTTGGACCGGCTGGGAGGAGGCCCTGCGGCGGTCGCTGGAGCAACCGGTCGGCTCCGGCAGCGGCGCCGTCGGACGCCTCGAGGCCAGCGCGGCGTTGCTGCGGCTGTGGCAGCTCAGTGGCCGGCTCAACGCGGTCACGCGGCCGGCCCTGGCGCGCGACCTGAGCCTGGCCCGCCAGGGCCTGCGGGCCTACGAACCGCAGCCGGGCTGCGTCGCCGGCCGGCCGGCCCAGCCGCCCTCCGCCACCTTGACAGCGCGCGCCCTGGTGACTCTGGCGGCGCTCGCCGACGGCGGGTGGGTGGACCCGCGGGCCGTCGCGCACGGCCGGCAGTGGCTGCGTCAGCAGCCGGCGCCACGGCTCAGCCGGCCGCTGGCGCCGGCGGTGCTGGAAGCGGCCATCTGGCGGGCCTGGGCCCTCGAGGAGACTTCGCCCGAGGCCTGGCAGCCGCTGCTCGACGCCGCGCCCGACCCGGCCCGCAGCGCGCTGCTGATTGTCGCCCTGGCCGACCGCCAGGTGCTGCCAGCCGCGCGCGCCGCCCTGCTGGAGCGGCTGCGGGCCACGGTCGGCGCCCGGGCCCCGGACGCCCTCTGGTTTGCTGGCGGCGGACTCGGCGCGCGGGGCAGTCAGGGCCGGGGGACGGTGATCGCAGCGCAGGCCGAAGCCCTGCTGGCGCTGCAAACCGGTGGCCGGCCGGCCGCCGCGGCGCTGCGGGCCGGTGCCGGGCCGCTGGCCGCCGCGCAGGTGGCCGACGGGACCTGGGGCTCGGCAGCCTTGACAGCGCGGGCGGTGCTCGCCCTGGCGGCGGCCGGGCCAGCGGCCGGGCCGGCGCGGGGCACCTTGGTCGCGGCGCTCGACGGCCGCGAGGTGGCCCGCTGGCGTCTACCGCTGACCGACCCGGGCCTGGTCAGCCTGACGCCAGCCGGCGGCGAGCGCAGCCTCACGACACGCTTCAGCGGCCGCGGGACGCCGGGCCTGGGGCTGCGGTGGAGCGCTGGCACCACCCAACGCCCGCCCGATCGCGGCCTGCGCCTGGCGGGGACCCTGGATCGCACCACCGCGCGCACCGGACAGGTGGTTCGGGTACTCCTGCGGATCACCAACTTGACGGACCGGCCGGCGACGCCCTGGGCGACGTTGGTGGTCCCGCCCGGCTGTGGGCCGCTGCCCCCGGCGACTGCTCGCGACGGCCTGCTGACGGTGGGCTGCGGGCTGCTGCCCGCCGCGGGGGAGCGCGTGGTGACGGTCAGCCTGCTCGCCGCCGACCCGGCTCGCGGCCGGCAGATCACCGTGCTGGCGGCGTCTCCCGACGATCCGTCCGCGTCGGCTCAGGTCCGGCTGCCGGGGCTGACGGTCCTGGGGGGCTACTCCAACCCGTAGCGGCGGATCTTGTTGTAGAGCGTTTCACGGTGGATGCCCAACCGCTCGGCGGCCTGCGTGCGGTTGCCGCTGCAGAGACTGAGGACCCGCCGGATGTGGCTCCGCTCAACCGCCTCTAGGGTCTCGTCCTGCAGCGGGGCCTCGATCTCGACGGAGCGGAAGGGCTCCAGGAACGCGAAGTCCTCGGTGTCCAGGGTTTCGCCGTCGCTCAGCACCACGGCCCGCTCGATGGCGTTCTCCAGCTCGCGGACATTGCCCGGCCAGGGGTAGGTGCGCAGCCGCTCCAAGGCCGCCGGCGAGATCCGTCGCACCGGGCGGCTCATCTCACGCGCCGAGCGGGCCAGGAAGGTCTCGGCCAGCAGGCAGACATCGCTGACGCGCTCGCGCAGCGGCGGGACCGTGATGTTGACGACGTTGAGGCGGTAGTAAAGATCCTCGCGGAACACCGGGTCGCGGTTCGGGTCGCGCAGATTCTGGTTGGTCGCCGAGATCAGCCGCACGTCGACCGCGATGGTGTCGTTGCCGCCGACCCGTTCGAACTCGCGCTCCTGCAGCACCCTTAGCAGCTTGATCTGCACGGTCGGCGAAATGTCGCCGATCTCGTCGAGGAACAGCGTCCCGCCATGGGCCAGCTCGAAGCGGCCGATCCGCTGCCGCCGGGCGTCGGTGTAGGCGCCTTCTTCGGCGCCGAACAGCTCGACCTCCAGCAGCGTCTCGGGCAGCGCCGCGCAACTGACCTTGACGAACGGCCCGCCGTGACGCGCTGAACGGTCGTGAATCGCCTGCGCCACGAGCTCCTTGCCGACCCCGCTCTCGCCGGTGATCAGCACGGTGGCGTCGGTGCCGGCGACCTTGTCGACCAGCGCCAGCACGTTCTGCATCTCGGTGGCCTGGCCCAGGATCTCGCGCTTGCCACCGCTCGCGCGGACCTGCTCCTTGAGCGCGGTGTTCTCCTCGGCGAGGTGCCGCGTTTCGAACAGGCGGTTCAGCCGGAAGACCAGCTCGTCGGCGTTGACCGGCTTGGTGAGGTAGTCGGCGACCCCGTTCTGCATCATCTCGACGGCATGGTCGACGCTGCCGTGGCCGGTCATCACTACGATGCCGACCTCGTCGTACTCGGCGCGCAGCCGCTGCACCAGCTCGTCACCGGTCATGCCGGGCATCCGCAGGTCGGTGATCACCACCGGGAAGCGGTGCTCGCGCACGGCCTGCAACGCCGCCTCGCCGCCGCTGACGGCGGTGACGTTGTAGCCGGCCCGCTTCAACACCGCCCGCATCGTGATGCGGATGTCCTCTTCGTCGTCTACCAGCAGCAATCGCCGCCGCTCCGTCGCCACTTGACTTGCCTCGTTTGCCCCGGTTTCGTCAGCCGGCAGCCTGTTCTGTTGCTGCCACCGCCTCCGGCACGGCTGCCGCCGGTGGGAGGTAGACCCGGAAAGTGGTCCCGCGCCCGACCTGACTGTCCAACTCCATCCGCCCGCCGTCGTTCTCGATCGCCTGCCGGGCGATCGACAGCCCCAGCCCGGTGCCCTGGCCGGCCGGCTTGGTGGTGAAGAACGGGTTGAAGATCTTGCCCAGGTCGTGGGCCGGGATCCCGACGCCGGTGTCTTCGACCATCAGCACGGGCTGCGCGCCCTGCCGGCCGGTGCTCACCGTCAGTGTGCCGCCGGCAGGCATCGCCTGCATCCCATTGACGATCAGATTCAGCAAGGCCTGCTTCACGGTCTCGGCACGACACTGCACCCGCAGGCCCCGTTCCAGGTGCTTGCGCAGCTCGATCCCCTGATCGACCATCGATTTGTCCAGAATCGCGAGCGTCTGGGCGGCGAGGTCGGCCAGGTCGTAGGTCCCGCCGGCGGCGTCGGAAGGACGGGCGAAGTTGAGGATGTCGGTGACGATCCGCTGCGCCCGTTCGACGTTGCGCTGAATCAGCTTGACGTACTCCTCGACATCGCTAAGGTCGGGCACCTCGTCGGTTAGGACATCGCCGATGTAGAACGCCGCGCCGTAGATCGCCGAGAGCGGGTTGCGGATCTCGTGCGCCACACCGGCCGAGAGCTGGCCCAGGGCCGCCAGCTTCTCGGACTGGATCAACTGCGCCTCGAGCTGGTGCTGCTCGGTGACGTCGTCGATCAGCAGCAGGGCGTGCCGCCCGGCCCATTGCCCGGTGTGGGCATAGCAGTCGCGGCAGTCGTGAGCGCAGTCCGGCGGGCTCAGCACGGCCAGGCAGAACTGCTCGCCGACCAGCCGCAGCGGCACCTCCAACTGCGCCGGCGGGAGCAGGAAGAGGCTGTACTTGACGACCCTGCGGTGGGGCCAGGCGCCGCTTTCGAGCACCACGTCGCGCTGCGGCTCGCCGTTGGCCGCGATGCTGGCGATCTCGCCGGCCCAGTCGATCTCGCCGAGCGGTCCGCCCGCGCCGAGTTGGCGGAGATCCTCGCCGAGCTGCTGCGGGTGGATCTGCCAGATCCGCTCGAACCCGGCATTGACGTACAGCAGCCGGCCTTGCTCGGCGACCACGGCGATGCCCGAGGGGATGTTGTGGATGATGGCGTCGTTGAGCTTCTGCAGCAGGTGCAGCTCACCCATCGCGCGGCCCAGCTCGCGGGTGCGGTCGGCCAGCGATGACTCCAGGCCGCCGGTCAGCGCGGTGATCTGGTCGGCCAACTGGTTCAGCCCGGCCGCGGCCTCGGCCAGCTCGTCGTCGCTGGTGAGGGTGATCCGCCGCGCCAGCTCCCCGGTGCCGAGCTCGGCCGCGCGGTCGCGCAGGGCCTGCAGCGGGGCAATCAGCCGTTGCTGCACATACCGTTGCAGCAGCACCGCCGCGGCCAGCGCGCCAAGCGCCAGCAGCGTGGCAAAGCCGCTCAGGGGAGCAATCGCCGCGGGTGACAGGACGATCCAGTCCCGCCGCCAGGCGACCAGGATGAAGATCAGGGTGAGCACCGCCGGCACCGCAATCAGCGCTGCCAACAGGGCCAGCAAACGACTCCCCAACCGGCCCGCACGCGGGGACGGGAGCGTCACCAGAGCCACCTCCGCCGGGTCATTCGGCGGCGCCGTGGGCAGTCCTTCTGTCATCCTGGCGGCGCCTCCGACGGCAGCGGCAGGTCGACGGTGTAGAGCCGA
This sequence comes from Fimbriimonadaceae bacterium, assembly GCA_020850355.1. GTDB lineage: Bacteria > Armatimonadota > UBA10988 > UBA10988 > UBA10988 > JADZEX01. Next base: position 7,400 of record JADZEX010000003.1, on the reverse strand, counting down.
CGCGGGCTGCCCTGCCAGGTGATCATCGCCAGCCGCCGTCCATCGGGCGAGAAGACTGGCTCGCAGAGGCCCCCCGGGGCGCTGAAACGGGCCTCTGGCGCGGTGGCCGTCGGGCGCAGCAGCACCACCTCCGGTGGCACGCTGTCGCTGCCGCCGTGAAGCAGGGCGGCCAGCCAGGTGCCGGCGGCGTTGAAGCGCGGGCGACTGCACCGGCTGAGGCCCTGCGGGCGCTGCGGCCGGTCGACGGCATCGCGCGAGGCGAGCAGCAGCCGCCCCAGGTCGGGCCGGCCGGCGGTGCCAGCGATCCAGGCAATCCAGGTACCCTCAGCCGACCACTGCGCGCCCGGTTCACCGAGGTAGCCGGCGGACGCCAGCGCCTGCGCCGGGGCGCGACCATCGGCCCGGCTGACGTAGCAGCGGGCCCCCAGGGTCAGGTCGGCGCTGCCGGCAAACGAGACGTAGCGGCTGTCGGGCGACCACTCGACGGTCTGCGGGACCACCTCAAGGTGCTGGCTGCAAAGCACCGCCGCGCCGGCGGCGGCACTGGCGACGTAAAGGCATTGCCGGCCAGCGGTGGCCATCAGGTAGGCGAAGCGGTCGTTGTCGGGCGCCAGCCGCAGCGTGCGCGGCGGACTGCTGCAGCCGACCCGCGCGTACGGCCCGCTGCCGTCGGCGCCCAACACGAGGATCTCGTAGGGCAGCGGCGCGCCGGGGTCGGCGACTCGGGCAAAGGCCAGCCGGCTGCCGTCGGGCGACCAGTCCACCAGCAACGGGGAGATCGGCCCCAGCAGCGCCAGCGGCTCGGCCGCCTCGCCGAGGGCCTGTAGGTAGAGCAGCCGCCCCTGCGGGGTTTTCGCGGCATACGCCCAGGCCGTCCCGCGGGGACTCCAGAAGAGCTGCCGCGGTGCCTCGGGCGCCGGGCTGGGACGGAGCACGGCGGGCTCGCCGCCAGCCAGGTCAAACCGCAGCCAGAGCGCCTCGCCCGGGAGTTGGCAGTAGGCAGCCAGCCGACCATCGGCGCACCAGACCGGCGGCGCGAGAGCGGCCGGCTCGCCCGGCACGGGCTGCGGAGTGGTCGCCAGCAGGGCCAGCAGCAACGGCAGCACGGGCGGCCTCAGTACTCCCGGTCCAGGGTGTACATGTTGTTGCTGTTGAGCACGGCCCCGGTCCCGATGGCGACGCAGCTCAGGGGGTCATCGGCGACCCGCGTCGGGATGCCGGTCTCGTCGGCAATCAGGCGGTCGAGGCCGCGCAGACAGGCGCCGCCGCCGGTCAGGGTGATGCCGCGTTCGATGATGTCCGAGGAGAGCTCCGGCGGGGTCTGCTCGAGCACATGCTTGACGCGGTCGACAATGGCGGTGACCGGCTCGCGCAGCGCCTCGCGGATCTCGGCGCTGGAGATGATCACCGTCTTCGGCAGCCCGACCACGAGGTCGCGGCCGCGGACTTCCATTTCGGTCTCGGCCTCGCCGGCATAGGCCGAGCCGACCTTGATTTTGATCTCCTCGGCGCTGCGTTCGCCGATCATCAGGTTGTAGTCGCGCTTGATGTGGCGGATGATGCACTCGTCCATGCGGTTGCCGGCGATCCGCACGCTGTCGGCGACGACCATCCCGCCCAGCGAAATCACCGCCACATCGGTGGTGCCGCCGCCGATGTCGACGACCATGTTGCCGCCCGGATCCTGGATCGGCAGGCCGGCGCCAATCGCCGCGGCCATCGGCTCGTCGACCAGGATGGCGCGCTTCGCGCCGGCTTCCATGGCGGCTTCCCAGACCGAGCGGCGCTCGACGCTGGTGCCGCCGGTCGGGACGCAGACCACCAGGTTCGGCTTGAAGAACGGCCGCCAGCCGCAGACCCGGCTGATCAGGTGGCGCAGCATGTCCTTCGTGACGCTGTACTCCGCAATCACCCCGCCGCGCATCGGCCGCATCGCGACGATGTGGCCGGGCGTGCGACCCAGCATCTTCTGTGCCTCGTTGCCCACCGCCAGGATCTTGCTGGTCTTGCGGTCGAACGCCACAACGCTCGGCTCGCGCAGCACGATGCCCTTGCGACGGACGAAGACCAGCACGTTGGCGGTGCCGAGATCGATGCCGAGGTCGCGAGCAATCATGGAGCGGCTCCCTTGGGAGTACGCCCGCCGACTCGGCCGACGGCCAGCACGGCCGGCGACCGCCCAAATCGGAGGACTCCTGTCAGTATACCATCTTGCCACCCCGGCGCAACGGCCAGCGGCGGCTCCGACGAGGTCCTGCAGACGTTGAAAGCGACCGCCGCAGCACAGCAGAATCGCGAGGCCTTGCTGACCGGGCCGTTGGTCCCGGCGCTGCTCCGGCTGGCCTGGCCAACGGCTGCCGGGGCCGCCCTGCAAGGGCTGGTTTCGGCGGTCGACGTGTTCATGGTGGGCCACCTCGGGGAGCAGGCCGTGGGCGCGGTGACCGTCAGCCGGCAGGCCATCATGCTGCTGCTGGTGGCCGGCAGCGCGGTCGGCATGGGCTGTGGCACGCTGGTGGCGCAGGCCATCGGCGCCGGGGACCGCGAGCGGGCCAACCATGTGCTGACCCAGGCGATGCTCACCTTCAGCGCGGTGCTGGTGCTGGTGATGGCCCCGCTCGGCTGGCTGCTGACCCCGCCGCTGCTGCGCTGGCTGACCGCCGGCAACGCCGCCGTGGTCGACCTCGGCACCCCTTACATGCGGGTCGTGCTGCTGAGCAGTGTCTTCACGGTGCTGGGCTTCGGCGCCAGCAGTGCGCTCCGCGGCGCCGGCGACACCAAGACCCCCCTGCGGATCGCCCTCTGGGCCAATCTGCTGCACGTGCCGGCCAACTGGATCGCCATCTTCGGCCTGCCGGCGCTGGGCCTGCCGGCCTATGGCCTGATGGGCGCTGCCTACGGCACGGTCGTGGCCCGCTGCTCGACCAACTTGCTGCTGCTTTGGTGGCTGGCCCGCGGGCGCCTGGTGATCCGCTTCCGCGGCCCGCGCCACTGGCGGCTCGACTTCCCCGTGCTGCTCGAGATGGCCAAGATCGGCATCCCGGCGTCGCTCTCGTCGATCGTCCTGAACCTCCACGGCACGTTGGTGCTGCGGGTCCTGGCGCGCACCGACGACGGCGGTTTGGCGTTGGCGGCCTACGGGCTGGCCAACTCGCTCCGCAACTTCGGCACCTGGATGGTCTGGGGGCTGTCCGACGCCACGCTGACGATGGTCGGGCAGAACATCGGCGCCCGCCAACGCCGCCGGGCGCGCGCCGCCGGGTTCGCCGCTGCCTGGGTCTCGGCCGGCATGATGCTCGGCCTGGGGTTGTTGCTGGCCGCGGTCGGACCGCTGATCTTCCCGAACATCCTGCGCGAGAGCGACCCCCAGCGCTTCGCGACGGTCTGCCGCCTGGCCGAGCAGTTCCTGCTGGTGCAGATCATCGCGCTGCCGTTCCTGGGCGTCGGGATGGCCATCGAGGGCGCCCTCCGCGGTGCCGGTGACGCGCTCGCCGCGATGCTCAACAATGCGCTCAGCTTCCTGCTGATTGGCCTGCCGGTCTGCGCCCTGCTGGCCTGGCACGAGATCCACCTGGGCTTCGGCGTGACCCTGCCGGCCGCTGGCCTGGGCCCGCTCGGCGTTTGGATCGGCATGTCGGTGGCGATGGCCGCCCGCGGGGTCTCGATGCTGCTGAAGTGGCGCCGGACGCGCTGGCGGGCGCGGCTGGCTGTGGTATAATCCCCGCCCGTGGCGCCCCGCTTCAAGACCCCAGCACCGCTCGTGGCCGACCAACCGCCGGTTTCGCCCTTTCTCAAGTGGGCCGGCGGCAAGGGGCAGTTGCTGCTGCAGTACGCCCCCTTCTGGCCCCCGCGCGAGAAGCTCCGGCGGTACGTCGAACCCTTCGTCGGCGGCGGCGCGGTGTTCTTTCATCTGCGCTTCCCAGCGGCCCGGCTGGCCGATTCCAACGCCGAGCTGATCGGCGCCTACCAGGCCGTCCGCGACCAGGTCGAGGCGCTGATCGAGCTACTCAGCGTCTTCCGTAACGACGAGACCGCGTTCTACGCCGAGCGGCTGCTTGACCCCCGCCAGCTCGACCCGCTCCGGGCCGCGGCGCGCTTCATCTACCTCAACCGCACCTGCTTCAACGGCCTCTACCGCGTCAACCGCGACGGGCAGTTCAACGTGCCCTTTGGCAAGTACCGCAATCCCACCATCTGCGACGCGGCCGGCCTGCGCGCCTGCAGCGCCGTGCTGCAAGGGGTCGAGCTGCTGACCGGCGACTTCGAGACCACCACCCGCGGCCTCGGCGACGGCGACTTCGTCTACCTCGACCCGCCCTACGTGCCGCTCAGCGCCACCGCCAACTTCACCGACTACGTGCCCCAGGGCTTCGGCGAGGCCGACCAGCGGCGCCTGGCCGACCATTTCCGCCGGCTCGACGAGGCGGGCTGTCGGCTGCTTCTGAGCAACTCGCACACCCCGCTGGCGCGCGCGCTCTACGAAGGCGCCGGCTACCCGATGCGGGTGATCCAGGCGCGCCGGGCGATCAACCGCGACGGCGCCGGGCGCGGCCCGGTCGAAGAGCTGCTGATCGCCAACTACCCGCTCCCGAAGCAGCCCTAGATGGCGACCGCCAACGACGCGGCCTGGGAGCATTACCTGGCGGCGCGAACGATCGCCCTGGATGGCCGCTCCTGGAGCATCAGCGCCGAGGACCTGCGCACCGTCACCGGCCGCGAGCCGCGGTTGTTGGCGAAGTTCGACCAGCCCAGCGAGTTGCCGCGCTGCCTGCGGCAGGCCGGTTACACGCTGCTGCCGGTGCGCCACGGCGAGTACCTGCTGGCGCCGGGCGACCTCTGCTGTGAGTTGCCGCCAGCGCCCGCCGCGACCGCTTTCGACAGCGACTGGCCCTTCAGCCTCGAGACCGCCTGCCGCGGCGAAGGGGAGTCGCAGTACATCGACCACGCCTACAACGCCGGGTTGCTGGCCGCCTTCTGCGGCAGTGGGCCGCTCTACCTGACCATTCGCGGCCGCGAGCGGACCGGCGAGTTCGAGTTTCTCTGGAACGGGCGAGCGGTCACGGTCGAGGCGGTGCAGATTGAGGTCGACGCCGGCTACGAGGGTGCCCGTGACCTGGTGCTGGTGGAGGCCAAGGTGGGCCGTCCGAGCCACGTCAACGTGCGCCAGTTGTACTACCCCTGGCGCCACTTCCGGCAGCTCGTGCCGGGCAAGACCGTGCGCCCGGTGGTGCTCACCTACGACGTCTCGACCACCCGCTACGAGCTGCACGAGTTCACCTTCGCCGAAACCGCCGACCCGGGCAGCGTCTGGCCCCTGCAATCGGCGGCCTATCGCCTCTACGAGCCGGAGCGCCGGCGGCTGCCGGAGCTGCGTGAGGCGCAGGCCGACCCGCCTCGCGGCCTGGTGCCGCAGGCCGACGACCTGAACCGCGTGGTGCGCCTGCTGGAGCTGGTCGAGGCCGGCTGCGAGACGACCGAGGCCATCGCCGCCGAGTGGGGCTTCGACATCCGCCAGGCGCAGTACTACCGCGAGGCCGCCGCCTACCTCGGCCTGTTGTCGCCCGAGGGCTGGCAGACCACCCGGGCTGGACGGCAGGTGCTGCGCGCCGGCCCTCGTCTGCGGCGGCAGTTGCTGGCGCGGGCGGTGGTCAACTCCTGGCTGGTGATCGACTGCCTCGACCGCGGTCTGCCGCTCAGTGCCGCGACGCTCGGCGAGCTGATCACCGCCCTGCCGGGCCCGCGTGGCGAGCCGCGCTACAACGCCACCACCGCCGCGCGGCGCGCTCGGACCTTGCTGGCCTGGCTGCGCTGGCTCGAGAGCGAAGTCGGTTGCTTCCGCCGCGACGGCGACGCGTTCCTGCCGGCCTAGACCGGCGGCTCAGCGCAACCGTTCGACCACCACCCGCGGCACCCGTAGCACAGTGCCGTGGCGCGCCCCGGCCGGCATTGTCAGGTCGGGCACGTCCTCCCAGGTGACCAGGTCGCGCGACCGCCGCGCGACATACTTGCCGGCGGTGTAGGCGTCCATATAGACATAGACCCACCCATCGATCACCGCGGCGGTCGGCCCTTCGACCCAACTGGTGGTGAACGGCTCGCCCGCCGGACCGAACGGGCCCTGCGGGTGGTCACCCACCGCGACCCGCAGATCCTTGCGCGGCGGGCGCCGGGTCTCGTCCTTGATGATGGCATACCAGCGCCCGCCGAACGGCAGCAGCGTGGCGTCGATGGTGTTGAAGCCGGGGTCGTAGAGCAGCCGGGTCGGGCTGAAGGTCTGCCAGTCGCGGGTGCTGGTGGCGTACAGCCGGTGGTTGTAGCCGTCGTCGCCAGCCTGCTCGCCAGCCGCGAAACGTCCGGGGATGGTGGTCGACCAGTAGATCAGATACTCGCCGCGGGCCGCGTCCCAGACCACTTCCGGCGCCCAGCAGTTGCGGGCGGTCGGTTCCTGCGCCATCACCTCAATCCCCTGCTGCGTCGACCAGGTCAGCAGATCGACGCTGGTAGCGTGAGCGATCCCGCGGCCGGTCCAGCCGCTCGTCCAGACCAGCTCGAAATGGCCGTCCGGGTGGCGCAGCAGGCACGGGTCGCGCATGATCCGGTGCTGCACACTGGGTGCCAGAAAGCTGGCCCCCTCGCGCAGCGCGCTGAAGTGGCGACCATCCTCGCTCCAGGCCAGGTGCAACCCCGATTCCCCATTGCCGCGGAAGTAGCTGAACAGGAACACCTCGTCCGCCTCCCCCGCCAACAGCAACGGCAGCGCCCAGACGAGCATCGCGGTCTCCGGCAGCATCGTAGCACAGGGCGGGAAGGGGAGGGGCGGAGCCAGCTCCGGGCTTCAGAGGATCAGCGGCGAGCTGCTGAACTTCAGGCCTGCCGCGGCCAGCTTGCGGCGCTGGGGGCTGTTCGCCGACCAGGCCACGCGGCCGGTCGCCACCCAGTGATAGGACTGCGTCAGGCGACCCAGGTCGCAGGCCTTGGTGCGGAGCCAGTCCTGGAGCCAACGGAGTTTCCTCAAGACATCCTCGACGCTGTTCGAGTTGGCCGGATGCACTTCGATCCAAGCGGCCACCTCGACATTCTGCCGACGCAGGCCCACCCCATAGTCCCAGCGGCTGGCCTGCGGCTGTGCCGCCGCGACGGCGGAGTCCAGATCCACACTGCCGGTGAACTCCTGCGTGTTGTCGCACCTTACGTGGCGGCTGTTGGCGCCCATCGCCTGCAGACCCGGGCGGCAGGCGTCCTCCAGACCTGGGGCCATGGCCACGGCTTGGCAGAAGGTCAACGCCTGGTCTCCGGCGACTCGTTCACCAACTCGGCCACGGCATCCGCAGCGCGGCCGCTGAAGGCGGTGAGGCCACCCCAGAACGCCTCGCACCAGCGCTCGTCTCCCGGATCCAGGTCCG
>JADZEX010000002.1 GCA_020850355.1 Fimbriimonadaceae bacterium | reverse complement strand
GGAAGCCCTGGTGCTGGTCTACCGGACCCGCACCGTGGCGGTGCCCTGGGACGAGGTCTACAGCCTGCAGCTCCGTCAGCAGGCGGTGGTGCTCGACCTCGCCGACCGTAAGCTGGTGGTGGACTCCCGCTTCGGCGACTGGCGCCGGCTGGCCGAGCTGGTCGAGCAGCGCAGCCCCACCGTGCAAGGGCTCGGGCGCGGCCAGCAGGTCTCGGCCGAGCAGATCGCCAACTGGCTCGGCATCCCGCGCGACGGGTCGCTGACCGTCACCCTGAACGCCCCACGCTGGGCGCTCTGCGTGGGCCTGTTGGTGATGGTGCTGGCGTTTGTCTACGTCGCCGTCGCCGGCGGCAGCGGCAGCATCGGCGGCATGGTGCAGATGCCGATCATCCTGATCGCGCTGCTGCTGAGTGCCGAACGGGTCACCGCCGACGCCGATGGCATCTCCGCCCGGGTCCGCGGCCGCCCGAAGCGCTTCGCCTGGGCCGACCTCGAGAGCATCAACAGCGGCGGGCACTACTGGGAGGTCAAGTCCAGCCACGACAAGTTCCGGATCGCCAACGCCGCCAGGCACAGCGCCGAACTGGTGCGCACGATCCAGCACGTCGTCGCCAGCCGCAACGCCGGGATGCAGCTCCCCAGCACCGCCCCGCTGCCTGAAGGCGCCCTCAGCCGGCCGGGCGACCAGGCCCTGGACGCCGAGCTGGGCCTCAGCCGGGTGGCCGACGAGCCGGTCGGGGAGCGGCTGCGCGGGACGGTCGACGACTCCGCGAGCGAGACGCAGTCGACCGGCGTTTGACCTCCGGCGCGGCCCTGCGCTATGCTCAACGGCGCGTCGCGGTCGACCGCGGCAGCGGGAGCATGGCATGGGTAGGATCAATCAGGCGTTCACCTGCGGACCCTTCGCGCAGGGCGGCAAGGTGCCGATGGCGGAGCTGTTCGCCACGGCGGCGGCGATCGGGTTCAAGGGTGTCGACCTGAGCGGCCCATACGACATCAACGAAGTCGTCGTCGAGGCCCCGAAGCACGGCTTGCAGGTGGTCGCGATCGGCGGTCACCAGTCGCTGCGCGACGGGCTCAACAAGCTCGACAATCACGACCGCATCGAGGCTGAGCTGCGCGAGAAGATCGCCTTTGCGGCGGATCACAACGTGCGCAACCTGATCTGCTTCCCCGGCAACCGCAACGGCCTGGACGACTACCGCGGCCTGCTGAACACCGCCGAGGGGCTCAAGCGGGTCGCCGAGCTGGCCGAGCAGAAGGGCGTCAACCTGGTGGTCGAGCTGCTCAACAGCAAGGTCAACCACCCCGACTACCAGGCCGACCGCACCCTCTGGGGGGTCGTGATGTGCGAACTGGTCGGCTCCCCGCGGGTTGGCCTGTTGTACGACATCTACCACATGCAGATCATGGAAGGCGACCTGATCCGCAACATCCGCGACTGGGGCAAGTACTTCCTGCACTACCACACCGCCGGCAACCCCGGCCGCAACGACCTGGACGACCAGCAGGAGATCTACTACCCGGCGGTGATGCGCGCCATCGCCGACACGGGCTACGACGGCTTCGTCGGCCACGAGTTCTCGCCGAAGGGCGAGGACAAGATCGCCTCGCTGCGGCAGGCGTTTGAGGTCTGCGACATCTGAGCGAACCGCGCCGGGGCCGCCTACGCGGCCCCGGCGGCGAGGGGAGAGCACGGTGATCAGCAGCCTGGAGGTCCGCAACTTCCGTGGGATCCGGGAAGGCACCTTGGACGGCCTGGCCCCTCTCACCGTGCTGCTGGGCCCCAACGGCGCTGGCAAGAGCGCGTTGCTGGAGGCGCTGCTGATCGCCACGCACCCCGAGCCGGCGGAGGCGATCTGCCGGGCCGTGGCGCACCGTCGCGACCTGCGGCGGGGGGCGCAGTGGCTGCTGCGCCGACCGGAGGCCAAGCCGGCGCGGCTGACCGTCGGCTGGCCGGACGGCGGTCACCGCACCACGCAGTTGACCTTGTTCGACCCCGACCACCAGGCGATCACGGTCACCTCGCAGCGCGGGCCCGACCCGCTCGTCGAAACTCGCGTCCGTTTCGAGGTGGACGGCCAGGTGCGCATCGACGGCCCGACCCAGGACCTGGTGGGACCGCCCGCGGTGACCCTGGTCGACCTGGCCGCTGGGCGCGACGACCTGCCAGATGTTCTCTCGGCGCTGGTCCGCTCGGGTCGCAAGCCCGCGGCGGTCAGCTTCCTGCAGCCGCTGGTGCCGGGCATCGAGGACCTGGTGGTGCTGACCGAGTTGGGCGACCCGGAGCTGCACGCGTTGTACGCCTGGGGCAGCGTCCCCTTGGCTGTCGCCGGTGACGGTGTCGCGGCGCTGGCGGCGTTGACGTGCACCGTGCTGGCAGAGCCCCTGGGGCTCCTGCTGATCGAAGAGCCAGAGATCCACCAGCATCCTCGCGGCCTGGACCGCCTGGCTGAGCTACTGGCCGGGCTGGTCGGCACGGGGCAACAGACGGTCATCGCCACGCACAGCATCGAACTGGTAGACGGTCTGGTTCAGCATCTGCCGGCTGAACTCACGACGCAGCTCGCGCTGTTCACGGTGCGCCTCAGCGACGGACAACTCCGCCACGACCGGCTGGCCGGCGAGATGGTCCGTTTCGCGCGCGCGGAGGTGGGCGATGACCTTCGCTGACCCGCCCGCCGAGTCGCGGGTCGTCTGTGAAGGCTACCATGACCGCGCGATGTGGGCCGGCGCCCTGCAGCACCTTGGATGCCTGGACATCCGCGGTCGCGGCGGTCGCGACCCCTGGGGGCGACCGGTAGCGGGCCAAGGGGACTACGGCTTCGTGACGCCAACGGGTCGGTTTGTGCGCCTGCGGCCGGTCCACGGCGGCCCGGCCCAATTGCGGCGGCACGTCCTGTCATCGCTGGCGCTGTCGCAGACGGCACCAGTGTCCCGGCTGGTCGTGCAGACCGACGCCGACTGCGACACCGCGCTGGGTCCGGACCAGGTTCCGCAGCTCACGCTGGGCACCGTGTCGCGCTGGCTGACGGACGCCGCAGTGCCCCACCGGACCGCTGCGGACGGCAGTCTGCTGCTCGCTTCGGGCACGCCGATCCACTTGCTGCATTGGCGCGTGGACGCCCCACCCCGCCCCGGCGTGCCCGCCAAACAGACCCTCGAACGAGTCCTCTGTAGCGCGCTGGCCGCCGTTGCCCCGGACTGCGCCGACGCCGTGGAGGCCTGGTTGGCCAGCCGACCGGACGGTCTGCCGATCCCCGTCAACGCCGCGGCGCAGGCCAAGGCGCCAGCGCTCTCCTACCTCGCCGGCTGGTTCGCCGATGGCGGTAGTGAGGGCTTCGCGCAGCGGCTCTGGGCGCATCGTGCCGTGCGGGCGGAGCTAATCGGCAGCCTCGAGACAACCGGCGTCTGGTCGATCTTGCAGCAGGTCGCAGCCTGACCGCCGCTACGCGTCGACCTGCGACAGCCCGCGTTCGACGTCGTCCTCGCCGGCGCCGCGCAGGCGGGAAAGGCCGCTGGCAGAAGCCCCGAGAGTGTGGCGGTCGACTTCGCCGGGCAGCAGCCAACCGGTGGCGCGGGCGGCCAGCAGGCGTTTGACGGTGGCCGCGATCACTGCATTGCCGGGCTCGCGGAGGTCCAGCCAGAGGACGCCGCCCTCGTGGTTGATCACGCAGCGCCCGCCGGACTGCGGCGACGCCACCTCCTGCAGGCCGGTCACCTTGCGCCACGGCAGCAGCGTACCCCCCAGCCCGCCGATCCAAAGGCCCTCGCCGCGGGCCACCAGGTCGCGTTCGCCCGTCGTGGTGCGGCGGCCGCGGCTGCGCACCGCCAGCTTGGCGCCCAGCGCCAGGATCACCAGCAGGGGCAGCACCACCGGCACGCCGGGGGCGCTACCTTCGCTGCCGATTCGGGCGGCGATGAAAGCTGCCAGCAGCGCCGCCAGCGTGGCAGCGACCAGCGGCGCGGCCCGCCCAGCCGGCCGGTCGGCCGGGCCGAGGGAATCGGACAACCGGCCGGCGACGGTGCCGCCGAGCCACTCCGCGATCTCATCGGGCTCCAACTGCCGGGCGCTGGATTCGCTCATGCCGCAGGGCTCCTGGTAGCAGCAACCCCAGCCGCAGGCCGAGAGTTGCCGTCGCAGGTTGCGATTCGCCGTCGGTGCAGGCTTCCTGTCACGATTCGCCAACCGCCCGGCGCTGTGCCACAATAGCTGCGGAGATGCGCGATGCGCCGAGGACTTGTCGGCTGGCTGGCCGCCCAACTGCTCGCCTCCGCCGCCCTGGCCCAGGCCCCGCCGGCGGCACTGACGCCGGAGGTCTTGGAGCGCGACCTCGAGGTCTTCCGGCTGCTGCGTCGCGGCGAGTTCACGCCGCCGCAGGTGCAGGCGCTGAGCGATGTCGTGCTGCAGGTCGGCGAACTGCGGACGCAACTGGCCGCGCAGGACGCCGATCCGGCCGTGCAGGAAGTCTTGCGCGCCATCCGCACCGCGGCCGCCGCCGGAGAAGAGCCGCAGGAGGAGATCGACGAGCGCCTGACCGTCGCCCGCGCCGAGGCGGCGAAGCGGCTCGGCCGGCCGCTGGTTGGCCGAGGGCAGCTCTACGAACTGGTGCAGCCGGCGGCGCAGTCGCTGGCCGCCAAGCTCAGCCCGGAGCAGGCCGCCGCGCTGGCCGCGCCCGAGGCCGCCTGGCAGGCCCGCGACGTGATCGGCGAACTGGCCAACCGCCTGGCGCAGCCGCCCGACCGCTGGCAGCGCTGGGTCGACGAGCTGGTGACCAACCTCAGCCGCCGCCGCGAGGCTGACCGGGAGGCCTTCGGGACCGCCGTGCGCGAGTTGCTGGCGAAGCTCCGCAAGCTGCCGCCCGACGACTTCCACGCCCAGCGGCGCACCTTTGAGACCGCGCTGGCCGACCTCATGCAGCCGACCCTCAACGACGCCCAGCGCCGTGAGCGCGCCGCCGGGCAGTTGGCCGAACTGTTACTGAACCCTCGCCTGGGGGCGTGCCTGGCGGACTACCAGCCGCGCTGACCCGGGCCGTTCACCAGCTCAGACGCACCTTCACGCCGGCGGCGTGGAGGTCCTGTTTGATACTCTGGCAGGTGTAGTCGCCGTAGTGCACCATGCTGGCGACCAAGGCCGCATCGGCGCGGCCGACCGTCAGCACCGCGGCCAGGTGCTGCGGCACGCCCGCGCCGCCCGAGGCGATCACCGGGATGTCGACCGCTTCGCTGACCAGCCGGGTGACGGTCAGCTCGTACCCGTCCCGCGTCCCGTCGGCGTCGATGCTGTTGAGGCAGATCTCGCCGGCGCCGAGCTCCTGCGCGCGCTGCGCCCACTGCACCGCGTCGAGACCCATACGCGTTCGCCCGCCGCGGATCACCACTTCGTAGCCCGACGGAATCGCGGCGCTGGGCTCCACCTTGAGAGCGTCCATGCCCAGCACGATGCACTGGTTGCCGAACGCCACGGCGCCGTCGCGGATGATCTCGGGGTGCTGCACCGCCAGGGAGTTGACCGAGACCTTGTCAGCCCCCGCCAGCAGCGCACGCCGCATGTCGTCGACGTTCCGGATGCCGCCGCCGACGCTGAACGGGATGAAGACCTGCTCCGCCACCTGTTCCACCATCTGGAGGTCGATCGGCCGGCCTTCGGCGCTGGCGGTGATGTCGTAGAACACCAGCTCGTCGACCCCGCCGTCGGAGTACTCCTTGGCCATCGTCACCGGGTCGCCGATGTCGACATTGCCGACGAACTTGACGCCCTTGGTGACCTTGCGGTCGCGCACGTCGAGGCAGACAATCAGCCGCTTGCTCAGCATGGTCGGCCATCCCAGGTCAGGAAGTTGCGCAGCAGCGTCAGCCCGGCGCGGCCGCTCTTCTCGGGGTGGAACTGCGTCGAAATGAGGTTGTCGCGGCCGACGATGCTGGCGAACGAGAGACCCTCGTACTCGGTGCTGGCCAGGGTCAGCGCCGGGTCTGCCGGGACCGGATAGTACGAATGCACGAAGTAGCACTCCCAGCCGCTCTCGAAGCCCTCGAAGACCGGGTGGGCGGTCTGCAGCTCGACGGCGTTCCAGCCCATCTGCGGGATCTTCACCCGGCGGCCGGCAAAGTCGAAGCGGATCACCGGACCGGGCAGCAGCCCGAGACAGGCGACCCCGCCATCTTCGGCGGTGTGGTCGAAGATCAACTGGTGCGCGATGCAGATCCCGAGCACCGGCCGCCCGTCGGCGATGGCGGCGCGGAGGGGCTGGTCGAGGCCCAGCCGGCGGAGGTTGGCCATCGCCGAGCCGGCGGCGCCCTGGCCGGGGAAAATCACCCGTTCGGCGCTGGCGATCACCGCCGGGTCCTGGGTGACCTCGCCAACGAACCCGAGATGCCGCACCGCCAGCGCGACGCTGGTGAGGTTGCCGGCTTCGTAATCGATGATGGCGACCATCGTGGCTCCCGGCCCTCAGTGTAGCGCAGGCCGCCGGGAGGGCCAAGCGCAGCGCCTAACTGCGCCCTGCGGAGAGCACCGCCACGAGCGCGACCTTGCCGCGCTCGCGCGCCAGGTCGGCGGGCGTCTGGCCGTCGTGGTTGACGGCCCGCGGGTCGGCCCCGGCCGCCAGCAAGGCCCGCAGCCAGGGCTCGGCCAGTCCGCGGCGGGCGGCATAGTGCAGCGGCGTCCAGCCGTTCGAGTCGGCCAGCCGCGGGTCGGCGCCGTGGTCGAGCAACCAGCGCACCGCCTGCAACTGACCGTAGCGCACACTCTCGCCCAGCAGGGTGTTGCCGTTCCGCGGGTTGCTGACCAGATTCGGCCGCCACTGCTCCGGGGGCAGGTGATCCAGCAAAGCCACCCGATTCGAACCCAACAGCCGCTCGAACGGCCGCCCGCGGAAGCGTCCTCGCGAGAAGAACGCCAGCACCGCCGGTTCGGCGCCGTGGCCGCAGACCACATCCAGCGGCGTGGCGCCGCACTCGCCCTCCACCTCGTGCGGCCCATCGCTGGCGCCGCGGTCGAGCAGCTCGCCAACGATCCGCGCCAGGCGGTCGCCGGCCGCCGGGTCGTACTGCCAGGCGCGACTCTCACAGGCCAGGTGCAACGGCCGGTAGCCGTGGACGGTCGGCTCTTCCAGGCGCTCGGGCGCCGTGTCGAGGATCGCCAGCACGCGGTCGGCGTCGCCCAGGCAGCAGGCATCTGGCAGGTCCGGCGGCTGGTCGCCGACCAGTTCCAGCAAGATCCGCACGCCATCGCCGTCGCCGCGCCGGGCGGCCATGCCGAGGGGTGTCAGGCCGGCCCAACAGCGCGCCTGCAGGTCGGCGCCGCGGGCGGCGAGGAGTCGCAGGCAGGCCTCGTGACCGGGCGACCAGGCCCGTCCCGAGAGCGGCATCGCGGCGCGGTGGACCGGGGTGAAGGGCGCGTCGGCCTGGCCGTTGGGATCGGCGCCCGCCGCCAGCAACAGCTCGGCGGTGGCCAGATCGCCCACGGCACAGGCCTGCACCAGGGGACCGCCGGCCAGCACCAGCTCCGGCTCGGCCGCCAGCAGCCGTGCTACCGCCGCGCGGTCACCCGCCGTGATCGCCTTCTCAACTGCCCTTGCTGCCTGCACCGCTGCTTTGGTCAAAGCGCTCTCCGCCTGCCCATCATGCGCCCAGGCGGGGCTGGCTGTCAGGCGCCGGACCTACTGCGGCAGCCGCAGGGGCAGATCGCGTAGCCGCTGGCCGGTGGCCCGGAAGAGCGCGTTGGCAATCGCCGGCGCCACGGCCATCAACGGCGTCTCGCCAGCGCCAACCGAGGGCTGGTCGCGACGGTCCAGCAGGACGATCTCCTCGGGCACGATGTCGCGCAGGCGCGGCACACGGTACTGCGACAGCCAGCGGTTGGTGATCTGCTGGTCGGCGAAGTGCAGCGCCTCGAACAACGCGCCGCCCAGCGCCTGCACATGCATCCCCTGGATCTGATTGCGCACCGTGTCGGGGTTGATCACCGCGCCGCAGTCGAACGCTGTGACCAGCCGCTCCACCACAATCCGGCCGTCGCGCACGGTGACTTCGGCGCAGGTGGCCACCCAGCTCAGCTTCTCGTAGCCACAGGCGATCCCGTAGCCGTGCCCGGCGGGCGGGGTCTGCGCCCAGCCGAAGCGCTCCGCCGCCGCCTCCAGCACGCCGCGCAGCCGCCCGTCGGTGGTGTTGCGCAGCCGCAGCGCCAGCGGGTCGAGTCGCAGGGCGTGGGCCAACTCGTCGAGGTGACTCTCGCGGGCGAAGAAGTTGGCGCAGCCGGCCAGGCCGCGGTAGCTGCCCTGCCGCAGTGGGCTGTCGGCACGGTGGAACTCGGTGTGTTGGGCCTCGATGGCGTAGGGCGGCTTGAGGCCGGCCGGGCCCGAGTTGTGGTTGTGCTGCTCGAAAGCCACCAACCGGCCGTCGGCGGCGGCGCCGCTGAGCACGTCGATCACGCCGGCCGGCCGGGCGTAGGCCCACTGAAACTCCTCTTCGCGGGTCCAGCAGACCTTCACCGGCCGGCCCGCGGCCTGGGCCAGGCGGGCAGCCTCCAGGGCGGCCTCGCCGGTGTGCTTGCCGCCGTAGCCCGAGCCGACGTCGGGCTGGATCACGCGCACCTGCGCGGTGGTCAACCCAAACGCCTGCTGCAACTCCTGCTGCACCCCGAACGGCCGCTGCGTGCCGGTCCAGACGGTCAGCTTGCCGTCGCTCCACTCGGCCACCGCGGCGCGCGGCTCCAACGGCACGTGGGCGATGTAGGCCACGCGGTAACTGCTGGCGGCCGTCACCGCCGCCTGCGCCAGACCGGCGGCCACGTTGTTGCGCTGCAGCGTCGCCGCCGGGGCCGGCCGGAGAGTTGCCCACAACTCGGCCTCGCGGGCGGCTGCCGCCGGGCGCCAGTGGGGCCGGAGCGCGGCCAGGGCCGCGGCGGCCGCCGCGCTGTCGGGCGCCGCCACGCCGACGAAGTTGCCCTGTCGCACCGCCGTGACCCCCGGCAGGGCCTGCGCCGGCGCCAGGTCGACCGCCGTCAGCTCGGCGCCCCACCCGGGCGGCCGCAGCACCGCGCCGTAGAGCAGGCCGGGCCGCACGATGTCGGACGGGTAGCGCTGCTGGCCGGTGACGATGTCCCGGCCGTTGGCCTTGCGCTGCGGCTGCCCGGCGACCCGCCAGTCGGACGGTGCCGTGGCGGGTGCCTGGCCGACCCGCCGCAGCAGTTGGTGCCCGGCGACCAGCTCGCCGAGTCCAATCTGCCGCGGGCCGCCGACCTCGCGCACCTGGCCCGCCGCCAGCCGCAGACCCGTCGCCGGGACCTGCCAGCGGGCCGCCGCCAGATCCAGCAGCGCCGCCCGCGCCGCCGCGGCGGCGTCGCGCAGAATCGGCATCATCCGCGGCGTGGTCTGACTGCCAAAGGTGCCCGCATCCCAGGGCACCAGGTCGGTGTCGCCCAACACCAGCGTCAAGCTCGTCGGATCGACCGCCAACTCCTCGGCGACGATCTGCGCCAGGGTGGTGCGGATGTTCTGGCCGCACTCGATCTTGCCGCTGTAGACCGTGATCGACCCGTCGTGGTCGATCCGCAGCCAGGTGCCCACCTCGGCCCGCCGCGGGTCGTCAGCCTGCCCGAGCGCGGGGCCGACCGCACAGAGCACCGCCAGGCCGCCCGCCGCCTGCAGGAAGCCGCGCCGCCGGAGGCTGGGCAGGTAGAGCGCATCGCAGGCCTCGTGGAGCAGGTCCTCGGTCATCGCGCTGCTCCCAGCAACTCGGCGGCCCGCCGCACCGCGCGCAGGATGCGGTGGTAGGTACCGCAACGGCAGAGGTGGCTGTCGAGGGCCTCCAGGATCTGCGCTTCCGTGGGCTGCGGGTGCTCCTGCAGCAGCGCCACCGTGGCCAGGATCATGCCAGCGGTGCAGTAGCCGCACTGCAGCGCTTCCGTGTCCAGGAAGGCCTGCTGCACCGGGTGCAGGGCCTCCGCGCTGGCGAGTCCCTCGATGGTGGTCAGCGTGCGCCCGGCGACCTCGCCGACGGTCAGCGTGCAACTGCGCACGGCCCGCCCGTCGAGCAGCACGGTGCAGGCGCCGCACTGCCCCTCGCCGCAACCGTACTTGGTGCCGGTGAGCTGCAGCGCTTCACGCAGCACGCCCAGCAAGGGCCGATCCGGCGCGGCCTCGCAAGCCGTCTCGCGACCATTGAGGTGCAGCACGAGGCGAGTGGCCACCACGTTTTCCCCGTCGACCACCCGGCCACGCCGGGCAGCGCGCCGGTAGCTTGGCCGCCGTCAGGCCGCGTTCCTGCCGCCGACCAGCCTGCGCTCAGCGCCGCGCCAGCGGCTCGTCGATGGCCACCGGCAGCACGACCCGGAAGACCGTCCCGCGGCCAACCTCGCTGCGGAAAGAGACCTTGCCCCGGAGGTAGCGCTCGGTCAGCAGCCGCACGCTGTAGGTGCCGACCCCGCGCCCGGCGCCGGGCTTGGTGCTGAAGCTACGCGCGAAGATCTGGACTTGGACTTCCTCCGGCATCACGCCGGGGTTGTGGACCCAGAACTCGACGAGGTCGCCCTCGGCGCGGGCACCGACGGTCACCGAGCCGCCCATGGGGGTGGCTTCGAGTGCGTTCTTGACCAGGTTACCGAGCACCCGGCGCAGCACCGTGCGGTCGGTGACCAGCAACAGGGCAGGCGGCGGATCCACCACCACTTCGCGATCGTGACCGACCTGGTGCCGGCGGTAGGCGGCGGCTACCTCCTGCAGCACGTCGTTGCTGGAGAACGCTTCACAGTCCAGCCGGAGGTCGCCGCTCTCCGCCGCCAGCAGTTGCCGCTGGCTGCGGATCTCGTCGATCACCTGCTCCGACAACCGGTGCAGGTCTTCTTTCAGTTCGTGCTCGAATGCGGGGTCTTCGTCCTCGGCCAGCAGCACCTCAGAGATCGTGAAGACGCCGCCCGCGCTGTTCAACAGGTCGTGGAAGAAGGTCCGCTCCAGCACCTGGCGGCGCTTTTCGCTGGCGATGTCGCGCAGCGCCAGGATCACGAAGCGGCGGCCGCTCAAGGTGATGTTGCTGGCCTTCACCGCCAGGTCCAGGGCGCCCCCATCGGCCGCCCCGGTGGTCATGATGCGGGCCTCGCGCTCGGCGGTGGGCGCCACCCCCAGCAGACAGCAGAGCATCGCGTCGACCGCGCCGCAGGCCTGGCAGGCTTTGGCCGTGCCGCAGCCGGCGTGCATTTCGGTGGCGTGAAGGCAACCGACCAGTTCACCCGGCCGCCGGCCCAGCAACGGCTCGCCATCGGCTCCCAGGGCCCGCACGGCCGCCCGGTTGGCCGCGACCACCTGCCGGTTGTCGTCGACCACCAGCACCAGTTCGGGCATCGCGTCGATCAGCGCGGTGGCCAGGGGGTTGGCCGCCACCAGCGCCTCGGCCGCCGCCACTTCGGCCGCACTGGAACGCTGCGGCGAGGCGAACCACGTTGCCAATCCAGGCTCGTTCTCGACAACCACGGTGCCCTCCGTACCTCTCACTGGTATCGGCCAGCGCAGCCGCTTCTGAGGGCCGCGAGTGACGGCCAGGCAACATCCTCGCCGTCAGCCCGCCAGGCGCCAGGTGGTGCCAGCCGGCCGGTCTTCCAGCAGCACGCCAGCCGCCGTCAAGCGGTCGCGGATGCTGTCGGCCAGGGCGAAGTTGCGACCTTGCCGGGCTTCGGCGCGCAGGTCGATCAGCACCTGCACCAGGGCATCCTCGATCCCCGCCGCCCCGGCCGCCGTGAACTGCTCCGGAAGCAGACCCAGCACCGCGCCGCCATAGGTCCGCAGCAACCGGTCGACCGCCTGCGCCTCGGCCGCTGAGAGGGTCCCGGCGGCCAGCGCGGTGTTCACCGCGCGCGTCAGGTCAAACAACGCCGCCAGCGCGTTCGGGCTGTTGAAGTCGTCGTCAAGCGCCGCCTTAACGGCCGTCTCGGCCGCCGCCAGGTCCAGCCCGGCGCCGCTGCCACCCGGCTGGTCAAGCGCTCGGCGCACCGCCTGCGCCACGTTGTGCAGCCGCTGCAGCCCCGCCTCAGCCGCCTCCAGGCCCTCGCTCGAAAAATCGAGGTCGCTGCGGTAATGCGAGTTGAGGACGTACATCCGCAGCACCAACGGCCCGTACTTGCGACCGAGCTGGGGATGCACCGGCCAGGCCTCGTCGATGATGTCCTTGATCAGGATGAAGTTGCCCTTCGACTTCCCCATCTTCTCGCCGCCGACGGTGATCATGTGGTTGTGCAGCCAGTACTTGACGTACTGCTGCCCGGTCGCGCCCTCGCTCTGGGCGATCTCGCACTCGTGGTGCGGGAACTGGTTCTCCAGTCCGCCGCCGTGGATGTCGAAGCTCTGCCCGAGGTACTTCATCGACATCGCCGAGCACTCCAGGTGCCAGCCCGGGAAGCCCATCCCCCAGGGCGACGGCCACTGCATCAAATGCCCCGCCGCGGCCGCTTTCCAGAGCGCGAAGTCCCGCGCGTCGCGCTTCTCCTCGACCACCGCCACCCGCGCCCCGGCCTGCACCTCGTCGAGCACCCGTCCCGACAGCTTGCCATAGCCGCGGAAGCTCTGGACATCGAAGTAGACGCTGCCGTTGACCTCGTAGGCGTGCCCGGCGGCCAGAAGCTGCCGGCAGAGCTCAATCTGCTCTGGAATGTGCCCCGTGGCATAGGGCTGAATGTCGGGTCGCAGCACGTTCAGGCGGTCCAGATCCTCGTGGTAACTGCGCGTGTAGAGCTGCGCAATCGCCATCGGATGCAGCCCCCGCTGCCGCGCCTCCGCCACCACCTTGTCCTCTCCCGCGTCGGCATCGTCGGTGAGATGCCCCACGTCGGTGATGTTCTGGACGTAGGTCACGTCGTAACCCCGACAGCGCAACCACCGCACGATCAGGTCGAACGAGATGTACGACTTGGCGTGCCCGACGTGCGAGTGGCCGTAGACCGTCGGCCCGCAGACATACATCCGCACCCGCGGCGGTGCGAGCGGCTCGAACAGTTCCTTGCGGCGATGCAGGGTGTTGTAGACGTGCAGCGGCATGAGCGTTGGTCCTTCAGAACGTCGGCCTGGTTCAGGCTGGCTCGCCGGTGGGCGATGGTCCCAGGAACCGCTCGCCGTCGAAGTGAATCAGGTGCGTCGGCGCCTCGGCCAGCCAGACCTCGGTCTCCCAGGAGATCTCACGCAGATACTGTAGCAGGTGTTCGCGTCGCTGGAAGGCTGTCACGAAAACCAGTCCGGCCTGGGTGCCGTCGAAGAGCGCCAGGAGTTGCTCGCGGCGCTTCGCGTCGATCGGCCCGTGGCTGGTGACGGCCTCGACCAGCACCAACCAGTTGCGGTCGGGGTCCCAGAGAATCACGTCCGGCATCTGGCCATGCGGGTCGAGCGCGACGCCCAGCGCGGCCAGCCGAGCCTGTGCCGCCGCTGGGAAGAAGGCGAACTTGCTGCCGGTGTCGCCGACATAGAGCACCTCGGCGCCGGGCGTGAAGCGACTCGCGAACTCCTCGACGACCTCGCGGATCAACTCATTGTGGTCGCCCGCGGTCAGCGCAAAGCGCTGCCCGTCAGGTGTCCGCACCGGCACCGTCGGCATCGCCCGCGCGGCCGCGTAGCGGCTGCTGAGGGTGGCTTGCGCCGCCCGGTAGACCGGCAGAGCGGCGGCCCAGGCCGGGCTGCCGGTCTGTCGCAACAGCGCCAACGCACCCGGCTCGAGCTGGTAGACCGTCGCCGGGCTGTTGACCGCCCGATCGGGCTGGTCAGGGTTCGGCACCAGAATGCCGGCCTGCAGGAACTGCTGCACGGCCTGCTTGCGGATACTCTCGCGAGTGCCGGTCTGGTACTGGATCTGGTACTGCTCGGCGGCGAACGCGATCACCTGGCTGATGCCCCGCCGGGGTGCGGTGGCGGCGGACCAGGCGTCGGCCGGCCCGAGGTCCAGGTAAGCCAACAGCGTCACCGCAGCCATGCGGTTGCAGCAACGCGGCGGGAAGCCCAGCTCGCGGAGCACCGCCGCAGCCTCCTGCAGGCGCTGTTGAGTGGCCGTGAGGTCGCTGTCAGCCATCGCGAAGACCACCTCTCGGACCAGTGCGTCGACGCTCCGCTGGTCGCCACACCAGCGCCGATCCAGGCCAAGTTGGCGCAGCACGTTGCGGGTGGGCGTCGGCAGTCTTCGCAGATCGCTGGCGTTGACCTGCGTGGAGCCGCTGAACAGCCGAAACCAGGCGTCCACGGCCGAGCTGTTGAGCCAGGCGCAGAGACCTTGCGCGGTCTGGGGGTCGAGCGCGCCGCGGACTCCGTGGATCACGTTGAGGTGGTTCTCGACGACCACGCGGGCGGCGGGCACCGCCGCCGGGTCGTGGGCCGCCGCCGTGACTCGGCGGAGCTGCTCCTTCGACGTGAAGCGCTTCACCAGGACGTACCACTGGTTCGGCAGCGTGAGCGGCTCGGTGGTGGCGGTGGCGCGCAACGCCTGGGGGCGCTTCAAATCGCGCAGCGGCCAGTCGACCCGCCCGTCGCGCAGGTGCGCCGGATGCACGACTGGCCACTGTCCAGGCTCCCAGCGCGGCAGCAGCTCGGCGCGCGATCGAAACTCCACCAGGCGGCCGGTGGAGACCGCCAGCCCGAGCGTCGCGAGCCGGTCGGGCAGTGCCTGCAGCAACGCATCGGCGGCGAGTTCGTGCGGGCTGCTCGGCAGGTGGATCACCTGGTCCGGGTCCGCCGGCCGGACCAACTGCTCGTACGGCAGCCGCCGAGCCGTGGTGGCTCCTTCGCTGGAGCAGGCCTCCACCACCATCACCGTCGCTGGCGTGGCGCCGCGGTCGGCGCGGAACAGGAGGCACTCCTGCAACACCCCGCCGTCACGAAAGGCCACGTCACGCTCCGCCAGGAGCAGCACTTCACGGATGGCAGTGAGGCGCAGCAGGCGGCTGCGGAAGGCTCGGAAGTAGCTGCCGTTACAGAAACTGCGGGGGCAGATCGCCAGCAGGCTGCCGTGCGCGGCCAACTGCTCGGCGGCCAGCCCCAGGAAGCCGGCGTACAGGTTGCTGACCTCCCAGCCCGCCTCGCGCAGCAACAGGCGTTCCGGGGAACGCCCCTCGATCTTGCGGTACGGCGGGTTGGCGATTACCAGGTCGAACTGTGGCGCGGCGTCGCCACCCGCCAGCGGCAACCGCCAGCCCAGGCTGTCGACGGCGGCTGGCAGGTAATCGGTGGCCTGCAGGCGGCCCTCCCAGGCAACACCCGCCTCGGCGCACAACTCCCCGCACCGCCGCAGCGTCTGCGCGGCCTCCGCCGCCAGGGAAGGATCGAGTTCGTAGGCCCAGCAGGCGATGCGGCGCACCTCGGGCTGGCGGCGCAGAAGTTGCACGACCAGCGTCGCGAACAGCGAGCCGACGCCGCAGCCCGGATCCAGCAGCCGGACCGCCTGGCCCTGGGCAGGGGCCATACCCGCCAGGAGCTGCGCCACCGCCGGCGGGCTCAGGTACTGGCCGTGCCGACCGCGATCCGTCTCGGCCAGCCGCGCCGTCGCGATCTGGCGGCGTCGTTCGACGTCCCACAGCAGTGCCTCTGCCAGGCCGTCGACCCGCGTCGAGAGCACCGGCGGCGGTTCGCTGCGCGCCACGACGAGCTCCACCAGGTCAGACTCCCGGCCGCTCTTTGGAGCGGCCCTTGGCAGACCAGCGTACCATGACCTGGCGCGAGACCAAGGCCTGTTCCAGCAGACGGTCGAAGGCCGCGCGGTCGGCCGCGCGGAGGACCGCCTGTTCGTGGGCCTCCCGCAGCGCCAGCGGGTAGCCCTGACCCTTGATCAGCTGGTCCCAGACCAGCGCGTGGAGGGCGGCCAGGCGCGGCGGGGTGGCCTGGCTGGGCAGGAACTCCAGCCGGGCGATCTCGTCGCCGGTGTGGAGGTAGACGAAGCGCGCCCGGAGCTCATCGCGTTGGCCGCAGGCGCGCGAACAGGTGGCGAAGAGGGCGCTGCGCTGGCCGGGTTGCAGCAGCCGCTGTGCCAGGTCGGCGTCGCAGAGCCCGGCCGGGCCACCGCAGGGCAGTTGGGCGGCGGCCGCCTGCGGCAGCACGCGGCCGCGCGGCAGGTCGCCGGTCAGCGCCGCCAGATGCGGGCAGCGGTCGCAGTTGACCGGCGTCTGGTCGCACTCGGCGACGCGCACCAGATGCACCAGATCGCTGGCCCTGCTGCGGCTGATGTAGCCGACCAGCGGAATCTGCAACTCCTCGCAGGCTGCCAGAGCGTCGAGGTAACGGGCCAGCATCGCCTGCCGCCAGGGGTCGTCGGCACGGTCCAGGCTCCAGGGGATCAGCGAGCCGTCACAGAGCGCCAGCAGCGGCTCGGGCGGCTGCTCCTGGGCGAGCGCCACGAGTCGCTCCAGTTCCTGCACGGCGCGGACGATGGAGACCTCCTCCGGCCCAATCGCCCGGCGCGCCGCGCCAGCGCCCAGGTAGAGGTCCTCTTCGGCGGCACAAAGCACCGGCGAGCTGTCCAGCAGGGCGCTGGAGGCCGCCCCGTAGCGCAGCGTGATCAGCCCGAAGTTGAGCACGTAGCAGGGCGCCAGACCGTGCCGGTCGGGAAAGATCTGCGAGCCGTCGACCGCCAGCACGGTCCACTGCGGCGGCAGGTCGCCCGGCGCCGCCGCGGTGTCGGGCGGCTCCAGGCAGTCGGCCACCAACCAGGAGGTCCGCGCCGCCGCGGCCCGCTCGCGCCAGGCCGCGGTCTGGGCGGCGTGGTGGCGCAGCGCGGCGACCGTCGCCGTGGCGCTGGCGGCCTGCGCGGCCGCCAGACCGGCGCTGTCGCCCGCCAGCCGCTGCACTGGGGCGTACAGCTCAGCCAGCTTCAGCACGGTCGCTCAGCCAGGCCAGGTGATGCTGCACGTCGGCCCAATCGCGCTCATGGTCGAGGTCGAAGCTGAGGCAGGGGTCGGCGCCGCGGACCACCCGGCAGGGGAACCCCGCCTGCGCCTGGAAGCGCGCCACCAGCCGCTCGACCGAGACGACGGGCAGCCGCAGCAGCTTCCAGACAGCCAGGCGCAGGGCCAGGCCGGGACCGAGCAGGCCGAACAGCTTGCCGAAGTCCTTGCGGGCGTTGAACAGCGCCGTGATCTCGGCTTCCTTGTCGAGAATCCGCCGCGGCTCGAAGACCATCGCCGACGAGCCGGTCAGCTCGCCTTCGGCCAGGCGCAGGTAGTTGCCCTCCTCGGTGGGGTACTGCGCCTGGAGCTCCTGGCGTGACCAGATCGGGTAGTGCATGCCATACCCCTCGGGGCAACGATCGATCAGGTCGTCGATCGCCGCCGCGGTGACGAAGGGCAGGTCGGAAGTCACGAAGACGATCCGCGGCTCGGCCGCCACCGCGCGCAGGCCGAGCAGGAAGTTGGCCGGCCCGGAGTCGGCCTCGGTGATGAACTGGTCGCTGGCCTCCAGGGCCAGGTCGCTGGCCAGCTCGGGCGGCCCGACGACGGTCACGCCAGAGACCTGCCGAGCGCCGTGTAACGCCGCCAGGACGCGGTCGATCAGGCGCTGCCCCTGCACGGCGATGCAGCACTTCAGCGCCGTGCCGGTCAGCTCCGCCAACGCCCCGGTGCTGCGACCGCCGGCGGTCACAACTGCCTTCATGGTACCTCCTGAGCCGCCGCGCGAGTGGCTGCCGTCAGCGCCAGTCGCCGATCAACTGGAACGGCGCCCAGAAGTAAGGATGCTCCGCCGATTGCTGCCGTCCTCCCGGCAGGCTGGCCCCGGTGCGACGCAGATCCAGCGCCGCCTCACGTAGTGCGGCCGCCGTTGGGCGGCCGGCCGCCAGCCGTTCGTAGAACCGGGTCATCAGCTCCTTGGTCATCTGGTCGTCGACGCTCCACAGGCTGACCACCTGGGCCGGCACGCGGGCCACGAAGAAGGCCCAGGGCAGGCCGATCAGGCCTTCGCCGAACTCGGTCTTGCCACGCCCGGTCTGACAGGCCGAGAGGGTCACCAGTTCGGCGTGCAGGGTCTGCCGGGTGATCTCCCGCGCCTCGATGAAGCCGTCGTCGCGCTGGTCGGCCGGCTCGGCCAGCGCGATGGCGCTGTAGAGCGGCTCGGCCGGGTCGAGCAGACCGTGGGTCGCAAAGTGCAGGTAGCGGTACTCCGGCATCGCCGCCCGGACCGCCGTCTCCTGGGCCTCCTTGCCCTCCAGCAGCGTCGCCTGGCCCATCACCTCGCGGATCTTGGCGGCCTCTTCACGGGTGCCCGGCAAGGCGGCCAGGCGGGCGCCGCGGACCACCGGCGGGAGCAACTCCACCGCGACACTGCTGCGGTCGTCCTGGGTGCGCTCCCCAAAATCGGGATCGGCCACCAGCAGCATCCGCCGAGGCGCCGGGTCGGCCCGGCGCTGGTCACCCAGTTGCAGCGTGGCGGCCAGCAGGCTGGCGCTGGTGGCGTAGACCACCTCGTAGCGGTCGGTCACGGTCTGCTGCCGGGCGGCGTCGTAGAGCGCCTGGAAGGGACACTCGTAGAGCACGTCGTCGGGGATGATCACCAGCCGGGTGATGGTCTCCGGCAAGGCCGCTAGGGCCGGCTGCAGCAGCCGCTCGTAGAGCGCCGCCGCGGCGTCCTTCCAGCGCCGGCGCGGGTTCGCGCAGAGGGCTCGGAAGCTGGTCACCTGCGCGTCGAGGGCGGGTTCGCCGGTGGCCACCGGCCAGGTCTCCAGGTGCGGTTCCCCGGCGCGGTTGGTGACGACAAACAGCACCAGTTGCTCGGACGAAACGGCGTACTGCAGGAGCGCCGTATCGGCGGGCAGGTGGCTGGCGGTGCTGGCCAGGTCGCCCGACGCGGTGACCCCATCGGCAGCGGCGTCGGGGTACATCCCGGCCAACCGCACTTCCTCGTTGCGGAGCGCGGCCCGGGCGCTGTCGAGGGCCTCCCGGGCGGCCTGCAGCGCGGCCTCGCCAGCGGCGGGCTGGGCCGCCAGGCGGGCCAGCTTGAGATTCGTGGTGGCCACCGCCTCCTCGCGCTCGCGCAGCGCCGCGGCCACCTCGGCGGGCAGCCGTTGCCGCAGGTCGACGCGGCCGCCGGCGATCATGTCGAGCAGCGCCCGGCCGCGGGCGCGTTCGGCCACCGCGAAGGCCTCGGCCGGGCGCCTGGCCCGCAGCAGGGCCTCCAGCAGAATCAGGTAGGGGTGCAGGTTGGCCGCCAGGAACTGGCGTTGCTGGTCGGCGTCGCCGCCGACCCGGGCGCGGCGCTGCTCGGTCAGGTCGATGCTCTGGTAGTACGCCGCCAGCGACTCCTCGACATGCCCCAACGCCTGCTCCGCCTCACCCACGTTGAGCCAGGCGGCGGCCTGCGCTTCCAGCTCGCCGAGGCGTTGGCAGAGGCGGATCGCCTCGCGCAGCGGGGACAGCGCCTCCTGCGGCCGGCCCGCCCGCAGGTGCAGCAACCCGAGGTTGGCGTAGGACTGCGCCATGCCCTGTCGCTGGCCCTGCTGCTGGTGCAGCTCCAGACTCTGCTGCAGGTGCTTCAGGCCCTCCGCGGTCTGGCCCAGCTCCGTCGCCAGCAGCCCCAGGTTGTTGTAGATCGTCGCCAGGTACCGCACGTCGCCGGTGCCCTCGAAGACCTCGGCACTGGTCTTGAACATGTCGTGGGCCTGTTGCAGCAACTCGCGCAGATCGCGATTCTCGGGCGTGTCGGCGTCGTCCAACGGCAGCACCGGGCGGAGGGTGTTGTAGATGCTCAGCGCCGCGTTGTTCAGGGCCAGCGCGTGCAGGTTGGGCTTGCCGGCCCGCTGGGCGACATCGCCGGCCTTCTGGTACCACTCCACGGCCCGCTGGGAGTCGCCCTGCATGTCGAAGACGCGGCCGATGTTGTTGTAGAGCGTGCCCGTCAGCTCGGCCAGGCCGGCCGGTTCGAGCACCTCGAGGCTCTGCAGGTAGAGCGCCAGCGCACCACGCAGGTCGCCGAGGTCCAACTGCACATTGGCGCGGTTGACCGCGACCATCGCCAGGGCCACCGGGTCGCCCAGTCGGCGACGCACGGCCTCGGCCTGGTCAAGCAGGTCCAAGGCCTCGGTGTAGTGACCGCCTTCGCTGAGACAGATCGCCAATAGCACCTGCTGCGTCGCCTGCTCGTCGGGCAGGTCGAACTTGCCGGCGCAGAGGATCGCCTGGCGAAAGAGCTGCTCGGCCTCCTCCTTGGCGCCTCCCGCCTGATACACCTGGGCCAGGTTACCGACGATCGCCACGAACAGGGGTGGGGCGTCGTCGGGATCGAGCAGATCGACGCCCTCGGACAGCAGCTTTTCGGCGCGCTCCAGGTCACCGTCGCTGTAGAGCTGCGCGCCGAGCAGATTGAGGCCGCGGCCGATCAGCAGCTTGTTCTCACTCAGCCGCGCCAGCCGCAGGGCTTCTTCGTACCGTTCGCGGCAGTCGCCGGTCTGGCCCAACCCGCCTTCCAGGCTGGCGAGGTGGAAGATCGTCTCGATCAGCTCGTCCGGGGAGTCGCCCTTCCGGAACAGCTCCGTCGCCGCGATGGCGCGGTCGCGGGCTTCGGCCAGGCGGTAGCGGTCGGCCAGCAGGCGGCTGGCCTGGAACGCCGCCCGGCCGGCCTGGTCCCAGCTCTTGGCGGTGCGCGAGGCGGCCTGCGCCCGGTCGAACGCCTCGACCGCCGCGTCGACCTCGCCGAGGGCGCGCTGCGACAGGCCGACACAGAGCCAGGCGTAGCCGAGCTGGTCCTGGTCGCCGAGTTCCTCACACAACGCACCCATCCGGGTGTAGGCCGTGACGGCTCCCGCCCAGTCTTCCTGCAGGTAGCAGGCTTCGCCGCGGAACAGCCAGGCGGCGCCGAGGTAGCCGCGCTCCTTGGCCGCCTCGGCGGCGGCCTGCAGCTTGGCGGCAGCCTGCGTCAGGGCCGGGCCGTCGCCGGCCTGCAGCGCGGCGCGACAGGTCGCCACCAGGCCGTCCCAGTCGGGCGCCGCCGCCAGCGGCAGCAGCAGCAAGCCCAGACCCAGCAGCAGTCGGCGGCGGGGAACGTTCACGGGAGCCTCCACCACCTAGTATGCGCCCTCCCGCCGCAGCGTTGACAACAAGCCTGTGACAGGGCAGACTGCGCGCCACTGGAGCAGGCGATGGCCGCGAAGCTGGTGGTGGTCGGCAGCGCCAACACCGATCTGGTGTGCCAGGTGCCGCGGCTGCCGCAGCCCGGCGAAACCGTCACCGGCGGCACCTACTTCGTGGCCGCTGGCGGCAAGGGCGCCAACCAGGCCGTCGCCGCGGCGCGGCTGGGAGCCGCAGTGACGCTGGTCGCCCGGCTCGGCGACGACTCCCACGGCGACGCCGCGCTGGCCGGTTACCAGACGGCCGGGATCGACACCCGCTACCTGCACCGCTCCCCCGGCGCCAGTGGGGTGGCGCTGATTCTGGTGCAGGCCGACGGTGAGAACCTGATCGCCGTGGCGCCGGGTGCCAATGCCCGGCTAACTCCCGCCGACGTCGCCTCCGCGGCGCCCGCCTTCGCGGGCGCCCAGGCGGTGTTACTGCAGTTGGAGGTGCCGCTGCCGACGGTGCTGGCCGCGGCCCGCGCCGGCCGTGCCGCCGGAGCGCTGGTGCTGCTCAACCCGGCGCCGATGCCGCCGGACGGTCTGCCGCCCGAACTGCTGGCCTGCTGCGACGTGCTGACCCCGAACCGCGGCGAGGCGGTCGCCCTGGGCGGCGACCCGGCCAGCCTGGCGCCGCTGGTGGTAGTTACCCAGGGCGCGGCCGGGGCGCTGGTCCACCAGCACGGCGTGGTGACCGCCGTCCCGGCACCGGTGGTGGCGGCGATCGACGCGGTCGGCGCGGGAGACGCCTTCAACGGCGCGCTGGCGGTGGGCCTGGCCGAGGGCCTGCAGCCGCTCGCGGCGGTCCGCCGGGCCTGCGTCGCCGGGGCCCTGGCGGCGACCCGGTTGGGGGCGCAGCCGGCGCTGCCGACCCGCGCTGAGGTGGACGCATGGCTGGCGCGCTGAGTCTGCTGGGACTGCTCGGCTGGCTGGCCCCGCTGCTGGCGGCCGCGCCGACCGTCGCCCCGCCGGCCGGTCCGCGCGTCACGCTGGCCGCCGCGGCGCAGCCGTTGGGCAGCGTGCTGCTGTCGCTCGCCCAGCAGCTCAACCGCCGCTTCGGCGGGACCGTCGCCAGCAGCAATGTCTGGCTGAGCCGGCCGATCAGCGTGGCGGTCACCGCCGCCAGCGCGCGGGAGGCGCTGCAAGCCGTCGAAGCCGCGGCGGGCGTGGAGTTCACCCGGCAGGGTTGGGGCACCTGGGTAGTCGAGCCGGCCAGCCGTCCGGCGCGGCCGAGCAGTTGGCAGACCGCTGCGGGCTTCGCCATCCAACTGGGGCTGGTCCGCTATTACGAGACACTCACCCTGCTGCCGGCCGATCCGGCCAAGGTGCAGGTCTACCAGATGCTCAGCCCCTACTTCAGCATCATGGCGCCCAGTGACCCGGCCGGGCTGCAGTTGGCGGCGACCGGGCCGCTGGTGGCCGTGACCGACCGCGGCGAGCGGCTGCTGCCGCAGTCGCCGGCGGACTCGCCCCGCACCGACGAGAGCCGGCAGGCCGCCAGTTGGAGCTTCTACGCCCATCTGGCGGCGCCGCAACAGCCGGCCCGCCTGCTGACGACCGTCGAGCTGCCGCTGCGGCTGTGGAGCGGCTTGCAGGAGCACCGGGCGCGGCTGAAGCTGCCCGTAGGGGGATCGGTCACCGCGGAAGTCGCCGGCTACACCCTCACCGCCACTCCCCGCGGCAACGCCGAGGGGCCACCGCAATGGACCGTCCGGTTGCAGGGCCCGGCGCCGGCCGGACTCGACGCCCGGCAGGCCGCGGCCTGGGCCCAGCAGCGGGCGCCCTGGATCGAGGCGCAACTGCGTGCCGCCGACGAGCAGCCGCTGCTCACCGAGGTCCGCGCCCAAGGCGGCAGCGGCCCGCCGGCGGCGCTGGACGTGCCGTTCCTGGTGGCGGCCTCCAACGACCGCTGGGTCAGCGGGTTGACCGCCGGGCCGACGCCGGCCACGCAGCCGCCCGCCACTCTGGACCTGACGTTCTGGCTGCCGCAGCCGCCGTGGCAGACGGTCACCGCGACCTGGCGCGACATCGCCCTGCCGCCGCTGGCCCGCGAGGAGGCGCCATGAGGATCGCGCGGCTCGTTGGGCTGGTGTGCTGGCCGGGCCTGCTGCTGGCCGCGCCGGTCGCCGAGCTGGGACCGCGGGTCAACCTGGTCGGCGCCGCGGTGCCGCTGGTGGAGGCGCTCGACAGCATCGGCCGGCAGATCAACCGACGCTTCTATGGGGCCGTGCTGCGATCTCCAGCAACCGCCCGCCGGCCCTGTGCGTTCGAGCTGCGCGACGCCGACCTGGGCACCGCGCTGCGGGCGGTCGAGACCGTCAGCGGCTACCGCCTGCGGCGCAGCTCGCGCTGGCTCTACACCCTCGACGGCAGCCCGCCAACGGCGGCCGTCGGCCAACCGTGGGGCGCCTGGAACCTCTGGCTGACCACCGTCCGAAGCACCTCGTACGCGTTGGTCTACCCCGGCTGGGAGGGTCGCCTGTACCAGCAGCAGTACCTCACGCCGGCGCTGTTGTTGGAGGCCCCGAGCGACCAGGAGGCGCTCCGCCTGCGCGGGATCGCCGCGCCCGAAGGGGTCACCGCGGCCGGGCTGGTGCTGCCGGCGATCGACCCGCGCAGTCGGGTGATCCAACCGGAGCCCAGCGACCCACGTTTCTGGCAGGTCGCCACCAGCCTGACCGCGCCACCGCCGGCCGAGCGCCACCTGGCCGCCTTACGATGCGAGGTGACCTGGGCCGCCCGGTTGACCGAGCGAACCTTCGAGTTCCAGTTGCCGGCCACCGAACGGCAGGTCCAGACGATCGACATCGTCGATGCGACCCTCGAACCGCGGGCTGGCACGCCGCGCGAGCCCTACACCGTCGCCCTGGCTGGCCAGCACGAGGCGGCGCACAGCAACGCCGAGGCGACGGCCTTCCTGCGCGGCCTGCTGGTGGAAGGGCAACTCCACGATGCCGCCGGGCTGCCGCTCTACACCGAGACACGGCAGGTCGATGGCGAGGCCAGCGGGCTGATCTGGCGGGGGCAGTACACCTTTCACCTGACCGAGCTGGATGCCGGCGCGACGCCGGCCCGGCTGGTGCTGCGGGTGACCCTGGCCGACGGCGAAGGACCGCCCGAGCGGCTGCAGTTCGACCATGTGCTGCTGCCCCGCGCGCCCGTCCGGGCGGCCGGCTAGCCGTCGGGCGGCGCACTGTCGGGGCGGCTCAGCCCGCGGCGGGCGTCGGCCGTCTGGTCGCGGCTGAGCGACAGGCTGGCCCCGCTGAGGTCGCCGAGGCGCTGGTTGATCGCCCCAATCGCCGCCCGCAGCTCGCGCCGCCAACGCCGCCAGCGCCACTGGGCCAGCCATTGGACAAGTTGGTCGCGCGTCGCGTGATCGCCCACCACGGCGGCCCAGCCGAGCATCGCCGCGGCCCCCGGATCGTCCGCCGGGACACGCGCCACGGCCTGCGCCAGGTCCAGCTCGCCGGCCAGTTGCACCGCCGCGGGGGCCAGGTCGGTCTCCCACAGCGCCACCTCGCGGAGCACGGCGCCGTCCAGCCGCGCGCCCTGGAAGGTCGTGCCGCTGACCACCGTGGCCGCCAGCACGGCGCGGCTGAGGTTGCTCTCACGGCAGTCGGCCCCGCTCAAATCGGCCCGCTGCAGCCGCGCTTCGGCGAGCTCGGCGCCGACCAGCAGCGCGCCGCGCAGGCTGGCTCGTTCGAGGTTGGCGCCGCGCAGGTTGGCGCCCGCCAGGTCGGCCGAGTCGAGCACTGCCGAGCTGAGGTCGGCCCGCGCCAGGTTGGTGGCCCGCAGGTCGAGCCGCCCGTCGCCATGGCGCGGCGGTGGCGCGCCGAGGCGGCTGGTCAGCCGACTGAGCGTCAGCTCTCGCGGCGACAACGGCATCGTGGCGACCTCATGGCGTCTTGAGCAGGAAGTGCGTCGGTGCCCCCCAGTTGCCGGCGCCGTCGACCGCCCGGACGTGCAGGTAGCTCAGCCCGGCGGTCAGTTGCCAGGAGCCGTCGCGGTCGGTGGTGCTGACCCGTGGCTCGGGCAGCGTGTGCGGCTGGGCGTCCACCACCACACTGTACCCCACCACGCCGGTCTCGTCATAGGCCGACCACTCCGCCTTGGCGTACTTGCTGGTCGCCTCGCGGAAGAAGCTGAGGTTGTCGACGGTCAGCCCGGCGGCCGCGCCGCGCGGCAGGATGAAGCCGAAGCCCTCGACGATGTACGGCATCCGCAGCCCGCCGTCACGTTGTAGCGCGGCGTAGAGATTGACGATCACGCTCTGCCAGGTGCCGTCGGCGACGATCCCCGGGACGTTGCCGAGCGACTGCCCGAACGGCGTCCCAGCCAGGGCCAGGGCGCGCTCGACGACCGTCCCTTCGGCGTTCCGGACCTTCAGCAGCAGGCTGCAGGGCAGGCCGGCCGGGAGGCGGTAATCGAAGGACAGCAGGCCGAACCGGTAAGCCCCGAACTGCCGCTCGAAGGGGGTCCAGACGACGGCCTGACCCTCGCCGGCGGCCGGTTGCAGCCGCAGCGCGCGGCCGCCGTCGGGGCGCTCGGTGGGCACCAGCGTGAGCGCCGCCGCCGCCGCTGGCTCCGGCCGCCAGGGCAGCGAGCGGCCATCGAAGGTGTCGGTAGCAAAGGCCGCGTGGGTCCGCGAGCTGACCTCCACCTCCGGCCCCACCCGGTCGTCGGCGTAGCGCATCGTGAAGGTCCAGGCGGGCAGCGCGGTGGGCCGGTTGCCGGCCAGGTCGCGGGCCTCGAGCAGGCGGCAGGCGATGCTCTGCCCGTCGGGCAGGACCACCGGCGGGGTCGCCCGGCGGCCGTCCCAGAGCAGCTTGCCGCCGACCCGGTCGTAGCGCAGGACGGTGTCGTCGACCCGGTAGGTGACGCCCGCCACCGCCAACTCCAGCGACCCGAGGTCAAGGCCCGCGCCCTGGTCGTCGCGCAGCTCGACCGCAATCGTGGCCGGCGCCGCGGCGCTGCCGGCGGCGGGGCTGACCGCGCCGACCTGCGGGCGACCCGCGTCGATCAGCACGCGGTTGACCAGCGGTCGGCTGGCGTTGCCGGCGGCATCGAGCAGGCGGGTCCAGACGTAGACCAGCCCCTGTGGCAGTTGGTCCAGGGCCACCGCGCTGCCGGGGTAGACCTTCCCGCTGCGCGGCGCGTCGGCCGCCGGGAGCTGCTTCGGATCGCTGGCCGCCAGCAGCTCCGCGCCGCTCACGCCGACCTGGTCGACACCGCTCCAGGCCAGCTCGGCATCGGCGCCCAGCATCGGCACGAAGCTGAAGTTGTCGATGTGGAACTCGGTCCCGGCGTAGTTGCCCTTGAAGCGGCGCGGCGCATCGGTCCAGGGACCGCCGGTGAACAGCAGCATCGCGATCGTGAAGTCGGTCGCCCGCGGATCGCGCTGCGCCAGCAGCTCGTAGAGCGGTACCTCGGCGTGGTGCCACTGGTCGTCGGCGACCACGCCGGGCACCACCCCGATCACCGTCTCGTCCTCATCGCGGTCGGTGAAGCGCACCCGGTAGTAGCGGTCACGCCACCGCAGCAGGAGGTCCACCCGCAGGCGTTCGGGGGCTTTGTAATCGAAGCTCAGCACGCGGAAGCGCGCGGCGTTGAAGGGTGTCCGGCGGATCACCGTGGAGAAGTCGGAGCCGTTTTCAGTACAGCGCAGGCGCAGACTGTAGCGCCCGCTGGCCGCCGTCGCGGTGGTCCGTTCGAGCAGCGTGCCGGCCGAGCCAAACGGCCGCCACTCGTCCAGGCCGTCCTCGAAGCTGCCGTCGCCCGGGAACGGCACTGGCGCGGTCTGGCCGGGCTGGCGGATCAGCAGCCTGGCCTGCTCCGGACCATCGCGGTCCAGGCTCGGGTCGAATACGAAGCTGGCCGTCTGGGGCGGCATCGCCTGCCCCAGCTCGTCGCTCGCGGCGATCCGCCAGGTGACGGTCTCGCCGGCCTTGAAGCTGAGCCCGGCCAGGGCCGGCTGCAGGCGCAACTCACCAGCCAGCGGATCGTAGCGCAGCGCGCCGCTGGGGTCCTCGACGCCCAGCGTGCGGTCGGCGACCTGTGCCGTGATGGTCTGCGGGGCCACCCCCGCGGCGGCATCTTGCAGGTTGGCGGTCCAGACCCGCGGACAGGCCTTCGCGCCGGCGGCCGGCACGGTGGCCCCAACGGTCGGCGGCGTGGCGTCCACCAGGAACCGGTAGTGGGTCGGCGGGCCCCAGACGCCGCCGACTTTGGCGCGCACGTGGGCGACCTGCTCGCCGTCGGTCAGTCCGCTCAGTTTGACGGTGCCGCTGGTCTGGTTCAGCTCGGTCGGCGGGACGGTTTCGCCGGCTCGGTCGAGCACCACGGCGTACCCCTCGGCGGTGGCCCCCGGCACGCTCAGGCTGAGCTCGCCGCCGGCCGGGCCGGGCCGGCCCAGCCAGAGGTTGTCGAGGGCCAGCCGGCTGCCCTGCCCGTTGCCGCCGAAGCCGGCCAGCAGGTAGTCGCCGGTGTGGCGGTTCTCGAAGCTCAGTTCGGTCAGCTTGAGATCGCTCCAGGCCAGCTCGCGGCGGAGCATCCGCAGCAGGGGCACCCGCGCGGTGTGCCAGGCGCCGTCGGCGACGATGTCGGCGGCCTGGCCCAGCCAGATGGTCTGCCCCGTGTCGCAGGGCGGGCCGGTGAAGCCGATCTCGTAGTCCTGGTGGCGCACCCGCAGCAGCAGGTTGACCTTCACCGCCGGATCGGCGCGGTAGTCGAAGCGCAACTCGGTCGGGACCGGCTCCTGGCGCGCCGGCTTGTAGATCGAAAGGCCGAAGTAGCCGCCGGAGACGGTGTTGGTGGCCTCCAACACGCCGCCCCGCCCCGGCACCTCGACACGCCGGAGCTGCACCACCGGCGGCTCGTCGCCGACCGGCTGCGCGGCCAGCGGCGCCAGGTCGCTGTCGAACTGGGTCTGCACCGCCGGATGCGACGGGCTGCTGACGACCACCCGCGGCGGCGGCGCAGCGCTCACCAACAGGGGCTGCAGGCACAGCAGGCAGGCCCAACGCCTCATCGCGCATCCTCCGGCAAGCGGTACTGCAGGACGTTCTGGTCGTCCACCCAGACCAGCATGTGGCGACCCCGCAGCTCAAACACCAGGCGGGGCGTCTCCGCGGTGATGGTCGGCGTCGCGGTGGCGACGGTCTGGTCACCGCGCCGCAGGGCCAGTTGCAGCTTCGGATCGGTGCGGGCCAGGGTCAGCTCCAGCCGCCAGGCCGCGGCCACGTCGGTGCTGGCGGCGCCGAGCACGACCTGCACCGTGCCGGCCTGCTGCCCGAAGCCGGGGATCTGCAGGGCGATCTGCCGGTCGCCGTAGAAGAAGCCCTTGTGCCAGCGTCCCGGGGTGCCCTCGACAGTCACCCACGCGGCGGCCGGCGAGGCCCAGTTGGTCATGTACTCGTCGGTCGAAAACTCCGCCGGCACGGTCGGCGGGAGGGTCCAGGAGAGCGGTCGGAAAGAGGCCCGCAGGTTGTCGACCCGGCGCCCGGCGCCGCCCCGGCTGACCACCCCGACGGCCCCAGCCGGCAAGCTGAGGTCGAACGCCTCGAGCAGCGGCCGATGGTCCACGGTGCCGCGCAGCAGGCCTCGGTCGTAGGATAGCTCGACCCGCACCGGATCCGCGCCGGCCGGCGGCGCGCCTTGGTCCAGCAGCGTCTCACCGCCCGGGCCAACCTTCAGCAGGCGGACCTTGTCGGCAGCCAGCCGCAACTCGTAGCCGCTGCCGTCGGCACCGCGGTGGACCACCAGCCCGAGCTGCCCCGGCCCACCGCTCAGGTCGGCCGCCAGGTGCACCTCGGCGCCGTCCACCAGGCCACTCAGCAGGCTGCCCTCCGCGGGCGCCACCGCCCCGCCCGTGGTCCAGCCCCAAGCGCCCTGCGCGGCGTAGCGGGTCGCCGTCGCGGCGCTGAAGTCGTCGACCAGCAACGGCATCGAGCGGACCAGCGCATCGTCGAAGAGCGCGCCGCCGGTTTCGGCCGTGTCGCCCTCGCCGGGCTCGGTGTACAGCCCGACCCGGCCTTCGGTCAGCGCTTGCACCGCCACCTCGACCAACGGCACGTCGTCGATGCAGGCCAGCAGCCGGCCGCCGGCCAGGGTCAGTTGCAGCTTGTACCAGACGCCGGCCCGAAAGCCGCCCGGCAGCGCCGGCGTGAGGTCGCTGACCTGCCCACCCCAAACGCGCTGCAGCCGGCAGGTGCCGCCGTCGGCGCTTTGTTGGGCGGTCCAGCGCAGCCGGTAACAGGCCGCGGCGCCCTGCACCCCGACCGCCAGCCCGACCGCGCCGTGGCCGTCGCAGCGGACCGCGGCCTGGGCCGTGTAGTCGGTCCAGAAGGGGTACCCACAGGCCGCCAGCCCCGGCGTGGCCCCGACGCTGCGAAAGCTGAAGGCGTTGGCGCTGCGGCTGGCCTTGCTGCCCTGCTGGTTGTTCTCCCACTGGCCAACCAGCGGTTCCCAGCCCCCGAGCTGCGCGTCGGTCCGCATGAAGTCGTCGCTGAAGTAGATCTCCTCGGTCGGTTGCGCCTCGAAGCTCTCGACCGCCAGCCCGGCCCCGCTGACGCCATGCCCGGCCGCCCCCGGCGGCAGGCTGCGATCCTCGGCCCGCGCCGCGACGACGGCGTTGACGCACAGCACCATCGCCCACTCGCCCCGCTGCAACGAGAACGCCAGCGGGTCGGTCGGCCGGGCGCGCCAGAGCTTGCCGGGCAGCCCCAGCGCGCTGGTCTGGCCGCGCTGCACCCGGAAGAACTGCGCCTGCTCGCCGCTCAGTTTGGCGTAGTAGTGGTTCTGCGCGTCGGTCCAGTCGAAGGCGAGGCGGAGCTCACCCCGCGCCAACGCCGCGGGCGGCGCCAGCAGGCTGCCGCTGAGGCGGTACGTCTCGCCCGGGGCTTCCTCCGCCACCTGCACGGTGACCGCGGCGGGAGCGGCCCCGACGATCCACAGCACGCTCCACCAGCAGGCCAGCCGCACCGTCGCTCTCCTCTGCTTCGTCCGCCCAGGCACTGAGACGATCCGCCGGCGGACCGTGTTCGACGCCGCCGCTGGCGACCCGCCCGGGCCGCCTCAGGGCACCGCTGGCGCATGGACCGCGCCGCCCGCGGTCAGCGTCAGGTCGCCGTGCGATACTCCGCGCAAACCGATCAGCCGGTCGGCGAGTTCCCGCACCACCTTCGCCTGCCCGCGGCAGAGGATCACCTCCAGGCAGTGGTGGTGATCGAGGTGGACATGCGTGGCGCAGACGATTTCGGCGTCGGCATGGTGTTGCAGGTCGAGCAGCTCATTGGTCAGGTCGCGTTGGTGGTGATCGTAGACAATCGTGACGGCGCCCAGCACCTGGGCCTCGTCGTCGCCCCACAGATCGGCCACCAGCGCCCGACGGACCAGGTCGCGGAGCGCCTCCGAGCGGTTCTCCCAGCCCTTCCGCTGCAACATGCCGTCGAACGCCCGTAGCAGCTCTTCGTCCATCGACACGCCGAAGCGTTCCAAGGCCATGCTGACCCTCCAGGCCCGCCCCCACCGGGTTGTACCACAGGCCCTACGGTACCACCAACTGCCAGGTACGGCTGGCGCTGCGGCAACCCAGCACATCGCGGACCCGCACCTCCCAGGTGCCCGGCGGGTCGTTCAGCGCCAGCGGCAGCGAGCCGCTCCAGCGGCCCTGCGGGGCCTGCACCTGGCGCGTGTAGGCAGGTCGCAGCACGCCGTCGGGGCCGCGCAGCTCGATCCGCAGGAAGTGCGTCGCCGGCGCCGCCGAGGCTTGCACCTGGGCCGTCACCCGGAGGTCCTCCCCCGCGCGGACGCGCTCCGGCAAACTCACCTCGACGCCCCGCGGTTCGTAGGGCAGCACCGCCAGCAGGCGGGCGTCACCAGGCCCGAGGGCCAGCTCGACGGTGTCGGTCCAGGTCGCCAGCGGGCGGCCGGCCCGCAGTTCACCGACCCAGGCGCGCCGGCCCAGCCGCAGGCGCACCGCCGGTG
Organism: Fimbriimonadaceae bacterium; assembly: GCA_020850355.1. Lineage (GTDB taxonomy): Bacteria > Armatimonadota > UBA10988 > UBA10988 > UBA10988 > JADZEX01. The sequence continues at coordinate 21,894 of JADZEX010000002.1, read as the reverse complement.
GGGTCCGTTCGCCAGCGGCGACCCGCCGCCAGTCGCGGCTCAGGCCGAGCAGCTCGGCGCCGTCCAAGAAGCGGCGTTGCAGCTCCACCGCGGTCGGCCCGCTGCCGCCATCGGCCCGCTCCAGCAGCAACGTGCGCGGGCGCGGGCCGCGGCTGGCGTAGCTCCGAATCAGTTGCAGCGCGCCAGGATCGTCGCCGGCCAGGATGCTGCCAAGCACGATGCTGGTCCCCTCACCCGAGGGTCGCAGCCAGACCGCCGGCTGCCCCGCGGCGGTGCGGCCGAGGGGCAGCACTTCCTCACCAGGCAACGGCTGCAGCTCCTGCCAGCCGTAACCCGCCACCGCCAGGCTGGGCGCCCCGAAGCCGGTACTGACCTGCAGCTTGAGCGGTTCCCAGACCGGCCGTCCGACCGCCCGCAGGCCGCTCAGCCGGGCCAGTTGCCGGCCCTCGGGCCAGAGCGTGCCGTGCTCGTCGCGGGCCGCCAGGTGGAGGTCGGCAACCAGCGTGCCGCCGGCCTCGCGCCAGGCGCAGAGCGCCGTCACGGTGGCCTCGTCGAGCGCGCTGGTCAGCGGCAGGTAGAGCAGCTCGTAGCGCCCCAGCACGGTCGGGTCGGCGGCAATCTGTTGCGGCGAGACGTAGGCGTAGGGCAGGCCGGCCTCTTCCAGCAGGTGGCGCATCTGCAGCGCCGACCACCAGATCGCCCCGTAACTGTCGAACGGCGGCTGCGCCGGCGGCACCGGCTGGGCCCAGGTGCTGTCGCACCAGGAGCTCAGCACGCTGGGGTACGACCACACCAGGCCGACCGTCGGCGGCTCGGGGGTGCTGGCGTTGAGCAGCGCGCCAACCCCGCCAACCAGCGGCGCCAGGGTCTCGCGCACCAGCTCGCCGTAGCGTGCTGGCGCCAGGGTCGGCGGCACCAGCGCCCAGGAGTCGTTGTGCTCGGCATCGACCGCGCAGGCCGCGAAGTAGCTCACGCCGCGGCTGCCGTGCAACGCCAGCCACCACGGCTCGTACCGCACCGCCGCCTCGCGCGGCTGGTAGCCGATCCAGCCGAGGTTCGGGAAGCCCTCCGGCACGAAGCTGCGCCACAGCGCGTAGACCGCCTTCTGGGCATCCGCTTTGATCGCCTCGCTATACTCCTGGCCCCAGGTGAAACCCACCGCGCTGGCCAGCCGCCCGTAGTCGGCACCGTTGAAGGGGTTGAGGCCGAAGGTGTTGGTGTGCCCCACCCGCGCCGGCGCCGCCTGCTCGCGCAGCGCCTGCGTCCCGTGGCGCAGCACCCGCAGCCAGGCCTCGGTCATGAACTCGCGGAAGTCGACAAACGGCGCGTAGTTCTGGCTGCCCCGCACCGCCGCGCTGAGGCTTGGCTGGATGTCCTCCCACGACTCGTGCGTCGTGCCCCATTGGCGGTTGAGCGCCGCCAGGTGGCCATACTGCTGCCGCAACCATTGGCGGTAGGCGGCCACCGCGGTCTCGGAGCGGTCCACTTCGTCGATCTGATCGTCATGAGTCAGCGCCAGCTCGTCGCCAAGGCTCCAGGCGACGATGCCGTAGCGCCCCCAGCGCTGCAACCGCTCGGCAATCCGCTGGTCCGTCCGCGCCAACAGATCCGGGTCGCTGAGGCAGCCGGCGGCGCGCACTCCGTCGGGTCGCGGCGCAGCGGGGTAGAGTCCGGGCAGCCCGGCGCTCCGCGAGGGGAAGAGTCCGGCCTCCAGCGCGCCGTAGCTGTCCCCTTCGAACTTCCCGTTCCAGCCGATCTCGCGCAACCGCGCGTTGAACTGCTGGCTCAGCGCCGGCGGCGCCTGCTCGCCCCAGCCGGTGACCTGCCACTCGGCCCAGGCCGCCTGATGGTTGAGCGCCGGCACCACCACGTTGCGCCAGCCGTAGTCGAGCTCGCGGCCAGCGGGCGTGGTCAGCAGCACCGCCACCTTGCTGAGGGCGGTGCTGCTGCGTGCCAACGGCAACTCGACGGTCGCCTGGCCGGCGCCTGCCAGGCGCGCCGTCGCCGCGGCGTAGCGCCGCTGGTGGGCGTCGTTCAGGGAGACCTGCAGCACCGTCGGGCCGGTCGCGGCGACCTCCACGGTGACTCGCACGGTTTCGCCCGGCTGCGCCACCGCCGGTGTCACCGCCACCGCCTGCAGCTCGCCAGGCGCGCGGCGCGGCCAGGGCAGCGCGGCACTCGCCAGCACCGCGCCCCGGGCGTCCAGGGCGCGCACCGCGAGCAACGCCGGGCCGGCCGACCAGGCGTCGGCCGGCTGCCAGGGCTCGCCGAGCACCACCTGGCTGGCCTCGAACTGACGGTCGGGCTCACCACAGCGCACTTCGCGCAGACTCCGCGGACGCACCTCGCAACGCGTCCGCGGCGGCAGCCCCGTCGCCTGCAGGCGGCCCTCCGCCAGGCGCAGGCGGCCCTCGCCCAGACGGCCCCCGGCCCAGGCCACCGCGCGCGCCGCCAGCGCCAGGGGGTACTCCCAATAGTGGAACTGCCGCTGCTCCCAGTCGGAGCTGTCCAGCAAGACCGGCCAGCAGCCGTGCAGCCGCACCTGGGCCGGGTCCCAGCGCAACCGCACGGCCCGCCCGGCGGCCGGCTCGGCGATCTGCACGCTCGGCCGCAGGCCCGCCGCGAGTTGCTCCCAGGGCAGGTCCCGCAGCAGCGCATGGTCGGCCGCCACGTCCCGCCAGACCAGCTCGGCGGGCAGCTCCTCGCGGCGGGCACGGCCTTCGAACAGCACCACCCCACCGCCCTCGGCCAGCCGCTCGGCGGCGCACCGTCGCAGCACCTCGGGCAGGCGCGCGTTGACCAGCAGCACGTCGACCTGGCCGCGCTTCAGCCGCTCTTGCACCCGCTCCGCGGTCGCTGAGGCAAGGTCGTCACCAGCCACGTTGAGCAGGTCGAGGTCCAGCTCGACGCGCTGCGCCAGCTCCAGCCACTCCCGGGCGGCGCGGTACTCGGCCAGGGCGGCGACGGCCCGTAACGGCCCGCCGGGCAGCGGCCGCAGCCACGGCACGTGCGGCGTCTCGGGCGGCGGCCCGCTGGGGCTGTGGAGGGCTGGAAAGCGCAGCTCGCGGACCACCGGCCAGGACGGCCGGCCGGGCTCCAAAGTGACCTGCCGGTAGGCCACTTCGCCAGTGCGGGCGACGTTGTAGAGCAGCAGCCGCACAGCGGCGGCCGGCGCCGTGAAGACCCGCGTCAAAGTGCGCGGCGCCGCGTCGACCGGCTGGTCCCACAGCAGGTAGGTCTCGCGCCCGGCGCCCTGCAGGAGCAGCGCCCCGGCCCGGCCCGCCGCGTCGCCGCGCACCGTCAGGGTCAGCGTGTACACCGCAGCGGCCTGCAGCGTGAGCTCCTGCGCCGCCAGCACGTAGGCCCCTGGCCGGCTGACCAGCTCCCACCCGGCCCCCACAGGCTGGCGGCGCGCGGCCTGCGGGTCGCAGCTCCACCCGGCCGGTGCGCCACCGGGACCCGCCTGGGCAAAGTCGCCGTTCTGCAAGGCCCTCGCCGGCGGGGAGATCGTGGCGATCAGGAGGAGGATCCAGGTGGGCTGTTCAAGACACCGCAAATGCCGTAGGATACGCACCGCCACGCCCTCCGCAGGACGCGCTTCGGTGCGGTGCGGGTGGCACCTTCCCCGGCTGGAGGACGAGTCGATGGCGGAGCACGACAAGGCGCTGCAGCGAACCGTGGCGGATGTCTGGAGTCGACCGGCGCTAGGCCGCGACACCGCGACCTTGCTGGAGATCTACCCGAACCAGTTCAGCTTCGCGGTGCTCGGCGCCATCGGCGGCATCCTCGGACTGCTGATCGGCTACATCGCCAAGAACGTCGGCCAGACCGAAGCCGCTCGCTCGGTCGGGCCAACCGGGGTGGTGGTCGGCATCGTCTGCTGGGTGCTCTGCTTCGTGATGCTCAAGAAGGTCTTCCGAAAGGGCAGCCTCTACGCCAACGAGCGCAGCTTCGGCAGCGCCGTCTTCGACCGCATTCTGGGCCAGCCCGGCGCGCCCAACATGCACCTCTGGGAACGCGTCGGCACCGCTGGGGCGCTCGGCGAGACCGCCGCCGAGACCCTGCCGGAGATGCTCCACGAGTGGAGCAGCGTGGCCACCGCGCAGGTCGCCGATGCGCTCGTCAAGCAGGCTGGCGTGTCGGCCGAGGCGCCGATCCAGCGCAGCGGCCCGGCCACCATCGCGGAGTCCCTCGGCCGCCGCATCCAGAGCCGCGGCGCCGAGGTGCAGATCGTCGCGCAGCACGAGGCGTTGGTCGAGAGTGGCCAGGCGGTCTGGTACGACCTCGCCCAGGAAGTCACCTTCCGCCTGTTCTGGCCGGGCCAGAGCGCCGCCACCTTCACCGCAGAAGGCCTCGCCCTGAGCCGCGCCACCGTCGCCGCCAGGCTCACCGCGACGGTGATCCAGAACCGCGCCGGCGACTGGTACATCCTGACCGCCGCGATCGGCGAGCCGCGGCCAGCCTGACTTCAGCGGCCCGACATCCCCGGTGCGCTGGTCACCAGCGCGTCGTAGACCAGGCTGGCGGCACCAACCAGGCCGAGATCGGCGCCGAGTGCGGCCGCCAGGACTCGGACACCACTCAGCCGGCCGACGAACGAGGCGTGGTTCAGTTCGCGGGCCACCACGTCGAGCACCAGCGGCACCTCGAAGATCGGGCCGGCCAGGCTGACCACATCGGGGCCCAGCAAGTCCACCAGCGGCGCGCAGGCCGCCGCGACGGCCTCACCACAGGCCGCCAGGACGGTCAACACCGGCCCCGTCACCGCGCTGCGCTGCGGCCACCACCTCGCGCGTGGTGGCGTCGGCGGGCCAGCCGAGCCTGGCCAGGATGCCGCGTCGCGAGACCAGCGCCGCGAGGCAGCCGGTCTGACCACAGACGCACGGCAGCCCCGCCGCCGGCGGCTACGCCGCAATGACCCCCGAGCGCTGGGCCTGCGTGCGCCAGTAGCCCGCCGCGGCTGGCCCGCCTACGGGCCGGCGACGGCCTGGATCAGCGCCCGCATGTAGCCCACCGCGTAGCCCTCCGCGGCGTACCGACCGCCGACCATCTGCGGCAGGTGGTCGCTGATCAGCGCGCCTGTGAAGCCCACCTCGTGCAGCGCGCGGACCACCTCCACCATGTTCTGGTAACCATCATCCAGGAAGGTCTCGACAAACCCCTCGGGCAGCGGGGCGGTCACGTTGCGCAGGTGGATCTTGAACAGCTTGCCCTGCCCGCCGAACTCCCGAATCGCCGTCACCACGTCGGCGCCCATCGCCGGGCCACCTTCCAGCCAGCAGCCGACGCAGAGGCAGACCCCGACGTTGGGACTGTCCGCCAACGCCAGCGCGCGCTGGTAGCCGGCGAAGGTGCCCGCGATGCAACGCGGGATGCCGCCGAGGTCGTAGACCGGCGGGTCGTCGGGGTGGATGCCCAGGTAGACCCCCGCCTCCTCGGCCACCGGCACGGCGCGCTCCAGGAACCAGGCGAAGTTGTCCCACAGCTCCTGTTCACCGTACCGCCGGCCGTGGGTCAGCTCACCGCGCCAGCTCTGCTCGATCCACCAGCCGGTCGGGTCGCGGTCCAGCCGCAGCGCCCGCGCCGGGGCGCCGCCGCGGACCGTCTCGCGCTCCGAACTCCAGATCCCATTGGCCATGTGCGCGTAGGTCGCGTAGCGGATCCCGGCCGCGCCGAGCAGGCGGAGGTAGTCGAGATACTCGGCCAGCCGCGCCTCGCGCTCCGGCGTGGCCAGGGTGATCGCCTCCATGTTGTGGCAGCGGTGGTTGGCCAGCCGGTAGATCCGCAGCCCGAAGTCGGCGAACCGCCGTTGCAGCGCGCGATAGTCGTCGAGGGTGTGCTGCCCGTCGGGCAGCATCGTCATCACCCACTCCACCCCAAGCTGCCGCGCGAAGCGCAGCTCGTCATCGCTCGCGGTCGGCGCCAACTGCGTGCCGATCTGGATCCCGGGCCGGCTGCCGTAGTAGCCGGGAATCACCAGCGGATAGCCTTCCGCACGGGGCTCGGTGGTCGCCATCAGAACCTCCCTGCCGTCACTTCGGTACCACATACAGCAAGCCCAGCGGCGTCTCGTCGCCGAGCTGTACAACCAGCGTGTCGCCCTCCAGGCGGCTGGCGATGACCTTGCCGCGGCTGCCCGGGCGCGGGCCTTCGGTGACCACCTCGACGGCGTCCGGCAGGTCCACCGCCGGGATCCGAATGTCGCCCCGGCCGTGGAGCTGGAGAATCATCAGCGCCCCGCCAGGGACCCGCCGCTCGGGTGGCACCGGGCACCAGAAGGTGGTCCCCAGCCCGCCCGCCGCCCAGCGGTGGGTCCGGCCGTCGATGCTGATCTGGTTGCTGTGGTGCCCGCAGAAGGCGATCAGCCGCCCGGCCGCGTCGAGCCGGAAGAGCACCACCGCCAGGCCGCGGTAGTTCACGGCGTGGCCCGCGACGCGGACGTTGTCGAGCACCAGGTCGGCCGACGGCGGCGGATAGGCGGCCATGATCTTGGCGTCGTCCTCGGCCTTGCGGCCGAAGCCGCCCGGCCAGTTCTCGACGTACTGCCGCAGATGCGGCGCTGCCGCGACGGTGCCGTTGGGGAACCGACAGTAGAGCACGTCGCCCGGCCCGCGGCTGAGCACCTGCGGGTTGTCGTTGTACCCGGCGAAGCGCCCGCTCGGCGGGTAGGCGCCGAGTGCGGTCAGCGTATCGATCCAGGTGCGGGCGTCGTAGCCGAGGCTCTGCGCCTGATCGTCGCGCGGCCGGAAGCCCAGCACGCAGGCGGTCCCGGTGCCGACGGTGCGGGTGGTGCCGACCAGGTGCGGCCCCGTCCGGGCGGCCGGCTGGGTGCCCTCGCGAGGCGTCAACGGGTAGATCCGGTCGACCAGCAGATCGGTCAGCACGGTCTGCGGCTGGACCGCCGCCAGGGCGCCTTCGAAGCCGATCACGCGGCCCGGCACGGCCAGGCCCAGGGGCGTCGGGCAGTCGACGCCGAACAGCTCGCCCCACTGCGGCAGCGGCTGACCCTCGGCCGAGAGCAGCGGCGGCGGGCCCGACCAGACCACCTGGCCCCCGGCGGCCAGCAGTTGCCGCAACAGCTCCAACAGCGCCGCTGGCGGGTGCGGCTCGAACAACGCCACGACCGTCGTGAAGCGGCGCCCGGCGATCACCAGCGCGCCGTCGACCACCTGGCCCAGCTCCAGCACCTTGGCCGTGGTCAGGTAGTTGGCGTAGCCGTACTGCGTCATCCAACTGCCGAACCGCTCGTCGACGCTGACCAGGTCCAGCGGGTACAGCATCAAGACCTCGACGTCGCGATGCTGGCACTCCGCCACCATGTTCTGCTGCGGCCCGGCGGCGGTGCCGTAAGCCGCTTGCAGCCAGCCGTGGCGTTGGCTGACCTCGCGCGGGCTGCCCCAGTGCGCGGCGTACGAGAACGGCACCTCGTTGATGATGCCGGTCGAGCAGCCGAGCGCCAGACCGTAGTAGTTGCGGTCCAGCCAGCCGCCTTCGGAGTGGTCGTTGCCGGTGCCGGTCAGGAACTCACCCCACTTGAAGTAGTCGCTGCAGGCCGCCGCCGACTGGTGGACCGTCTCGGACCAGAGGAAGTTGGAAGTGTACTCGTACTTCACGCTGTTGCCGTTGACGCCGCTCGCCTGCCAGTAGTCACAGGTCGGGCTCTCGGCCCAGGTGGCGTGGGCGCGGGTGTCCAGCAGGTGCCCCATCCGCCGCTCGGCGTGCCGCCGCGCCGTCACGAAGAGGTCCACCACGCCGTCCTGTAGCATCTGATAGTACCGGCTGCGCAGCAGCGAGGTCTGCCGCACGGCCTCCGGCGTCGCCCCCAACAGATGCTGCAGCCCGACCTTCGCCAGCACGTCGTTGCGGGCGTCCTCCTGCCCGCGGCAGAAGTAGACCAGGTACTTCGCGAAGTCGGCATACTCGGCGCCGTAGCGCTCGGCAAAGGCCCGCTGGAAGCCGTCGCTGACGTATCGCACCGCAAACTCGCCGTTGTCGTGGTGGCTGTGGTAGCCCCAATCCTGCTGGATGTGCATCTCATCGGAGTAGAGCGCGTTGAGGTGGATCCCCGCGTCGGCGTAGCGGTCCACCAGGCCGGTCAGAAACGGCAGCGCCCGCGGGCTGAAGTAGTCCAGCTCCGGCGTGCGGTAGACCTGCACCACCAACACCTTGTTCAGCCCCGCCAACTCGGCCCGGCCCCGGCCATGGATCCGCACCCGCTGCGCCCGGTAATCGCCGGTGCGCTGTGTCAGACCCTCGTACACCTCGACCTGCGCCGTGTCGCTGATCTCAACGATGTCCGCCGGGTTGACCACCAGGTTGGTACCGGCCTGGGCCTCCTTGAAGGCGAACACCCGCACGCCGGCGTCTTCGATCCGGATCACGCCCTTGTTGTTGCACCACTGCTGCTGCCGCCACAGGTCGACGCTGTAAGCCCCGCTGACCGGGTCGCGCAGCCCCTTGCGGTAGTGCATCCAGCGCCCACTCTCACCGGTTGCCCGCTGAAACCCCGGGCCGACTTCGAGCGGGCTCAGCAGGCTCAGCTCCAGCGCCAGCCCGTACTGCTGCGCAAACTTGCCGACCTGCGCCAGCAGCGCGATGTAGTCGTCCCCATCGGGCAGCAGCTTCCGCGGCTGGTCGGTTCCGGGGCGGTACTGCTTGAAGAAGTGGTCGAACGCCAGCAGCAAGGTCCGCTGCCCCGCGGCCTGCCCTCGCTCACAAATCTGGCGCAGGCTGGCCTGGTGCTTCTCGAAGGTCACCGAAGTATCGATCACCGCCTCGGGATCCCGCGCGATGGTCTCCAACTCGGCGTCGGTCACCAGGATGATCCCCTGCCGACCGACCTGGAACTGGTACGGCCCCGGGTACCGCAGCAGTTCACCGACATAGGTGTTCTCGGGCACGTGCGTCATCGCGGGCTCCTGGGCGAGCGTGGTCCAGAGCAGCGTCAGGCAGAGCGCCGCGTTCATTCCGTCGCCTCGCGGCCGGCGCGGGTCCAGGGGAGGGGGGCGCCGGCGGGGCTGGGGCGGATGTCGGCGGTGGTCAGCAGGGCGCGGCCGCGGTAGGGGTTGTAGAGCGGGTCGCCGATCAGGCTGGTCATCCAGCTCTGCAGGAACAGCGTGCGGGAGTAGACCTCGGCCAGGGTCCACTCGCCGGTCAGCAGGTTGGCGAAGAACTCGTAGGGCTTCGGGAACCCGATCGTGTAGGGCTCGTTGACCGGGCCGAGGGTCGCGGCGACGCCCTTGTCGAGCATCTTGCGGCACCACTGGTTGGAGTCCCCGCGGAGCGTCACAGCCTCGCTGCTGGCGATGTGATAGGCCACGGCGCCGGGGGCCCAGGTGAAGGCGTCGACGTAGTTGGCGAGGCTGTACCAACCGCAGTAGAGCGCGGCGTCGGGGCACTCGCCGGGTTGGAAGAGGCGCGGCTCGTCGTTCAGCACCACCTCCAGCCTGGCCTTCTCGCGCAGCAGCGTCGCCAGGTCGCGGAGGCTGTCATCGTAGCCGGCGTAGCCATACCAGTCCATCGAGTTGGGGTTGTTCTTGATGCCGCGGGCGTCGATGTAGGCCTTGCCCTTGAGCCCCTCGCGCTCGATTCGGATGGCATCGTCAACCAGCCGTTGAGCGATCTCGGGCGTCGGCCCGTCGAGGCGGGCGGTCATCAGCACCGGCGGGTTCTGCGACCGGGCCTCGGCCGGAAAGCCGAAGTGCTGCGTGTTGAAGACCCAGCGGTAGAGCTCGAAGGGCGGCCACCAGGCCAGGGCCAGCTCGCCCTCCAGCGAGGCGTTGGTCTCGCTGCCGCTGGCCCGGGCGTAGGGCTCCTGGAGGGCCGCCGTGCGTTTGGCGAGCTCCGGCGCCGCGGCTTGCTTGGCGGCGATCTCCTGCTTCTCGGCCGCGGTCGGATTGGGCTTTGCGCGGAGTTCTTTGAGGGCGTCTTCGTTGGCCTTGCCGGCGGCGCGGGCAGCGTCCAGCTCGGGCTTCAGGCGATCCGCCTCGGCCTTCTGCTCTGGTGTCGGCACCCGCTGGCCGACCCGCAGGGGCATCCCGTAGATCAGCAAGAGACAGCGCAGCCGGCCGCCGCGGTCGATCAGGAAGCTGCGCACGGCGGGCAGCAACTGCGTCTGGTAGACCTCCCGCGGCAGCGTCTCACCGGGCGGCAGGCCGACCGCCAGGACGTTCTCGGCGGGCACCTGGCGGGCCCGGCGGTAGTGCTCGGCGACCGTGGCACTGGCCGGGTCGTTCCGGTTGACCAGCAGACCCACCTGCGCCGGCGTCAGCTCAGCCAGCGCGGGCGACAGGACCAGCACCAGCAGCGGCCAGAGGCGGCGCATCGCAGCTTCCCTCTGAGAGGCTGCGATGCGGCGGGCGGGTGGCGAATCCTCCCGGCCCGGCGCTGGCTACTGCACCAACACGGCGCGGCCCCAGCCGCCGCGGTCGCCGCTGTTGCGGGCGGTGCCGTTCCAGACGAACTGCCGCCGGCGGATGGTGGGCTGCTCGGCGTCGTCGATCGCCAGATCGAAGCGCATTTCGAGGGCCGCTTTGGCGGTCACCCCCAGCGCGGTCCAGGGGATGGCGGCTTCGAGGCTGTAACCGCCGCCCGCGGCGTCTGGCAACACCACCAGGTTGACCGGCGCTTGCGCCGCGGCGTTGGCCCACCAGGCCCGCGGCGGCTGGTGCGGTCCGGCGCCGAGCAGCAACTGGCGGTCGCTGGTCTTCAGCGGACCGCCCGCGGCCAGCTCCTCACTGCCCAGGAAGACCTCGACCCCGTCGCCGTTCCAGAGGTTGGCGCCGGTTTGGTCATTGCGCTGCGGCGTCGGGTCGGTGACGTGGACCAGCAGGTACAGGTGCTGGTCGTCCCAGCAGGCCCAGAAAGCGGCTTCGACGCCGTTGGCGTCAGGGCCTTGCACCAGCCGTGCGGCGGGGATCAGCTCGGGCGGGACGCCGGGGAAGTCGTTCCGGCTGCCGTCCAGCTTGATCGGCCCCGGCGCGCGCAGCACCTTGTAGACCTTGTTGCTGGGCCCGCTCGGGCGGAAGCGCGGGTTGTCCCAGACAAACGGCTGCTGCCGCCCCAGCAGCACCGCGTCGCTGGCCCAGTTGGCCGGGACGGCGTGCTCCAGGTACCCCTTGTAGGGTCGGTCGGTGACGCTGAAGATGCCAGTGTTGCCCTTCTCACCGGTGTACCGCTCGAAGAACCGCCCAGTACGGGCCTGGTCGAGCAGCGTGAACCACTCGATGCCCACCACATAGCCCAGCGCGGCGGCTCCCTCGACGTAAGTGCGGTAGGCCAGGCCGCGCTCGGACTGGTTGGCCACCTCGTTGCCGCCCGGCAGGCCGGTGTCGCTGGGCGAGGACCAGTAGAACTCGCTGAACAGCATCGGCCGCCCCGACCAGCGGTGCAGCCGACCGGTGAACTCGGGGTCGATGGCGTAGGTGTAGTAGTTGAGGCTGATGATGTCGTTGTACTGGCCGCAGATCCGGGCCAGGGTCTCGTTGTTGGCGGTCCGCGGCTGCCAGCGGTCACCCAGCAGCAGGTGGTGCGGATCGTACTTCCGGAAGGTGTCGCGGATCGTGCGGTAGTAGGCGTCCAGGAACCGCTCTTCGTAGGCCACCATGTCGGCCGCGGCGGCCTTCGTGGCGACCGGTAGGCCGGTGCCCGCGAGGTCGTCGAAGCTGCCCACCGCGGTGCCCCAGGCGGTGTTGAAGGCGGCGATGTCGGGGTACTTGGCGCGCAGTTGCTTGACCAGCTCCAGCTTCGCCGGCGCGCCCTTGAGCTGGGGAATCACCCGCGGCAGATCCTCCCAGGCCTGTTCGTTGGCCAGGAAGTAGCCGATCACGAGCGGCTCGTTGGCGTTGGCCGGGAGGCTCGTGCCGAGCACCTCGTCGACCTTCGCGACGGTCACCGGGTCGAAAGGATCCCAGACCCCGCGCAGGCCCGGGATGTGGCGGCCGAGCTGCCACTCGCTGAGCGGCAGGCTACTGACCCAGGGGAAGCGCGCCGTGCGGTGCGCAGCGCTGGTCGCCGAGAAGGCCCCGGTGGCGTTCCAGCCGAGGCGGCGGACCCGGTCGATCATGCGCGCCTGCAGCGTCGCCAGGTCGTAGGGCTGCTGGTACTTGCGAATGGTGTTGGCGAGGTAGAACGAGAAGGTGTCGCGGGACCAGTAGCCTTCGGGGTGAAAGGCGCTGCGGAACTCGCCATCGTAGGGCGGCAGCCAGGCGTACTGGCTCTCGCGGCCCTTGATGAAGGTGTAGTCTTCGCCCGGTTGGAAGGAACAGATCCCCCGGTGGAACAGCGCGTCGCCATCCGGATCGACCAGCACCCATCGGCCGTTGGTCTGCTCGACGTGGAAGTAACCGGTCTTCTGGAGTCCCAGCGTCTGCCCGCTGCCGGGCAGCCCGCCGTATGGCCCGCGGGCGGGCGCCTGGAGGCTGCCGTAGTAGGCGGCGTCGGCAGCGACATCGGCCTGTAGTTCGGCGTCGGCGCTGACCTTACCGGGGAACGCTTTGGCGGCGTCCTGGCCCCAGCGGTCGACCACCACCACGGTCTGCCCCGCGTCGGCGCTAACGATGCTGATCACGGCGTCCTGCCCGTTGGCGATCGGCGCGTGATAGAACCAGGCGAAGATCTTCCAGCCCCACTCGCGGTTGTCGGTCAGTTGCTGATAGGCATACGGCGGCACCGTCAGCGCCAGGCTGCGGCCCTGGCCATCGGTCAGCGTGGTGCGCGTCTCGTTGCCCTGATAGAGGTGCGGGGTGGCAGGCTGCTGAGCCGGGAAGGCGGCCGACCGGTCACCGATCTGCCACTTGCCGCCGTCGGCAAAGTCGAACGCGACGAGCATCTCCTGGCGGACATGCTGCACCGCCGCCGGCAGCCCGCTCGGCCGTAGCAGCAGCCGGCCTGCCTCCAGCCGCGCCACGACGGTGGCCCCGCCCTCGTAGCGGAGCGTGGCGGTGGCGCCCTCAATCTTCTTGTCGACCGGCTTGTAGCTGGTGTTGCCGGCCTGCAGCGCCGGCCAGGTCAGCGTGAAGGCGCCCATCGCGCCGCAGTCGATCCGCACGCCGTCATCGTGGAACGAGAGCTGCGCGGCGGGCAGGGCAGGCGCCAGCAGCAGGCTGGCCAGCACGGCGAGACGGCACGACATCGGGCTTCTCCGCCCGCGGTTTCTTCGAACTTCGAACGATTCCTGCCGGGCTACACCAGCGGCAGGATGTCCCAGCCCGCCAGCAGGTCTTCGTTGTCGATGGTCCACTCCAGCCCGTCGCCGTCGGGCCGCGCGTCGAGCCACGGGGCGCGCAGGTTGGCCCAGTCGACATGCGTCAGCAGCGGCACGCGGCAGGGCGCCGGCGGGGCGATGCCGAGGACCTGGTCGCGGGCCCGCACGCGCAGGCCGGCGGCGGCCCACAGGGCACCCAGGCTGGCGATGCCGCGCGGGTAGTTGCAGAGGTTGTTGGTGTAGTTGGTGTCGACGAAGCACTTCGCCTCGGTCCCGGCGTTGGCGGCGATCTGCATCTGCCAGTAGCGGTCGGCCGTTGCCAGCAGGTTCTCGCCGAGGTAGCAGCCGGCCTGGTCACGCCAGAGGTTCATCGAGACCCAGAGGTGGTCAGGATCGGCGCTGCAGTGGGTGCAGCCGTACTCGGTCAACGAGGCGCGATAGGCGCTCAGCAGGTCGATGCGCAGCAGTTCGGGGTCCAGGCCGCTGGGCAGGTCGTCCACCATGAACAGGTAGAGCAGCCCGTTGGTGGTGTAGAGGCTGTAGGCGTCCCAGCCGGGCAGCTCGTCGTAGGGCAGCGGCTGGTGCGTCCAGGCGTCAACCAGGCCGGTGGTGCTGCGGTCGAGGCAGACCGGGTAATGGTCGCCCAGCCAGCCTTCCTGCAACGTCGCGCAGGCCAGGTCGACCGCCTCGTAGCAGCGGTCGGCCAGCTGCTGGTCGCCGACCGCCTCGCCCATTCGCCCCGCGGCATGCAGCGCGGCGAGCCGCTTGACGCCCAGGTAGACCTGGTCGCGACCGTACTGCACGGCCGGCGTCGCGTCGTCGATGGTGTTGGCGGTGCCCTGATCGGGGAACCCGTTGCCGGTGGTGTCGGCTGCCAGCAGGTACTCGGCCAGCAGGCGACTGGTCGCCGCGTGCTGTTCGAACAGCTCCTCGCGGCCCCACCAGACGCCGTGCGCATAAAGCAGCAGCAGCCAGTTGGCGTTCTCCTCAACCTCCATCGGGTGGTGGTAGGCCTGCCCGTTGCTGGTCCAGCCGGAGCCCATGTCGTGCTCCAGCCAGGCGCCCTGCTCGACCGGGCGCAGGTGGCCGGTCCACTGCTCGAAGATGCTCTCCAGGAGCTGCGGCCAGAGGCCCCAGTAGACCAGGCCGTTGTTGTACTCGACATCGACCGTGCTGTTGTACCAGCAACTGCCCTCCCAGACACTGAACCAGTCGCGCCCCGCCAACTCGGCCCAGACGGTGCAACTGAGGTAGCTCTGGAAACTGAAGGCGATCAGGTCTTGCAGGCTGCGCGGCAGGGAGCTGTCGAGAATCAGCCCGTCGACGAAGTCGGCCGCGGCGACGATCCGCTCGCGCTCCGACCGCGCATAGGCCAGCACGGCGTCGGGCGCGGCGAAGACCGGCACGTACTTCAGCGGCCCGGCAACACGGTGCCCTTCGAAACAGGCGTCGTCGAACCAGCCGGTCAGCGCCAGCCAGCCCTCGGCCGTGTCGCTGCGGAGGTCGTAGCTCAGCTCGAAGCCGTCGTCGACCTGTTGCCAGTCGCCCGTGACCACCGCTACGGCGCCCTGGCAGTGCGCCAGATCGGCGGCGTGCTGCCGCGCGGTCGGGTCGTTGGCCCGGTCGATGCCGCCCTCGCCGGTGGTGCGGCGGGTCTGGATCGGTGTCTCGTAGGTGAAGGTGATCGCGTCGGCGGTGACCGTCGTGGCCACGTCGGGCACGCGCAGCGCGACCTGCACCACGCCGCGCCCGGCGGCCTCGGCACGCGGGCCCTGCCAGCGCAGGCGGTGTTTCAGCCGGCTGACCTTGACATGCAGCAGGTAGAGCGGCGCCACCGACATCCGCACGTCGCGCGGCAGGAACGGCGCCAGCAGCTCCACCTCGACCTTCGCGTCGGTCTGCTGACTGTAGGCGTCCCAGACCACGCGGGTCATCGTCTGCCGCTGCGAGAGCAGGTCAAACCCCGGCCGCTCCCCGGCCAGCGGCAACGCCGCGGTGACCCCCCCGGCGTCGCGCAGCTCCACCAGCAACTCACTCTGGCGTTGGTGGAAGAGCCCCACCGCGCCGTACAGGACGTGCTTCCGGATCGGGTCAAGCTGCAGGCTGAAGCGGCTGCCGAGGCGGGCGACGCAGGTCGTGATCGGGGTCATGACGGCTCCTTCGCGGCGGGCGCATTGGCTTGTCGGCAAGGGACTCCTGCCGGATCGGGAACCTCCCGGCAACGGCGCGGCTTGAAGCCCGCAGTTGGGTTCCGGGCGCGCCACGGCCGAGTCGGCCACGGTCTGCTCCGCGCCACCACCAGAATGGCCAAGGAGACTGCCGCATGCGACCACGTCCTGTCTGGCTGCTGGCTGCCGCGCTGCTACTCGGGCGGCTGCCCGCCGCGCCGGTGGTGTTAGCCGACTGTGAGAGCGTCACCGGCTGGAAGGCCAACGCGCCCGCCGCCGTCGCCGCCGCGACCGACGCTGGCGCCGGCCAGGGCGCGGTGCAGGTGACCTTGCCGGGGACCGTCGTCCGCGAGATCGTGGCCCGCGGCACCGCGGCGATGGCCGACTGGGACCGCTACCAGGGGATCTCGTTGCTGGTGAAGGGCGACGGCTCGGCCAACTTCGGCTGCTTCGCGGTCAGCGGCGGCGGCTCGGATGGGACCTACAGCTACGTCACCTGGTTCCCGCTACGCGACACCACCTGGCACCGCGTCGCCGTGCGCTGGGCCGACCTGATCCCCGAAGGGCAGGTCGACCCGATCGGCACCCTGGGCGCCCTACCGCCGTCGGGGATCACCGTGCTGCGCTGCGGCAGCCGCTGGACCATCGGCCACAACAACTATCCGCTGCCGCAGGTCAGCTTCGGCCTGGACCAGGTGCAGCTCGAAGAGACCCTCCCGGAACCCGCGGCGACCCCGCCGCTGGCGCCGCTGAGCGGGGTGATTGCCAAGCTCAAGGCCGGCCAGCCGCTGCGGATCCAGTGCATGGGCGACAGCATCACCGCCGGCACCTCGCTGCCGGACCGCGAGAACCAGCGCTACGCCGTGCTGGTCGGGCGGCTGCTGCGCGACTGGTGCAAGAACGAGCAGATCGTCTGTGAGAGCCGCGCCGTGGGAGGAGCCAAACTGAGCGACGCCCGCGCCTGGGTGCCCCGCGACTTCGTCGACGCGCCGCCCGACCTGGTGACGGTGCTCTACGGCTACAACGACAAGAGCAACACCCAGACCCGCGACTACTACCGGCGCTCGCTGGAGGACTACCTGGACCGCATCGCTCGCGTCACCGGCGGCCGCAGCGCGGTGCTGCTGCTGACCTGTCTGCCCGGCACCGGCCCCCGCTGGTCGATGCTCGACGACTACGCCGAGGCAGTGCGCGAGGTCGCCAAGGCCCGCAGCCTGGCCTGCTTCGAGTTCCAGGACGTCCTGAAATCGGTCGGCCGCGACCAACTGGAGCAGTTCTTCGCCGACCAGGCGCACCCCAACATCGCCGGTCACGAGCGCCTGGCCGACGCGCTGGCGGGGTACTTGGCGCGCCAGGCGGGGATCACCCCGCCGCCGCCGGCCCCCAAGCCGGTCGTCGAGCCGGGCACCTCACGCGCCTGGAACTTCGAGGAAGGGCCGGGCGAGTGGCGCCTCGACGGGGACGATGTCAAGCTGGTCGAAGGCACGGCCAAATCGGGCAAGTTGGCGCTGCACTTCACGATGACCGCGCCGGCGCCCGACCACCGGCGGGCCTGGTCGCCCTGGCAGGCGGTGCAGCCGGGGCAGACCTACCGGATCGGCGTGCAGGTCCACTACACCGACGTCGGCACCGGGCGGATGGGGCTCTACGTCGCCTGGCGCCCCGGACTGGACTCCGACAGCCAGCCGCAGATTGCCCCGGTCCGCGCCGCGGCGCAGATGCTGGGGCAGTGGGAGCCGGTCAGCAGCGAGATCACCGTTCCCCCGGGCGTCGGCGCGATGTGCGTCTTGCTCTGGTCGCCGAAAGAAGGAACTGGCACGTATTGGGCGGACGATGTCACCGTCGAGGCGAAGTAACGCCTGACGGAGACACCGATGCGACCGACCCTCTGCGGGCTCGCGCTCCTCTCGTTGGGCGTGCTGGCGGCCGGGCCGCTGCACGCGGCACCGGCCGGGCCGGTGGCGCAGTACGCCTTCGACGGCAACCTGCTCGATGGCAGCGGCCTCGGGCAGGATGTCTTCCGGGAGCGCCCGCAGTTCGCCGAGGGCCACCGCGGGCAGGGCCTGCTGGTCGGCGGCGAGGCGGCTACGGTCAGCGACCGCGCCGAGCTGCGGCTGGCGCCCGGCCTGCGCCTCGAAGGCTGGGTGCGCTTCACCGGGCCAGGCACCGCGGGCCAGTCGCTGGTCACCAAAGAGCGCGAGTACATGCTCCGCACCGACCCGGCTGGGGAGGGCGGCAACTTCTCGTTCTTCGTTTTCTTGAACGACTGGGAGCCCCGGGTGAAGTCGCCGGTGGTGCCGCAGATCGGCCCCTGGTACCACTACCTGGCAACCTGGGACGGCGCCCAGTTGACCCTCGACATCAACGGCACGGTGACGCGCCTGGCCCGCACCGGGACGCCGCAGGCGAGCAGTGCGCCGTTGGAGCTCGGCCCCTGCAGCGCCGTGCTGGACGACCTCACCATCCACAACCCCGGCGCCGCCGCCGCGGGCGTGGCGCACTGGAGCTTCGACGCCGATCTGCGTGACGACACCGGCCACGGCCACGACATCGCCACCGCCGGCGCGCAGTTCGGTGCCGGCCGGGTTGACCGGGCCGTGCAGTTCGGGCCGCAGCTCAGCCTGCCCGATCACCCCGACTTCCAGCTCGCCCCCGGCCTGCGGATCGACTGCGTCGTCAAGTTCAGCGCCCTCCCGCCGAGCTACGGCTACCTCGCGATGAAGGACGGCGAGTACCAGCTCCGCGTCGATTCACCGCAGGAGGGCAGCCGCTTCTCGTTCTTCGTGAACCTCGGCGGCTGGGAGCCGCGGGTGCAGTCGCCGGTCAAAGCCCAGGTCGGGGTCTGGTACCGCCTCAGCGCGCAGTGGGATGGGCAGCAGTTGACCCTCGACGTCAACGGCCAGCGCAGCGCCGTGACGCGCTCCGGGCTGGCCAAACCAGGCCCGCAGCCACTAAATCTGGGCGCCGTGCCCGGCCTGATCGACGATCTGCGGATCGAGAACCCGCGCCTGCCCGTGCTGCGGCTGCGGGCGCTGCAGCAGACCGAGTCGCTGCTGCGCGCCGGGCGCCCCGAAACGCTGCGGGCCGTTGTCGAGAACCTCGGCTCGCCGGTGCGGGACGCCACCGTCAGCTTGCAGCTCGGCCCGGGCGTGACCTGCCGCACGCCGGCCACGCTGCCGCTTGGCGAGCTGGCCAACGGCGCCGCGCGGCCGGTCGAGTGGACGGTCGAAGCGGCGGAGTCGCTCAGCAGTTGGGCAGCCGTGCAGGTCAGTGCCGGGACCTACCAACCGGCGCCCTACCGCCGCGTGCTGGCGTTCGTTGCGCCGAACCTGCAGCCGGTGCTGCCGACGCTGGTCGATCCCGCCCAACCGCCGGCCGGGGCGGCACCCGCGACGACCTGGTACGTCGACAGCGTCGCCGGCGACAACGCCGCCGCCGGAACCTCGCCCGCCACCGCCTGGCGGGACTTCACCAAGGTCAACGGCAAAACCCTCGGCCCCGGCGAACGCCTGCTCCTGAAGCGCGGCAGCGTGTTTGACCAGGAACTGCAGGTCACCGCCCGCGGCACCGCCGAGCGCTGGGCCGAGATCGGCACCTACGGTGACGGGCCGCGGCCGATTCTGCGGCGCAACTGGAACATCGACGAGCGCTGCGCCCTGGTCGACGACCCCGACTATCTGCTGATCCGCAGCCTGGTGGTGTGCTATGCCGGCAAGGGCCTGGTGGTGCAGTACCGCGGCGGCACCCGCCGCGGGTTGGTGATCCGCGACTGCCTGGCGCACCACATCGAGGGCCTCTACCGGGTCAACTCCCACGGCATCCCGGAGTGGCGCGACAAGATCGGCACGCCGGGCGATGGGCTCCACAGCTCCGCCGGCTTCGCCGTGATCGGCAACCCGCGCGACGCCCTGCTGCAGGACCTCGAGATGACCCAGTGCTCCTGGGGCTTCTTCGTGGTCGGCGACAACGTCACCGTCGACCGGGTCTATGTGCACGACAACTTCGTCCACAACTCCTCGCCACACCCGGCGATGGTCAGCACCTTCCGGTCCTACCTCACCAACAGCCTGCTCGACGCGCCGGGCTGGCACGCCTCCGCCGGCACGATGGGGATCATGCTGGTCAACCCCCACGGCCTGGTGATCCGCAACTGCACCTTCCGCAACCAGCCTGACTCCGGCAGCCACGACGAGGGCGGGATCGACTTCGAGAACAGTGGCCACGGCACGCTGATCGACGGCTGCACCTTCCAGAACAACGCCGGCGCGGCGATTGAGGTGCTCGGCCTGCAGACCCCGCAGCCCTACAACGTCGAGATCGCGCGCAGCCGGTTCATCAAGAACAACGTCGCCCAGAAGCTCGGCCCGGCGGAGGTCTATGTCTGGGGCAAATCCTCCAGTGCCGACGTCTGCTGCAGCACGGGCGTGGTGCAGGGCAACGGGTATGTCACCCTGCCGGGCATCGAGTGGTTCGTCAACGAGGCCCCGCAGACCACCTCCTGGACGCTGCGCGACAACACCGCCTACCCCGACGAGGCCAGCCTGCGCACGGCGATGCCGCTGAACGACCCGCCAACTGCCCTGGCCGGGGCCGACCTGGCCACCGACCAGCCCACCGCGACCCTCGCCGGGCGGGTTCTGGACAGTGGCGTGGCCCAACCGGCAGCGCGCTGGGAGCAGCTCAGCGGCCCGGCGATCGCCACCCTGGCCACCCCCCGCGAGGCCACCAGCGCAGTGGCTTTGCCGGCGGTCGGCGACTACGAGTTCCGCCTGGTCGCCGACGATGGCCAGCTCTGGCACAGCGACACGGTCACGGTCCACCGCCTGCCAGCCGGCCAGCGCGCCATCACCGCCTGGGAGTTCAACACCCCGCGCGACAAGCAGGGCTGGACCAACCACGACGCTGGCACCAAGGTCGAGGATTTCCCCCACCCGCGCTGGTCGACCCGCTCGGAACCGGTCGAATACGTCGCCGGCGGCTACTATGTCCTGGCAGTCCAGACCAGCGCCACCGCGCACCTGCTCTCGCCCGACCAGCTCAACCTCGACCCGGCCGCCCGCACGGTGCAGCTCCGGCTGATGAACACCACGGCCGCCACCCGCTTCCGGCTCTGCTGGACCACCACCACCCAGCCCACCTGGGACGACGCCCGCAGCGTTTGGATCGATGTCCAGCCAGCGGACACCGCGCCCCGCGTCTACACCGCGACCCTGCCCGCCCTCCCGGCCGCCCGCCTGCGCCAACTCCGGCTGGACCTGGGCACCGGGACTCCCGTCACGGGGACGGTGCGGCTGGATTACCTGCTGCTGGCGGCGGGGCGCTGACGGCCAAGTTGATCGAACACCGCGTACTGCGCCCGGAGTGCCTCGATGATGTCTGTGGGCTCCCGCGGGCTGGCGCGGTAGCCGACGAGTTGACAGAAGAGCGTGTAGAGCACGTTACGGAACTCCCGGTAGTGCTCCATCGTGGAACGCGACCGGGCCTCGAACCAGATGCCATGCACGTAGGCCAGGTCTGGTCCAGACCGCGCTACCCCTGGCCAAGCCCGTAGCTCCGCGTCCTTGGTGAGCTCCTGCGCGACGGGCAAGCCGACTCCGCGAGCATGGCGCTTGTACTGCTCAGTGTGCGAGCACAGGATGTCGATGATCGAGATTCCGAGTTGCCGTGAGACGCTGCCCCGCGAGATGGCGAGGAACCAGTCGCCGCGGAAACCGCCGGCCGGCAACGGCCAGAGCGCCAGCCGCTGGCTGAGCTCCGGGCGCCGCGCAACCAGGTCGCGCAGTTGAGTGTACCAGCAGCAGTAGACCGCGGCATCGTCCTCCAGGCCTCCTTCGAGGGTGAAGTCGTCGTGGTGACGATCCGGCGCCCCGTGGAAGCCGCGGGTCTGGCTGACGCAATGGTGTCAGGGCATCGGGCAGTTCTCGTGGTACTGCTGGGACATCCACTGGCCCGGCGGCGCCAACCTCAGCCAGACGCTGACCGGCCCCGCGGTGACCCCCGCCGGCGCCGCGCTGCGCGAGCTGATCACCTGGCTGCGCGACGCCAGAGTCACCGCTCGCGAGGTCCGCGGCCCGCTCTGGACCCTCACCCTTGACCGCCCGACCGGCCCGGCGCACCTCCTCTGGACCACCGGCGACCCCCTCGATCACCCGCTGCCCGCCGCCTGGCAGGCGACCCGCTGGCGCCGCCTCGACGGCCGCAGCGGCACCCCGACCAGCCCGCTGCGCCTCGACGGTGAGCCGCTGCTGGTGGAGTAGGGCGTTGGCAATCGCGAGGGTTGCCGCTACAGGAGCGCCGCCGGTCTGCGCTTGCCAACCCACCACCCCAACCCGCTTGTCCTGAGGAGGCCGCAGGCCGTCTCGAAGGGCGAGGTTGGCGACGGTGGGCGGAGCTGGCTGGGATCGGGTGCCTGGCCGACATGGCGAGGTCGAGCCCAGGGCTTCCTCCACCCACCAACCCCAACCCGCTGGTCCTGAGGAGGCCGCAGGCCGTCTCGAAGGGCGAGGTTGGCGACGGTGGATG
>JADZEX010000109.1 GCA_020850355.1 Fimbriimonadaceae bacterium | reverse complement strand
CCAGTCGCATGGCGCCGAAGAGTTCCGTCACGAAGCGATTCTCGTCCCTCTCCGACCTCCCGGCGAAGTCGCCGAAGGCCGTCGCGCCGAGGCCACCCAGCCAGCGCATGATCGCACTCTCCTGGACCGCGGTGCGGACGTAGCGCAGGCTCATGGCCTGTCGACCGAGGTCATCGCGAACCGCGAGCCGTAGTTCTGTGCCTCGACTCTCGAACGGGCGGCGCAGCGGCGTGGAAATCAGGTGCTCGGTACCGAGCGGGAAGGCCCAGCGCGGCTCGCGCTGGAAACGAAACATCCAGCCGCGTATCTGTTGACCACGCTCGATGGTGAGGTCTCCGACCAGGTTGGAGAAGCCGACGCGAAAGATGGACATTTTTGCAGAGGCGTCGAGGTGCACCTGGAGCGAATCGGGCAGCCGGGTTGGTACGCCGGAGAGCGCGACGAGCGAGCCGTTGCGTGCGCGCAGCCGCACCTCGAGTGCGCCCTCCTTGAGCTGCAGATCGAGGTACGGCGCTCCGGCGCGATCGGACAACAGGAGGCGCAGGCGCGACGGCATGATGTACTTGTCCACGTATGCCGCGAACGCGGCATACGTGCCGCGCAGGGAATCCGGCGTGAAGGTCATGCGCATGGCCATCAGGCTCGATCCGTCGGCCTGCGGCGTGACACGCAACGATGTGATGCTCAACAGTTGGTGCATGTGGCGCGCGGTCAGCGGGAAGTGTTCGCTGATATCGCTACGGATCGCGAGCGAAGTCCGTCCTTCGAATGCGGTGAACAGGGTGCCGAACGCCGCACCGACTTCGGCGGCACGCACCGGTCCGACACCGTGGTGCACCTGGGTGATCCACTCGAAGGTGTCGTCGCCCAAGCGGGTCAATTGCATGAAGTGGCGCTGGTCACCGAGCCGTTCGGGATAGGCCGCGACGGCGCGTGAGGTGAAGCTGTATCCCTTGTCGGTCAGCGTCCCCTGCAGGTGCAAGGCACGCACCGAGTCGTGGGACATGCTGGTCCACACCGCCGTATCGCTGAAGATGCGTGACGGGGTGAGGGCGAACCGTCCCATTCGGGCACGCGCGACGGTGAAGCGTGCGTCCCGCTGCACGTTGTAGTAGCGAAAGGCGAACGCCGCGAAGGTGTTGTCGATGTTTCGCTTGGCGGCGTCCAACGAGGCGCCCCATGCCGGAACGGCGGGGCGACAGCCCGCCACGAGGAGTGCGAGCAGGGGAAGGAGGGCACTTCGGCGGGGCATGATGCGGAGTTGAGGGGTTGCCCGACGCCTCGCTGCGCGGGTATTTTCTCCTACGCTTCTCGTGTATCGGAAGGTCCAACTGCCCCTTGGTGTAACTGGCAACACGTCTGACTCTGGATCAGAAGAGTCCAGGTTCGAGCCCTGGAGGGGCAACTATATTGCGCTGACGACCCAGTGGGTCACCGTCGACGATCACAGCGAAGCCCCGGCCGGTTGCCGGGGCTTCGTACTGTTTCATGTGTGCGTGCGCGGCGCGCCCAGATGCGGAGCGCCGGGTACCTCGACACCCCAGGCGAGCGACAGATCCCGGCCGGACAGGTCGGCGGTGCAAGCTGATTGCCAAGGGTTCGGTAGACGACTAACATTATAGAAGCGACTCCCGCGCCAGCGGCGCGGGGACAAGTTCCGTACGAACAGGGGCCTGCCAGCGCGAGCGGGCCCTGTTGCGTTGGGAACATGGATGTGAGCAGGCTCAGTGTGCGGGATACCGCGAGGAACCTAGATGAAGGAACAGGCAATCGAACTCGAAGGATCAGTGTCTGAAGTCCTCCCCAGTGCGATGTTTCGGGTGGACCTGGAGAATGGACATCAACTGCTCGCGACGACGGCTGGCAAGATGCGGAAGTTTCGTATCCGGATCCTGGCTGG
>JADZEX010000001.1 GCA_020850355.1 Fimbriimonadaceae bacterium | reverse complement strand
GCTACCAGACCGGTTCCGGCCAGGTCGAGAGCCGCTGCAAGCAACTCGGGCTACGCATCAAAGGAGCCGGCATGAACTGGAGCCCCGACGGTCTGACCGCCCTGCTGACCGTCCTGGCCGACGAGCTCACCGACCCAGCCGTCCGCCGGCCCCGCGCCGCCTGACCCTACGCTGTGACTCGCACCCGCTGCGAACTGCGAAACCAAGACTGGATATTTGGAGCCTAATACTCCATAATGAGCGGATGCCTGCGGGTTGGAGGGCCTGGTGGGCGGAAAGGGTGGCAGGTGATGCGGAACTGGCGGATCGGGCTGGGCGGGTTGTTGTTGCTGGCGCCGCTGGCCCAGGCGGCGGATGGTCCGGCGACCTTCGACGCGCAGGTGCGGCTGCGGATGGAATCGCGCGACAACCGCGACTTCAACCGGGCGGCCGATGACCAGCGCACGCACTTCATGTCGCGGCTGCGGTTGGGGACGACCTATCAGGCCGGCGACGGCTGGTCGTTCCGCGCGCTGTTGCAGGATTCGCGGTCCTGGGACCCGGTGACCAAGGTCCCGGCCAACGAGGCGCAGGTCGAGGTGCAGGAGCTGTATGCGCAGTACAAGAGCCCACAGCTCGGGGTGACCTTCGGTCGGCTGCCGCTGCTGTACGGCAAGGAACGGCTGATCGGCACGTTCGAGTGGAGCAACGTAGGGCGTCGCTTCGACGGCTTCAAGGTCTCCTGGAACCACGGCCCGGGGCAGCTCGATTTCTTCCTGACCGAGCTCGGCGGCTCCCCCGCGACGTTTGCCCAGAACGGCGAGTTCGCGGGTTTCTACGGCACCTGGCCGAAGCTGGCCGGGGGACAGACCGAGGGCTACCTGCTCTGGAACCACGACCAGTCGGCGGCGCTTAAGAACTTCCTGACGATCGGCGGCCGGCGCGAAGCCAAGTTCGGGCGCTACCGCTACGAGGTCGAGGCCGCGGGGCAGGTCGGTGACGTCCACGCCTACGCCGCGACCGTCGAGCTCGGCCGCCAACTCGGCCCGGTCGGCCTGACCGCCGGCTACGCCCTGGCCTCGGGGGACTCCACCCCGGGGGTCGGCAGCACCAAGACCTTCCAGAACCTGTTTCCGACCAACCACCGCCACTACGGCATGATGGACTACCAGGGCTGGCGGAACATCCACAACGTCTACGGCAAAGCCAACTGGCAGGCCGGCAAGCTGTTCAACCTGGAGGGCCAGTTCCACGCCTTCTGGCTGGCCAACAGCCGCGACTTCTGGTACGGCGCGGGCGGCGCCCCGAACGCCACCACCGGCGCGGCGGCCTACCGTGACCCGACCGGCGCGGCAGGCAGCGAGGTCGGTCAGGAGATCGACCTCGTGGTCACCGCGAATCCGCTCCCCTGGCTGCAACTGCAGGGCGGCTACGGCCACTTCTTCAGCGGTGGCTTCATCAACGCCGTCAACGCGACCAATGGCCTGACGGCCAGCGACTCGGACTTCATCTACTTCAGCCTCCAAGGCAAGTACTGATCGCAGCGCCGCCTGCGCACCCCGCGGGCGGCGGACGTCGCACGCTCCGCACCGGGGCACGGGCAACCGTGCCCCGGTCGCGTTGGGGGTGCCCGCTACGCGGCCAGCGACAGCCGTGCCGCCGCAGGTCCGGGGCTGGGGCGTCCTACGCCTTGGCGACCGGCGCCGGCACGCTGCGCAGCAGATCGTCGGCGATGCTGCCGGGCGTGATGCCCTCCAGCCGCGACTCCGGCCTGGTGATCAGCCGGTGGGCCATCACGTAGGGGAACATCTCCTGGACATGATCGGGCAGCACCACCACCTGGCCGCGGATGATGCGCCCGCTGATCAGCGCCAGGGCCTGCGCGGTGCGGTACAGCGCGAGCGTCGCGCGGGGGCTGCCGCCGAGGGCGACATGGTCGTGGCGGCGGCTGGCGTGGACCAACTGCACCATGTAGGCGCGGACCTGCTCGTGGACGTAGACTTCCCGCGTGGCGCGCTGCAGGTCGGCGAACTCGCTGGCGCTGGTGACCGGCCGCAGCGTCTCGATGGGGTGCTGCAGCCGTTGCCGTTCGAGCATATCCTGCTCGGCATTGAGCGACGGATAGCCGACGGTCAGGCGCACCAGGAACCGGTCGAGCTGCGCCTCGGGCAGCGGGAAGGTGCCCTCCTGCTCGACGGGGTTCTGGGTCGCGATCACCGCAAACGGCCGCGGCAGGTCGTAGGTCACGCCGTCAGCGGAGACCTGCGTCTCGGCCATGCACTCCAGCAGCGCGGCCTGCGTGCGCGGGGTGGCGCGGTTGATCTCGTCGGCCAGCAGCACGTTGGTGAAGATCGGCCCGGCCCGAAACTCGAACTCGGCGGTCTTCTGGTTGAAGATCGAGCTGCCGGTGACTTCGGTCGGCAGCAGGTCGGGCGTGCACTGCAGGCGGCGGAACTCGCAGCCCAGCGAAACCGCCAGCGAGCGCGCGATCATCGTCTTGGCGACGCCCGGCACGTCCTCGAAGAGCACATGCCCCTCGGCCAGCAGCGCGGCCAGGGCATGCACCACCACCGGCCGCTTGCCGAGGGCGACCCGCTCGACATTGGCGATGATCCGCGTGGCGACCTCGCGCGCGGCGAAGCCGCGGTCCTCGCTGACGCCGCGCCCCTCAGCCAAGGCCGACCTCGCTGCTCTTGACCGGACGCTCCGGCAGGACGCGCTTGAACCAGAACAGCAGCGTGCTGGCGACCGTCAGCAGCATCAGCGCGGGGTAGACCTGGGTGAGCCGGTCGACCAGCTCCAGATCCTGCGGAAGCTGGGCCAGCAGGCCGAGCGCCAGGACATTGACCAGAAAGCAGTTCCAGGCGAGGTGCAGGAACCCGGCCAGCCGCTTGCGCAAGGGGCACCGCACCGCCAGCAAGACCGCCCCCGCCAGCGCCACCACCGGGGCGGCGGTCCAGAGGTCATGCACCACCTGGGGCGGGAAGTCGGCGACCAGCAGCACGGTGCCCTCACGGGTCGTGCCGGCATCCGGAGCGACCATCTGCAGCAGCCAGTGCACCAGCCGCGCGGTCGGCCCGGGCGTGGTCAGCAGCAGCATCGCGAAGATGGCCCAGTAGCTGAGGAGTCGCGTCCCGAAGCTCTCGGGCTCGCCGCCAGACGCCTGCTGCGGTGCTGCCATACCGACTCTCCGCTGCCCCTGTTCCACCGCCAGCCACCGATTCCTTGCCGCCAGCCTACTGCCTGGGCGCGGTGGTCAGAAGTGCATCGTACCACGACTGGACCGCGGCCGCATGGCGCGCCGGCGCGAAGTCACGGCGCAGCCGCGTGGTGGCGGCCGTGGCCAGGGCGGTCGCCAGCGTCCGGTCGTCGAGCAGCCGGCGCAGCGCGCCGGCTAGCGCGGTGGGGTCGTCGGGCGGCACCAACAGGCCGCTGACTTGATGCTGCACCACTTCCGGGGCGCCACCCGCCGCGGTCGCGACGACTGGCAGGCCGACCGCCGCAGCTTCCAGCAGCACCCGCCCGAAGGGCTCGGCCGCCGAGGGCAACGCCAGCAGGTCGGCCGCGCCGAGCAGGTCGGGCACATCGCGCCGCTGACCGAGCAGCACGAAGCGCCCCGCAGACGCCGCGGCCGCCGCCTGCAGTTGGGCGACCCAGGCGGGGTGCTCGCCGAAGCGGTCCGCACCGGCCCAGAGCAGTCGCAGCCGCGGACGATCGGCGAGCTGCCGGCCCGCCGCCAGCAACAGCTCGGGCCGCTTCCAGGGCACCAGTTGCCCGACTGCCAGGACCACCTCGGCATCGGCCGCCAACCCCAGCTCGGCCCGCACGGCCGCCCGCGACCGCCGTGGCCGGCAAGCGGCCGGGTCGAGGGCGTTGGGGATCATCCGCAGGCGGTCAGGCGGCACGCCGGCCCCAACCAGCTCGGCGGCGACGGCTGTGGAGATGGCAATGGTCCCGGCGGCGCGGCGGGCCGCCCAACGCACTGGGCGTGGCCAGCGCAGGTCGCGGCAGTGCCACAGCAGCGGGCGGCGGCCGGCCACCAGCGTGGCAGCCAGCAGCGCCGGGCCGGAGTTGGCATGCACCAGGGCCGCCCCACTGGCGGCGAGGGCGGCGCGCAGGCCGACCGCCGCGCGCAGCAGACCCGCGGCGGCGCGCAGCGGCTCTCGGCGGCGCGGGCGGACCTCCGGCAGCGGGTGCCACGGCACGCCCAACGCCACAGCCCGCGCGGACAGGTCGCCGGGTGGCGCCGCCAGGTGGGGCGTGTGTCGCTCGCGGTCCAGCGCGGCGAGGAGCACCAGCAAGCTCTCCTCGGCGCCGCTGCCGTCGCCGATCAGGTTGACCAGCAAGACCGCCGGCGGCCGGGCGATTACTGGTTCTCGCCGATCAGCGTGGCAATCGAAGCGACGGTCAGGTAGCGCTCGATGCTGAACTCGTCCTCGGCCAGCGCCACGCCGTAGTCTTCTTCGACGCCGACCACGATCTCGAACAGCTCCACCGAGTCGACGCCCAGCGTCTCCATCAAGTTGGCGCCGTCCTCGATGTCGGTGGGCTTGACGCCTTTGCGATCGAGGAACAGCCGCTCCACGATCATCTGCTTGATCTCGCTCTTCAGCTCCGCGCTCATCGCCCACCTCGCTTCGTTTTCAGCCAAGCGTGACTGCTGCCGATTCGACGCATACCGCCCCAAACAGGGTTCCCGCGCGGCAGGTTTCAGACCACGCTCAACTCGTCCAGTTCGTGCTGACTGAGCACCAGCTCCGCCGCCGCGGCGTTCTCGCGCAACTGCTCCGCCGTGCTCGCCCCGCAGATCGCCGCGGCGACCGTTTCCTGGGCCAGCACCCAGGCCCGCGCCACCTGCGCCGTGGTCAGCCCGCGGCTGCTGGCGATGTTCTCGGCCAGCACCACCGCCGGAGAGTCCAGCAGTGGCCCGTACCGCTCCCGCAGATTGCGGCCGGTCCGCTCGTCGACCAGCCGGGACTCGCTCGGCAGCGCCCCATGGCGGTACTTGCCGCTCAGCACGCCCTGCGCCAACGGCGAGTAGGCCAGCAACGCCAGCCCGTGCCGCCGCGCCGCTGGCTGCAGGCCGTCGTAGGCCCCGCGGTCGAGCAGGTTGGCGCGCACCTGCGCCGCCACGGGCAGCTGCCGGCCGGCCTGGTCGCCCAGCCGCAGCGCGTTCTCGACCTCACTGGGACTCCAGCCGCTGACGCCCCAGTAGTGGATCTTCCCCGCCGTGACCAGGTCGTGCAGCGCCGTGATGGTCTCGTCGAGCGTCGTCTCAGGGTCGTAGCGCTGGCACTGGTAGAGGTCGATCGCCTCCACCCCCAGCCGCCGCAGGCTCGCCTCGCAGGCCTGCCGGAGGTGCTTGCGCGAGAGTCCGCGCTGGTTCGGACCGGGCCCGGTCGGCGCCCAGACTTGGGTGGCCACCACCAGGTCTCGGTCCGGGTGCCGCGCCAGCGCCGCGCCGAGCTGGGTCTCGGCGAGGCCGCGGCCGTCGGCGTCGGCGGTGTCGAAGAAGTTGATCCCGGCCTCGAGCGCCGCGTCGACGCGGGCGTTGACGGCGTCCTGATCGCCACGGGTGAGCCAGGTGCCGAGGCCGATCACGCTGACTCGGATGCCGGCCCGGCCGAGGCGACGGTACTGCATCTCAGCCCCCGACGTAGCTCACGCGGTGCAGCGCGGTCTGCATCTCGACCAGCCGTTTGAAGACGCCACCCGGCTTCGCGAGCAACTCGTCGTGGGTGCCGACCTCGACGATCTTGCCCTTCTCGATCACCACCAGCCGATGCGCGTTGCGCAGCGTCGAGAGCCGGTGCGCGATGGCGAAGACGGTCCGGCCGCGAGTCAGCCGGGTCAACGCTTCCTGGATGCTGCGCTCGGTCTCGGTGTCGACCGAGGCGGTGGCCTCATCCAGAATCAGGATTCGCGGGTTGTGCAAAATCGCCCGCGCGATGCTGATGCGCTGGCGCTCGCCGCCCGAGAGGCGGTAGCCGCGCTCGCCGACGATGGTGTCGTAGCCGTCGGGGAAGTTCAGGATGAAGTCGTGCGCGTTGGCCGCCCGCGCCGCCATCAGCACCTCGTCGAGCGTCGCGTCGGGGCGGCTGTAGGCGATGTTCTGGTAGATGCTGCCGTTGAACAGGAAGCTCTCCTGCAGCACCACCCCAATGTGGCGGCGGTAGTCGCCGGTGTGAATCTGCCGGACGTCGTGCCCGTCGACCAGCAGGCGCCCCTCGTCGACGTCGTAGAAGCGGCAGACCAGGTTGATCAGCGTCGACTTCCCGGCCCCGCTGTGGCCCACCAGGCCGATCATCTCGCCCGGCTCGACCTCCAGGCAGATGTCCTTCAGGACCGGCTCATGCGGCTCGTAGCCGAAAGTGACATGGTCGAAGACGAACCGCCCGGCGACCGCCTCGAGCCGGATCGGGTCGCCGCTCTCGGGCACGGTTGGCTTCTCGTCGAGCACTTCCCAAACCCGCTCGGCCGCGGCCAGCGTCTCGTTGAACCAGTTGAAGAGCTGGCTGATCCACTGCATCGGCCCGTAGAACATGAACAGGTAGCTCAGGAACTGCATGATCTGACCGGTGGTCATGCGGTTGCCGATCACCTGGTAACCGCCATACAGCCAGACCACCAGCGTGCCGAGCTGGACCGCGAACATCAGCCACGGGAAGACCGTCGCGCGGAGCTGGTTGGCGACCGTGCCCGCATCGGCCAGCGCACCGCTGCCGCGGTTGAAGCGCTCAATCTCGCGCCGCTCGCCGGCGAACGCTTTCACCACCCGCACGCCGCTGAGGCTGTCCTGCAACTGCGCGGTGAGCACCTCCCAGCGCTGCCACAGCCGGCCGTAGAGCCGGCGCAGACGACGGAAGAAGCGCGACGCCAGGACCAGAATCAGCGGCGCCGGGAGCATCGTCAGGAGGGCCAGCCGCCAGTCCTGTTGCAGCAGGATGATGGTGATCAGCACCAGCCGAATCAGGTTGTCGCCGAGGTGCTGCGTGCCATCGATCAAGAAGCCCTGCATCGCCCGCGTGTCTTGCGTGACCCGCGACATGATCGCGCCGGTCTGCTTCTTGTCGAAGTACGCGATATTGAGCGACTGCAGATGCCGGTACAGCTCGGCGCGGATGTCGTGCACCACCCAGTAGCCCAGCCAGGCACTGAGGCGGCCCTGGAAGACTCCCAGCACCACGCCGCTGATCCGGAACAGCAGCATCGCCAGCACAATCTGCAGCAGCCACTGCACCGGCGTCTGCGCCGAGAACAGCCAGGCCACCGCCCCACCCGCCCCGCCGCCGTGTTGGTTGGCGCCGCCACCCAGCACACGGTCGAAGAACAGCCCGTTGAGCTGTGGCTGCAGCAGCTCCAGGACGCTGCCGGCGATCACCAGCAGGCTGACCGCGACCACCTTGAAGGTGTGTGGCCGGAGGTACTTGGTGAGCCGCCCCAGGGCTTGCCGCTTGTTGACACAGCGCGGGCAGCTCTTGGCGTCGGGCGGGATCGGCAGTTTGCACTTCGGACAGGTCTGCTCGGCGTCCACCGCCTCCTCGACCGCGTCCAGCTCCTCGCCCTGCCGCCAGTCGTCGAGCCGGCGGCGCACCTTCGCGAAGCGGCGGGCGGTGGCGTTGGTGAACCGCACCAGCTCCAGGTCGTCCCCCTCGCGCACCGCGACGAGGGCCTGGTTGCCGACCAGGCTATCGATCCGCACGGCCTGCAGGTCGGCCACGGCCACGTCGAGCTCGATGCTGGGCGAGCCGCCGGTCGTCCCAACCACGAGCACGCGGCTGGGGTCGGCCAGCAGCCAGCGCTTGCCGAGCTGCCCATCCCGGGCGATGTCGGCCGCGACGCTGATCCGCGCCTCGAGCCCGGCCGCCGCGACCAGCGCCGCGAGGTCGTCGGGCAGCGGTTCGCGGATGCTGACCGGTCGGTCGCCGTCGCCCTCGGAGCGGCGCCGGCCGCGCCCCATGCCACGCGGGCCACCAAAACCATGCACGCTCGATCTCCCGCGATCGTCACAGGGCCGGCCGCAGAGTGCCACACCGCCCACAGCCTGTCAACGCGCCGCAGTCACGTCGGCGAGGCGCCCGAACTCCACCAGATCAAGCGTCTCGGCGCGCCGTTGCGGGTCGATCGCCGCCGCTGCCAGAAGCGTCGTGGCGGTCGCCGCGTCGCAGCCCAGCCAACCCCGCAACACCGCGCCCAAGGTCTTGCGGCGCCAGCGGAAGCCCGCTTCGACCAGCCGCTCGAAGTGCGACTCCGAGACCACGCTGACCGCTGGCTGCGGCCGAAAGTCGAGCCTGACCACCGCCGACTGCACCCGCGGCGGCGGCCGGAAGGCCCCGGCCGGGACACGACAGACGCGCCGGACCACCGCGCGGTAGCCCACTGCCACGGTCAGCCGCCCGTACTCCTTGCCGCCCGGCGCCGCCAGCAGCCGGTCGGCCAACTCGGCCTGCAGCATCAGCACGGCGTGCCCCACCTGCCGCCACTGCGCGCACAGCCAGAGCAGAATCGGCGAGGTGATGTAGTACGGCAGATTGCCCACCACGACCCACGGGCCGTCGCCCAGTTGGTCGAGACGAACCCCCAGCACGTCGCGTTCAATCACAGTCAGCCGCGGGTCGGCGCGAGCCGTCAGCGCCGCGGCCAGGGCGTGGTCGAGTTCGATGGCGGTGACGGCGGCGCCGCTCGCCAGCAACCCGCTGGTCAGCGCCCCGGGCCCGGGCCCGATTTCGAGACAGCGCTGCTGCGGCGTCAGCTCGGCCGCCGCCACGATGCGCGCGGCGATCTGCGGGTCGTGCAGGAAGTGCTGCCCGAGCCGCCGGCCCATCAGCCGCGGGCGCGGTCGAAGAACGGCTTGAAGAGGTCCATCGGAATCGGGAAGAGCGTCGTCGAGTTCTGCTCGGTGGCGATCTCGGCCAGCGTCTGAAGGTAGCGCAGGGTGATCGCCGAGCTGTTCCGATCCAGAATGTCGGCGGCGCTGGCCAACTGCTCAGCAGCCTGCAGCTCGCCCTCGGCAGCAATCACCTTGGCCCGGCGCTCGCGCTCGGCCTCAGCCTGCCGCGCCATCGCCCGCTGCATCCCCTCCGGCAGCTCGACATCCTTGATCTCGACGGAATCCACCACGATCCCGATCGGCCCGAGTTCGGCGGCCATGATCTCTTCCAACCGCTTGTTGAGCGCTTCCCGCTCGGTCAGCAGGCCGTCGAGCTCCACGCCACCGAGCACGCTGCGAAGGGTCGTCTGGGCCTTCTGCGAGGTGAACACGACGTAGTTCTTGACCTCGATCACGGCCTTCACCGGCTCCGCGACGCGAAAGAAGACCACCGCATTGACCCGCGCCGGGACGTTGTCGCGGGTGATGATGTCCTGCTTCGGGACGTCCATCGCCTCCAAGCGGGTGCTGACCTTCTCGAGCCGCTGCATCAGCGGGATGATGGCGGTCAGGCCCGGCTGGCGCGCGGCGTTGGTGACCTTGCCGAAAACGTAGACCACGCCGCGCTCATACTGCTGGATGACCCGCAGACAAAGAGCCAGGACGACGACGATTCCGACGGCCACGGTCAGGCCGACCTGCAGCGGTGTCATGCGGTGCTCCCGTCAGCGGCGCGGTCAGCGCTTGGCGCCGACGTAGATGCTCCAGTAGCGCTGGTCGAAGAGGTTGTCGATGCAAACCTGCCGCCGGCGGCCGGAGGCGTGGATGAACTGCCCACCGCCGATGTACATGCCGGTGTGGTCAATCGGGCCGCCGTCGCTGGAGAAGTAGATCCGGTCGCCGGCCTGCAACTGGTCGTACCGCACGGGCGTGCCGACTCGGAACTGGTCCCGCGCGACCCGCGGCAAGTTGACGCCCAGCTTGCGGTAGCAGCGCAGCACCAGCCCGCTGCAGTCGATCCCGCTGAAGCTCTCGCCGCCCCAGACGTAGCGCACGCCGAGGTAGCGGTAGGCCTCGCGGATCGCGGCGCTGCCGCGGTCGTTGCCGGCGACCTGATTGGTCTGCACGAGGTCGGTGTTGGTCAGCGTGACGTCGTTCGCCGCCAGGTAGCCGGTCGAACCGTCCACCATCAGCACGGCGTACCAGCCGCTGACCAGCGCGCGGAGCGCCAGCCGGGTGCCCTGCGGGCAGGTGTACAGCTCCTGCGCCCCGACGTAGCGGTCCCGCAGAATCAGCGCGCCCTGGCCCTTGACGATGCCGAGCCGGCCCACCGCGCCGTTGACTGCGAAGTTGCGGTCGCCGCCGAGGGCTTGCTGCTGCGCCGCCTGTGCCGGCCCGCTGTCCCGCGGCGGCGTCACCGCCGGGCGGCTGACGGAGTCGCCAGGGCCGCCCAGCAGCGAGTTGGTCGGGGCGCCTTCGCCGACGATCTTGGCGCCGCCCAGCCCGGCGGCGGCGCTGATCGAGCCGGCGCCGTTGTCGCCGCCGCCCGACCCGCGTCCGGCGCCCGCCGGAGTCGGGCCGCCGTCGCGGATCATCACGGTGATCAGCTCATTAGGCGTCAAGCTGGAAGTCAGCAGAAACGGGTTGAGGGCCCGCAGCTCGTCGACGCTCATGCCGTGCTTGACGGCAATCGCCTCTGGGGTGTCACCGGTCTGGACGCGGTAGACCTCGTAGACCGTGGCGGCCGTGAGGCGGCCCAGCAGGCCGACACAAACCCCAACGAGCAACGCCCGTTTCATGCCGTCTCCTCCGGCGCTTAGCGCTTCGAGAACTGGAAGCCGCGGCGGGCGCGCTTGCGGCCGAACTTCTTGCGTTCCTTGACGCGCGGGTCGCGCGTCAGGAAGCCGGTTCGGCGCAGCGGCGTGCGCAGCTCAGCCTCAAAGTGCACCAGCGCCTTCGCCAGACCGTGCCGCACGGCCTCGATCTGCGAGTGTACGCCGCCGCCGTTGGCGGTCGCCCAGATGTCGAACTGCCCGAGGGTCTTGGTCAGGCGGAAGGGATTGCTGATCCCAGCCTGCCAGCTCGGCACCGGGCAATACTCGTCGAGGGTGCGGCCGTTCACGAAGATCCGGCCCTGCCCACCATCGACAATCCAGACCCGCGCCACGGCGGTCTTGCGATGCCCGGTTCCGTAGTAGGTGGCGCCGCCGTGGCAGTCCGCCACGACGTCCTTCAGGGCCACCTTGCCCGCCTGTTCCATGGTCGCCTCGTCAGCCATCCGAATCTACCTCACTCCGCCGTGGCGGCCTGCGGCTGCTGCGCCCCGTGGGGATGCTCCGCGCCAGCGTAGACCCGCAGCCGGCGGAACGCCTCGCGCCCCAGGACGGTGCGCGGGAGCATGCCCTTGACCGCCTTCTCAATCAACTGGTCGGGTCGCCGCTGGCGGAGCGCCCCGGCGCTGACTTCCTTGATGCCCCCGGGATACCCCGAGTGGCGGTAGTACATCTTCTGCTCGGCCTTGCGCCCGGTCAGCGCCACCTGGCCCGCGTTGATCACGATGACGTGATCGCCACAGTCGACGTGCGGCGTGTAGCTGGGCTTCAGCTTTCCCCGCAGCAGATTGGCGATCTGGCAGGACAGCCGGCCGAGCGGGCGGTTGGCGGCGTCCACCACCCACCACTTGCGGTCGGCGGCCATTTCATCCGGCTTTGCCGAGACGCTCTTCATTGCTCATACCCACCTTGCTCGCGGTCCATACTCGACCCGTTCGAGCACCAAACCCGTCGGTGGCGCCACCGCCACGCCCGCCGGCCACGGCGCGCCCGCCAGCAAACTCGCCAGCAAGTCGGCCCCATAGCGCCCGCGGCCAATCGCCAACAGTGCGCCCATCATACACCGAACCTGCCGATAGAGGAAGCTGTCTCCCTCGATCTCCGCGGTCCAGATGTCCTCGCGGCGGTCCCAGGTGACCCGCCGCACGGTCCGCCGGGTCGAGCCCTGCTGCCCGTTGTGGCAGCACAGCGACCCGAAGTCATGCTCGCCGACCAGTTGCCCACTGGCCGCCTGCAACGCCGCCCAATCGAGCCCCGGCGGCACCCGCGTCACGAACCGGTCGCGCAGCGGATCCGGCAACAGGTCCTCGACGACACTGTAGCGGTAGACCCGCCGACTGGCGTGCCGCCGCGGATCGAACTCCGGCGCCGCCGCCCAGGCCGCTCGCACCGCCACGTCGGCGGGTAGCGGTTGCCGGATCGCCAGGGCCAGGCGCTCCGCCGGCAAGGTCGCCGGGGCGTCGAACGCAATCACCTGCCCCCGCGCGTGGACCCCGGCATCGGTGCGCCCGGCGCCGTGCACGGTGATCCGCTGCGCATACAGCCAGGCCAGGGCGCTTTCGAGCTCTTCCTGCACGGTCCGCGCGTCGGCCTGGCGCTGAAACCCGGCGAAGTGCGTGCCGTCGTAGGCGACCGTGGCGGCGATGCGCACGCTAGCCGACGAACTCCAGGATCGCCGTCGGGGCGCCATCACCGCGCCGGAAGCCGGTTCGGATGATCCGGGTGTAGCCACCCGGCCGTTCCATGTAGTGCGGCGCGACCTGGTCGAAGAGGTGCTTCACCAACTCCGGCTGCTGCAGCTTCTGGCGCACCTGCCGTCGCAGATGCACGGCCTGCGCGTGGAGCTGCTGCTTCACCGCCGGATCGCTGGCGGCCTCGGCCTGAGCCTCGAACCGCCGCCCGCGGACCGCCTTCGTGACGAGCTTCTCGAGGTACGGCCGCGTGACCTTGGCCCGCATCAGGGTCGTTTCGATCTTAGCGCTATAGATCACCCCGGCGGCCAGCTCACGGAGCATCGCCAGGCGCTGGTCGGTCGGTCGACCGAGCTTCGGATTCGCTTTGCGGTGTCGCATCTTAGGCCTCGTCGTCCACCAGGGTCAGACCGCGTTCGTCGAGCTTCGCGTTGATCTCTTCGAGGCTCTTCTGACCGAGATTGCGGATCTCCATCAACGCCTTGCGGGTCAGCGTCACGAGCTCCCCGATGGTGTTGATGTTCTCCTTCTTCAAGCAGTTGTAGGTCCGCACCGAGAAGTCGAGCTCCTCGATCTTGGCGTCCAGCACTTCCCGCCGCGGGCCATCCTCGGCGCCGGCCCGGAGCCGCTCGCCGGCTTCCTGCAACGGCTCGGTCGAGACGTCGAAGAACAGCCGGAAGTAGCCGTCGAGGATCTCGGCGGCGCTGGACAGCGCGCGCGAGGGAGTCTCGGCGCCGTTGGTCCAGATCTCCAGGATCAGCCGGTCGAGGTCGGTCAGGTGCCCGACGCGGGTGCTCTCGACGACGTGGTTGACGCGCTGCACTGGCGTGAACAGGCTGTCGACCGGCACCGTGCCCAGCGGCAACTGGGTCACATCGTGCTTGTCCGACGCCACGTACCCGACGCCGGTGCGGATCGCCAGCTCGACGTTCAGCCGCGCTGTGTCGGCGGTCAGCGTCGCGAGGTGCAACTCGGGGTTGACGACCTTGATCTCGGAGCCCTCGACGACGACGTCCGCGGCGGTCACCTCGCACTGCCCCTCGGCCTCGATCCGGGCCCGCCAGCGGTACTCCTGTTCGAGCGCGATGGCCTGCGGCTGCACCACCTGGAAGGCCACGCCCTTGAGGTTGAGGATGAACTCGGTCATGTCCTCGCGCACGCCGGGCAGCTTGGTGAACTCGTGCGCCACCCCTTCGATCTTGGCGTCGGTGATGGCGACGCCGGGCACCGAGCTCAGCAAGGCCCGGCGGAGGGCATTGCCGAGCGTCACGCCGAAGCCGTGCGGCAGCGGCTCGACCACGAACTTGCCGTAGTCGGGCGCGACGCGGACCGGCTCGACGAGCGGCTTCTTGCCTGCAACCTCAATCATGTTCTCTCCCGGCTCTCGCCCCGCCTAGACGCGCCGCCGCTTCGGCGGACGGCAGCCGTTGTGCGGGATCGGCGTGACGTCCTTGATGGAGGTGACCTCCAGCCCAGCCGCCTCGAGGGCGCGCACGGCCGTCTCACGACCGCCGCCCGGCCCCTTGATCTCGACTTCGACCTTTTTCATGCCAAAGTCGCTGGCCTTGCGCGCGGCGGCTTCCGCCGCGAGCTGCGCCGGAAACGGCGAACCCTTCTTGGTGCCCTTGTAACCGACCGTGCCGCAGGAGGCCCAGGAGACGACCTGGCCGGCGGGATCGGTGATGGTCACGATGGTGTTGTTGAAGGTTGACTGGACATGCACCACGCCGGCCGGCACGATTCGCCGTTCGCGACGCTTGCGCTGCTCCGAAGATCCACGCATCCGCTAACTCCTACTTCTTCTTCCGGCGCCCGACCGTCTTGGCGCGGCCCTTGCGAGTCCGGGCGTTGGTCTTCGTGCGCTGCCCGCGCACCGGCAGGCCCATGCGATGACGCCGGCCCCGGTAGCTGCCGATCTCGATCAACCGCCGGATGTTGGCCTGCACCTCGCGGCGCAGGTCGCCCTCGACGCGGTAGTCGCGGTCGATCACTTCACGAACGCGATTCAGATCCTCGTCGGTCAATTCCCCGACCCGCGCCAGCGGATCGAGTTCGCAGATGTCGCAGATCTCCAGCGCCCGGCTGCGGCCGATGCCGTAGATATACGTCAGCGCCACCTGCAGACGCTTGTGATTGGGAAGCTCTACACCTGCTACGCGCGCCACGGTCGCCTCTCCTCGATCAGCCCTGCCGCTGCTTGTGCTTCGGGTTGCTGCAAATGACCCGCACCACGCCCCGGCGCAGAATGATCTTGCAGCGCTCGCAGCGCTTCTTAACGGCCACTCGAACCTTCATCGCCCTCTCCGCCAAATCCGGCAACATCTCGCGTTGCCCCCAGCCGGCCGCGTCAACCGTGCTGCGGCCGGCCCTGGGCCGGTCGCCGGTCGCCACGTTCGCTACTTGTAGCGATACAGGATACGCCCTTTGGTCAAATCGTAGGCGCTCATTTCCACCAGCACCCGGTCGCCGGGCAGGATTCGGATGTAATGCATCCGGATCTTGCCCGAAACGTGGGCGTGAATCTGGTGCTTCGCCCCGCCCGCCTCAACCTCCACCAGGAAGGTTGCATTCGGGAGGGTCTCTTTGACGACGCCCTCAACCTCCAGCTTGTCAGCTTTCGCCATGCGTTTGACGCTCCGACCCACCGACTACCGCGCCGCCAGAGCCGCCCGCACCGCCGCGACGGTGGCAGCCGGCGCCCCGGAGTTGTCGAACGACTGGGTCAGCCCCTGTCGCTCGTAGTATTCGATCAGCGGCTTGGTCTTCTCGTGGTAGGTCGCCAGCCGACTCAGCACCGTGTCGGGCTTGTCGTCCTCGCGCTGCACCACTTTGGCCTCGCCACAGGCGTCGCAGACGCCTTCCGCCTTGGTCGGGCTGAACGTCGCGTGGTAGGTCGCGCCGCACGCCAGGCAGACTCGCCGCCCGGCCAAACGGTCGACAATCGTCGCGTCGGCCACCTCGATCACGATCACCAGATCGACCCGCTGCGCCAGCTTCTGCAACAGCGCGTCGAGCGCCTCGGCTTGCGGCAGCGTCCGCGGGAACCCGTCGAGCAGCCAGCCGCCCGCCGTGTCGCCCTGCTGCAGGCGGTCTTCGACGACGTCGATGATCAACTCGTCGGAGACCAGCCCGCCCGCCTCCATCACGCCCTTGACCTTGGCGCCCAACTCGCTGCCGGCGGCGACCGCCGCGCGGAGCATGTCGCCGGTCGAGATGTGCGGCAGCCCTTCGGCCGCCGTGACCTCTTTCGCCACGGTCCCCTTGCCGGCCCCGGGAGGCCCGAAGATCAACAGTCGCATGGTGAACCTCACCTCGCGCGTCGGGCGCGCCTAGTCAATGAAACCCTTGTATTGCCGCATCAGCAGGTGCGCGTCGATCTGCTGCATCGTGTCGAGGGCCACCCCGACCACAATCAGCAGCGACGTGCCGCCCACCAGGCTGAAGGTCTGGACCCCGGTGATCCACGGCACCAGGTACTGCATCAGCGCGATCAACCCCAGGAACAGCGCCCCGGCGAAGGTCACGCGGGTGAGCACCCGGTCGATGTAGCGGGTGGTCTCGGCACCGGCCCGGATGCCTTTGATCTGCCCGCCGTTCTTCTTCAGATTGTCGCTGATCTCGGCCGGATCGTGGGTCACCGCCGTGTAGAAGTAGGTGAACGCCACCACCAGCCCGAAGTAGAGCAGCAGCGCGAACCAGCCGGTACGGCTGGTCGACGGCGTCAACCAGGCGTCCACGAAGTTGCGCACGGCGATCCACCAATCCTGCTGGACCGGTGCGAAGCGCATGATGGTCTGTGGGAACAGCACCACCGAGATGGCGAAGATGATCGGCATCACGCCGGCGCTGTTGACCTTGATCGGCAGATGCGTCGAGGCGCCGCCCATCATCCGCGTGCCGACCACCCGCCGCGCGTACTGCACCCGAATCTGCCGCTCCCCTTGCTGGATCACGATACACATCACGACCGTCAGGACCAGCAGCAGCAACAGCAGGAAGACGCTGAAGAACGAGGTGCCGCCCTCCATCGCCAGCTTGAAGGTGTTCCAGATCTGCGACGGCAGCTCGCTCATGATGCCGACGAAGATGATCAGCGAGACGCCGTTGCCGATGCCATGCTCGGTCAACTGCTCACCCAGCCAGAGCAGGAACATGCTCCCGGCGGTGAGGGTCAGCATCACTTCCAGGCGGCCCCAGGCGCTCAGCCCGGCCCCGGCCCCGAGGCTCTGCAGCAGCATCGTGAAGCCGTAGGACTGGAACAGCGCCAGCGCGACGGTCAGCAGGCGGGTCCACTTGGCGATCTCCTGCCGCCCATGCTCGCCCTCCTGGGCCTTCTTCTTCAGCGACGGCACCGCCACGGTCAACAACTGAAACATGATCGAGGCGTTGATGTAGGGCATCACCCCCAGCGCGAAGATGCTCATCTTGCGCATCGCGCCGCCGCTGAACATGTTCAGGATCCCGAGCAGGTCGTCGGTGCCGATGCGGTCCTGCAGCGCGCCGGCATCGATCTGCGCCAGCGGCACCATGCGGCCGACCATGAAGATGCTGAAGGCCAGCAGCATGAAGCGCATGCGCTTGCGCAGGTCTTCAAGCTTCCAGGCCTCCTTCAACTGCTGAATCATCTTCATCGTGCGTCTCGCCGCGGTGCCCCGGCCACCGCCTGCCTGTCGACTACTCGCTGTCGCTGCTGCCGCCGGTCAACTGCACCGTCCCGCCGGCCGCCTCGATCTTCTGCTGCGCCGCGGCACTGACGTGCTGCGCGACGATGGTCAGGGCGACGCCCAGCTCACCAGTCCCGAGCACGCGCAGGCCATCGGCCGCCGCGCGGCACAGCCCGAGGGCCACGCAGAGCGTCAGATCGACGGTCGTGCCAGCATCGAAGCGGGCCAGCGCCCCGACGTTGACTTCGGCGTAGTCCTTGCGGAACCGCTCGATCCCGCGCGACCGCCTGGAAAAGGGCCCGCGCAGCTTCGGCGTGCGCATGTGCAGCGGGGTCTGGCCGCCTTCGAAGCCCGGCCGGACGTTGCCGCCGGCGCGGGAGCCCTGGCCCTTTTGGCCGCGCCCGCTGGTCTTGCCCCAGCCGGTGGAGCGCCCGCGGCCGATCCGCTTGCGTTCCTTCTTCGACCCGTCATTGGGCCGCAGGTCGTCGAGCCTCATGCCAGCTCCTCCACCCGCAGCAGATGCTGCACCGCGCCGACCATGCCGCGAATCGTGGGGTTGTCCTCATGGACCACCTGCTGGTGCAGCCGCCGCAGGCCGAGCGCCTTGACGGTGCGCTTCTGCACCTCCTGGCGACCGGCCGGGCTCCGCACCAGGGTGATCTTCAACTGGCTCATCGCGTCTCTCCGCCGCGCGCGATGAAGCCGACCTCGGCGGGCTTCTTGCCGCGCAGTTCGGCCACTTCTTCGACCGTGCGCAGTTGCCGCAGGCACTCCATCGCCGCCCAGACGATGTTCACCGGGTTGTTCGACCCGAGCGACTTCGTCAACACATCGCTGACCCCGGCGGCCTCCATCACGGCGCGCACCGCACCGCCGGCGATCACCCCGGTACCCGGCACGGCCGGCTTCAGCAAAACGTTGGCCGTCTGAACGCGGGACTGCACCGCGTGCGGGATGGTCCCACCGACCATCTTGACCTGCACCATCTCCTTGCGGGCTCGCTCCGAGCCCTTGCGGATGGCGTCCGGGATTTCGCGGGCCTTGCCAATCGCGGCGCCGACGCGGCCCTGATTGTCGCCCACCACCACCAAGGCCCGCCAGGACAGGTTGCGGCCGCCCTTGTGGACCTTGTCGACGCGCGCGATGTCGACCACGCGCTCGTCGAGCGCCGGCCCTTCGTCACGCCGCCCGCGGCGGTCACCTCGTCCACCAGGCCCACCGCGACCGCGATCGCGGTCGCCACCGCCTGGTCCGCGCTGCCGATCGTCGCCCCTCATAGCACCAACTCTCCTTCACGAGCGCCCTCGGCAACCGCCTTGATGCAGCCGTGGTAGACGTAGCCGTTGCGGTCGAAGACGACCGTCGTAATACCGGCGGCGCGGGCCCGCGCGGCGATCAGCAGTCCGACCTCGCGCGCCGCGGCGATGTTGCAGCCGTTGACCTTCTCGCGCAACTCGGGATCGAGCGTCGAGGCGGCCGCCAGGGTGGCCCCCTGCAGGTCGTCGATCAACTGCGCATAGACGTGGCGCAGGCTGCGGAAGACCGACAGCCGCGGCCGCGCGGCCGTGCCGCGAACCTTCTTGCGCACCCGCCGCTGCCGGCGGAGCCGGCCGCTGAAGCGCTGGACGCTGCTGCTCATCGCTTCGCTCCTTGCTTCCCGGCCTTGCGCCGCGGCGTTTCGTCGGCGTAGCGCACACCCTGGAAGTCGCCGCGGAAGATGTACGGCCGGATCGGCCGCATCCCGCGGATTCGCGCGGCCATGTCGCCGACCAGCTCCTTGTCACACCCGGTGACCAGAATCCGGTTGGCGGTCTCGACCTTCAGCTCGACCCCTTCGCTGGGGCGGATCATCACCGGGTGGCTGAACCCGGCGGCGACCCGTACCATCGTGCCAATCTGCTCGCAGCGGTAGCCGATGCCGGTCACCAGCAAGGCCCGCGAATGGCCGGCGCTGACGCCGACCACCATGTTGTTGAGCAGCGCCCGCGTCAGGCCGTGGACGGCCCGCGCCTCCCGGTCGTCGCCGTCGCGCTGGACATTCAGGACCTGGTCCTGCACGACCACCGTCAGG
Source organism: Fimbriimonadaceae bacterium (assembly GCA_020850355.1). Classification (GTDB taxonomy): domain Bacteria; phylum Armatimonadota; class UBA10988; order UBA10988; family UBA10988; genus JADZEX01. The sequence goes on along the minus strand of JADZEX010000001.1, from coordinate 9,794 downwards.
CGCCGGTGGATCGTCCGCTGCAACGTGCCCCGCGGCCCGCTGACGGTGATCGCCTGACCTGCAATCTCCACGCTGACCTGCGGGGGCAGCGGAATCGGCGAATAGCCGATGCGTGACATGATACTCTCCCGTCAGCTCACGGTGCAGAGGACCTCGCCGCCGATGCCGAGCCGGCGAGCTTCCTGGTCCGTCATGACACCCTGCGAAGTACTGACAATCGCGATGCCGAGCCCCGAGAGGACCCGCGGCAGGCGCCGGCGCGGCACGTAGATCCGCTTGCCCGGCTTGCTGACCCGGTCGATCGTCGAGATCACCCGCTGGTTCTGGGGGCCGTACTTGAGCTTGATCCGCAGCACACCCTGCGGGCCTTCCTCCACCACCCGATAGCCGGCGACGTAGCCCTCGGCCTGCAAGATCTTGGCGATCTGCACCTTCAAGTTGCTGTGCGGCACGTCGACCTGCTGCAACCGGGCCTGGTTGGCATTCCGGATGCGGGTCAGCATGTCCGCGATGGGATCGGTCATCATCGTGTCGGTCTCCGCCGCCTGGTCTTACCAGCTTGCCTTGGTGACGCCGGCCAACTCGCCGCGTAGCGCCCGCTCACGGAAGCAGATGCGGCACAAGCCGAAGTGGCGCATGTAGCCGCGCGAGCGTCCACAGACGCTGCAGCGGTGGTACGCGCGAACGCTGAACTTAGCCGGGCGGGCGGCCTTCGCAATGAGGCTCTTCTTGGCCATCGAACGCTCCTACTTTTCCTGCAGCGGCAGGCCCAGCTTGCGCAGCAATGAGAGCGCTTCCGGGTCGCTTCCGGCGGTCGTCACAATCACGATGTTGAGGCCCTGGATGCGGCTGACGCGGTCCGGGTCGATCTCCGCGAAGACCGTCTGTTCCTTCAGCCCCAGAGCGTAGTTCCCGCGCCCGTCGAAGCCCTTCGCGGGCAACCCGCGAAAGTCGCGGATCCGCGGCAGCGCCAGCGACACGAGGCGGTCCAGAAACTCCCACATGCGCTCCCGGCGCAGCGTCACGCAGGCGCCGATGCTCATCCCTTGGCGCAGCTTGAAGTTCGAAATCGACTTCCGCGCCTTGGTGATCTTGGCCTTCTGCCCGCAGATCCGCCCGAGGTCCTCCGCGGCGTCGGTGACGTGCTTGGCGTCTTCACGCCCGGCGCCGACGCCCATGTTGCAGACAATCTTGACCAGTCGCGGCACCTGCATCACGTTCTTGTAAGAGAACTCCTGCATCAGGGCCGGGATGATCTCGGTCTCGTACTTGCCCCGCAGCCGCGGCGCCGTCTCGTTCGCGGGCATCCTATTCCTCCACCGCCGCCCGCGGGATATCGGCCCCGCACTGGCGGCAGACGCGCGTCTTGAGGCCCTCGCTCAGTTCCATCTTCGGCCGGGTGCGCTGGCCGCAGGTCGGGCAGACCAACTGCACGTTCGAGATGTGAATCTTCCCCGGCATCTGGATCCGACCCGCCTGGCGCTGCATCGTCCGCGAGCGGCCGGTGGCCTTCTGGTGCTTCGTGACCAGCGCCACGCCGGCCACCCGCACCATCTGCTCCCGCGGCAGCACTTCGCTGACCTGGCCGCGCTGCTTGAGATCCTTGCCGCTGATCACCTCGACCGTGTCGCCGACCAGCAGACCGATCCGCGGGCGCGGTTGAGACCGCGTATCCGGGCGCTTCCGTTGCATCACAGCACCTCCGGCGCCAACGACACGATCCGCATGAACCGCCGGTCGCGCAGCTCCCGGGCCACCGGCCCGAAGATCCGCGTCCCGACGGGCTCGGTCCCGTCGTCGCCCACCAGCACCGCGGCGTTGTCGTCGAACTTGATCGTCGACCCGTCCGCGCGCTGACACTCCTTCTTCGTGCGCACCACGACAGCGCGCACCACCGTGCCCTTGGCCATCGCCGAGCCCGGCCGCACCGACTTCACCGTGGCGCGGATCAGGTCGCCCACGCGGGCATACCGGCGGCGCGTGCCGCCAGTCACCTGGATACAGAGAATCTCCAGGGCCCCCGTGTTATCCGCTACCCGCAACCGGGTTTCTTGCTGGATCACCGCTCTTCTCCGCTGCTATTTCTTGGTCTCGGCGGCCTTCCGCTCGGCGACAATCTTGTGGGCCAGATCGCCCGGTACTTCCTCGTACCGTGAGAACTCCACCCGGAAGCTCCCCCGGCCTTGAGTCAACGATCTCAGGTCGGTGGCGTAGGTCGACATTTCGACCTCCGGCACCTGCGCCCGGATGGTCGTCGAGCGGGCCGCGCCCTCCGAGCCCATCACGGTGCCCCGGCGGCGCGGCAGGTCGGCCATGATGTCGCCGACGTACTCTTCCGGGATCGTGATCCAGACGTCCAGGATCGGCTCCAGGAGATGCGCCTGCGCCTTTTCGACGCACAGCTCCAGGCCGATCCGGCCCGCCATCTGGAAGGCCAGGTCCGACGAGTCCACCGTATGGTAGCTGCCGTGGTACAGCGCCACCTTGATGTCCACCATCGGGAAGCCGGCGACGAAACCCTCCAGCAACCGCGCCCGGACGCCCTTTTCGACCGACGGGCGGTACTGCTGCGGCACCACCCCGCCGAAGATCTCGTCGAGGAACTCGAACCCGCTGGAGCGCTCGCCTGGTTCCACCCGTAGCAAGACGTCGCCGAACTGCCCGGAGCCGCCCGACTGCTTCTTGTAGCGGCCCTGCGCCTCGGCCTTCAGGCGCACCGTTTCGCGGAAGGCGATCTTCGGGCGGGTCGTGTCGACCTCCACCTTGAAGCGACCCTTCAGCCGCGACAGGATCACCTGCAGGTGCATGTCGCCCATGCCCGAGAGGACCTGCTCCTCCGTTTCGGGATTCCGCTCGAACCGGAAGCAGGGGTCTTCGTCCCGCAGAACGTTCAGGCCAGCGCCAATCTTCTCCTCGTCGCCGCGCGACTTGGCGTGCACGGCCACCGCAATGATCGGCTGCGGGTAGGCCGTCGGCGGGTAGACCACCGGCGCCGTGTCGTCGGCCAGGGTGTCGCCGGAACCCGCATCGACCTTCACCGCGCCGACGATGTCGCCAGCCACGAGTTCGTTGCAGTCGCTGAACTTGTCACCCAGCAGGTAGCCAATGGTGCCCAGCCGTTCGCGCTTGCCTTTGGTGGTGTTGGACACCGCCGCGCCGGCGTGGGCGCTGCCCGACCAGACCCGCAGCAGAGTGATCTTGCGCCCCTCACCGAGCAGGGCCTTGAAGCAGAACGCCGAGAACGGCGCGCTGGGGTCGGCCGGGCGCTCGATCCGGTCGCCGCCGCCGGCCAGCTTGGTGCCGCTCTGCGGCCCGCGGTCGGCCGGGCTCGGCAGCAGGTCGACAATCGTCTCCAGCAGCGCCCGCACGCCCACCAGCCTGGTCGCCGCAGCGCCCAGCACCGGGACGATGCTGCGACCCTGCAGCCCGAGCCGCAACCCGGCCGCTATCTCTTCGGCGGCCAGCGCCTCGCCCTCGAAGAACTTCTCCATCAGGGCTTCGTCGTTCTCAGCCGCAAACTCGATCAGCGCCGCCCGCTGCTCCTCAACCGCCGCGCCGAGTTCCGCCGGGACCTCGCCGAGGGCGTTGCCGTCGTCGAACCGACTGCTCAGCAAATCGACCACGCCGGCCAGGCTCGGGCCCTCGCCCTGCGGCACCTGCAGCGCCACGCAGCGGGCGCCGAGGTGGCTCTCGAGCTGTTCGAGGCACGTCTCCAGCGCGGCGCGCTCGCCGTCGAGGTGGCCGACCACGACGATCACCGGCAGGTCAAACTCGACGCACCAGCCCCAGACCTTCTCGCTCTCGACCTCCACCCCATGCTCGGCGTGGAGCACCAGAATCGCGGCGTCGGCAACTCGCAGGGCGCCGTAGGTTTCGCCCATGAAGTCGGCGTAGCCCGGAGTGTCGAGCAGGTTGAGGCGCTTGCCGCGGTACTCGAACGAAGCCACGGCCGCGCCGATCGAGAGTTGGCGCGCCCGCTCTTCGTCGTCGAAGTCCGTCACCGCGGTGCCCGTATTCACGGCACCCAGCCGATTGGTCACCCCGGCCACGTGCAACAGGCCCTCGACCAGCGAGGTCTTGCCGCCGCCGCGGTGCCCAATCAGGGCCACATTGCGAATGTCAGCCGTCTTCGCCACCTGACACCTCCGCCCACCTGGGCGTCACTCTCCGAGCACTGCCACGACTTCCCAGCGCTTCAGCTTGCTGAGCGGCCGAGTCTCCTGAATCCGGACCCGCTGCCCGGCCTGAGCCTGGTCGCCAGCGTTGTGCGCGTGGTACTTTTTGGTGCTCCGAATCACCCGCTCATACAGCGGATGCCGCGTGCGCCGCTCGACGGCCACCACGACGGTCTGCTGCATCTTGTCGGAGACCACCACGCCTTCCAGGATGCGCCGCTTGCTACCTTCGCTCACCGCTCTTCTCCCAGCCGGCGGCGACGCGTCTGCTCAGTGAGCAACCGCGCCGTCGCCTTGCGCACGAACCACAACCGCTTCGGGTTCTCGAGACTCGAGGTGGCCGCTTCGACGCGCAGTCGAAAATGCTCTTCCTTCAGCTCCAGCAGCCGCCGCTCGAGGTCCTCGTCGCTGGCCTCGCGGATGAAGCGCTTGAGAGTCCCAATCTCATGAGGCATCGTCGCTCACCTCGTTCTCGCGGTAGACGATCTTCGTCTTGACCGGCAGCTTGTAAGCCGCAATCGTCAACGCTTCGCGCATCAGGCCGAGGTCGGCGCCGCCCATCTCGAACATCACCCGACCGGGCGAGACCACGGCCACCCAGTACTCCGGGGCGCCCTTCCCCGAACCCATGCGGGTCTCGGCCGGCTTCTTGGTGACCGGCTTGTGCGGGAAGATCCGGATCCAGACCTGCCCGCCGCGCTTGACCTTGCGGTTCATCGCGACGCGGGCCGATTCGATCTGGGTCGCCTTGATCCAGCCGGGCTCCAGGCACATCAGACCGATCTCGCCGAACGAGACCTCGCTGCCGCGATAGGCCTGCCCGCGCATCCGTCCGCGGTGCACCCGGCGATGCTTCTCACGACGTGGCATCAACATCGGGTCACTCCTCTCCCGGCCCCATCGCCGGCGGCAGATCGCCCATCACATCGCCCCCGGCCGGGGCGTCGGGCCGGTCGCTGGCGACCCGGCGGCGCCCCCGGCGGCGGCCCTTCGGAGCCTCGCCGTCGCTGCCGGCCGGCGCGCCGGACGGCCCGCTGGGGCGCTCCTGTTCAACAATGATGGTCGGGCCGTTCTCGGCGACTTCGTCGTCCGGCAGACGCTCGCCGCGGTAGACCCAGCATTTCACCCCGATGTTGCCATAGGTGGTGGGCGCCTCGCAGGTCCCGTAGTCGATGTCGGCGCGCAGCGTCTGGAGCGGAATCTTGCCTTCCTTGTGGACGTGCCGCCGGGCCATCTCGCCGCCTGCCAGCCGGCCGGCGACGGTCACCTTCACGCCCAGCGCGCCGCTCCGCATGGTCGTCTGGACGGCCTGCCGAATGGCCCGCCGGAAGCTGATCCGGCGGGACAACTGGCTGGCGATCTTCTCGGCGACGAGCCGCGCATCGGTGTCCGGGTTGCGCTCCTCAACGACGTCGATCTGGACCTGCCGGCGGGTCAGCCGCTGCAACAGATAGCGCAGCACTTCGATCCCGCGGCCGGCCCGGCCGATGATGATGCCCGGCTTGGCAGCGTGGATGGTCAGCATCACGGTGTTCACCGAGCGGCCGATCTCGACGCGGCTGATGGAGGCGTTCTCGAGGCTTTCCTCGACCTTCCGCTCCTCCAAGTTGTGCGCCACCGTCGGCGGCTTCTTCTTGGCGAAGCGGTCGAGGTAGGCGCGGATCCGCATGTCCTCGGTCACGAACTCGCGATAGCTGCGGTCCGCGAACCAGGACGCCTGGTGCTGCCGAATGTACCCGAGGCGATAGCCAATCGGATGGACCTTCTGTCCCACAGTGCTACTCCTCGCGCTCGGCGACCACCACGGTCAGCCGGCAGGTGCGCTTGCGGATGCGGTAGGCGCGGCCCTGCGCCCGCGGCCGGATGCGCGGAATCGTGAAACCCTCGTCGACGAAGATCTCACTGACGTACAGATCCTCGTCAAGTCCGCAGTTCTCGACGGCGTTGGCGGCCGCCTGCTGCACGATCGCCCGCACTTCGGGAGCCGCGCGGTGCGGCACGAAGTCGCAGATGCTCAGGGCTTTCGCGACGGGCACTCCGCGCACCAGGTCGGCGATCCGCCGGACCTTGCTGGCGGACATCCGCAGACTCGGCGAGACCGCCCGTGGCTGCGCCAGGAGCTGCTGCTTCTGTTCGGCTTTGCGCTTCTGTCGATTCGGCATCGTCTCACCTACCGCCTACGGCTGCTGCGCTCGTCCTTGCTGTGACCTCGGTAGGTCCGCGACGGCGCGAACTCGCCCAGCTTGTGGTCGACCATGTTCTCGGTGACATAGACCGGCACGTGGCGCCGGCCGTCATGCACCGCGATGGTGTGGCCAATCATCTCCGGGGTGATGGTCGAGCGGCGCGACCAGGTGCGCACCACTTCCTTTGCCCCACGCTGGTTCAAATGGTCGATCTTGCGCTCGAGATGGGCGTCGACGAACGGGCCCTTGCGAAGACTACGTGGCATCGCCCTACTCCTATCGCTTCCGTCGCCGGACAATCAGCCGGTCCGACGGCCGCCGCTGCCGGCGGGTCTTGCGACCCAGCGCGGGCTTGCCCCACGGCGTCTGCGGACCGGAGCGCAGCCCGATGTCGGAGCCGCCCTCACCACCGCCGTGCGGATGGTCATTCGGGTTCATCGCCAACCCGCGGACTTGCGGCCGGCGACCCATCCAGCGCACGCGACCGGCCTTGCCGATCCGCTGGTTGCTGTGATCCGGATTGCTGACGCGCCCGACGGTCGCGCGGCAGGCCACCGGCACCATGCGCTGCTCGCCCGAGGGCAGCCGCAGGTAGGCGAACCCACCCTCGCGGTTCATGAGCTGCGCGAAGCTGCCCGCCGAACGGGCCATCTGGCCCCCCCGGCCCGGCGTCATCTCGACGTTGTGGACCACCGTGCCAAGCGGCAGGCGGGCCAGCGGGAGGCAGTTGCCCGGCGCCACCGGCGCCTCCGGGCCACTGACCACCTGCGCCCCAACCTTCAACCCGGCCGGTGCCACGATGTAGCTCTTGTAGCCGTCGACGTAGTGCAGCAGCGCGATGTGCGCCGACCGGTTGGGGTCGTACTCGATCTGCGCCACCTTCGCCGGAATGCCGTCCCGCAGGCGCCGGAAGTCGACCAGCCGGTACTTCCGCTTGGAGCCGCCGCCGCGGTGCCGGACGGTCAACTTGCCCTGATGATTGCGCCCCGCGCGCCGCTTGCGGCCGACGACCAGCGACTTCTCGGGATGATCCCGCGTCAGGTCGTCGCGGACCACGACGCTCATCGAGCGCCGGCCGGGCGAGGTGGGTCGAAACTCTTTGATGGCCATGTCTGAATCCCTACCCGGTCTCGAAGATGGCGATGCTGTCGCCCACGGCGAGCGTCACGATGGCCTTCTTCCAGCGCTTCGTGGTGCCGGCCGGCAGCCGCCCCAGGCGGCGCGACTTGCCGCGCACCCAGAGCGTGTTGACAGCCGTCACGCGGACGTTGAACTGCCGCTCGACGGCCTCCCGAACCTCGATCTTGTTGGCCGTGCCGGCGACCACGAAGGTGTACTTGCGAGCGCTTTCGACCAGCTCGTAGCTCTTCTCGCTGACCACCGGCCGCACCAGAATGTCGCGCGGATCCTTAGGCATCGACGCTCTCCTCGGCCGCGGCGAACTCGGCCTCGACCCGCTCCAGGGCAGCCTGCGTGAGGACCACCGCATCGGCCAGCACGAGGTCGTAGACACTGGCGTAGGGCGCCGTGCCGAGCTGCACCGTGAACAGCACGGTGACCTTCTCGGCGTACCCGAACTCCAGCTCGGCGATGTTACCGAAGGCCCGCTGCAGGGCGGCCTCGGTCGGCGCCAGCAGCACCAGGGCGCGGTGCCGGACCCGCTTGCGGCGCGCCGGCGGCTCGTCCTCACCGGCGGCGGCCGGCGGCTCGACGGCCGCCGCGACCTGGTCGGCGACCGGCTGCAGCAGCGCTCGCAAGGCCGCCGCGGCGGACTTCGTCTTGAGTTCGTCCAGCCCGAAGTCGTCGATCACCAGCAACTGCTCGCTGGCGACCTGGTCGCTCCAGGCCGCGAACAGCGCGGCGCGCCGGACCTTGCGGGGCAGCCGCTGGCTGTAGTCCCGCGGCAACGGAGGAAAGGCGACGCCCCCGCCGCGCCATTGCGGCGAGCGGGTCGAGCCCTGGCGCGCCCGGCCGGTGCCCTTCTGGCGGTACGGCTTGCGCCCACCGCCAGCCACCTGACCGCGCGACTTGGCCTGCGCCGTGCCCAGCCGGCGGGCCGCCAACTGGGCGACCACCGCGGCGTGCACCAGGTCGGTGCGGATGTTGGCGCCGAACACGGTGGCCGGGAGTTCGCGCTGCCCGACCGCCTCACCGGCGCGGTTGCGAATCGTCACGCTGGGCATCGCTCACTCCTCCCCGGTGACCATCACCAGAGCGCCGGTGGGGCCTGGGACGGCGCCGCGCAGCACCAACAGGTTGGCCGCGGCGTCGACCATTTCGACCACCAGGTTGCGGACCGTCACGCGGGCGTTGCCCATCTGCCCCGGACCGCGCTTGCCCTTGAAGACCCGCGCCGCGTCGGTGGCGCCGGCGCTGGCCGGCTTGCGGTGGATCTTGGCCCCGTGGCTGGCCCCCTGGCCGCTGAAGTGATGCCGCTTCATGGCGCCCTGAAAGCCCTTGCCCTTGCTGGTCGCCGTGACGTCCACCACCTCACCGACGGCGAACACCTCGGCGGTCAGCACGCTGCCCACGGCGACGCCCGCGGCGGTTGCCACGCGCAGCTCGCGGAGCACCCGGTGCGGCGTCGTCTCGGCCTTCGCGAAGTGCCCCCGCTGCGGCTTGCGGACGCGCTTGGCGAGCCGCTTCTCCCGCTGCTCGGGGCTGAGGTCACGGCTGGTGGCTTCGTCCAGAACCGGATCGAAGGCCAACTGCAGCGCCTCGTAGCCATCGCTGGCAACGGTCTTGGTCTGCGTCACGACGCACGGCCCCAGCTCCAGGACGGTCACGGGGATCCGCTCACCGCCCGCAGTGAAAACCTGCGTCATGCCGACTTTTCGCCCAATCAGGCCCTTCATGGCGCCTCTCTCAGACCTTGATCTCGATGTCCACCCCGCCCGGGATGTCAACGCGCATCAGCGCGTCGACCGTCCGGGGGGTCGGGTCCACGATGTCGATCAGCCGCTTGTGGGTGCGCACCTCGAAGTGCTCCATCGACTCTTTGTCAATGAACGGCGACTTCGGCACGCAGAACCGCCGCACTTCGGTCGGCAGCGGGATGGGTCCCCGGATCGTCGCCCCGGTGCGCACCACCGTCTGCGAGATCTTCTGAGCCCACCGGTCGAGCGCCTTGTGATCGAACGACTTCAACCGGATGCGGATCTTCTGCTGGGCCATGGCTGCCTCCCTCGCTCCGCCTACCCGAGGATCTTGGTGACCACGCCGGACGCCACGGTGTGCCCGCCTTCGCGGATCGCGAAGCGCAGGCCCTCTTCCATGGCGATCGGGTAGAGCAGCTCGCCGGTGACCGTGATGTTGTCACCCGGCATCACCATCTCCACCCCGTCCGGCAGATGCACCGTCCCCGTGATGTCCGTCGTCCGGAAGTAGAACTGCGGCCGGTACCCCGTAAAGAACGGCGTGTGCCGCCCGCCCT